>CAZLWV010000069.1:20860-37267 GCA_964563135.1 uncultured Planctomycetaceae bacterium
GGATCGGTTTCGCCGCCCGACTCGACGAGGGCCCATGCGACCCGTTTGAGCGGACTGAGTGCGAGGGCATACTGGTCGTATTCCTCCAGTGCCGGGCGTCCCTTGTGGCGGATGAGGAACAGGTTCGGAATTCCCATGTAGAACGCCGCTTCGGCTGCCGTCATGCGAGACGGGCCGTGCCCCCACTCGTCGTTCGTCGCGCCCGGGGCCCCGCCCCAGATCCAGAGCCGGTCCCGCACCGTGTCGTCCTCCGGCAACCCGGGAAAGCCGCCGCGTTGGGGCTCCCCGGAGAACGCTGGCAGCGGCGCCGCCAGGCACATCGCTCCCGCCGCCGCAACCTGCAAGAAGGCTCTTCGCCCGACTTGGCCGCTATTGATCGTCATCCCCTTTTCTCCAGGTCTGATTGCCTCCGCTGTTGATCGTGCAGCGATTCGGTGCATCATTTCCCCAGAAACCGGGCTGCCCGCCGGTTGCCCTGGTTTCACATTCAAGGCAGGGCTCAATCGACGGGGTGGCGGGTGGTCGAGCCCACGCCAGTTCGACTAATTCTCCTCTCCGGCCCGGACGCGGTACATCTCGTAGCCGATGCGCCGGCAGGCATCGATCGTTTCCGTGTAGGGTGTGTCGCAGACGTCGACAAAGCCGTTCTGGAAATTCTCGCCGTCATCGCGCCCCGTGGTGGACTGGTCGCCGAACTGGTGCCAGTGGGTGCCGACCACGAGCGGATTCTCCAGGGCACTGCGGACATACTTTTCGTAGGCTGCACCGCGGGCCATCTGATCGGCCACCGGACGCAGCGTGGCATGGAACTTGCCTCGGTCGAGGGCTCCGAAATGGAACTCGCCGATCATGACCGGCCTGTCGATCCCTTCAGGCAACTTGAGGTCGGCCAGGGTCTCGGAGTAGCGATTGACGCTCACGACGTCGCTGTATTTGGCCGCCGTGCGGAACACCACCGGATGGCTCCAGCCGGCAAACCGGCAGCCCAGATAGAGTCCCTCCGGATCGACCTCCTTGACCGCCTCCCGACACTGGCGGAAATAGGCGTCGGCGATCTTGCCGAGGAAGGCGGTCAGATCGTCACCGGCGTAGTCGGCGTTTGGCGGCGCTGCTGAATCCAGCAGTCCGTCCCACGACGCATGCTCGGTATGCCAGGCGGCGTTGAGTTTCTCGATCGAGCCGTACTTCGCCTTCAGGTCGTCGACCAGGGCCCGTTTGGCCGGTTGATCGGCGGGCGACATGAGCACGGCCGCGGACAGGGTGGTTTCATCGCGTCCCCAGTTCAGTTCGTTTCCCGGAAAGTAGCCCAGGCACCAGGGGTCCCCGACCGCCCTACCCGTGTGCTGGGCGACTTCCTTGACCAGCGTAGCCTTGAAACTGGGATCAAATACGTCAGGAAACTTGCCCCAGCCGCCGCTGGTCGCTTCGATCACGCGGCTGTCGTCGTGGATCGTGGCCACGTAGCCCGTGCTGCCGGGCGTGTCTTCCGGGGGCGAATCGAGGCTGTAGACGGTGGCCGTGTAGGGCGTTTTGCGTTTCAGGTAGATAGCCGGCTGCGAGCAGTTGGCCATTGTGTTGAGCCCCCAACTCCTCAGTCGGCGATGGGTGAGGCCGGCAAACGTTTCGGGCCAGTTTTCGCCATACTTGCGGAGCAGGTTTGCGCCGGTGAAGTTGTAGGTTTCCGCGCCCCGCTCGTAGAGCCCGGAAATGGCCCACGTGCTGCGGCCGTAGAACGCGCCGAAGGGGCCATCGTGCCCGGGAAGCTCGGCAAACAGCTTCTGACGGCCGGTGACCGGCGTGTAGCCGCTTGACCAGGTCACGCGCACCAGTCCGTGCGACCAGAACAGCCGCCCTTCGGGATCGACCAGCCACCATTTGTCGCGCCACCGGGTCACCCGAAAACGGCCGGTCGCCTCCAGTTGCGGTCCGTCGAGCCAGCCGCCGTACTGGTTCCAGCCTTTGGGTCCCGGATGGCCGGCCAGGTCGGCCTCCTCCTCGGTTCGCCGCTGGACCAGATCGTCTTCGGAGTCGGTCTTGCCGGGCCAGTCCTTGTGGATGTACTGGCCGAAGCGATCGATCATTGGAAACAGTTTGTCCAGATTCTTGGGGAGCGGAAACGCCGGTTCCCCGCCGGCCTCGAGGTCCGCGACCTCGTACTGGCACGGTCCGCCGGGATGGTACACATAGACCGAGATTCCCGTCACGTTTGTCGGATCGATACCGCGGCCGCTCCGCGTCTGGAAACCGCCCGGCGCGGCTCGCAGTCCCCGGAACGCCTCCTCGAGTTCCTTGGGCGGGCGGGCGACCAGGGGGACCTTGACGACCTTCTCTTCGCTAGCCGCAAGCGTGGTCGATTCGATGCAGCAGCCGTTGCGCTGCGTCCGGTCGGAGCCGGGGTTGTCGATGCACAGGTGCACGCTGATTGTCTGGCGCCCTGTGTTTTTCACCCGTGCCGCCACGTGGGCCATGCCCGTCAGGTCCCATTTGCCCGACCGCGGCTGGAACACGACGCCCGGCCGTCCACCACTCCGCGTAAGAAAGACCCGAACGGAGGCTGCGTCGCGCTCGATTCGGGCGTCGGGAGTGGCAACGGCGCCGGACATGGCCTCGGCGGCGTCGAATTGGTGGGGGCCGGCAGCGGGAGCGGGGGATTGTGCCCGAGCTGCGGTTGCAGCGAGGAAGAGGCACCACAGAAGAAGTGCCATTATGCGGGCTGATCTTGCTGGTCTCATGGCGGGGGCTCTGCGGAGATCGTGTTGTGGGTACTCATGCTATCAGTTTCGCGTTTGGCGCAGCCGGATGCAAGAGACTGGGGGATCGTGGCACCGGTCTGTCCGCCGGCGCATGGCATCAGCCCGGACCGTGCGATGAACGCTGCGCTATCGGGCGGCTGTGTCCAGCGTGCCGCTCAGGCCATTTGCCGGGGCGAGCGGATCGCATTCAGGTCGTCCCAAATGATCCCGACGCGCCGCAAGGCGTAGCCCAGTTCCTTCATGTAGTCACCGTATCCGGTCATCCAGTGAAAGCCGGGCATGCGCTGGGCAACCACGCAGTCGGGAACGTCGTACGCAACGTCGATCTGGCACCGGCAGATGGGCAGGAAAGGAGCGTCGGCGATTTTGCCGATCAGTCCCATCCAGCGTTCCGACTTGAAATCGGGCGCGATGTTGGTGACCACCTGCCCCTTGGGCATTTCTACCTTGGGGGCGGCGCCGTAGTCGGACTCGAAATGGGTGACGATCCGCACGTTGTCGAGCGTCTTGCCGTTCATCTTCCGCGGTCCCGTGCAGTGGGCCAGGGTGATCAGACCATCGTGCGGGTAGGTCGGGTCGTTCAGGAATACCGGGTTACCCGAGATATTTGCCAGCAACAGGCCCGATGGGATCACGACGAAATCGGACTCGCAGAAGGCGAGGAAACCATCGTCGTTCAAGGTGCTGAGGGTAAGGCAAGCGGCGGTCTCGGCTTTGGGCATGATGGTGCTCATGCAGCCGGAGATGGTGATGGCCTTGGTGTCGGCCTCGGCCATCAGCCGGCGAAAGACCTGATCGAGGAGGAAACAGTTATCGACGAATTCGCGCTTGGTCTCCAGTTGGACGCCCGTGCCGCCAAGGTATTTTTCGGCCCGGTTCTTGGCGAGAGCAACCGCCGCCTGGTCGCTGCGGGCCTCGCCGATCATACGGCCGAGATCGTCGTAGGTGACGGTCACGAGGTCCAGCCCCCAGATCTTCTTGACCAGATCGGGGACCACGCCCTTGGGCTGCGCCCAGGCGCCGGGTCCGCCGATGCAAAGCACCCGGGTACCCCGCGTATTCTTCAAGCCGCAGAGGGCGCGGAGCCGCCAGGCGATCTCGTCCGGCCGGTCGGTGACCACGTCCTCATCGCGGATGTGGGCGAAAGCGGCCACGTCGGTATGCTGGCGGAGGAAGCGGGGGCTCACCACCTCGTACTGCAGGTAGACCGGTCCGGAACGATGTCGCTGGAAGAGGATTACGTCCTTGCCGAAATCCTGGCAGCCGTCGATATTGATGCCCGCCCCATAGACGATGATCGCGTCGGCCGCTTCTATCTGGGGCGACTTGGCCATGTCGGCGATCTTGTTGACCGAGGCTACGTCGGCGAACTCGACCGGGAAGCCGCCTGTCTTGGCGATCTCCTGGAGCTCGTTCTTGATACGAGCGACCTCTTCGGCCGCGGCCTCGGGGGTGTGAATGCCGCCCCAGTTGCGCCACGATCGCTGTTCCGCGCGTTGGGGATGGTCCCAGACGAGGATAGGGAGCACCTTGAGAGGAACTCGCGGCTTGGGCATCGGCAGTTCCGGTTCGCCGGCCGCGGCCAGCGACGCCCAACTCAAGCTGCCGAGGACCGTGCCGCCGACCGCGGCCGTGGCAAGAAAACTCCTTCGGGAGACACCTTGTTCCTCCCCACCGCCGTGGTCCGGGCAGCAGTGGCACGGAGTCCTGTGCGGGCGGGGATGATCGTGGCTGTCATGGTTGCCGGAGTTCTTCATGGGTATCTCCTTGCGACGGTCAGAGGGACATCGAGCGGGAACGCAAACGCCATGAACTCTCAGGGTAGCGGTCCGTACGGTGAATATCAATCAAGGGGCGGGTTTGCCGGTTCAGTGGCCTCCTGAGGGGAAGGGGCCGAACAGTTTCGTGACGCGGTAATCTTCGGAGGTGTCGTCGACAATCACCACGCGAAAGCTGTCGCCGCCGGGGGCAACGCGCAGGACGATGTGGCCGGCGTGGCTGGCCTCCTGCCGGTCGATGCCGGCAATCTCTGCTGCATTCTCGGGATGGAGGTCCGTGGCAAAGACGTCGCGCGGACCGGGGTAGAGTTCCGTCGAGCGGAGCCGGCTCCATACGGCGGGGGTGGGGTGATACCGATCCCAGACCGACAGCGTCCAGACTCGCGGACGCAGTGTCCTGACGAAGAACTCGTTGTGCGTGTCGAGGTAGCCGTGGTGGTTCAGGATGGCTGCGTCCACAGCGCCGACGGACCTGGCGATCGGCGTCTCGACGTCGTACCATGCCGGCTGGCCTTTGGACAGCACGCCCGGGATATCGCCGCCATTGAAGTAGTCGAACTTGCCGTAGCGCAGGCAGAACGAGGTGCTGCACACATTCTCGTGCGGCCACTGGGCACGGGGGGTGGTCTCCAGGTCGGGAAAATGGCGTTCGGTCGACGTGCCCTTGCCGGTCCAGACCTCTCCATTGGCGCCCACGTTGCGGAACTCGAATTGCGGGTATTTCTTCCTGTCGCGGAGGAGAACGATCTGGTCGTTGCGCCCGGGGGTAAAACGCTCGACTTTCAGGCCATTGTGCTCAGTCTGCCATTTCACGAAGGCGAGGTAGTTCTTCGTGGCCGAGTCGCCGAGCGGCTGGGGATAGTCGTAGTCAGGCCAGCCGCGGTCGAGCAGTTTGCCGATCTTGAGGCTTTCGCCGACCTGCGTCACTCCGGTGAGCTTGTATGTGCCGGAGCTCGAGAGGGGTGATTTGTCGGAGGGGCCGCCTATGTGGTCGTCGTGGAAGTGCGTCATGAGCGCATAGTCGAGTGCGGGTTGCGGATCATGGGCCAGGGCATGGCGGATGTAGCGTACGATCCGCTCGCCGGCCGGGCGGGAATTGTCGGGACGGTCGGGAGTGTGTTTGGCGGTCTTGGTGGGAAGCTCGCCGGCGTCGACCAGGAGAGTGGTGCCGTCGGGCAAGACATACAGTCCTGCGTTGCCACGGCCCGTGCTGATCTGGTGGATATCGAGCATGCCCGGCTGCCAAGGGGTGATTTTGCCGTCCACGAGATCCTCGGCACGGGCGGTCAAGGCCAGGGCCAACCAGAGTGCGAGGAACGAAGCGCATCGGGTCGTCATACGAGTCTTCTCCTTCAAACGTTATCCGCAGAGATGGTGATGTCTGTCATGGTTGAGATGGTTCATGCTGAAAACAACGGGCTTCCCCGCCGATCTTGCCGGCCGCCAGGTGCGGCCCGAGATCTTCGGCTTGTTGACCCTCACCGTTTGGAGGGATTGCTCTCGGCGGGGACCACAGGACGATGCCGGGGCAGTTGGGCTCTGAAATCCCCGAGGCAGGGCCACTGGGTGCGGGCGTTGAGGTCGACTTCGGCCACAGCCACTGTGCCCCACTCCGTGGCGCTGGCGAGGGGTTTGCCCTCGTGACCCCAGATGGCGGAGAGCATCCAGTTGCGTTCAACGGCTTCGTAGGTGCTGCTGACCAGGAAGACCTGGTTCTCACAGGCGCGGGCGGCGGCCAGGAGCGGGTTACAGCCCCACACAGGCCAAGCAATGACCTCCGCGCCGCGATTGGCCAGCTCGTGAGCCACCTCCGGGAAGAAGCCATCGTAGCAGATCATCATGCCCACACGGCCGAACCGAGTATCGAACACTGGGTAATCGCCGCCTGGGGCAACGCCGCCGACGATCTCGTCGCGCGGGAGGGCCGCCTTCCGATACTTGCCCGTCACCGACCCATCGGGGGCAATCAGCACGGCCGTGTTGTAGATCAGGTGGCGGTCGCGCTCGTTGATGCTGAATACGATATAGAGGTCGTGCTTGCGGGCCAGGGTACCGAAGTAGTCGGTGGTGGGGCCGGGAATCGGCTCGGCAACGTCGGCGGCGCTCTTGTCGAGGTTGACCATGGTGATGCATTCGCCGAGGACGACCAGGTCGGCATGCTGGCGGGCGGCCTCGGCCACAAGTGGCGCGAAGGCGCGGCAGTTCTCCACGGGGGTCTTGTTGCCCTTGGGTTTGAAGTGCACTGCGGCCAAGCGCACGCTACGCGGCAGGGGCGGTTCCGTCTCGGTGAGTGATGCACCGGCCCAGCGGACTTCGGCATGGGAGGCCCACTGGAGGTGGAGTTCGACGCAGGCGCGGACGGCATCGCTCGGGGCGCGGTAGACGCCCGAAACCTCCGTCCAGCCGCCCTCGGTGGTGCCGCGGGTTGCCGGATGTTCGGCTTCAGCCAGGGGAGTCCAGCCATTGAGGACGCCCTGGACCATGGGCTCATCGAGGTGTGGCCGTCGGCCGTTGGCGTTGAGCCAAAGGAGTCTTGCCACGACGCAGCGGCGCGGCAGGGCAACGTTTTCGGCCCGGTAGAAGGCCTGGAAGCGATAGTCTTTGCCGCCGGTGACGGGAAACGACTTCTGCCAGTGGCCGTCGAGTCCTTCACGGGCATCGGTGCGGATGACGAGCGCAGTCTGGCCGTCAGGACCGCCGTGCGGTTCGGTGGCGAATGCCGGGCGGATTTCGTCGCGGGGCGACTGCGGAGTCCAGTCCTCCAGGTTGGCAGGATCGGCAGCCGCCGCAGCGAGGGTCGTCACGAGCCAGGGAACGAGAACCAAGGTTTCCATTTTTCTGGCCTTCAGTTGTCGGGTGAACAGTGGGGGCTTGGCTTGATCGGAAGCGGAGAACCGGCTGTGCCAATTGTGGATGGGCCGAAGCCGGGTGGTCAAGATGGCGGTCTCAGATTGCCAAGTCGGGTTGCGTGATTCCCAGAATGGGCCATCTCCAGGGCCGGATCTCTTGGAATCCTGCAAGTCCATTGAGAGCCCGGTTCTTCAGGGTTGGTCAACACATGGGTTTTGCACCGCCTTTCGATGTGATGGCAAAACTTGGGCGACTCGGATTTCGGTAAGTCGGAACCAGGGAGCGTTTTGCGCCCAGCGGTGCCGACGTAAAGTGGCATCGCTCGACAGGAGGGTGGCGCACAATTCCTTCTGTTGAGGGAGGAAAATGCGGATGGGAACCCGAGGAAGAGGTATCATTGCGCGACGGTTTGGCTGGGTAACGCATGGGTCGTGGGGCCGACAGAGGCTGGAAGTGTACTGGTGTTTCTGTAACCTGATGGTTGCCAAGAGACAGCATGATGCGGCTGTCAGACGTGGTTCGAACGTGGCGGCGCCTCGAGAGGTTCCGGTATTGGCTGCGAAGGGGTTCTCTTTCCTGCCGCCAGACGCATCCTTCTCGACCGCAGTGTTCTTTCACGGGCAGCTCGTGCCCGGCATACGAGGCACGGCATCTCGACGAGGTTTCCGCACTCGGGGCACCGGACCACGGGACCGCAACGCTCCAGAAATCCTTCTTCGACGTTGTCGCGATCTTCGCAGCGGGGCACCGGCCAACGGGCCGGTTCTTCTCGGGCCACACGGTGGACGGTGCCGAGCGACAGCCCTGTCAAACGCATCACGAAGCGCTGGCTGTGTCCCTCGCTGAGCAGTTTCCGGATCCATAGGATCCACTGCGATGCTGTCGGGCGCATGTGTTCCTCTCCTGGCAGGGAGTACCCTGCGGCAAGGGCGAAGATCCCGCGGCAGGGCTGTGGACGCTCGCGGTCCAGGAAAGAAAGAGCCCGCCGCCGGAAGCAACGCCGGCCACGGGCTCTTGGGATACCGACTTGCGGCTCTGCGAATACCCGCTCAACTGCCCTGTAATATATACAGGCGTTCAAAATTTGTCCAGTCCTCCCCGGCCATCCGGCGATAGAAAATGAATCGGCAAAGCCCTGGGGTGCCTGCCTGCGCCCGGCAAATCGCTGCCGGCCATGCCTCTATGTGGGGGCGTTCCAATGCGGTGTAGAAAATTTTCTGGCCACCCGGTAAGTTGCGGTGGTTGGCTGTAACAGCCTGGGGACCGCCAGGGTATCAAGACGAGCCGGGGATCCAACCCCGGTATCCAAAGAGCCCGTCGCCGGAAGTTCTGTTTCCGGTGGCGGGCTCTTCTTTTGTCGAAGGCCGGGTGCAATCCGGGACGCCGTCGTCCTGCCCGTCGCCAACGATTCGCACAGCACAGCAACCAACCTGCCCGTGATGTTGCGGGCGTTTTCAACCCCTTTTTGAAAGGATGTATTCCATGTCTCAGACTCTCGAGAGTCGACTGGGAGTGCTCGAGCGGCGCAAGCTCGGGCTCACCTTCGGCAATGCGCTCCGTATTGCCCGCAAACTGCACCGCGAGGGCTCGCTGGTGGGCGACGACTCGCAGTCCGCGGCCGCCCAGGTCGCGGCGGCCATGGTGGCCGAGAACCCCGAGCTGTTCAGAACGGCCGCTGCCGACGGCGAGCGGGACTGGGAAGAGTTCTTCAGCGCGCTGATCGCCTTCCTCGAGAAGATGATGCCTCTGATCCTCCAGCTCATCGAGATCTTCAGCGCCGTCTGACATCGATGCGGCAGAAGCGGCATTTTCTCCTGTGCCGGCTGCCGACCGCTCCGGCCGGAAGCCGGCCAATCCTCGACGTTTCGCGATTGAGGAATCAGGAACATCCGCAGGGCAGGTTTGCAGACGGTCTGCGGATCCGCCGGCAGCGTATCCGAGCAGGATGCAGGCCTGTCCTGCGGCCCAACAGTTGACTCCATGATGACCTTTACGGAGTGAAACCAAGAACCATGAGAACACGAATCACTGTTTCAGCCATGTTTGCGATTGCAGCCTCCACCGGTTCGCTGTTCGGTCAGAGCAGCAGCGTGACCGTCCGCGGATTCGGCCCTGCGGAAGCGGCATCGGCCGACGCGATTGGAATCACGGGGCCCGCCGAAGCCGAATGCGGCGACCGCGTGACGATTTATCTGACGGGCACACCGCCGCTCGATCTTGCCGAGCCGCTCATCGGCCAGCTCGACTGGCTCATGGGCGACCAGCGGATGTATGTCTATCTGCAGGCGCCGGGCCGGGGCATGACGCCCCTCGACGTGGAGGGCACGATCGTCTTCGGCACGGAGGGCGCCACGATGCGTCCCCAGGTCAGTTTCGTCGTCCAGCAACCGGGCTCGTATCGGCTCGTTGTCGACTGGAATTACCGCCAGAACCAGCTCGTCGAGCATCTGCTTGCCGTCTCGGACAAGGAGACCCCGGATCCGCCGGTCCCGCCCCCCAGCCCGGCGCAACTGAGCGTGCTATTGAGCTACGAAGCGGGAAGCCAGGCATCTGCCGATCCTGCCCAGGCCGACCTGCTCACCGATCCGAAAGTGCGGGCGTATCTGGACAGCCACTGCACCGTTCACGATGGCCAGCCCGCGTGGCGGTTTCTCGATCTTTCCGAGGACCACGGGAGCAGCATGCCGAAGGAGTGGCAGGCGGCGATTGCCCGGGCCCGGGGCAAGCAGACGCCCTGGTTGATCATCGACAACGGAAGCACCACCTACGAAGGCCCGTGTCCGACGAGTGCGTCGGCGCTCCTGGCCAAACTGAAAGAATACGGAGGCGAGTGATGCCCCACCTGCTCATCAACGATTCCAACTACAAGGATCACACAAGCGACGGCAAGGTGATCGATTTCGGCGGCCCGCGCTACCTGGCCGCCATGCCGCGAAGAACGGCCTTTGGCCAGTGTGATGTTGCTGCCGCCATGGCCGAGAAAGACCTGATCCCGCGGTCCGAGTGGCCCGACCGTATCCGCCGCAAAGACGGCGAGAAGACCTGGATCCGCAACATCTGCGCGAGGGTTCCCTGCATGGACCAGGATGGACTGAACTATTGCCATGCCTATGGCCCGACCATGGCGGTCATGTGCCACCGGCTGATTCAGAACCAGCCCCAGGTCATGTTGTCGGCCGAATCGATCGGCGGCCCGGTTACCGGCTGGCGGAACGACGGCGCGTACCCCGAGGACGATCTCCAGCAGTACGTGCAGTTCGGGGCCTGTCCGGCTTCGATGATGGACAAGCCGCATTCCCGCAGTCCGAGACGCTGGGACCCTGCGTGGGAAACCGAACGGCTCAAGTACCGGGTTGTCGAATGGCTCGACGGTCTCCTCTCGGAAGGCAAGGCCTTCGACGCGGCCATGACCATGGCCCTGTCGAACCTGCCGGGCGCTGCCGGATTCACCTGGTGGGGGCACGAGGTGGCCTATTGTCTCCACGCCCAGGATCTCGGCCGCGGCAGATTCGCCATCTGCGGGCGGAACTCCTGGGGGAAGGACTACGGCGACGACGGGTTTTTCTACCTCCAGGAAGGCAAAGGCACGCCGGATATCCACCTGTTTGCCGTCCTTCACATGCTTGCATCGGGGTGAACCATGTACACGCTCATGATCCTGGCCGCACTCGGCCAGTTCCCACTCTTGAACCAGCAGGCGGCCGGTCCCTGGCCCTCTTTCCTCGAGCCGCCGCGGATTCTCCCCCAGGCCGATCGTCCACAAGCCAACAGGTCCGCCGACGGTGTGGTGCTGCTGGCAATTACTTCCACCTGGTGCGGTCCCTGCGCCCGAACGGATCCGCTCCTCGAGGCGATCGAGGCGGAAGGTGTGGTCGTCCGGCGTATCGACTACGACCTGCAGCAGCCGCTGGCCCTTGCCCACAACGTGACCACGCTTCCCACCATGATCGTGCTGGAGCATGGCGTTGAGGTCGACCGCTGCGTGGGGGTGCCGTCTCTCGACCAGTTGCGGGAGATCACGCGGCGCCCGGTACCCGAACCGGCCGACGCCAGGCCGGTGGAGGCCCTGCCCGTCACTGGCTGCGAACCGGCCGGCGAGCGGGTCTTCCGCTGGCGAGGGCGGAGGCAGCGGCGATAGCCGCCACGCGCCGATTCGGCGGTCCGACGTTGCCGGCCTCCCGGCTTCTGCCACGAAGGACAGCGGTGTGAACCATGATCGGCCGTCGTTCTGCCGAAATCGGCGTCCGCTTGCCTCAATCGCCGCCGTCTGCTTTCCAGTGGACGGAAGCGAGGATTGACAGTCTCTCGTCTTTTCCACTGGCATCGCTCGTCCGCCACCCGCCGCCGGCGGCATGAGGGCGGACAAGCGACACAGACGGTCTATCTTTCGCATCGGCCGTCCATCGTGGCTTCCACTGGGCAAGCCCAGCGGCGGTTTCTGCTGGAATCGTGCAAGGCGATTCAGATCTCGTAGTGAGGAACCTTGAGCCGCTCGCCGTCTTTCAGCGCAGACTGGGCGGCCACGATCCCGCCGACGGTCATGTTGAGGGCCTGGGCGATATGGACCAGAGGCGTGCGGTCCTCGACGACGGAGAGGACAAACTCACTACTCAGATAGCCATGAGATCCGCCGTGCCCGCCGGGCTGCACGCTGGGCGGAATGGGTGGACGGGAGATGTCGGGAAGCTCTTTCATGGCCCCCTGGTAGGCCATGCCGTCCATCCAGCCCTGCTGGCCGAAAACGCGTCCCGTCTCGGCGCCCTTGGCGCGGATTCCCTTGCACATGAGCATCCGGGAGGCGCCACCTTCGGCGGTCTGGAAAAGGGCGATCTGGTCGGTGAACGTGTTGCCGTAGGCGTTGGCCCCCGGGCGATACGACTCGATGCCGGAATTGGAGCCCGTGCACGACACGGAAGTGAACCACTTCTCGGTCACGCCGACGTAGTAGGCCGTCGAGTGCGTGGGATACCACAAAGGAATGCAGCCGACCCTCCAGTTCTTGTAGGATCCGATCTGCCCGGTATGGAAGTGATAGTACTCCCCCTCGGAGTAGATCAGCTTGCCGAACCCGCCGGCCTTGTAGATCTGGCGCATGGCATAGCAGTCCTCGTGGAAGCAGGAAGTTTCCATCATCATGTACTTCAGCCCGCTGGTCTTGACGGCCTCGTAGAGCTTGTCGGCATCCTCGAGGGAGCCCCAGACGGCCGGTACGGCGCAGCAGACGTGTTTGCCATGCTTGAGCACTTCCATACAGTGGCGGACATGGCTGGGGGCATCGGTGGCCACGAAGATGGCCTCGATCTTGTCGTCCTTGACCATCTCTTCCAGAGATGGATAGGTCTTCTCGCAGCGGCAGGCCTTGGCCAGCTCGGCACAGCGATCGGGAAACAGATCGCTCACGGCCGTCACCTCGACATTGGGATGGTCCTGGAAACCGAAGGCCGCTCCGAACTGGCAGGTCCCGTAGCCCACGATCCCAACGCGGAGCTTGCGATCGGAGACCGGTCTCCATTTCTTCGAGGCATTGGGGTCGACGGGTTGCTTTTCGAAGCCCTGAATCGCCGGTTGTTCTTGGGCGGGGGCCGCACCAGCCAAGCCCATGGCCGCGGCGCCAAGGCCGACGGTTTGCAGGAAGGAACGTCGTGAAGCGGGGTTTCCCATGGCAATCAGCTCCGGAAGGGATTAGGGGGAGGATTCGAAATCCGAAATGCGAAGGCAAGTGGGCAGCCGAAGTCGCCGGACTTTGGCCCTCTGGGGCGATCTCCAAGTTCTGGCGACCTTGGCTGCGACTGGGGTTCACGCCCAATACTTGTACTGGGGGATCTTCATCAACTCGCCGTTCTTGAGCGCCGACATGTGCGAAACGACCCCGGCGACAGTCATATTGAGGGCCTGGGCCACATCGACGAGCGGCTTGCGGTTCTGAAGGATGGAGTGGACAAACTCATCCATGAGCCGCCCGTGCGATCCGCCGTGCCCGCCGGCGTCCACGCCTGGAGGAAGCGGCGCGGGGGTGGTATCGGGCAGGTTGCTCTGGAGGCCTTCGTACTTCTCGTAGAACGAGCCGAGTTGGCCGCGGACGCGGCCTCGTTCGCCGCCGTCGCCCGGTGTGTCCCAGCTCACGCCCATGCGGGCCGTGCCGCCATCGCTCGTTCGCAGCAAGGCAATCTCAGTGCCGAACGGGTTCTTGTAGACGTTGTTCTCGGGACGAAGCGGCTCGAGCACACTTGGCATAGCCATGCAGGAGACCTCGGTGAAGCTGCCGCCGGTGACGCCGACGTAATAGGCGTTCGAGTGGGTCGGGTACCATTGCGGCGGGAGACCTACGCGCCACTTCTTGTAGGAGTCGATCTCGCTGACGGAGTAGTGGTAGTATTCACCTTCCGCGTAGACGAGTTTGCCGAGGCCGCCGGCGTTGTAGATCGTCCGCATGGCGTAGCAGTCGGGACGGAAGTAGGAGGTCTCGAACATCATGTAGTTCAGTCCGCTTGCCTTGACGGCCTCGAACAGCCGGTCGGCCTCCTCGAGCGAACCAAATGCGGCCGGAACAGCGCAGGCCACGTGTTTGCCGTGCTTGAGCACGTCGATGCAGTGGCGGGTATGGCTGGGGGCGTCGGTGGCCACGAAGATCGCCTCGATCGTGTCGTCCTTGACCATCTCTTCGAGCGAGGGATAGGTCTTCTCGCAGCGGCAGG
This sequence comes from uncultured Planctomycetaceae bacterium, assembly GCA_964563135.1. GTDB lineage: Bacteria > Planctomycetota > Planctomycetia > Pirellulales > Thermoguttaceae > JAAYAY01. Next base: position 34,937 of record CAZLWV010000069.1, read on the forward strand.
CCTTGGACAGCTCAGCACACCGGTCGGGGAAGAGGTCGCTCACGGCTGTTACCGTAACGTTGGGATGGTCCTGAAAACTGAAGGCTGCGCCGAAACGGCAGACGCCGAAGCCGACGATGCCGACGCGAAGCTTGCGGTCGGAGACAGGCTTCCACTCCTTCGCCGGTGCGGGCTCCTTGGGGGTGTCGTCGAAGCCCTGGATCTCCTTCTCCTGGCCGAGACTCGTTCCAGCCAGCCCCAGAGCGGCAGCACTGGCGCCAATGGTTTGCAGGAACGAACGTCGTGAAGCGGGATTGGACATCAGGTGGACTCCTTTTGAGGTTGTTTGAAACGTGCAATTCTCTCAGTACTACGTTCTCTTCACGAGCGTCGATCAGCGTTCGATAGCGGTTACCGATCAGATCAAGGCTTTTTCGGCCGCTGCGATGGCTTCTTCGATGATTTCCAGGCCCTTGGTGGCCGTATCGAAATCCATCACGATGGGCGGGCTCATCCGCAGGATATGCCCGGCCGGGATCCAGGCCAGCCCGTTGCGGAAGGCATGCTGGTAGACGAATTCTCCTGCCTTCGTGAAAGGCTCCTTGGTCTGGCGGTCCTTGACCAGTTCGATGCCCATCAGGGCGCCCTTGCAGCGGACATCGCCGATGATGGGGTGGCGATCCTTCATTTGATTGAGGATCTTCGTGCAATGTTCCCCCAAGGCGAGGCAATAATCAAGCAGATTCTCCTCCTGGATCACCTCGGTGCTCGCCAGGGCGGCGGCGCAGGCCATGGGGTTCCCCCCGTAGCTGCTGGAGGCGGAGATTTTCTCGAAGCTTTCCTTGTGGGGTTCGCGGACCGCCACGCAGGTGACCGGAAAGCCGTTGCCGAATCCCTTGCCGATGGTGACCACGTCGGGGACGACGTCCCAATGGTCCAGGCAGAGCCACTTGCCGGTCCGTCCCCAGCCGGTGAGCACCTCGTCGGCCATGAGCAGGATTCCCTTCTGGTCGCAGTAGCTGCGAAGCTTGGGGAAGAAATCGTCAGGGGGCATGATGGATCCGCCCCAGCCCTGGATCGGTTCCAGCACGAATCCGGCCACGTCGCCCACGGTGGCCTTGTGGATATACTCATCGTAGAAGGCGATGTAGCGGTCGGTATCGATGGTACCGTCAGGCTTTGTCCAGTCGGGGCGGTAAGTGTCGGGACGCGGCACCATGTGTGACCCGGGCGAGCGGACACGGCCGTAGACCTGGGAGCGGATCTGAGCCAGGGAGACGGCGCCGTAGGTCTTGCCGTGGAAGTCATTGTAGCCGCTGATCATCTCGTTGCGCCCGCTAGCCGCCCGCAGGACGCGGAGGCCGGCCTCGACGGCCGCCGTGCCGGAGTCGTAGAACTGGAAGCCCGAGAGATCGCCGGGCAGCACCTCGGCCAGTTTCTCCACCAGCCGCGTCTTGATCGGCGTGGTGAAGTCGTGGGCGTTCATCAGCTGGCCCGCGTATCGGGCAATCGCCTCGCTGATTTTCGGATGGCAGTGGCCGAGGGTGGTCACGTAGATGCCGGAAGAGAAATCGATGTAGCGATTGCCGTCCACGTCGACCAGCGTGCACGCCTCGCCGGACTCGAAAGCAACCGGGAACAGCTTCACCTGGCCGCTCAGACCCTTGAAATACCGGGTGCACCGCTGGTGATAGTCGTTCGACAGGGGGCCCGGCGGCGGCACGACGATGTTCGGATAGCAGTTCAGATCCGTCCTGGCCCATTGGAGACTGGAGAAAAGAGAAGTGGACATGGCGTTGGATTGGTCTTTCGAAGGAAGGTCCGTAGCGCCGCGTCGGATCCAGGGTCGCACGATGCATCTGCTGAAGGTCCGGTGCGGCGTCCCGGACCTGCACACTCACGGCGATGCGCCCGTGGGGATCACCCATCCCGAGAAAATGGCAAACAGGGTGAGGATCAACAGGACGAACAGGAGCCACCAGGTGACGACGCTGGTGTACCAGTGGTTGCCGAGATCGTGGAAGATATTCATCTTCCGCCAATTGAAGGTAAGTTGGTCGGTGACCTGCTCCGGGCGAGGCGGAGCGCTGAGCAGGCTGACCACGATGCACACGACCGTGCAGAACGCCCAGTTGATTGCCGATTGATTGCTGTACGGCTCCAGCCAGCTTGGGTGAATCGGGTTAAACTGCACGTAGACTTTCATCAAGATGCCGAAAGCGAACCCGAGAAACACGGCCGTGATCGCGCCGGGGGCGTTGATCCGCTTCCAGAGGATCCCCAGCAGGAACACGGCCGAGAAAGGGGGCGCGAAAAGGCGTAGAGCGACTGGATGTAGATGAACAGGCTGCC
>CAZLWV010000070.1:0-37122 GCA_964563135.1 uncultured Planctomycetaceae bacterium
GCCCACCCCGCAAAAACCGGGATATCATACCGACAGTTGGCGAACTTGGGCTAGTCCGTTCTGGCCCACGCTACCTGGACGTCCCGGTGGGCCGTCCCTCGCGACCAGGCAGTTCAGGGGTGAACGGTATTGGAAAATCAGCGGTGCGGTGAGGCGTGGTTGGCGTTGGTCCGTTCTGGCCCACCCTACTGGACGTCCCAGGGGCTGATCTGAACGGGCCCCTGGGGTTTTGCGATCGCGGCGAGCTGCTGGTCTTCCTCGGCCACGCGGACCGGTTTTGCGATTCGCACGTGCCGGACTTCGTGGAGAATGCCCGGCAGGTTGAGCAGGAAGACCAGCACGGCTGCCAGGGGAACCAGACAGAGCACCACCCCCGAGTCCCGCGGCAGAGGTGAGCTGTCGACCAGATGCAGGCAGGACCAGAAGGGGTTGGTGATCTGGAGGAGCGAGTAGCCACTGAGCATCGACGGATCGAGAACGGAGCCCACCACGAAGGGGCCGGCGGTTCCGGCGGTGACGAGCAGGATCTGGATGAGCACCGCCACCAGCAGCGTGCCCTGGGTGAAGCGGCGCAGCAGCCGCACGAGAATCAGCCCCAGGCCCAGGTAGGCGATGACGTAGGCCGGCGCGACCGCGGAAAAAGCCAGCACGCTCGCCGCATCGTTGCCGGTGAGCCTGCCGCCGGTGGTGGAGAACATGCCGGCCGTCAGGAAGCTGCACGCCGTCACGCTCAAGGCAATCACTCCGCAGCAGGCAAGCATGTAGCCGGTGCCCGGGCCGGGATTGAACCACGTCAGGAAAGCACGGCCCAGGAAGCTCTGCGGCAGCCCGCGTCTGACCCGCATCGACAGTTCAGGCCACTCGCCGGTCATGATTGCCCCCATGATCGCCCAGTAAAAGACTCCAATGGTCATCATGATGTAGAGGAACGCCTCCTCGAGAAACTCCACCTTGAGGAAGGCCCAGCCGCACCAGGCGACCAGGCATGCATGCTGGATGAGCATGATGATCCGCAGCCTGGTGGAGCGATTGTCGCTGACGAAGGTGATCTGGGCCACCGCCGCGTAGAATACCAGGGCGAAGCAGGTCAGGTAGACCGTCAGCAGGATTGCCATGGGGATCCAGAAATCCTCGGAATCGAAGGGCACATTGGCGGTGGAGACCAGCCCGGTGGCCAACCAGAACGCCATGATGAACACTATCAGAAGCGCGACGACCAGGATCACCGACAGAAGAACCTGCCAATGCTTCTCGGTGGTGAGGGTGCCGGCCAACAGACCGATCGCCGCCAGCCCGAGCGATCCCAACACGGAGTAGATGACGATCAAGAGAATCATCGGCATGGAGATGCCGCGGAGCATGTAGGTGAAGGCCAGGCAGGGGGCGATGGCCGACATGTAAATGACGATCTGCGCCACCGCGCTGCCGAGCTTGCCGCTGACGACCTGCCTGGGGCTCAGGCCGGTGATCGAGAGGAGTTCGTAGGTCCGTTCTTCCTGTTCCCCGGCCAGGGAACGGAATGCGGCAAAGGGCACAAACACCCCGATGGCAGCCGCAAGGATGGAGTAGTAGCCCATGAACATCACAGGGCCAACCTGGCCGTATCCGCCGTCAACGTCCGTCAATACCAGCCCGATCAGCGACCAGCCCCAGGCGGCGATCAGAAGCAGGCTGAAGGTGAGGAGGAACTGGCGGCTCTTGAGTGCCTGGCGCGTTTCCTTGACGAGGATCGGATTGAGCCGCTCGCCCAGCCACTCCATGGCGTTGTCCACTTGCCTGGCCCGCGATAGGGCTGGTACACCGGCATCAGTCGACGAGACAAGCGTGCCCGCAGTCATTGGACGAGACCTTTCGTGACCTGCATGAACACATCCTCGAGGCTGCGCCGCCGAGCCCCGAAAGCGACGACCCGAAAACCGTCGTGGATCATCTCCCTGAGCAGCTCGGCCTCCACCTGCTCGTCTCCGGCGAGCACGAACCGAACCGTGCCGCTGTCGACCTTGACCTGGCTGACTGCGGGGCGTTTTGCCAGCCAGGGGGCCAGCCCGTCGACCTCGCCGAGCATGCGGACTTCCACCAGGTTCGTCTCGCCTCGCAGGCCGGCCAGGATCTCGGCGACCCGGCCGACGGCCACCAGTTTTCCCCGCTCGATGATCCCGACCGTGTCGCAGATTTCGGCCAGTTCCGTGAGAATGTGGGAACTGATCAGGATTGCCTTACCCTGGTCGGCCAGGGACCGGATCATCTCGCGCAGCTCGATTCGAGCCCGAGGGTCCAGTCCCGCCGCCGGTTCGTCGAGAACCATCACGGGCGGATCGTGGATCAGGGACCGTCCGAGGCACAGCCGCTGCTTCATCCCCTTGGAGAGGCCGTCGATCGGTTTGTCCGCCAGGACGTCGAGCCCGGTGAAACTCATCACCCGCTCCATCGCCCGCTTGCGCTGCTTGCCGTGGAGATGGTAAGCCCGCGCGAAGAAATCGAGATATTCGCGGACATCGATGTTGCTGTAGGTGGTGAAGTAGTCGGGCATGAACCCGATCCGACCGCGGACCCGGTCGGGATCGTTGACGACCGAGAATCCGTCGATGAAAGCATCGCCCGCCGTAGGGAGATCGAGAGTCGCCAGGATCCGCATGCTGGTAGTCTTGCCGGCGCCGTTGGGACCGATATAGCCGAAAACCTGTCCTCGCTCCACCTGGAAGGAGATGTTGTTGACGGCACGGGTCGTACCGAAGAACCGGTGCAACTGCCTCAGTTCGATCATGGGGTGGGAGCTGTCCATCCGCGGCCTCACCAGGTACCGATCACAAGGTGGAGCGACGATTCCGGACGCGCTGCGGGCGTGCCCAGTTCGACCTCGGGACTGAAACGAACGACGGCCGCGTAGCTGCGCGGTCCAAGCTTGCCAAGGGGCGAGGAGGAAATCCGCGCGATGCCCTGGATCGAACTCTCCAGGAGGCTCGTGGTTGCGGCGGGCGCGGGGGCGTCGCCATAGTAGCCGGAACTGTAGTAGTAGCGTCTTCCGAATTGACTGGAGACCACGGAGGCGTCGACTCCCGGAGGGAATGCCAATTGGCACCCGTTGATCGCCGTGAGAAGCTTGTTGCTGGCCACCGCCGGATCGATCGGTTCGGCCTCCGTTCTGCCACCGTCGGGGAGCCCCGCCGTCCAGTAGAGGCCCCCCTGTTCGTCGCGCACGACGATCTGTTCTACGTGGGTGCCGAGGCGATTGGCCAGCGGCAACTTCCCGCCGGCCGGTGCGCCCACATCGACCCCCAGTTGCGACTTTCGCGAGCGAACGGTGAGAAACTGCGTGGGGGTCCGCGACCGAAGCCAGCCGGATTTCATCTTCTGGCCGTCTTGCCACGCCAGAAAACGACCGGATCGCGGCTGATCGTCGAGCAGGCCCAGAATCGGGTAAACGGCCACGTTGTCAGAGAAGGCCAGACCGCCCCCCGGGGCCATCCCCGAGTAGTAGGACAGCCGGGCCCAGCACTCGGTCTGGCCGGTGGCCTGGTTGATCTGGGTGACGCTTCGCGCGCGGACCCGTGTTCCCAGCCCGTCGGAAAAAACTGCGTACGCAAACAGTGCGAAGGTCACGGCCGCAGCGCACAGCGGAACGGTGACCATGAGCAAGTAGAGCCGGCGAAGCCGTCGCAGGAGGTAGTAATTGACCGGCCCGATCACCAGCACCAGTAGCGTGATCAGCACCCGAAATGCGTTGAGCGGAGCCTTGCCGACCCCCTGGACCATGAACTGGAAGAACTCCGGGTTGTTGCGGTTCAGGGAGACGCCGTGGCGCTGATACCAGATCACCCGCCGGCTCGTGAGATGATTGCACAGCCACGCCCAGAATGTGGGGGCCTCGTTGAAGGGTCTGGAGGTGGCTATGGCCACGACCATGCCCATCTCGTAGGCTCGCGAGGTGAAGGGAGGACTTGCGGGAGGCCTGGCGCCTTGCCGGGAGGGCAAATTGCCCTCGATCGCGTCGAGAACCGACGAGGGGGAGTTAGGATTGGCGGGGGGGTACTCGCGGGTGTCCTGAGTGGCGTCCCAGTAAGGATTGACGGCGTCGTTTCCGATCCCCCCCACCCGCATGCCGAACTGGCGATTGTCGGGAACCTGCCAGGTGGAGTCCTGCCGCGAAGGATCGGCCGGAGGCAGGCCGACGAGCTGCTCCAAAGATTCTCGCCGCTCCCAACCGGTTCCGATGTCGAAAACCAGCAAATTCCCTCCCGCAGCCGTCCATTCGAGGAGGGCGCGGAAGGTCTGAGGCCGGTTCTTGGCCACCCGCTGAAGGTCGCCAAGCGAAATCGAGATCAGGTCGAGCGCCGAGTAGTCGATCCAGCGCGAAGGCAGGTCCCTGGCGGTAATTGCGTAGCTGGTGCCTGTGGCCGTCGGATACTGGCCGGCAAACATCTGGCTGAGGTTCTGAGGGATCGTTTTCCGGTCGCCGACCGCAAGCAGGCGGGGGCAGCTCTCCATGCCGGCACTGTCCTGGAAGGTGCCTTTCCCCTGGAGACCTTTGACTGCCCGCCCGTCCTCGCCCGCCTGGTATTCGTAGATCCGATGCTCCGTCGAGTAGGGCACCGCCAGTGTGGCGGTGACTGACCCTGTGCCTGCCGGCAACTCGATTTGCTGCGTGACGTGGATCCCGCCCGGGGCCCTCCCGTAACCGCTGGTGGTGAAATCCACGACAATTGTCCGATCGGCAACCGGGGGCACCGTGGGGGTCAGTGTGATCCGCACGGGGCGATATCCGGCACCATCCGGCCATCGGGTGTCCACGTCCATCTTCAACCCGCCGCCCACCGCAACCGACGCGCCTCCCGATTGCCCGTACACCGGCGCCGGGTGGCAAACAGCCCCTGCGATTGCCATCCACAAGACGGCCAACACTTTTTCCGCGCCCCGTCCTGGCCCGCTCCCCCGCCTTGCCGTGGCCAGACAGCACAACGATTGCCCACCGGACATGTCTGCTAATCCCCCCTCACCGGATTTGTATCCCCCTGCACCGCAGAAAAGGGGCTCCCGACCAGCGTGGCACCGAACGGGCCCTGGGAATCTGCCGAGCGGGTCGAGCCCGCAAACGGCGAGCTTGTGCCGCTGAGGCTGATCCGACGTGCCCGCAACGGGCGGTCCAGCAGCGGCGATGCCACCACGGAGAATACCCACAATATCCCGAAGAAGACGACATAGGTCAGCATGGCAACCACCAGCCCCCCCAGCCCAACGCTGATCCCAATCGCCCAACTCTGACCGCGCACGGCCAGCCCCAGGATCGAGAACACCCCCGCCAGAGCCGCGGTGATCCCCAGCATCAGACGAATGGAATATTGGGGCAAGAGTTTCATCGCCTTGATTCTCGCAGAAACCACCGGGAATTCAAGAGAAGGGGGAGCTCTGAGTTCAGAAAGCCCAGGTCGATACGTTCACCGTCCGGTGGTTGCCGATTCTGGTGGTTCCCGCGAGTTTTTGCCGGTGGCCGAGCCCTTCCCCCCTTTGGAATCGCCAGACCAGGGCGTCTCCCACCGGCAGAGAGCCGCTCGATCGAGCCTCGGTTGGAGATTCTTTCTTCTGGGTCCTCCCCTGAAACTGGCCGCGGCTGCCTTGCCTGTCTGGCGGCTTGATTTCAGGAAAAGCCTCGCATCTTGCCAGAGCGAGCCGGATGGAATAGAAACAAACAAACGGGCTTACAGGCGCTCCCAGAACCGCCAGCCTGGCTTTCCGAGGGCAGAGAACGCCAGGATGGGCGATCGTGACAAGGAGCAGTTGTGGGATCGGTCTGGAAACTCTCCTCGATCAGTCTCCCGTATCAGGGTACGCTGTCATGTCGATTTGCCGAACATGGATTCCGGTGGCCGCAGGATTTCTCCTTGCCGTGCCTCCAACCTCAATCGATGCCGTATTCTCCCAGGAACCCGCGGATATGCAGTTGAAGTCGGAGGCCGTGGCCTTTCTCGCCGAGTACGACGCGAAGCTGAAGGAACTGGAGATTCCCGCCGCCCTGGCCGAGTGGAAGGCGGCCAACTCGGGCCAGCCCGAGGACTACCAGGAAGCAGCCACCCGCAGACTGGCGATCCGCCAGTACCACGGCAATCCGGAGACCTACGCCCGTCTGAAGAGATACCTGGCGATCGCCGATCAGCTCACGCCGATCCAAGCCCGATCGCTCGTGAAAGCGGAACTGGAATTCCGCGGCAACCAGCTTCCGCCGGAACTGCTCAAGGAGATGGTTGACCTCTCCACGGAGATCGAGAAGCTCCAGAAGACCCACCGCGCCGAGCTCGAGGGCCAGCAATACTCCAACAACGACCTTCTGGAGATGCTTGCCGATTCCAGCGACTCGGCTCGTCGCGAGGCGATCTGGCGGGCACTGCAGCAGGTGGGAGCCGTCGTGGCCCCCAAGCTTGTCGAACTTGCCCGGGTCCGCAACCGGGCTGCCGCCGCGCTGGGCTTCGAGAACTACTGGCAGATGGAAGTTCAGCTCCAGGAGCACGATCCGCAGCAGCTCCAGGCGATCTTCGAAGAACTGGAAGCGTTGACTGGCGAACCTTTTGCCAGCATGAAGGCGACCATGGACGCGGAACTAGCCGCCCGCTTTGGAGTCGCCGCGGACGCCATGCGCCCCTGGCATTACGACAACCCGTTCTTCCAGGCCGCCCCGCCGTCGAAGGCGATTGACCTGGACGTGTTCTACGAACAGAAATCGAAGGAAGACATCACCGAGATTGCCCGCCGGTTCTACGCGGATATCGGCCTGCCCATTGATACGGTCCTGGCCCGAAGCGACCTTTACGAGCGGTCCGGCAAGGACCAGCATGCCTTCTGCATCGACATCGACGGGGAAGGGGACGTGCGGACTCTCTGCAATATCAAGCCGACGGTTGACTGGATGGACACGATGCTCCACGAGGAGGGGCACGCCGTTTACGATCTCGGCCTGGACCGCACCCTGCCCCGCAACCTTCGCGGCCCAGCCCACATCTTCACCACCGAGGGCGTGGCAATGCTCTTTGGTGCCCTGGCCAAGACGCCCTCCTGGATCACTGCGTATGCCGGCGGCGAGCCCGGCAAGGTGGGTGCGCTGGCGGCCGCGATCCACGAGCAGCGGCGCCGGGAGCAATTGATCTTCGCACGCTGGACCCTGGTGATGCTCCACATGGAAAAATCGCTCTACGAAAACCCGGACCAGGACTTGGCTTCGCTCTGGTGGGACTACAAGGAACGGTTCCAGTTGCTCCATCGTCCCGAGGGGCCCTTGAACCCCGACTGGGCGGCCAAGCCCCATTTCACCATTGCGCCGGTCTACTATCACAACTACCAGCTCGGCGAGCTGTTCGCGGCCCAGCTTCGTCATGTGCTGGCCGGCCTGGCTGGGCATACGGGGTCGACCCGCGAGTTGAACTTCAACGGCCGCAAAGACTTCGGCGAGTTTCTCACCCGCAAGGTCTTTCGGCCGGGGCGCACCCTCCTCTGGCCCCAGTTTGTCCAGGAAGCCACCGGGGAGCCGCTCACGGCCAAGTACTTCGCCGATGAAGTGAAGTAGACGTCTCCCGCGTGAAAGGCAGACGCCGCGAGGTCCGGTCAGTGCTGGCGGAAGCGTCGCGGCGGCTCGTGAAACAATACCAGGCCGGGCAGAAGGTGGAAAGCGCGGATTGCCGGTTGCAGCAGGCGATGCGATCGGATCTCGGTATCGGGCACCATTCGCGGTCCGCTGACGGCCGATAAGGTGGGGGGCACCTGCCCGCAGTAGCACACGCACCCTGGCACTGAGGAGAACTTGATTGAATATCGCCGTACTCGTAGCGCTGATTCTGCTCAACGGTGTATTTGCCATGGCGGAGATCGCCCTGGTGACCGCACGCAAGAGCCGTCTCCAGCGACTGGCCGACGAGGGCGACCGATCCGCCTCGCTGGCCATTCGTCTGGGAGAATCGCCCACCCAGTTCCTTTCGACGATCCAGATCGGCATCACGGCCATCGGCATCCTCAATGGGATCGTTGGCCAGGCGGCGCTGGCCGATCCTCTGACCGGCACGATTCGGATCCTTGGCCTCAGTGAAAAGACGAGTGCCGTAGCTGCAACCGCCATTGTGGTGGCCGGTATCACCTACTTCTCCATCGTTGTGGGTGAATTGGTGCCCAAACGGCTCGCCCAGTTCAATGCCGAGGGAATCGCCCGACTCATGGCCCGCCCTGTGGCGACTCTGGCTGCCGCGTCGCGTCCGTTCGTGTTTCTGCTTTCGGTGTCTACCGACGGCCTCCTGCGACTGATCGGCAGGAAGGAACTCAGCAGCGCCCATCTCACGGAAGAAGACATCCATGCCATGCTCGTCGAGGGTTCCGAGGCCGGGCTGATCGAAAAACAGGAACACGAGATGGTCCGCAATGTGTTTCGTCTTGACGATCGGCAGATTGTGTCGCTCATGACGCCACGCAGCGAGATTGTCTATCTCGATGTCGAGCAACCCTTCGAGAGCGGGCTGCAGAGCCTGATCGGCTCCGATCACTCCCGCTTCCCTGTCTGCCACGGCGGGATGGACGAGATACTCGGCGTCATTACGGCCAAGCGTCTACTCCGGCTGCACCTGCAGGAGCAGCCGGCCAGCCTCACCGACTATCTCCTGCCTGCCGTCTACGTGCCTGAATCGCTCACCGGCATGAAGCTGCTCGAGCAATTCCGGGAATCGGGCGTGCAGATGGTCTTCATCGTCGATGAATACGGCGAAGTGCTGGGGCTGGTCACCTTGCAGGACGTTCTGGAGGCCCTGGCCGGCGAGTTCAAACCTCGCGATCCGGGGGATTTGTGGGCTGTCAGACGCGAAGATGGTTCCTGGCTGCTCGACGGCCTGATTCCCATCCCGGAACTCAAGGACCGGCTCGGTCTGAAAAGCGTGCCGGAGGAAGACAAGGGCAGGTACCACACTCTGGGCGGAATGATGATGTGGCTGGTCGGCAGCCTTCCCCGCACCGGCAATGTCGCCCAGTGGCAGGGCTGGCGGCTCGAGGTGGTCGATCTGGACGGCAATCGCATCGACAAAGTGCTGGCCAGCCGCTTGCCTGACGGGCCCAGTGCGGCCGATAATGCCCCATCGTCTTCCCTGCCGGAACTCGGGAACTGAATATGACCGCGTCGCTTGCCGCTATCGTTTTTGGCATTGCCCTCCTGGTCTGGAGCGCCGACCGTTTTGTAGACGGCTCGGCTTCGGCTGCCCGGCATCTTGGCATGCCGCCCCTGCTGATCGGCATGGTGATCGTGGGCTTCGGGACCTCGGCGCCGGAGATGGCCGTCTCGGCCCTGGCGGCATCCCAGGGAAACCCCGGCGTTGCCCTGGGCAACGCGTACGGGTCCAATATTACCAATATCGCTCTGATTCTCGGTCTCTCGGCCCTATTGCGGCCGATCATGGTCCATTCGCAGGTCTTGCGCAAGGAATTGCCGATCCTCACGGCAGTTACGGGCCTGGCCGCCTGGCAGCTCTGGGATGGAGAGATATCTCGCTCGGATGCCCTCGTACTGCTGGGTGTGTTCGGCGCGTTGATGTCCTGGACCGTCTGGCAAGGCCTGCGGACGAAGGTCGATGCCTTGGCCAGCGAAACCAAGGTGGAACTGGATGTCAGCACCATGCCGCTCGGTCAGGCCGTCTTCTGGCTCCTGGTCGGCTTGGTGCTCCTGGTGGTCAGTTCTCGCATTCTGGTCTGGGGAGCGGTGCGGCTGGCTCGTGAATTCGGCGTCAGCGATCTGGTCATCGGTCTGACCATCGTTGCGGTCGGCACGTCCTTGCCTGAATTGGCCTCGTCGGTCATCGCTGCCCGCAGGAATGAACACGACATCGCCATGGGAAACATACTCGGCTCCAACCTGTTCAACACGCTTGCCGTGGTGGGGATCGCCGGTGCGATCTGTCCTATAACCGTGGGGCCGGAGGTCTTCTCCCGCGACCTGCTGGTGACGTCGGTTCTGACCGTTTCGCTGTTCGTTTTTGGCTACGGGGTCCGAGGTGCCGGACGCATCAACCGCCTGGAGGGCGGAATGCTCCTGGCCAGCTACGTCGCCTACATCGCCTACCTGGTCAGCACGACCTTTCAGCCGTGAAGGCGCGAATTTCTGCATTTTGGGCGAAACATTCCGGCGGGCAGACGCGTTATACTGCCTGAAGACGCTTTGCGCGCCCTGCGAGGGTGGTTTCTGACGGCTCTGGCTGCGTCTGCGTGTGCCGGTTCTGCGCGACGGGCACCCATGCGGTTGGGACCTGTACTACTAACCTGAAAAGTCGTGGAGTTTTTCGCATAGATCCGCGACCAACGGGAGCAAACCATTTCAGCCGAGCGGTAGCTCGTATTGGCTCACCGGCCCTGCCGCCCTGTGCGTCGATCTTCCCCCGAAAAGTGGAGTTCTCCCATGTTCGTGGCACGAATTCTGGTGTTTCTGGTGGCGTATTGTCTGGTTTGTCCCGCCCTGGGGGCAGAAGCCGGCGCGGCCAAGTCGGAACCGGCCAAAGTGGCAGAACACGTGGTTAGTACTGCTGACGCCCCGCTCGTGAGCAGCCAAATCCGCGAGTTGATGCAGGACCGGAAGTATGCGGAAGCGGTTGCGGCGATCGACGCGGCCGCCAAGGAAAAAGACGCTCCCCACGACTACCTGGTCTGCCTCAAGGGCCGCGCGTTGTATCTGGACAAGAAGTACGACGAGGCGGTAGCCGTTTTTCAGGAGTTCCAGAAGCAGTTCCCTGAGAGTGCCTGGCTCCATCGGGCGCAGTTTGGCGAGGCACTTGCGTACGCTCGCCAAGGCGACTTCCAGAAGGCCGAGACGATCTATCGCCAGCAGGCGGAGAGCCTGCTCTCGGAGGATCGCAAGCAGGAGATCGCCGGGATCTACCTGGAGTTTGCCGACCGTTACTTCGAACCGCCCAAGAAGCCCGATGCCAGGCCCGATTTCGAGAAAGCCCTGCTCTTCTATCAGAAGTCGCTGGAAGTCGGCCCCAAGCCGGACGAGCGGATGCGGGTCGAGCTGCAGTCGGCCCGCTGCCACCAGGAGCTCGGGCGCCACGACGAAGCGGCCAAACTCTTCCGCAAGTTCCTCGAAGATCACAAGAAGAGCCCCCTGGATGTGGAAGTGAGGTACCGGCTGGGCGAGGTTGAATTGGCCATGGGCCAGCACAACCAGGCCCGTCGCACATGGCAGGATCTGCTGGCGGAGCATGTGGATTCCACCTCGCCGCGAGTGGCCGAGGTGATGTTCCTCCTCTCGCGCACCTGGTTGATCCCTCAGCCGCAGGATGAGAAACAACTGAGCCTGGGCGTGGGAGCCCTGGAGGCATTTCTGCAGCGGTTCCCGGAGCATGAGAAAGCGGCCGAGGCGCACCTCGATATCGCCCGCAGCTATGTCCATCTCGGCCGGTTCGAAGAGACGGTCGCGCGTCTGAAGGCCTTCCTGGCCGACGATCGCTACCAGAAGGCCAAGGAGTTGGCCGATGCTCGCAACCTCCTGGGACGCTGCTACCAGCTCCAGAAAAAGTTCACCGACGCCCTGGCGATCTGGCAGGAGTACTTGACAAAACACCCGGCCCATGAGGCCTGGAGCGAGGTCCAGCGGGAGATCGTCAACACGGAGTACCTGATGGCTGAAGAGGCCCGGCAGGCCAAGAAATACGACGAGGCCCGAGGACTGTTTGGCGCTTTCGCCGCCAGGTATCCGCTCGATCCCCGCAATCCGCAAATACTCTATTGGTACGGAGAGATGTTCTACCAGGAGGAGAAGTGGCAGGCGGCCATCGACCAGTGGCGCGGGCTCGTGTCCAAGTACCCCGGATCCGAGGAGGCATCCCGCGGGCAACTCATGATCGCGGCCACCCTCGAAGACAAGCTGGGCAAGTTGGCCGAGGCCCTTGAAGAATACAAGAAGCTCAACTGGGGCGAAATGCAGCCATCGGCCCAGCAGGCGATCGCCCGTTTGACCAGCAAGAGCCTCACCGTAGTCACCGAGCGGATCTTCCGCAGCGACGAGACCCCGCGGATCAAGCTCACCTCGCGAAATCTCGATACGGTCACCGTGCGGGCCTACAAGGTCGACATGGAAACCTATTTCCGCAAGATGCACCTGGCCCGCGGCGTGGAGAAGCTCGATATTGCGCTGATCGATCCCGACACGACCTTCGAGTTCAAGATCCCCGGCTATGCCGAGTATCAGCAGCTCGATTCCAGCGCTGAGGTACCCCTGCCCAAGGAGGCCAAGACGGGCGTGATGGCCGTCACCGTGAGCAGCAAGACGCTGGAAGCGACGACCCTGATCGTCCAGAGCGATCTGGACATCATCGCCAAGAGTTCCCGCGACGAGGTGTTCGTCTTTGCCGAAAACATGCTCACCGGCAAACCGTGGCCGGCAGTTCGGCTGCTGGTCTCCAACGGCCAGGAGGTTTTTGCCGAGGAAACGACGGGGGAGGACGGCGTCTTCCGCAAGAGCTACAAGCAGTTGGGCGATACGGCCGACGTGCGGGTGTTCGCCGTCATGGAAGGCAACGTGGCCTCCAACGTCGTGGGGCTCGAAGGGGTTGGCGTGGCCAAGGGACTCGCCGATCGCGGATACCTCTACACAGACCGTCCCGCCTATCGAGCGGGCGACCTGGTACACGTTCGCGGTTGCGTACGCCAGGTGAGCGACGATCGCTACACGGTTCCGACCGGCAAGAAATACAGACTTCAGGCCTTTGACCCCCGCAACCGGGTCCTTCGCGAAGAGGAGGTCACGCTGGGCCAGTTCGGCACCTTCCATGCCCACTTCCCCCTCCCGGAAACCAGCCCGCAAGGCGAGTATCGGGTGCTGATTGCCGACGAGGAAGAGCACCAATATCAGGGTACGTTCCTTGTGCAGGAATACAAGCTGGAACCGGTTCACCTCGTGGTCGATACGCCGCGCCACGTCTACTACCGCGGCGAGAAGATCGAGGGAACGATTCGGGCGGAGTTCTATCACGGGGCTCCGCTGGCCGGCCGGCAACTGGCCTACCAGCTCGCCGGTGAACCTTCGCAGACGGCCACGACCAATGAGAAGGGTGAGGTCAAGTTTGAACTTCCCACCCGCGAATTTCTCGAGAGCCAGATCCTGCCCCTCGTCGTGACCCTGCCCGAGCGCAACCTGGCCCTGGCGGTCAATTTTTTCCTGGCCACCCAGGGTTTCGGGATCAGCCTCGAAACGGTGCGCCCCGTCTACGTGGCCGGCGAATCGTTCGAAGTTTCGCTCGCCACCAACGACGCCGAAGGCAAGCCGATCGCCGAGAAGCTCACGTTGCGGGTCCTCCAGCGGACCAGCGTCGATGGCAAGGTAGGCGAACGGCTCGTCGAGGAGCACCCGCTCGAAACCGACAAGGACGGCAAGGCCCGCCAGACCCTCACACTGGCCGAGGGGGGCCAGTACATTTTCCGGGCGGTCGGCAAGGACCGTTTTGAGAACGTCGTCACCGGCGAGCACGTGGTCGAGATCTCCGACGACAAGGACCGGGTCCGCCTGCGGATCCTGGCCGATCGTCACACCTTCAAGGTCGGCGACACTGCCAAGGTGAACGTCCACTGGCGCCAGGAGCCGGCCTTGGCCCTGGTGACGTTCCAGGGGGCCAGGATTCTCGACTACCGCCTGGTGACGCTCAACCGCGGCGACAATGCCCTGGAAGTTCCCATGACGGCCCAGTTGGCCCCCAACTTTGAACTGGCCGTGGCCGTGATGGCCGATTTCCGGGCGGAAGCCGAGCAGAAGCCGGAAACGCAGAAAGACAAACTACCGATCCAACGTTTTCACTCCGCCTCGAGCCCATTTGCGGTCGAGCGCCAGCTGCGCCTTGAAATCACCAGCATGCGAACCGGCGAGGGAAAGGGCCCGATCCGGCCGGGCGAAGAGATCCAGGTCACCGTGAAGACGACCGATCCGCAGGGCAAGCCCGTCGCTGCCGAGCTCAGCCTGGCGATGGTCGAAAAATCCCTCCTGGATCGCTTTGCCTCGCCCCTGGGACCGATCAGCCTGTTCTTCCGCGGCAATCCCCGCGAGCCGGCCGTACGGACCACCTCGAGCATCACCTTCGCCTACAGTCCCAGCACCCGCCCGATCAATCCGCGGCTCCTGGCCGAGTGGAATCGGCTGGAGGTGGCAAGGGAGGAGGCGGAGAGCCGCGAAGGGCTTGTTGGTGGCGTACAGATTGAGACGCTGGAGGGCCTTGACGCTATCGTTGTTCGCGGAGCTCGCCGCGATGTTGCCGACGTTGCAGGACTCGTGTCCGAAGCAGAACGCCTCTCTTCGCAAGCAGGGCAGCGTCAAGGGCAGTTGGGACTGGAACTCAATGCGCCGCGATCCAGACGCCTACCCGAGCTTCAGAAAGACTATCTTGCCCGGATGCGGGGGAAGATGCAGGCCGGCGAAAAGGGCGAGCGAGGCGGCTCCGAATTGGGCCTCCAGGATGCACTCCTTTTCGGAAACGCGATCGACAACGAAAGTCTTGGCCGGGCCACACTGTCCCGGGACTACTTCGCTGGTGGGCGCATATCGGAAAGTGTCTATGGCGCTTACCAGACCGGGGAATCGCGTGGCAAAGAGGGCATGACGGGAGCTGCTTTCCACTTCACACCGGTCAGCTCGGAAGATCTGGTCCAACTTCGCAAACAGAACCTCTCAGAAATTCGCGTGCTTCAGCGAGACGGCAGCGTTCTGGGTGTCAACTTGTTCAGTCTCGGCGATGTTGCCCAGGCGACGGAACTGGCCAATCGCCTCGCCGAGACGGGCGCCGTGCTACTGCCCAGCACAGGCATGCAGGAGACCGGTTACTGGAACCCGGCCATCGTGACGGGCGAGGACGGTACGGCAACGGTCAAGTTCACCGTGCCCGAGCGTTCCACCGCCTGGACCTTTGCCGCCAAGGGCATCACCACCGAAACCCTGGCCGGCGAGGCGACCAGCGACCTGACGGTCAAGAAGGACCTGTTTGGCGAGCTTAAGCTGCCCCTGGCCTTTACCGACGGCGACAAGGCCGAGGTGCAGGCGACGATCCACAACGATTGCATCGAGAAGGGCAAGATCCGGGTGACGCTCGAAACCACCATCGCGGGACGCACCCTTTCTGAAACCAAGACCATCGACGTGACGGCCAAGGGCCAGGACGAGACGAGTTTCTCCTGCGAGCTGCGCAGACCCGAAGGCCAGGAGGTCGCCGGGCCCGTACCGCCGCAGGTCGACGTGCAGTTTGCGCTCACCGTAGCGGCCGAAGGAGAGAACGTCCCCCCCGGCACGATCGACATTTCCCGACAGTCGGTGCCGCTGAATCCCTACGGCATGCCGATCTATGCCACCGCCAGCGGTGCGGCCACCAGCGACATGACCGCCTGGGTCGAGGCCCCGAAAGACATGCCGCTGGCAAGTCCCAGCCTTCAAATCCTCGTCGGCCCCACGGTCGAGCGGAGCCTGATCGACGTGGTGCTCGCCCCGGCGCACCCCTGCCAGTTGAGCGTCGGACGGCTCGCCTCCGGCGTGGAAACCGCTGCCAGCGACCTGATGGCCTCCCTGGCGATCCAGAAGCTCCTCTCCGGAAGCCGCGAGAGTGAAGGCCCGGCGCTACCGGCCATCGACCAGCGTATCCGTTCGTCGGCCAGTGCGCTCGTCTCCTCGCAGAACGACGACGGCGGCTGGAGCTGGACCGGCCGCGGCGGCGCCAGCGACCGCTACGCCTCGGCCCGGGCCTTCTGGGCCCTGGCACTGGCCAGGAAGGCCGGCTACAAGGTGGCCGACGACGCCTTCGACAAGGCCGTGGCCTTCCTCACCGGCCAGATCGCGGCCACCGCTGCTGGCGACCTGGAAAGCAAGGCCATCCTGCTCCACGCCCTGACCGTGGGCGGCCACGAGGATTTTACCCTGGCCAACCGTCTCTATCGCAGCCGCCCGGTTCTATCGGCCGCGGCGCTGGCCCACACGGCCCTCACGTTTGCAGCCATGAACCGCGGCGACACGGCCAAGGAACTGGCCGACGCGCTGGTGACCAAGAACCTGGATCAACCCGTGATCCGCCGCAGCGCCGCCGACGGTATGTTGCCCTTGAGCAGCAGCCCTGCCGAGTTGCGGGCGCTCTGCGCGCTGGTGCTCGTCGAGGTCGATCCCGCAGCCGATCGCACCCGGGAGATGGTCGACTGGCTGATGGCCCATCGGACCGGTCATCGGTGGTCCCCCGACAAGGCCACCGGCCCGGCCACTCTTGCCGTGGCCAGGTGGTACTCCGGAAGTCGTTTCGAGGGCGAAAAGTACCAGTTGACCCTCCTGGTCAACGGCAAACAGGCGACGGTGCTGTCCTTCGATTCGTCGATGCTGACCCAGACGGTCGACGTGCCCCGCGAGCTCCTCGGCGAGGGCAAGCAGCGGATCGAGTTCCGCCTTGCCGGCCGCGGCCGTTATGCCTACCAGTGCATCCTCGGCGGCTTCGTGCCCGCTGAGAAACTCAAGAGCACGACCCAGTTCTGGGGGATCCAGCGATTCTATCAGCCGGCTCCCCTGGAGCGCGACGGCAAGCCTGTTGCCCGCGGCTTCGATGTTCTGACCGGCAGTTACAGCCATTTCCGCAACCCGCTCACCCAACTGGCCGTGGCCAATCGCGGGAACGTCGAACTCCACGTGTGGCGGGCCAATATCCCCGGCAATGTCCCCGACGAACAGCTCGAGTATCTGGTGATCACCGAGCCGCTCCCGTGCGGCGCGTCGGTTGTGCCCGACTCCGTGCAGGGACCGTTCGAACGCTACGAGATCTCTCCCGGCGAGATCACGTTCTACGTCGGCAGCCGCCAGGGGATTGGAATGATCTCCTACGATCTGGTCGGATACCTGCCGGGCCAGTACCGCTCCGGACCAACGGTCGTTCGCAACGCCTACCGCCCCGGCGAACTCGTAGTCGCCGAGGCGAAGGCTCTCACCGTTCTGCCGATGGGCTCCCAGTCGAAAGACGAGTATCGGCTCACGCCGCGGGAACTGTTTGAGCTGGGCAAGATCGAGTTTGCCGCCGCCAATATGGAGGCGGCCCAGAAGCACCTGGAGGAGTTGGTCGAGAAGTGGAACCTCCAGCCCGAGATCTACAAGCAGGCTGTCACGACCTTGTTTGACAGCTTCCTGGCCACGGGCGTGGCCGAGCGGATCGTCCGCTATTTCGAAATCGTCCGCGAGAAATGGCCCAGCGAGAACATCCCCTTCGACAAGATTCTGAAAGTCGGCTCTGCCTACGAGAAAATGGGCGAGTTCGAGCGGAGCTACCTGGTGTTTCGTGCCACCATTGAAAGCAGTTTCTCCCGGGAGAGCTCGGTGGCCGGTTTCCTCCAGTCCCAGGACGAGTTCCTGCGGAGCGTCGACGTGATGGGCCGGCTCCTCCGCCAGTACCCGCCGGAGAGCTACATTGCCGCCGCCGAGTACGCCCTGGCGCAGCGGGTCTACGCCAAGGCGCCCACCGCGGCCGACGACGCCAGGCTCCGCGAGCAGAAGGTCAATCGGGTCGACCTGATCCAGAGGGCGTGGCGGATGCTGGAGAGCTTCCTGACGGCCTGTCCCGATGATCCGGCCGCCGACCAGGCCTCCTTTGCCGCCGCCAATACTCTTCTGGACATCGACTCCTACGAAGAGGCCGCGGCCGCCTGCGGACGCTATGCCGAGCGCTTCCCGAAAAGCAACCTGCTCGACGCCTTCTGGTACGTGATCGGCTACTGCCGGTTCGCCATGGGCAAGCACGACGACGCCCTGGCCATGTGCCGCAAAGTGGCCGAGGCCAAACGGATCGACGAGCAGACCGGCCGGGAGAAGGAAAGCGACGACAAGTGGCGGGCGATCTACATCCTCGGCCAGATCCATCACAGCCTCGGGCAGCCGGCCGAGGCAATCGCCGAATACCGCCGCGTGGAGGATCGTTTCCCCGACGCAAAACAGTCGATCGATTACTTCACCCGCAAGGACATCCAGCTTCCGGAA
Organism: uncultured Planctomycetaceae bacterium; assembly: GCA_964563135.1. Taxonomy (GTDB): domain Bacteria; phylum Planctomycetota; class Planctomycetia; order Pirellulales; family Thermoguttaceae; genus JAAYAY01. Next base: position 17,978 of record CAZLWV010000070.1, read on the forward strand.
GTCACCACCGTCAAGCCCAAGACGGCAGTGGAAGTGGAACTCAAGTACCGCAATATCGCCCAGTGCGACACGAAGGTGTACCGCATCGACCTGATGAAGTTCGGCCTCATGAAGCGCGATCTGCAGGGGATCACGCAGATCAACCTGGCGGGCATCCGGCCCTACCATGAAGAGGCAATCAAGCTGGGCGAGGGGCACGACTATCGCGACTGCACCAAACAGGTGTCGCTGCCGCTCAAGGAAGACGGGGCTTACCTGGTTGTGTGCCGCGGCGAGAACCTGTATGCCAGCGGGCTGGTGCTCGTGACCCCGCTGGAGGTCGACATCCAGGAGGATGCCGTTTCCGGCCAGGTCCGCACGACGGTCAAAGACCGCACCACCGACCGCTACTTGCGCGACGTTCACGTCAAGACCATCGGGACCCGCAACGACGATTTCGTCTCCGGTGAAACCGACCTTCGCGGCGTGTTCGTGGCGGACGGCATCCAGGGCACGTCCACCGTGATCGCCCAGGTCGAAACGTCCCACTACGCCTTCTTCCGCGGCAAGACCGAGCTTGTGCCCGCTACTCCCGCGGAGAAGACGGTCGAGGGCAAACCCCAAGACGCGCCCGCTGCGGCGGCCTCGCCGCCCACGCCCGCCACTGAGGCGACCGAGTCGCTCAAGCAGCAGTTGCTCAAGGGCGTGCAGGGACGCAACATCGACAACCAGCAGCAGCAGGTTCAGCAGCTCGACAACCTCTACAACGCTCCGTCCCTGGGCGTCGAGGCAGCCAAAGCCCTGAAATGATCAGACGGTCCGGGTGGCACACGCCGGACCGCAGCCAGCGGCGTGGGCCGAGCGGATGATCCCTCGCGGCGCCGCCACGGGGTGGCCGGGTTGCCGGCCACGCCCGGCGCGCGGCGGCCTTGGGGACCTGTCCGCTTGCGGCCCCTCGCGGTCACTTCACGTTGAGCAACTCCTCGAGCCCGGCGATCTTGAACACCCGCTTGATCGTCGGCTCGACGTGGATGATCTCGAACCCGCAGGTGCAGATCTTCTGGTACGTGCGAACGCACAGTCCCAGGAACGCGGACGAGATGAACTTCACGCCCGCCAGGTCGAATACGACCGGTCCATCCCCGTCGGCGAGGAACGCCTGTAGCTCGGGCTCGATCCGCACGCAGGTGGCGGTATCCATGCACGCTTCGAACTGGAAGAATCGGACTTCTCGGGTTTCACACGATTGCGACACGGATACACCTCGTTAGTAGTTCATGTTGTACGCTGCCGAAAAGGCCGTCGGATCGACTGCTTCGTCGTAGAACAGGTTGGGGCTCATCTGCATCAGCCGCTGGTTCTCGCGCCGACGGGCGATTCGCTGGATGTTGAGCAGGTGGCAGGCGGTTACGTTGTCGGTGGTGATGTTCTTGCCTCCTGTTCCGCACCCGAGGGTGAGCGACGGGTGGAGCATGTTGTAGAGTCCGCCGACCGCACCCTGGGACGACGGCGTGTTGACGACGATCCGCCCCGCGTTCATCAGAGTGGCAAACTGGCGGATCTTCTCGTCGTCGTTCGAAAAGATGCTCGCCGTGTGTCCCATCCCGCCGTGAAAGTTCAGGTCGATGCACAGGTTCACCGCGTGGCCGAAATCCTCGGCCATGTACCAGGCCAGGATCGGCGCCAGAATCTCCGACGAAAGCGGCCACTCCTGGCCGATCCCGCCGAGCGGGGCTATGAGGAGTTGCGTGTCTTCCTTCACGTCGATGCCCGCCATCCGGGCGATCCTGGTCGCCGGCTGGCCCACCACATCGGGATGCATCGAATTCCGCTCCCGATCGAAGGCCACTCGCTCGAGCCGCGCCACTTCCTCGATCGTCAGAAATCTTGCCGAGCGGCGGCAGAACTCCTCGCTCACCGCATCGGCGATCGCCCGCTCGGCCACGATGGCTTGCTCGCTCGCGCAGATCGTACCGTTGTCGAAGCACTTTGACTTCATGATCTGCTCGACGGCAAACGGCACGTCGGCCGAGCGTTCGATGTAGACCGGCACGTTGCCGGCCCCCACCCCGATCGTGGGCGTTCCCGAACTGTAGGCGCTGCGCACCAGCCCCGCGCCCCCCGTGGCCAGGATCAGCGCCAGCGACTTGTGTGCCATCGCCGCCTGGGTCAGCTCTCGCGGACCCTCCGGCAGCCACTGAATGCAGTGCTCGGGGGCATCCGCCGCCAGCGCGGCTTCATAGCAGATCCTCGCCGCCTCCACGGTGCACCGGCGTGCCTTCCTCGCGGGACTGATCACGATCGGGTTTCTGGTCTTCAGCGAAATCAGGATCTTGAAGATCGCCGTCGACGTGGGGTTCGTGACCGGCACGATGGCCAGGATCGTTCCCATCGGCTGCCCGATCTCGACGATCCCCGACACCGGATCCTCGCGGAGCACCCCGACCGTCTTGAGATCCTTGATATCCTCGTAGACGAACTGGGTGGCGACCAGGTTCTTGATCACCTTGTCCTGCCACTTGCCCATGCCCGTCTCTTCATGGGCCATCTTCGCCAGCCGCACCCGGTTGCGGAAGGCCGCCTCGTAGACGGCGCGCACCACCCGGTCCGTCTGCTCCTGGCTGAACTGGCTGAAAATGGCCGCAGCCGCATTGGCCAGGCAGAAGGTTTCTTCGATCACGCACGATACGTCGCTGACGGTGGCTGTCACAATTGGTCCCCTCCGAGAAGTGGTCAGGGAACCATAGGTTGGGGCAAAACGCCGGTCAATCAGGAAGGTCCGATTGGATGGGCTGTGCCGTCCGCCCGCGGAGCGATTGTAGCGATCTGGCCGTTACCGGGCGGGAGGCCAGGTGGGCGCAGCGGCCCGAAAGGGCTCGGGCTTCTCTCGCCCAGCGGCGGCCCCCATGCAGAACTCCGTTTCTCCCGCCCTGAAGGCCCGCGCAACCAGCCGCAGCACGCATCCCGCCGGCGGCAGGCCGCATTTCCACGAGCCGCCAAGCCCGGTTGCAGGCCTGATCGCAAACTGAATGGCAGGAGCAGTGGCTCACGAAAGCACCGCCCCGACCAGCTCCGCGAGAATCCGCAGGACCGCGTAACCCAGCCATACCGCCATGCCGACCGTGAGGATCCGGCCGACCTCCCGCCATACCTCGCGTGCCCGCCCGAGGTCGGAGCTGACCCACACGGTGAAGACCACCACCGGGGCGAGAAGCAGGCCAACGCCGACAATGGCCAGAAATGCGGCACTAATCCCCTTCCACATTCCGCACACGACTGCCACGCAGGTCTGCAGCACCAGCAGCGAAGCAATGCTGAATTGAAACGGCCGCCGGAGTCCCGCTGCGGCGTCGCCGTCGGGTTTGTCTTCGCTATCGGTAGCACCCTCCAGCGGGCGATCGTCCTCCGGCGGTTCTGAACCGTCGCCGGCATCGAAAGGCAGCGATACGCTGCGTGAAAGATGCCCCTGGTACTCGTTGAGGATCTCCTGGGCGAGGGGGAGATCCGCCTGGCTGACCAGCACGTCGACACAGCCCGGAATCTCCACGGAAAAGGCGGCCGTATACCCGCCAACCGCCTTCGCCCGAATACCCCGGCCGGCCAGCACATCGACCAGCGGCATCGCCTCCATCTCATTGGGAAAAGACGTGAGAACCTTCAGACTCAGCTCGTCGGCGGACATCCCCACCTCCCGTGGCGAAAGCTGAAAGGTGCAAACCACCCCGATCCAGCCAAATGGCCCGGCACGGTCACATTCGGTTCCCTCCCCACCGCCCCCACTTCCGGTCGACGCCGGAGGGTTGGAGAATGGGTGTCACCAGGCCGGGCCGCCGAGGGCATCGGTACTCGAAATCCCGCGGCACGAGCCAGGACGCGTCATCATCGTAGTCGAACAGATGCGAAAACACAATCCTTTCGGGTGCACCATGAGAACTTCCATGAGAATCGTCCTGCTGGCGTTCATCCTTGCGATCGCCACTACCCCGGCCGGTTCCACCGATTTCACTCCGGTCGTTCAGCGCGTCGAGGACCTTGTCAAAGACGAACTCCAACGGGGGATCCTGACGGGCGTGTCCGTAGCCCTTGTTGACGATCAGACCACCGTGCTCGCCTACGGCTTCGGCCTGGCCGACCAGGCCGGAAAGGTCCCGGCAACCAGCAAGACCGTTTACCGTGCCGGGTCGATTTCCAAGTTGTTCACGGCCGTATCCGCCATGCAGCTCGTCGAGCAGGGAAAGCTCGATCTCGACCGGCCGGTGGCCGACTACTGCCCCGACTTCCGTCTTGTCGACACACTGGCGGGAGCGGAACCCGTCACGCTGCGGCAATTGATGTGCCATCGCTCGGGACTTGTGCGGGAGTCGCCGGTTGGTGGCTACTTTGATCCGAGCGAACCTTCCATCGCCCAGTCGGTGGCAAGCCTGGCCGACTGCGTTCGGGTCCATCGGCCAAACGAGGTCACCAGGTACTCGAATATCGGTGTCACGGTCGTCGGACACGTGGTTGCCAAAGTGGCGGGCATGTCCTTTGAGGACTACCAGCGGACCAGCGTCCTGGATCCTCTGGGCATGAAGAGTTCCTCGTTCCGTCGCGACGATCGGGTCCGCCCGCACCTTGCTGCCAGCTACATGCTGGTGGCGGACGGCCAAGGGGGATTCAAGCGAACCGAAAGCCCGGTCTTCGAACTCGGGACGCTTCCTGCCGGCAACCTCTACACATCGGTCGAGGACCTGGCGAAGTTTCTGAGCTGCCTGTTTGCCGGCGGCGCTGTCGAAGGCCGTCAGATTCTGAAACGGGAGACGATCGACCAGATGTGCGCGGCGCAACTGACCGACAACAGCACGGGATTCGGCCTCGGATTCAACGTCGGCGAGTTTCGCGACCACCGGCTCATCAGCCACACCGGGGCGGTCTACGGCTTCAGTTCATCCTTCGCGGGAATCCCCGAACTGAAGCTTGGCGTGATTGTCCTGGCCAACGAAGACCTCGCCATGGGCCCTGTCCACCGAATTGCCGATGCGGCTCTCGGCTGGATGGTAGATGCTCGTCAGGGCAAGGAGCTGGGCCCGGAAGAGGCCTATCAAGATGTTCCCGCCCAGACCGCCAAATCCCTTGAGGGCGACTACGAATCGGAAAGTTACTGGGCAACCCTCGTGTGTCGTGACGGCCAGCTCCTGGCCGACCTGTCCGGCCAGAAGCTCGTGGTTCGCCAATCGGCAGAAGGGGACCTGGTGTTTGACGGGCGATGGAAGCACAACTCACCCATCCAGGTCCTGCGCGATGCGGATGGAAACGTGACCGGTCTGGAGTCCGACTCGCAGACGTTCCGGCGGGTGAATGCCAATGAAAAGCCCCAGACGCCGGCGGCGTGGCAGCGGCTGGTCGGCAGCTATGGGCCAAGATTCATCCCCTTGGTGATCTCCGTCAGGCACGGGCATCTCTACGCCATGACCGAGAACATGGTCGATTACCGCCTGACGCCCCTGAACCGCGTGGTTTTCGAGATGCCCAAGGGGCTGTATGAAGATGAAGAGCTGGTCTTCCAGCTCGATGCCGACGGCCGCGTCCGCAGCGCCCTCCTGGCCGGAATGCTCCTGCCCAGAAACACCCCGTGATCCCGGTACGGCAAACCCGGGCGATGGATGGGGTTTTCGCAAAGCCCCGCGACCGGGCGGCAGCTTGCGACCAACCTCCGCTCGGTACCCGCGGGCGGTCCTGCCGCCCCGGGGTTCCCTGCCCCTGGCGGCCTGGGGAAGGGGCAGGCTGCGGCATACTTCGATCCACGCAGACTTCACATACCTCGTTCAAGACTGAGCCCCTCCATGTCGTCGTTTCTCCAGCTTCTCCACGACTTCCGCAACCGGCCTCCGCTCGTCTCGCCCGAGGATACCTGGGCACTCTGGGCGGTCATCCTCGCAGGGGTGGCGATCGCCATCTATCTGGAGCAGTCCTGCAAATGGGCGGCCAAGGTCAGCGGGCCGGTACTGGCGCTCGTCGGGGCCATGGTCCTCTCGAATCTGAAGATCACCCCCACCCGGTCGCCGGCCTACGACGTGGTCGGCAACTACCTGGTGCCCATGGCGATTCCGCTCCTGCTCATGCGCGCCGATCTGCAGCGGATTCTGCGAACGACGGGCACGATGTTTCTGGCTTTCCATGTCAGTACCCTCGGTACCCTGGCAGGCGCCGTGACCGCCGCCTGGGCATTTCGTGGCGTCTTGGAGCAGGTACCCGAACTGACCGGCATCATGACCGCCAGCTACGTCGGCGGCAGTGTCAATTTCTTCGCCGTCAAGGAGACCTTCGCGGTCAGTGAGAATCTGACCAATCCGCTCCTGGTGGCCGACAACTTCATCATGGCCGGCATGTTCGCCGTGCTCCTGGTCGTCTCGGGACTGCGGTTCTTTCTCAATCGGTATCCCCATCCCCACACCAGCGACAACGATCAGAGACGGTCCGAGTCGGCGGCTGCCCAGCACTGGCGCCCGAAGCCGATCTCGTTGCTGGATATCGCCAAGTGCCTCGCGTTTGCTGTCGTGATCGCCGCCGCCTCCGAGAAGCTGGCCGGCGCAATCGCCACGGTGGGGCTCCCGCCGCTGGCCGGCGCGATCATCGGCAACCGGTACGTGCTGATCACGTTCCTCTCCGTGGCCGCTGCCACGCTTCTTCACAAGCACCTTGAGGCGGTCGGCGGCTCCGAAGAGCTTGGCGCGTACCTCCTCTACACGTTCTTCTTCGTGATCGGACTGCCCGCGGACCTCGTGGCCGTGGTCGTCAACGTGCCGATCATGTTTGGGTTCTGTCTCACGATCGCCACGGTGAATCTGGTCGTCACCCTCGGGCTGGGAAAGCTGCTCGGGCTCAATCTGGAGGAACTCCTCCTCTCAGTCAACGCGACCCTCGGCGGCGCCCCTTCGGCCGCCGCCATGGCGATCGCCAAGGGCTGGGACCGTCTGGTGCTGCCGGGGTTGCTGGTGGGCATCTGGGGCTATGCGATTGGGACATTTCTGGGGGTGTTGATGGGGGAAGCGTTGCGACTGTGGGGGTGAGGAGAGGCGGTTCTTTCGGCCAGTGATTCACAGCCGGAATGGGCAACGGAAATCGCCCGGAGTGCCGCTCGATTTCGTGGCGTCGGATTCTGCCTTCATGTTTTGCTTCGGCGGGCTGCAGCTTATGGGGCGTCCTCCCGGCTACTGCCCAGCATGGGGGGAACGTCTTCTGAGCCCGCATGCCCAGCATCCGGAAGTTGCCATGAAGTTCCGGCCCCGTACAACCGATACAATCGATACACTTTGAAAGGGGGGCCAATTCAAATGAGATCGATCCTGATCGTTCTGTTGCTGGCTGCGCCGGCATGTTCCCAGGAATTCTTCGCCGTGGGTGAGGCCCTCTGCTGGGGAACCTACAGCGACGACTTCAAGAACCGGTTCGATTCGAGCCTGGCGGCCGACCTCGACTGGGACGCGGGATTTCGCGGTGGATTGGGGATCCAGCACCCGATGGGCTGGAAGGCCTCGTGGACCTACACGTGGTTTGCGGCGGAAGACACTCGGACCTCTGCTTCGGTGGGCGAAGTCGGCGGCGCAAGGTCCTATGGCGACCTCGACTACCAGGTCCACGATTTCGACCTCGCCCACGTCTTCTATCTGACTGCGAACTGCCAGCTCGAGCCCTTTGTCGGGTTCCGCTGGGGCAAGATCGACTATTCGCTTCGCGACTCGCTGGGGGCGTCGATGCTCTCCATGGACTCCAACACCGATTCCTACGGCGTCAGGTTGGGAGGGAAGGGACGAGTGTCTCTTACGGAGCAGCTCAGTGTGTTCGGGCAGGGCTCCTTCTCCGGTCTGTATTCGACCACCGAGAATCGGGGAGTCTCTTCCAACGCCGCATGGGATGTGACCGACGATCACGAGAACCACGGCGTTGATGCAGCCGCAGGCGTTGCCTGGCAGTACGGCCTCCTCGAGGTGGCGGCCGGCTATGAATGGAACTGGTGGGCAAACATCCTCCAACGTCGCAGTTCCACATGGCAGCCCGACTACGATAACCTCCTGCTGGAAGGCGTCTTCCTGAGATTCAGCGGCCGTTATTGAGACATGCCTGCTACGGCAGAAGCGCCCGCACGATTCCCTCGGCCTTGTGCCAGGTCTCGTCGTATTCCGCCTCGGGACTGGACTGGGCCACGATTCCGCCGCCGACCGGTGCCTGCCACCAGCCTCGCCCGGCGGTGATCGTGCGGATGAGAATGCTGAGATCCATCGAACCGTCGAAGCCCAGGTAGCCCAGGCTGCCGCAATACGGGCCCCGTGCGGTCGGCTCCAGTTCGGCAATGATCTCCATCGCTCGAATCTTGGGCGCGCCGGTGATCGAGCCACCGGGGAAAGTTTCCCGCACCAGATCCACGCAGCTCTTGCCGTCCCCGAGCTGTCCCCGAACTGCCGATACCAGGTGGTGCACATACGGGTATCGTTCCAGCGAGCACAGCTCGGTCACCTGCACGCTGTCTGCCCGGCACACCCTGGAAAGATCGTTCCGCAGCAGGTCGACGATCATCACGTTCTCGGCCTGGTCCTTCTCGCTTGCCCGCAGGTGGGCGACCTGCCGGTCGTCGGCGATCCGCTGATCGGCTCGCGGGCATGTCCCTTTGATCGGTCGGGTTTCCACCCGGCGGTCTGCCACCTGGAGAAACCGCTCCGGCGAGGCGCTGAGGATCTGGAACTCGCCAAGGTCAAAATACCCTGCGAAAGGAGCCGCATTTCGTCTGCGGAGACGGCGGTAGAGGGCAGGCGAATCGTCGAGCGCCGGATGGAGCAACCGCTGCGACAGGTTCACCTGAAAAACGTCGCCTGCCAGGATGTAGTCGATCACCCGCCGCACCGCGTTCAGGTACCCGTCGCGACAAAAGTTGCTCGTCAGCCGCGGCAGGTGAGCCGTCGGGAACTGCACGGCAAGCTCGCCAGTCTCCACGAGGGGCCGTTTGGCCGACACCGGCAATCCGGCGACCCGGACATCGACGCGTTTTTTACCGAGAACGTACCGCTTGAACCGCTCCAGCCGCGTTCTTGCCCGGCCAGTTCGCGCCAAGCGGTCCTGCTCGGGCAGACCGCTCGAAAACACCCACACACGCTGCTCCTGGTGATCGAAGGCGACGACCACGTCGTACAGTCCGACGGCCAGCACCGGCACGCCGAACTCGTCCAGCCGCGGGCGGGCGATCCGCTCCAACTGACGTCCCAGGTCGTATCCGAGCACCCCAGCCGCCCCTCCCTGAAATGGCGGCAGGCCCGGAATCGTCCGCGTCTTGAAGCGGAGCATCACGGCTTCGAGCGGGCCAAAAGCATCCTGATCGGCTGCCACCTCCAGATAGCCAAACGGATCGGCTGCAACAAAGGAATAGCGTCCCAGCCGCGGATGCTCCATGGCGCTGTCGAGAAACACGCAGTGCGGCAGCCCCGACAAGCGCGAGAAAACGGTTTCGCTGGAAGGGGCTTCGACAACCTCCTCGACCAGTGGTTCGATGATCGGGGCGGTCACTCTTTCGGCTCCCCGGACCAGTCGCCCCCGTCTTCGTCCGCAAAGTACTCGCGAGCCTCGTCGCACTCGCCGTCGCGTATCCGGGCCAGCCGCATCGCACGACGTTCCAGTCGCGTCAACTCCCTTTGCGTGAGCAGTCCCCATCGCAGCGCTTCGTCCTGCCGGTACGTTTTTCCCAGCGTCAGGGCCGTCACGGCCTTGGCCATTTCGTAACCCAAATAGAACGCCCGAGCGGCGTCGAAGGTGCGATCGCTGCTGGCCTGGATCTGCTCGAACAGGTCGTAGGGATCGTTGCTTTCGAGGTGTTTTCCGTTGCTGACCGCGTGTAGCCGGCTCCCCTCGGCAAACAGACGCGGCGAGGGATCCTTGAGCGCCTCCGCCAGCCGGTCGAGTTCCTCCTGGCCAAAGTCGGCGGGAAATACCAGTCCGGCGCCGGCAGGGATCGCCTCCAGCAGGTCCAGGGGGGCCACGTTGGCCAGGGCGACTCGCCGCTGCTCCTCTTTCAGCTCCTCAACAATCGCCCGCAGGCCCGGCCATCGCCGGCCCGAGCCTGCCAGAAGGACCACGTCGGCCCCCTCCTCGCTCAGGTTCTCGGCTCGACCAAGGATCTCGTCGGCAGACAACTCCTCGGCAGACGGCACCGTCGCGATGATCTCGATATCCCATGGGCCGTACTCCGATGGTTCCGTGGTCCGACCGTAGAACTGAGGGAGCTCCCGAAGGTCGCAGGGACCGCGCTGGACCGGTGCTCTCGCCACTGCCTCGACCACCGCCAGGTCTCCCTGGCAGTGCCCGGGCAGAACGACCGCGCTAGTCCCCTCGGGAACCTCGAGGTGACGGGCCAGCCAGCGCGTTGTGATCAAGGCCGCGATCGTGATCGGCATAACCGCCACCGAGTATTCGAAACCGGCTTCCGGTGCGAGCGACTCGAGCACCCGTCGAAGAGACTGCTCGGCAAGTCGGCCGGTTACGAAAAGGTGGTGAGGCATAAAATGCGGCGAGAGACTTGAGGCTGGAGGCCGTGGGCCGGGGCCTGACGACAAGCGGTACCTGTGGAGGAGCGTACGAAAAACGCTCAGGGCCACCCAACACGAGACCGTAAAAAGGCGGGCTTCTGTTGGGCGTCTTCGTGCATCGACTGCCGAGGCGCCGCTGGCACGGCGTGGATCATGGTCGGTTCAGCGCCTCCAGGCTGCCCCGGAATCCTCCGTTCACATGGATGACCTGTCCCGAGATGAAATCGGATTGCGGCGAGACGAGGAATCGAGCCACGCGGGCCACGTCTTCGGGAGTTCCCCAGCGGGCGGCAAGGCTTTCCCTGGCGGCCCGGTCCTGCCAGAGGCCGGAAGCCTGCTCCCCCCAGGCCGTTCTGATCCAGCCGAGCGCCATGCAGTTGACGCGGACTGCAGGTGCAAGGCTCTGGGCGAGGCTGCGCGTGAAGGCCATCACGGCCCCCTTGCTGGCCGCGAAAAGCTCGGCCGTGTCGCCGGCCATGCCGCGGGCTGCGCCGTCCCAGCCGGTGTTCAAAATGACCCCTGCGCCGCGCTGGACCATGCGTCTTCCCACCCCCCGGCTCAACCGGATGGTCGCCCGGGTGTCGACCTGCCAGAGAGCATCCAGTTTGCCTTCGAAAGTTGCCCCGCGCCGATCGCCGGTCAGGATGTCGACACCTGCATTGTTGATCCAGATGTCGACATGGTCCTTCCACCGCCATGCGCGATCGAGGAAGTCGTCCTGATCCGTGTCGTTGGCCAGATCGGCAACGATGGTCTCAACGTCCACTCCCTGCTTGCCCACGTCCTGGGCCGTTGCAAGGGCTGCCTGCCGGTCGTGGCCGGCGTGCACGACCACGCTGGCTCCCGCAACCGCCAACTCCAGGGCGATCGCTCGGCCGATTCCACGAGAGGAACCGGTGACGACGGCAACTCGATCGGCAAGGTCGCAGATGGGGGAGCTGGGCATGGCAGGTGGCGATCACAGCAAACTGAGCGCCAGGATTCCGCCCAAAAGGGGCGTGTCCTGCAAGCGGCTGAAGTGTTACCCCTTTTTTATCCGGCGCTGCTCCCACTGGCAACCGGGGATCGTGCCGTTATGCCCGCAGACACGACCGCTCTCGGTGCCGGGAGCCTCCACGCATCCCTCCCGCGCTCAATTGCTGAAGGTCACTCCCCAACTCACGCCGGGATGCGGTGGTGGGCGATGGTAATGCCGGTGGTAGTAGGGAGGGGGGTAGTGGTAGATGGGCGGTCCGTAAACCTCGTGGACAACCACAGGCGACTCCCGCACAACAACCGTCTCCGGTTGCCGAGCTCGAGGCGGTTCCTGCATGGCGGCCACCACCCGGCTGTTGACCCCCTGCTGGTTGAGATAGATCAGGTCCCGGGGATTGGGCGGCTGCAGCATGCCGTTGGCCCGGATGTGATTGATGATCAGGTCTTCCTGGACACCGCTCTGCGACATCATCACAACGTCTTCGATGGTAACCGCCCCGGCACGGATCTGACGGCCCAGTTGGGCCTCGATCTGAGCCCGGTTTCGAGCCTCGATTTCGTCGATCTCGTTTCCCACGACCGCACCCGTCAGGGCTCCCACGCCGGCTCCAATGGCCGCTCCCGCCGCGGCATTGCCGGAGGCGTCTCCGATCAGAGCTCCGGTTCCTGCACCGAGCAAACCGCCCAGCAGAGCTCCCTGATCGGCACGATCAGGAGATGCACAGCCAGTGGCGGCAAGAAGAAGCAGGGGCACCGCCCAGAAAGATCGGGGATTGGGTTGGCTCATTTGGGGGGCTCCAACCGTGTGGGATGCAGCGTAAGGGGTGATTCTTCGACAAATATCGGCGCCCGCGGCGGGTTAAGATGAGCCAAGGAGCGTACCCAAGTATCGGATGTAACGTCAAGTTAAACTGGGCAACCGAGAGTAAGTCCTTCAGCGGCGGCCGCTTTCGCCAGTCGCAATTCGGGTGTGGTTAGTACTGTCAGCTCCAGGTGTCAAATTGAGCCTTGCTGGGGAGGCACCGTCCCTGTAGAATAGCGATCTAGATGGGATTTGCGGCCGCTTGCAGCCAGAACTGCTAAAGTGCCATCGTGGTCAGGAGGACTCGTTCCGATCCACGATCAACTTCAGACAGAGCCAAGCCGCGACCACCTTCGGGTGCCTGTCGCGGCTTTTTTTGTTTTGCGGTGGGCAGGCGTCCCGTACTGTGCGGCCTTGTGACTGCCCAGATCGCCAGATCCTCCACGATTCACGGGCGATCGGGAGCAGGCCAGTTCTGCCGAGCGGCGGCTTGTTCTGGCTGGCGCCCTTGCCGCCTGTGGAACACGAACACTGCTATCAACTGGAAACTGCCATGACCGACCGACCTCGTCTGCCCGACCCTGACGGCCCCCCTCTGTCCGATTCCACCTTGGCCGTCCATGCTGGCGAAGACCGCCTGAAGGTGGGGAACGCCATGACGGATGCCATCTTCTGTTCCGCCACCTACACCTTTCTCAACACGCAGGCGGCCATCGATTACGTGGCCGAGAAGCAGCCTCGCGAGGAGTATGGGCGATACGGCAACCCGACGGAACGGGTGGCTGAGCGAAAGCTGGCGGCGCTGGAAGGGGGCGGCGGCGCCATTCTCTACTCGACCGGAATGTCGGCGATTGCCAGCCTGTTGATGGCCGTGCTCCAGTCGGGAGACGAGGTGGTCCTGTTTGACGAGTGCTATCATCGCACTCGCGAACTGTGCAAGAAACACCTGGGCAAATTCGGCGTGGCGACGCACCAGATCCCGGCCTGCGACTACGACCGGATGGAGGCGGCCATCAACGAAAAGACCCGGATCCTGATCAGCGAATCGCCGACGAACCCGCATCTGAGCGTGGTGGACCTGGAACGCTTCGCCGCGCTCGGCAAGCGACACCATGTGCTGACCATGATCGATGCCACACTGGCCACGCCCTACAACATCAAGCCGCTCGACTACGGCGTGGACTACGTCGTCCACTCGTGCACGAAGTACCTGGCCGGCCACAACGACCTCCTGGCCGGTGCAGTCATCGGCTCCGAGGCGGCCCTCGAACCGGTCCGCGGACTGCGCGGTGCCACCGGCATGTGCATCGGACCCCACGAAGTCTATCTCTTGCTGCGGGGTCTGAAGACATTCGAACTCCGCATGCAGCGCCACAACGAAAACGGCCTGCGAGTCGCCCAGTTCCTCGAGAACCATCCTCGGGTCGCAAAAGTCTACTACCCGGGCCTGGAGAGCCATCGCGACCACGCGGTGGCCAAACGGACCATGCGGGGCTTCGGCGGATTGGTGACCTTCCTGGTCAAGGATGCCGACCACGCCGCAACGGCCGCGGTGGTCGACGCCGTGAGAATCCCGCGAATCGGGCCGAGCCTGGGCGGTGTCGAGTCCCTGATCGAGCAGCCAATCGTGATGAGCTACCACAGCTTCACCAAACAGCAGCGCGATGCAGTCGGCATCCCCGACAATATGATTCGGTTTGCTTGCGGCATCGAGAACGCCGACGACCTGATCGCAGATCTCAAGCAGGCGCTCGAGCGCTAGAAACGGGTTGCGTGATTCCCGGAATGGGCCATCTCCTTCAGGTCGCCTCCCGAAGGGTGGTGGCGGAGTCCGGATCTCCTGGAATCGTGCAAGTCTGTTTAGAATCCTGTCGGGCCGCTGCGCCCACGGAGTTTCCTGCGGTCGGTGTGGTGCGGAACCACGTTGCGGACAGGCGCCCGGGGCGCACCATTCCATGCACCTGAAAACTCCGAGGGGGGATGAGGATGAAGTTCCGGACTCGCGCGATTCATATCGGAAACGAGCGGGATCCGCAAACCGGCGCGGTGGTCCGCCCGATCCACGTGACGTCGACCTTCGTGCAACCCGGGGCCGGCCAGTGGGGCCAGTTCGACTACTCGCGGAGCGGCAATCCGACTCGCAAGGCCTTGGAGACGACTCTGGCCTCGCTCGAGGGAGGGTGCGGGGCCCTGGCCTATTCGTCCGGCATGTCCGCCATTCATGGGGCGATGATGCTCCTTTCCGCGGGCGACCATGTGCTGGCGGCAACCGATGTCTACGGCGGCACCTACCGCCTGCTGCACAAGGTGCTCAGCCGCACGGGGATTCAGGTTTCGCTCGCCCCGGCCACCGATCTGGATGTCTTTCGAGCTGCGATCCGGCCGGAGACGAAGCTGATATGGATCGAGAGCCCGGGCAATCCGCTGCTCTCGATCGTTGATCTGGCCGCGTGCGCCGAGATTGCCCACCAGCACGGAGCCCTGCTGGGTGTGGACAGTACGTTCGCCACGCCGGTGCTGACGCGGCCGCTGGAGCTTGGTGCCGACATCGTGATGCATTCGGCAACCAAGTATCTCAGCGGTCACAGCGACATGCTGGGTGGAATCCTGGTGGTGAAAGACCGGGATCTCTACAATCGCCTCTATTTCCTCCAGAACGCCACCGGTGCCGTCATGGGGCCGCTGGAGTCTTTTCTCGCCTCCCGCGGGATCAAGACTCTCGAGTTGCGGGTGCGCGAGCAGTGCCGTACCGCGCAGCGTCTGGCCGAGTGGCTCGAAACGCACGACCGTGTGACGCGGGTGCTCTATCCGGGCTTGTCGGCTCACCCCGGGCACGAAATTGCCGCCAGGCAGATGGATGGCGCGTTCGGGGCCATGCTCAGTTTCGAAGTCGCCGGCGACTACGCCACGGCAAAACGGGTGGCCGAATCGACCCGTCTCTTCCAGCTTGCCGTCAGCCTGGGGGCCGTGGAATCGCTGATCGAGCAGCCGGCCTCGATGTCGCACGCCAGCTACGATCGTGCCGATCGGCTGGCTCACGGCATCGGCGACTGTCTGCTCCGGCTTTCGGTGGGGCTCGAGGATTTTGACGATCTGTGCCAGGATCTGGACCAGGCCCTGGCAGGGGCGAATGACAAAGCCCGTTCCAGCGGCTAAGATGGGCGTCGCGGAGAATGCCAAAGGCAAGGCCCGCCGTTGACCGCCTGCCGCAGGGTTTGTTGGAAGGCGCCGTGTAGTACGCGGTCTTGCCTGCCTGTTCATTTGGCTGCTCCGTGTTCTCCTCGCCTTCGGTGGTTATCTTTGGTTTGCCCAGATCTCCGGCCTGCTGGTGGGCCACTTGAATCGCCACGACAATCGGATGCATTCAACGAAGGAAGACAGTCCCATGCACACCCTCCCCGAGAAAGACAACCCGCGTCTTGCCCGCTTGCCGGAAGTCCGTGCCCTGAAAAGCTGCTGCACCGGTATCCCCATCGGCCGCCGGCAGTTCATCAAGATCGCCGGAACGGCCGCGGCCGTCACCACGCTGGCCGGCGGACGACCAGGCGCCATTGCCGGACCTTTCGAGGCCAAAGACGTCGTCGACCATTTTGTGCCCGCCGACAAGAAGCTCGATGCCCGATGGGTGGCTGCCCTCACCGAGCGGGGCGGATCGGCCGTCTACTCGGGAACCGATCTGGAAACGATCGGCATGCCCGTCGGTGGTATCTCGACCGGACAGATCTACCTGACCGGCGATGGCCAGCTTGCCCATTGGGACATATTCAATCTGCCCACGGCCGGCTATGGCTATCCCGCCCGACCGGCCGAGCCCGCCACCGCGGTCGATCACGGCTTTGCCGTGCGGGTTCGTCGCGGCGGCACGACCGTGGTCCGCCGGCTCAATGCCGAGGGCTTTCCGGCCGTGCGCTTCTGCGGGGAGTATCCGCTGGCCACGGTGAGCTACGAAGACGAGACCTTGCCGGTCACGGTGACACTGGATGCCTTTTCGCCTTTCATCCCGCTCAATGCGGCCGACTCGGCCCTGCCGGCCACCGTGATGCAGTACACGGTCAAGAACCGCTCGCCCGAGCCTGTCGACGTCGCTCTGGCCGGTTGGCTGGAAAACGCCGTCTGCCGCCAGAGCTGCGGCGAGCAGGCGGGCGATTTTGTCAACCGCGTAGTGCAGGGGTCGAAGTCGACCACGATTCTCTGTTCCGCCAGGAAGAGCGACCGGCCAGTGCCCGACCGGCCGCCCATCGTGCTGGCCGATTTTGAAGGCAAAGACTACGGCCCCTGGAAGGTGGAAGGCAACGCATTTGGCGCCGGTCCGGCTGCCGGAACGCTGGACCACCAGCAACAGGTCAGCGGATTTCAGGGCAAGGGGCTGGTGAACACATTTCTCGGGGGCGACCCGCCGCAGGGCAAGCTCGTGTCGCCAACGTTTACCATCGAGAGGGCCTTTCTCTCGTTTCTGATCGGAGGCGGCGATGCCGCCGGCGAAACCTGCATCAACCTGGTGGTCGATGGGAAGATCGTCCGTACCGCGGTCGGCTCGAACCGGGAACGGCTCCAGTGGCAGAACTGGAACGTGGGCGCCTTGGAAGGCAAGGAGGCCCGCATCGAGATTGTCGATGTCGCTTCGGGCCCCTGGGGACACGTCAACATCGACCAGATCGAACAGCGCGACCGGCCCCGATCGGAGCTGGCCGGCCCCCTGGAAGAAATGCCCGACTTCGGCACGCTGGGACTGGCCCTGCTGGCCCCGGAAGGGCACGTCCTGACCAGCGTCTCGCTGCCCGCCGGCGAGATGCCCCAATCGCTTTTCGACGGCCAGGGGCTGGCCGAATCGGGAGCCGGAGAAGTGCCCTTCGGCAAAATGCTTCGCGGCGCGATCGGCCAGTCGTTCTCCCTTGGGGCCGGGGAAGAGAAACGGGTCAGCTTCGCCGTCACCTGGCGTTTTGCCAATCTCAAGGACAACGGCCATTTCTACGCCACCCGTTTCCGCGATGCGGCCGAGGTGGCCGGCTACCTGGGCGAGAATCTGGACCGGCTGGCCGGACAAACCAGGCGCTGGCACGCCGCCTACTACGACTCCACCCTGCCTCATTGGCTGCTGGATCGCATCCATTCGACCGTATCGACCCTGGCCACCTCGACCTGCCAGTGGTGGGCCAACGGGCGGTTCTGGGCCTACGAAGGGGTCCGCTGCTGCCACGGAACGTGCGGCCACGTCTGGAACTACGAGCACGCCATGGCCCGCCTCTTCCCCTCGCTCGAGCGCTCGGTCCGCGAGATGCAGGATTTCAGCGCCGAAGCCGGATTCGAGGCCGAGACCGGGCGGATCCGTTTCCGCGGCAACTGGCCCGATTTCTGGTGCGGCGACGCCCAGACCGGCTACATCCTCAAGGCCTACCGCGAGCACCAGGTTTCGGCCGACCATGCCTTCTTGAAACGCAACTGGCCCGCCGTCCGCAAGGCCATCGAGTATCTCTTCGTGCAGGACGCCAACGACGACGGGCTCATCGAAGGCGAGCAGCACAACACCTACGACATCAACTTCTACGGCCCCAACCCCATGATCGGCTCGCTCTACCTCGGCGCGCTCCGCGCCGCAGAAGAGATGGCCCGTGAACTGGGCGAAAACGATTTTGCCGACCGCTGCCGGGCGGTTTTCGAGTCGGGCAAGAAGCTCAGCGTCGAGCGGCTGTTCAACAGCGAGTACCTCGTCCAGATCGTCGACCTGAAAGAACACCCCAAGCACCAGCACGGCGACGGCTGCCTTTCCGATCAGCTCTTTGGCCAGGGCTGGGCCCACCAGGTGGGCCTGGGCTACGTCTACCCGGAGCCGGCGGTCCGCTCGGCGCTCCAGGCGATCTGGAAGTACAACTGGACGCCCGACATCCGGGCCCAGAACGAGGCCCATCCGCCGCAGCGCTGGTTTGCCTACAACGGCGAGGCCGGCCTGTTCACCTGCACCTGGCCCAAGAGCAGGCATCTGGGTCCCGAGTCGGTGATGTACCGCGACGAGGTCTGGACCGGCATCGAGTACCAGGTGGCCGGTCACATGGCCTGGGAGGGCATGGTCACCGAGGCCCTGGCGATCTGCCGCGGCGTTCACGAGCGTTACCACCCGGCCAAGCACAATCCCTTCAACGAAATCGAATGCGGCGATCACTACGCCCGCGGCATGGCCAGTTGGAGCGTGCTCACGGCACTCTGCGGCTTCGAATACCACGGCCCGCGCGGCCACTTCGGCTTCGCCCCGCGGCTCGATCCGGGCGATTTCCGCGCCCCCTTCACGGCCGCCGAAGGCTGGGGCACGCTGGCCCAGAATCGCGGCGATTCGGCCCAAACCAACCGCATCGAGGTCAAGTGGGGACAAGTACCCATCAAGACCCTGGCCTTCGAACTGCCCGAGGGTGCCGTCCTCAAACAGGCCAGAGCATCCCTGGCAGGCCGCGCCCTTCCGGCAACTGCCGTCCAGGAAGGCCGCCGCGCCGTGGTCACGCTCGAAGAGCAATCGAGCGTCGGTGAAGGGCAGGCCCTCGAGGTCCTTCTTCAGGTGTGAATTGACTTAGCCCTGGCAACTCATCCCTTCCTCGAAAGGCATCGTTGGGGTCAGAGCTCGCTGTGACCCAAGACGGTCCACACAAAGCATCTAGTCTCCTCATCCTCGTCAAGAACCAGTATTCATATCTGGATTTCTCACAAGGCGATTGGCGCCAGCATCAACAAGCTGTTTCAGCATCTTCGGTCAGATCGATTGAGAAGCCGGACACCGTCAAACGAAAGACCCCAAGAATTAGCCCAAGTTCGCCAACTGTCGGTATGATATCCCGGTTTTTGCGGGGTGGGCG
>CAZLWV010000071.1:0-28425 GCA_964563135.1 uncultured Planctomycetaceae bacterium
CAACTCGATGCTCGATCGTCCAAGGCGGAAGGGATTCGAGTTGCCGGAGGTGTGAAGTCGAAGAAGAACACCTGGTTCTTGTCCTCGGCCTGACCGACCTGTTCGGGGGTGATCAGCAGACGGTCACCCAGGATGGTTCGGCTGACCATTTCCCCGGTCGGGTCGGTGACCAGGAACTCGGCCGGATGGACAAACACGATAGACGTGGCACTTGCCCGTTCCGCACCGGGAGAGATTTCGGGCGGGCCGGCGAAGAGGAAATAAGTGGCGGCAAGGGTGAAGTATCCCGCAAGGGCCACTTGTGACAAACCAACACGTGCTGCCGCAGGACACATCGGAGGCCTCCCGGTATTCTGTCAGGTTTCGCAAATCGCCAAGCCCTGATTATTGAGGGTGGTGAGGCGTTTGTGAAGTCCGGGAGAAGACCGGCCGTCGCATTGATGGTTGCATGGTTAATAAATTCGCGGTCCGGTTTGTTCGTGGCTTGCGCGGTTTGGGCTTCGGGCCGGGTTTCTGCGGTTTCAAGGCACGACCAACAAGACTCTCCAACCGATCCAAGAATGCCGAACTGCCTAGGGGCCGGCCGCGATGCGAAACCTCTTGGGCCTGACGGCCCCCCGATAGACAAGCTATCGGGGCCACCCGCGCAATGAGTTTGTCTGACCGATTGAAGGCATATTGCAGAAGTGGCAATTCCCGAATGCCAACCACGTGTTCCGGGATGAGGAAAAACGAAATTCCCAGATAGCTGGCAAGGCCCGTACTGGCGTGTGATCGTGTCGTCGAATTACAATACCGGTCGATTTGTTGGGGAACGTCTCATGGACGCCGGGATGTGCTATCGACGTCTGGGGGCTGAGACATGTCTGACAACCCAGAAGGGCAACCGGAAACAGGCCGATCTGCTGTAACGCCGGTACGGATTCGCTGTCCCCAATGCAGCAACTCGGTCATGGTCGCGGAGACCGAGTCGTTCTCGAGCCTTGTCTGTCCCTCATGTGACAGCCACTTCAGTCTCCTCGAACAGGATGACCCGTCCGATCGCTCGCTTTTGTCGTCAGGTTCGGCACAGTTGGCGCGAATCGCCCACTTTGAGCTTCGTAAGCAGGTTGGGATGGGAGCTTTCGGGAGTGTGTGGGAAGCCTACGATACCCGATTGGATCGACAGGTGGCGGTGAAGATACCGTGCAAAGGGCAACTCAAGCCGGAGGAGGTCGATCTCTTCCTCCGCGAAGCTCGCGCCACCGCCCAGATTCGTCATCCCAACATTGTGAGTGTTCACGAGGTCGGGCGCGACGGGAACCACGTGTACATCGTCAGTGATTTCGTGGAGGGTACCAATCTCAAGGAATGGTTGAGTCCTTGCCGTCTGTCCGCGAGGGAGGCGGCGGAACTCACGGTCAAGATCGCCAAGGCCCTCCATGTGGCACATGGCGCAGGCGTCGTGCACCGCGATCTGAAACCTGGGAACATCATGATCGATTCTGCCGGCGAGCCCTACCTGACCGACTTCGGGCTGGCGAAACGCGACAGTGGCGAGATCACGATAACCTGCGAAGGTAGAATCCTCGGGACTCCGGCATACATGTCTCCGGAGCAAGCTCGTGCAAAGGCACATGATGCGGATCGACGTAGTGACATCTATTCTCTCGGTGTCGTGCTGTTTGAGTTGCTCACGGGCGAACTGCCGTTCCGAGGCGAAAGCCGCATGTTGATTGTGCAGATTCTCTGGGACGAACCACCACGGCCGCGCCGTTTGAACGCCCACATACCGCGGGACCTGGAAACGATCTGCCTCAAGTGCATGGAGAAGGAACCGAACCGGCGCTATCAGACAGCCGAAGCAGTGGAACAAGACTTGAGGCGGTTCTTGAACGCCCAGCCAATCCTCGCTCGCCCCACAGGACGCTTCGAGCGTGGATGGCGTTGGTGTAAGAGGAATCCTGCTGTAGCGTGCCTTGCAGCAGGGCTTGGGGTGGTGATCCTGGCCGGCTTTGTGGGAGTGACGTCCCAGTGGCGGCGGGTGGAGAATACAGCCCGGACTCGCAAGGAGATCGCCGACCGTTACCTGTGGTTGGCCGATCGAGAAACCGCCCGTAGCGAGAATGCTGAGAAGAGCTATCGCCGGGTCCGAGACAAGCTTTTGACGGCGATGACAAGCAGTGACGAAGCCGTTCGCGAGAGTGCCCTTGCGGAGGCATTGAGCATTGTCGACGCAACCTATGAGAGATTCGAGGGCCTCCACGCCCCGAACGAGGATTGGCTCGCGGCTCTTGGGCAGTTTCGACTGCGCTTTCACCGACCCGTCGAAGCGGGAGGTGATTCCGATGAAGTGGAATCCGCTTTGCACGGCGCGCGCGACATATTTGCGCGACTCGTGGCTGCCCATCCCGGGAAGAGCGAATATCGCGAATACCTCGCAGAGAGTTGCGCCAGGTTAGGGGTCTTTCTGCTGGATGGCGGCCGTGACCGGGAAGGCAAAGAACGGCTCCGTGAGGCGTGTGATGAACTTCAACGACTGACGGCGGAACATGCGAATTCGATGACGTACCGCTACCATCTGGCCGTTACCCAACTGCTGGCGGAGGATGGTTCCGCCTATCGGCGGACCTGTGCTGACGCTCTTGATCACTTCTCGCAGTCCGATGACGCGGCCGTTGGCCGGACGTTGGTTCGCACCTGCGTTCTTGCTGCAAATACCGAGTTGGGATGGTCTTCCCTCAGGCAGATTGCCGAGCGTGTTGCTGGGGCTGATTGCTCCGAGGATGGACAATCTCTCGTTCTCTTGGGCGCGGTGTGCTACCGTACAAGCGATTGGGCCGAAGCCGGGACACTGCTCCGGGAATCCCTCCAGATCGAGGGCAGTCACACTCCGTATGGATACGTCTGCCTGTCCATGGTCAGCCATCATCTGGGAGATCTTGGAGAAGCCGAAACCTGTCTCGCAAAGGCCCTATTGCAGCGGGATTCCCGAGATCGAATCGATTCAGCGGAGGCGGTGAGGTTCGCCATCGGTTCCCGATCGGGGAGGGATGTAGTGGCATTGTATGATGCGTGCGAGTTGCGCATTCTCCTCCGCGAAGCTTCGGAACTGATCGGAACTTCAGATCAGACCGGGAGGTGAACAATGCCGGGAAAGTCGAGCGGAGATTGGCGTCGGCCGGGGCGACGATGTGAATTCGATCGTCAGTTGTGGAAGACAGCGTTCACCCTGGTCGAGTTGTTGGTGGTGATCGCGATCATTGGGATTCTCGTTGCTCTGTTGTTGCCGGCTGTGCAAGCGGCTCGCGAAACGGCGCGCCGGACACACTGTACGAACAACCTGAAACAGCTCAGCCTCGGAATGCTCGGCTATCACGATTCACACGAGACATTTCCCTTTGCCTTCATGGTGGACATGGCGACGTTGAATGCGCAGGTGTGGAGTACGCGGATCTTGCCGTTTGTCGGACAGTCCGCCATCGCCGATTCCTACGACAGCCGGGTCCCCGCGTTCAACGAGAGCGGCTTGATGGGGTTTGACCACACGGTGGCGGCGAAAAACGTGGCTCTGATTCAACAGGAATTGCCCGTATTCGTGTGCCCTGCGGCGCCCCGAGACGATCGCGACTACGACGGGATGCTACCGGCAGATTCTCTGGAACCGGGCATACCACCTGTCAACCTGACATGGCGTGCGGCGCCTTCCGACTACTGCGTCACACCAGCAGTCCAGGGCGACTTTGCAGATCTGGCATACGCCGGTCACGTTCCTGGACCACTTCTCGGTGCGATTCAGCCCATAGGGGGGCCGTTCGGGAATCGGCTCAGTCACCTCGCTGCGATTCGCGATGGTTCCTCGAATACGGTTTTGCTGGGTGAACGGCTGGGAGGCCCGGACATCTATCCCACGTATCTGGAGAGTGTCCTGCCGCCCGTGGCCATAATGACGAACGGCGGTGGATGGGGGGATATCCTGAACGGCGAACACTACCTTTTCGGCTCGCTTTACGACGGCAGCCCCGGCCCAAACGGTGGACCCTGCGCTCTGAATTGCACGAACCGTCGCGGTGCTGGATTCTTCAGTCTTCATCCCGGTGTATGCAATTTCGCATTCTGTGATGGATCGGTCCGCGCGATCAGTGAAACGATCGGCACATTTGCTTTTGCCTCGTTGATTACTCGTGATAACGGCGAGGTACCGGCGGCGCCCTGAATTCGCCACCCCGGGCTCCAGGCATGGGAGACAATCATGGCCTCTTCTCTTCGCATTTGCGTCGCAGTCGCTGCCATCGCTACGGCTCTCACGTCCGTCTCTTGCGATAGACGCGGAGCAGATCGAAAACCGACCTACCCACTGACCGGGCAGGTCTATGTCGACGGAAAGCCCGCGGCAGGTGTGTCCGTGTTCTGCCGCGATGCCCGGGGAATGGATGCGGAACGGCCCACCCTGTCGTCGACGATTTCCGACGAGGACGGACTCTTCCGACTCTCCACCTATGAAACCGCTGATGGAGTCCCAAATGGTGAGTACTTCCTGACATTCGAATGGCGCGACTACTCGGCATTCACGGGGGCGTATGAGGGTGCCGATAAACTACGCGGACGTTACGCCTCACGATCAAACTCGCCTCTTGGCTCCGTCCTCGTGGACGGAACGGGGCAAGATCTCGGACACATTGGTCTGTCTACCGAATGAGCCATCGTGCAGCTATCCGACTTCAGCTCGGGTCAGGTTCCGGCGGATCGCTTCCAGTTCCACACCAGGGACCACGGTCGCCGCCTTCTACCACGTTAGACCGCGACTCCCGGCGAGACTCTGGATGTTTCTGCCCCGGCTGCTGTCGAAGATTGTCGACTTCGCGCCCTACACGACGGACGGCTGTGCCTTCTTCTACAGCAACGGCGCCGTCGCTTATCCATGTTCCTCATCCCGCTTCCATAACGCAGGACCGCGCCTCTGCGAGGCTGGGGCTAGAAGGCCCACGGGGTCGTGGTAACCCACCATTGGTGCATGTTGGTTTTGGCTCCTGAGTAGCTGACATCGCCATGGATCAAGAGCCTATCCGGTGTCGCGGGGTCGTACTTGCCGATGACTTCGTTGTCGGAGTAGCAGTCGCCTCCGCCGGGGGTCTGAAGCCTGCTCATCAGCACGATGCCATCGTCCCAATGGATGCCGTCCCGCGACGAGTAAAGCACGAAATTGTCCGGACCGGGGTCGTCGCCGACCAGGTCCCGCCGATTGCTGCCGCTTCGCCCCTGGATGAAGTACAAGTCGCCGACTTTTCCGGAGAGCTGCATATTGCGGATCCCCTTGGCAAAGTGTGCGGTCTGTATGTCGGACCAGCTGCGTCCGCCATCGCTGCTGATCACGTAGGGGATGTTCTGTTCAGCCGTGCGATCGTCTGTCTTGAGATGGGCGTCGTACGTATAGACGATGATTCTGCCGTCATCCAGCGCGCCGGCCGCCCAGTAGTAGCAGTCGGGGTCGAAGGGCAGCGTGCTCCGTTGGCGGAACGACTGCCCGTTGTCGTCGGAGACCCACAATGTCTGTGGCCCCCCCGGGGTCATGTTGGACCCGCCGCCTCGAAAGACAATGAAGACCTCGCCGTCGCGGACAAAGGAGGTGTTCATCGTGAAGGCGATGTCATCGACGGTGGCGGACTGGCTGAACTGGCGGGGGCCGGTCCACGTGTGCCCATGGTCGTTGCTGAGAAAATAGGCCGGCGGCAGTTGTTTTTCCCATTTCTCGTTGGCATAGCGAATCACGGTGGCGACCAGCGTGCCGTCCGGCGCTGTGACGAGGGAGTAGACCAGAGCCGATCCCACTTCGCTCCCCTCGTACATCCGCTTGGAATAGTCGAAGACAACGGGGTCGCTCCAACTCAGTCCGCCATCGGTCGAACGCCGGTACTCCGACCATCCCGCCGCGCCGTGTCCATTCCAATTATCGGCGCCGGTTCCGGTCACGCAGTAGAAGGCGATAATGTCTCCGTTCCGGCATTCGGCAATCGAGTTGTTGCCGTGTCCGGAATGATCGTCCTTCTGGCGATCCACAAACAACATTCCCGTGTTGGGGATGTCCGCGGGATAGACGAAGAACGGCTTTCCCTCGGCCGCACGGGTCCGGTTTTTCGCGGATCGGGCATCCTCCAGTCCCAGCACCACCACCCATTTTCCGAAGCGATAGGACTCGCCGGAAGTCACTTGCTTTTCGTAGACAAGCACCTGATCGATTTCCTTGCTCCCGAACAACTGGAACGCCTCCTCCTGCATCCTCACGAACCCCAGTTTTTCGAGGGCCTCTGCCTGGGACGCGGCACCGTCGATGCGTTGTGGGGTTGCCACTCTCAGACGGCCGCCCTCGACCACGTCGAACTCCGTGGAATCGATCGAACTCCTCAAGAACTTCTCCCCTGCCAGAGCTTCCGGGAGTTTTGCCAGCCTGAAGTCACGATCGGTGAACACGACTGCGCCGGGGCGGAACCACATCACCTCCGCCTCCGATTCGCCGCGGACATCGATCACCGCACGATCCGAAGCGTGCGTGTGGCATGGGACCAGCGCTGCCACGGCCACCAGTAAGGAGAATCTGCACGTCTTGCACGTCCCGAGTCGGTTCATCTTGTGTTCTCCCTGATCAATCAGCATTTTCCAGTTGGCCTTCGCCCGACGATCTCGCCCGGCGTCTGAGCAGACCATTGTACCTGATCGGCCCGTCTTGCGCAACAGTCCCTTGACAATCGCCGTCCGCCCCAGACGATGTTCAGCCGGCCAACAAATCCAGGGACACGTTATGGACCTTGTCAGGTCCCTCAACCATCAACGTTTTGTCACTCGTCGCCAACCCCCAATTCCTTGAATCTTGCCGCCGCATTCAAAAAGTGGGCCGTCAGCCAGAACACGGTCCAGTCCTCCACGTAGCCGCCGCGGAGGGCGAAGATGTCGTCGACCCGTCCGCGCTGGGCGTAGTTGGTGTGCTGGGGCTGTTCGCCATGGCTGCCGAAGGGGTCGATGAGTTGGCCGCAGCTTCGGAACATGAGGAGGCCGATCTCCTCGAGTTGCTCGTCGCCGAGGATCTGGCCGAGGCGATAGACGTCGGGCGCCATGAGGACCCCGTAGGCGTCGATGTGCTGGTTCTGGGGCGAGACGACGGTCCATCCCCGCGTCTTGAAGCCGTGGTTTCGCAGCCGCCCGGGGGGAAGGTCGATGTCCCAGACGACCAGGTAGGTGAGCACCACGTCGCAGGCGTGACGGGCCCACTGGAGAAAACGATCCTCCCCCGTCATTTCGTAGGCGGCCAGAAAGCCTTGAAACGCCGCGTAGGCCCCCTCCTTGTCTTCGCACTGGGCGTCGAGCGTGCCGCCCCAATACGGTTCGCGCATCAACAGGTGCCGGTCGGCATAGTGTTCCGCCGCCTTGACGGCTGCCCGCCGATGAAGATCGCTCTTGAACAACTCGGCCGCAAGGCAGAGCGGGGCGATGAAGAACCCTTCGTCGGTCGAACGGGGATGCCACTGGTCGCGCAGGATCCGCTCCGAGTGGAAGTCGGCAGCCTTCTTGAGGAAGGCCTCCCAACGCGACGTATCCCGGCCGGCCTTGCGGCCGACCTGGATCGCCCGGGCCATGTTGAGCATTCCCTGGCCCTGGGAGAGCGGCTCGTCGTGGGACCAGGTCTTCTCATCGTAGTTGTACCAGGTGTGAAAACCGCCCTCATAGAACTCGGCCGTGGAGAGAAAATCGAGCGACTTCTGGACCATGCCGGGGATGTCCGGATCGCCGAGTTGATCACCCAGGACCTGCAGCGCGTAGCCGGGGGCCGCCGCCTGGCCGCACCAGCCGATGACGAAGAACGGTCGATCGGGAAACTTCTTGAACCCGGCAGCCGCGTCTGCTTCGTGCCAGCGCGTCTTGGCAAAGCGGTACTTGGCCTCCGTGATCTCCTTCATCGTGGGAAATGTCTCGAGATCCGTGGGCTGGAACCAGTCGATCGAAGTGCGTGTGGGACGGCGGAAACCGGAACCTTCCCTGTCGACCGGGTAGACTTCGAGGTGGAAGGTCTTTTCAATGACGGTGCCCGGGGGCACGTTCAGGTAGGCGTTGTCGTAGGGAACAAAACCCGGCTGGATGGCTTTGATCACGCTCTTGCGGCCGTTGGACGCGCAGGGCCCCGAAAGGAGAATCAATTCCGTGCCGCTTCCCGACCCATCCAGGCCGAGCGACCACCACTGGTCAGGCAGGTTTCCGCAAGGGACGGGGGCTGGCAGGCTGTGGAGCGCCGCCCCCAACCGCCGTTCGCTCTGCTCCCATTCCAGGGATGCGTACGGCAGCGGATAGCGGTGCTCTTCGAAAACGGCCAGCGGAGCCTGCGGAGAGAAGACGGGGGTTCGCCCGCTCGCCGCCCCCGACGGGTTGCCGTAGTAGAGGATTCCCGGCAGGAGCACCTGCCCTTTGGCGTCGGGCGCCAGCCAGCGGACGGCCAGCGTCGTTTTCGCGGCCGGCCGGTCACCCCGCCACTCCCAGCGGCGGATGCACTCGACCGATCGGCCGCGGGGGCGGTAGGCGTCGCGAAGCTGCCATGTGCCGGCCTTCGTTTCCAGGTTTCCACGCAGGATCGTCCACGGACCTTCGTGCAAAACGTCTTGCGGCCGGGCGTGGTGCCAGTCGGCCGGCCAGCCGTCTTGCCAACCGGTCGCGATCGACCACAATCCCTCGCCGGGCGATGTGAGAACGACCGAGTCGCCAGAGAGAACCTCCACGGTCGGCGAGCCGCCGCTTTCGGAGACACGCAACCGAGTGTCCGGCACATCCTCGGCAAGAAGGACGGACGGGGTGACCAACAAAAAAACGGCAAGTACCGAGTGCGGGCGCATGAGAACCTCCAGGATTTCGATCCGATCAGTCTAGCCTGACGGCGGGGCGGCGACAATCGACGGGCGGACTGCCTGACGGCTGCTCGAAGTGCTATACTCGCCGTGCCGTGACGCCTCTGAATTACTATCATCAAAGATCGTTGAGTTTTTCACAGAAATCCGCGACCAGCGGGAGCAGGCCACTGGCATCTGCCTGATGGGAGTTGGCAACGCGGCATCGTGATGGGCACACGGGGGTAGCTTCGCACAGGGGGAAGAAATTGATGGCTGGGTATCAACCCGAGTCTCGGCGTCCGATTGCCGAGGTGTTTCGGCGGACTGCACACGGCAGCGTGCGGCTGTGCGTCAGATGGAACATTCATCCGGATGCCGTTTCTTATGCGTCGATGGTGGCGGCCGCTGCTGCGGCCCTCTGTTACTGGCAGGCAGGCCGGGCTTCCTGGCTCCTGATTCCGGCGGCCGGGTTCTGCTACCTGCGGCTTTGGTGTAACATGCTCGATGGGATGGTTGCCCTTGCCTCGGGCAAGGCCAGCCGCCGGGGTGAGATCCTTAACGAGGTTCCCGATCGGGTTTCCGATGTCCTGATCTTCGTGGGGGCCGCCCACAGTGGGCTGGGCCACCTGCTCGGGGGCTATTGGGTCGCCATGACGGCCGTTTTCGTGGCCTACATTGGCACTTTCGGCCAGGCCGTCGGAACGGGACGTCAGTTCGGCGGGTGGATGAGCAAGCCGTGGCGGATGGTGACCCTCCACGCCGGCGCATGGATCACGCTGGCGGCGATCTGGTTTGGCCAGGGGCGGACGGAGTACGGAGGATTGACGATTCTCGACTGGACACACCTGGTCATCCTCCTTGGATCCATGCAAACGGTGCTCGTCCGCCTGCGAACGATCAACAGGAACCTGCAAGCTGCGACCTCCGCGAGTTGACGCATGTCACTTCGAGCTGCTCTGGAAAGCGACGTCTTCCGCATCTACGTCATCCTGCTGATCACGGCACTGGCCGTGGCCGGCCCGGTGATTGCCGTGCTGAAATACGCTTGGAAACGCAACGTCGATCATGCGGCCAGGTCCTATCGGGGATGGCTGGTGATGATTCCCCTCGTCCTGGTGTGCCTTCTCCTTGGCCGGATTCCCACGATCGTGTTCTTCACGGTCCTGGCTGTCTTCGCCTTCAAGGAATACGCCCGGGCGACCGGCCTGTACTGCGACTGGCCGATGACCGGCGTGGTCTATTGCGGCATCCTCGGTTTGGGTACGATCACGGTGATGTGGGATCCGGTGTACGACGTTCCCGGTTCATACGGCTTGTTCATGGCGCTGCCGGTTTATGTGGTGTGTGCCATTCTGCTCATTCCGATCCTCCGCAACCGGGCCAAGGGACAACTCCAGGCGATTGCCCTGGCGATCGTAGGATTCATCTACATTGGCTGGATGTTCGGCCACGTGGCGTTCCTGGCCAATTCGAAGCACGCCTACGGCTATCTGTTCTACCTGCTTGTTGCCGTGGAGATCAGCGATGTGGCCGCCTTCGCGTGCGGGAAGGCGTTTGGGCGGCGCAAGCTGCGAAGCCAGATCAGTCCCAACAAAACCTGGGGTGGTTCGGTCGGCGCGCTGGCGGTATCGCTCACGCTTCCCTGGCTACTGCAGTTTTCGTTTCCGCACTTTGGAGTGGTTGAACTGGTTCTCGCCGGGTTGATTGTCGGCGTTGGCGGGCAGCTCGGCGACCTTTCCATGAGCGTGATCAAACGCGACGTGGGCGTGAAAGACATGGGGGCCTTGATCCAAGGCCATGGCGGAATTCTCGACCGGATCGACAGCCTTATCTATACCGCTCCCCTGTTCTTCCACATGGCTCGATTTTTCCATAACCTGTACTGAGCCTTCTTCCGGCAGCCTGACAGCATCCGGCGGCCCGACTGCTGGCGGCAGCTGTCTTGGGCCGGTCGAGGCTCGTCTGGCTGTTGTTGTCAACCGAACCCTGAACCCTGGCGACTCCGCGTGGAACCCTGGCTCTACGACACGGCTGAAGACCTGGACCAGACGCTTCTGGAGCGTCTCCGCCGTTTTCCCCGCAAGCCCGACATGCTTGTCTACGGGGCTCGATCGCTGGCGGCACTGATGTTGCGAGCGGCGATGAGGACCTATCACCGCCTGCAGGTCACGGGCCGGGAAAACCTGCCCAAGGAGGGGTCGTTCGTCCTGGTCGCCAACCATACGAGCCATCTCGACACGCTGGCGATCCTGTCGGCCATGCCGCTCAGGAAGCTCCACCAGGTCTTTCCTGCCGCCGCCAAGGACTTCTTCTTCGTGAGCATCCCCCGTCTGGCCATCGCTTCCATCGTTGTCAACGCACTGCCCTTCGATCGTGAAACGCACATCCGCCAGAGCCTGAGCCTGTGCCAGAACCTGCTGGAGAACCCCGGCAATGTCCTGCTCCTCTTTCCGGAGGGGACTCGCACGACGACGGGCAAGATGGGAGAGTTCAAGCCGGGGATCGGCCTCCTCCTGGCCAACACTCCGTGCCCGGTCGTTCCCTGCTACGTGGACGGCGCCTATCGAGCCTGGCCCAAGGGGAGATGGCTGCCCCGGCCGTACCGCGTTCGATTGACGATCGGTCAGGCACGCAGCTACTCGCATCTGAAGCGGGGCAAGAGGGCCGCCCAGGAGATCAGCGAGGACCTGCGCAAGGCAATTGTGGCCCTCGGCCCCTCTGGTGATTCCCGAACTTAAGCCCTTGGTGCGGAGACGGTCATGTTCAGCAGACTATTGGACTCCATGTCGCAGCGCTCTCCTCGCTTCAGCGCTTTTCGCGAGTGGTCCGGCAAGAGGCGGAAGCGTTTCAAGGTTGCCTTTGCGGTCCTGATGCACGTTTTGGGAGTACTGACTTCGGTGCAGGCCGTCATGGCTACCCGGACTTCCCAGGGCGCCATCGCTTGGGCGATCTCGCTCAACACGTTCCCGTACGTTGCCGTTCCTGCCTACTGGGTGTTCGGACAATCGAAGTTCGACGGTTACGACCGGATTCGGCACAGCGAAATGCTCGCTGCAAGCGAGACAAAAAAACAGATGATGCAGGTTCTCGAGCGCGAAGGCATGCTGGTCGAAGGAGAGACCGGTCGCGATCGCTGCCAGGTTCGCTTGCTCGAGAACCTCGCTCTCCTCCCTTTGACGCGGCATAACGACGTCGTACTGCTGATCGACGGCCAGGAAACGTTCGACGCGATCTTCGACGCGATCGATCGAGCCGAGAACTACGTTCTCGTTCAGTTCTATATCATTCGTCCGGACGAACTCGGTAACAAGCTCAAAGACGCACTGATTTCCAAGGCGGCGCAAGGAGTGCACGTTTACCTGCTCTACGACGCCATGGGCAGCCTGGGATTGTCCCAAGCTTACCTGCAGGCGCTCTCGGACGCGGGCGTGGAGACGGCCGCATTTCGCACTGCGAGGGGCCCCGGCAATCGGTTCCGCCTCAACTTTCGCAACCATCGCAAGATCGTGGTGGTGGACGGCAAGGAAGCGTTTGTCGGGGGGCATAACGTGGGGGACGAGTACCTGGGGATGGATCCCGTGCTTTCACCGTGGCGCGATACGCACGTCCGCTTGCGCGGGCCGGTCGTGTTGGAAGCTCAAGTGACTTTTGTGGAGGATTGGCGCTGGGCTACCGACAGAGTCCCGGAGTTGAATTGGGTCCCCGAGAAGGCGCCCGGTGGTGACCGCATCGCTCTCTGCCTGCCGACCGGACCTGCGGACGACCTGGAGACGGCGACCCTGTTCTTCCTCAATGCGATCAATGCGGCGGAGAGCCGCATCTGGATTGTCAGTCCCTATTTCGTGCCGGATGAGCAACTGATGTCGGCACTGCAGTTGGCAGCCCTCCGCGGCGTCGAAGTGCGGATTCTGATCCCGGAGAACCCTGATCAAACACTGGTTTACCTGTCTTCGTTTTCCTACCTGGAAGAGGCGGAGAAGGCCGGCGTCAAGATCTATCGATTCAAACCGGGATTCCTCCACCAGAAGGTCATGCTCGTCGACGACTACGCGGCCACAGTCGGGACGGCCAACTTCGACAACCGCTCGATGCGGCTCAACTTTGAAGTCACGGTGATGGTGATGG
The DNA here is from genome assembly GCA_964563135.1 of uncultured Planctomycetaceae bacterium. Taxonomy (GTDB): domain Bacteria; phylum Planctomycetota; class Planctomycetia; order Pirellulales; family Thermoguttaceae; genus JAAYAY01. Next base: position 12,972 of record CAZLWV010000071.1, read on the forward strand.
ACAAGGAGTTTGCCAAACAGGTGGAAACGATGCTGGAAGAAGACTTCAGCGCGAGCCGTCCGGTAGTCGCGACCGACTACAGCGAGAGATGGCTTCCTTTCCGATTCACGGTTCGGGCCGCCCGGCTGCTGGCGCCGGTGCAGTAGTCGCCGCCGAAGTATGCCGGTCCTTGGACGGATTCTTGCGTGTTGGATGACGCGTCGTGTAAGCTGAACTCGTATCCGTCGCGCAACCGACACCTCTGGCGGTCGAAGTGTTTCCCCTTCTCACTGCCGGCTGTTTACCGCTTGCTGCCAGTTCCCCCATGCAATCCATCACCTCGCTCCATGACCCACGCGTCGCCCCCTATCGCAATCTCCGTGAGCGCACTCTCCGCGGGGAAAACCTGTTCATCGCCGAAGCGGCGCTCGTAGTCCGCCGCTTGATCGAGAGCGACTATGACGTCGAGTCTATCCTCGTAAGGGAGGAGCAGGCCGAGGGTTTCCAGGCTCTGGTGGGGGATGAAGTGCCGATCTATGTGGCCGATCGGTCATTGATGGTCGAGATCGTGGGATTTCCCTTCCATCGCGGGGCGCTGGCCGTCGGCCGGCGCCACCCGTCACCCCCCATCGCCGCGGTGATGCAACGGTTGGACGAGAAGTCGAAATGGACGCTGGTTGTTTGCCCCGAGGCAACGCAAGCGGAGAACCTGGGGATGGTGTTCCGGACGGCGGCTGCGTTCGGCGTCGACGCCGTCGTCCTCGGGCCCAAGTGCTGCGATCCGTTCTCCCGACGGGCACTGCGGACGTCGATGGGCAATGTGCTCCGCGTGCCATTTGTCCGATCGATCGATCTGGTAGCCGACTTGAGAACGCTCCAAGAACGTTACGGCGTACGCCTTGCCGCAACCGTGCTGGCCGACGACGCGGAACTGCTCCCCGAGGTTGCGTGGCCCGAACGTGTGGGTCTCATGCTGGGCAATGAATTTGCAGGGCTCACCGACGAGTGGTTGGATCTGTGCGATCAAAAAATCACGATCCCCATGGCCGCAGGGACCGACTCGCTCAACCTGGGCGTGGCGGCCGGTGTGTTTATCTACGAACGGATGCGCAGTCTACTCGTCAGGAAAGGCTAGAATCGGGCAATCGGCAGCGATCAAGGAACCGAACATGAAACGTACCCTCTTGTCCCTGGCCGCTGTTCTGATCGCTGGCTCGTGGCTGGCGGATTACTGCAGCGCGTCCGAGGTTGACCTTGGCCCCGATTTCGGCATGGCAACCCTTCACGAGATGCCGCGTCCGGATGTCGACGGCCTGCGTCTTCACCGGCAAGACTACCCGTCCGACGGCGCCGTCGAGTGGCAGGTTCGGCTGCAGGCTCCGCAGGACGGCGATTCGCCACTTCACGAGGACTGGTGCTCGGCCGACTTCGTGGTACAGTTTCCCTTAACGGAAGGTGTAACGCTCCATTGGAGCAAGGGGAGCCATTCGGAAATCGGAGATTTTCAGCCTCGCGAACAGGTGCTGGCCAGCGGCGAACCCTTCGCGCTCGAATCGTTCGGCGGGCGTTCGTCCGATGGCGTGATGCCCTACTTCAATCTTGCAGCCGAAGGCGGCGGACTGATCATGGCCGTTGGCTGGTCCGGTGACTGGAAGGCGTCGTTCGAGCGACTCGGCAGCGGCCGAGTTCGCGTCACCGCCGGACTGAAACGATCGCGGTTCAGGCTCGCGGCGGGCGAAGAAGTCCGGCTGCCTTCCGTGCTGATCATGAGCTATCAGGGCACCTGGCTTGACGGACAGAACCGGTTCCGCCGCCTGATGCTGCACCACTTCACACCCGGCGGCCACGGGCCGATGGAATTGATGCCGGTGGCCGCTAGTGTTCACGGCTTGATCGGCTTCAATGCCACCACGGAGGAGAACCTTGGCTCGCTGGCCGCTCACCTTGCCACGCTCACACTGCCACTGGACACCTTCTGGCTCGATGCCGGCTGGAATGAAGGTGGTTTTCCGGGCGGGCAGGGCAATCCGAATGCCGACCCGGCGCGGTTCCCGGCTGGATTGGCGCCGGTCGGCAAGGCGGCCAGCGCAGCCGGAATGCGGATGCTGGCCTGGTTCGAGCCGGAACGGGCCATGCGAGGCACGTGGCTCGACCGGGAGCATCCGGGCTGGCTGCTTGCGCCCAGCGGCACTCCTCCTGAACTCCGCTACATGGAGAATGACGGCTTCCGATTGCTCGATCTGGGCAACGCCGAGGCCCGTGCCTGGGCCGTGGAGACCATTTCCAGCCATATCCGCCAGGCGGGCATTGCCATCTACCGGCAGGATTTCAACCAGTATCCGGCGTACTTCTGGCAGACCGACGAACCGGCCGAGGAGATCGGCCTGCGCGAGATCCGCCACGTAGGCGGGCTGTACGATTTTCTGGATGAACTCGCCCGGCGGCATCCCGGGCTGATTCTCGACAACTGCGCCAGTGGCGGCAGGCGGCTCGATTTCGAGATGATGCGGCGGTGTGTCGTACTATGGCGGAGCGACAGTTGCTGGGGAGAGAAGTCGTTCCCTCGCAACGTGCAGGCGATGACGCACGGGCTTTCCCTCTGGTTGCCATTGCACGGCCTGGGTGCCGCCGGTGCCGACGAGGCGGCGCTCCGCAGCGGCATGGGGGCGTGCGCCAGCTACGCGATCAACTTTCGCGATCCCGCCTCCGTTGCCAGCCTTCGCCGGCACCTGGAACGCTACCTGCCGGTGCGGCACCTGTTTGCGGCCGACTACTACCCGCTGACACCGTGGAGCGACGACCCGGGCCGCTGGCTGGCTTTCCAGTTCCACAGCCCTGAAGAAGGAGCGGGAATCGTGCAGGCCTTCTGCGGTGCGGCCCCGCCGCGGGAGAACTGCCGGCTGAAGCTGCAGGGCCTCGATCCGGACAGACAGTACTCGATCACCGACTGGGACAACGCGGATCCGATTGCCACTCTCAGCGGCTCGGACCTGATGGAGAAAGGGTTCGACGTCGGCGACGCGGGTGGCCACGGGGCGGTTGTCCTCCAGTACGCCTCCCGGCCGTAGCGGCATCCGGTCGGCGAGCTGGTCACCGGCTCTTGAACGGCCTCGGTTCCACATCGTTCGACAGCAGATCTGCCGCGGTCGCATCCCCATAGCGTTCTGCATATTCTGCCAGACGGGCACGGTGCTGCAGCAGGGTCTGTCGACATTCCGCCTCGCCCGCCAGGTTGACCATCTCCAGCGGATCCGCCTCCAGGTCGTACAGGGCCTCGCGCCGGACACCATGCCCATAGATGCAGTACTTGTACCGCTCGCTCCGCACCATCCGCCCTTCCATGCTCGGCTTGATGCCGTCCACGACACCTGTTTGCGACATATTGTTCTGCGACACGACGTACTCGGGCCACTGCTCGACGGCCTGGCCCATCGCCAACGGTAAAACACTTCGCCCGGGCAAAACGGGCGGCTGTTTGACTGCCGCGCAGGCCAGCATGGTCGGCAGGATGTCGATGCCGGTATTGACCAGCTTGTCTGAGGTGCCCCCAACCGTCTTGCCCTTCCAGCGAACGATCAACGGAACTCGTACCGATTCTTCATAGAACACGGTCTTCTGGTTGAAGCGATGGGCTCCGGCGCAATCGCCGTGATCGCTGGTGAAGATCACAAGCGTACTGTCCTCTGCGCCCGCCTTGTGCAGCGCTTCGAGGACTTTGGCGACCTCGCCGTCGACTTTCTCGACCATCCGGTAGTAGCCCCAGCGCTGCTTCCGCCAGTCTTCGTCGCTGAAATCGGCAACGGGGAACAGGCCGTCCTTGACCTGGTACGCTCGCCGGATGAAGACCATGCCGTCGGGCTCATTCTTCGGCACTTCCAGGTTGGCCGGCAGGGGCGGCAACTGGTCCAGGGCCGGCGGCGTGCCGATTTCACCGCAGCTCAGTTGCTGCTCGCGCCCCGCCAGGCGGCGGGCCCATTCGCAGATGTTGTGCGGATTCAGCAGGCTCACGACCAGCAGAAAGGGTTTGCCGTGCTCGCGCTTGAGGAATTCCACGGCCGCCCGCGACACCCGAGCGTCGTAATTGTCGTCGCCGCTGGACTTGTCCGGCTTCTTGCCGCCCAGAATCTCGAAGCCGTGACGGGCAGGGTCCTTCTCGTTGAAGCACAGGTGCCACTTTCCGCTGTAGGCAGTCGTATAGCCGGCGCTGCGAAAGTAGGTCCCCATGGAAACAAACTCCGGCGCTAGCTGCCCGCCCGCAGGCTTTTCATTCATGGTCACGCCGGTCTGGTGGGGATAGCGGCCGGTGAACAGTGAATTGCGCAGCGGCATGCACAAGGGATTGCTCGAGTGAGCTCGCGTGAACAGCATCCCTTCGGCCGCCAGCCTGTCCATGGCCGGCGTATGAAGGTACTGGTTGCCCATCCGGCAGCTCATCACGTCGGCCGACTGCTGATCGGTCATGATGAGAAGAATGTTCGGCCGGTCGGCGGACAGCCCCGGCCCGGCATCCATCACCATCGACAACACCGCCACGGCAAGCCCCCGCCAGACGGCACACCAGTTCGCGGGACAAGTTCTGCCCATTTCGACCTCCCTTGTGGCCAGTACCCTGCCTGTCGCGCTTCGCGGCATGCGAGAGTCGTCTGAAACGATCCTCACCGGGCGTCCGGTCCGGAGCCAAACACGTCGCGGACCGCTTCGAGATATTTCATACCATGGACCGTATCGGGTTCGAGGTAACTTCCTTCGGTCCATTCGTTCCAGCAGTTGATATTCAGGATCCGCGGGCCATCGGGTTCCGACAGCAGCCGCCGCTTGGCCATTGCCAGGGCTTCCTTGAAGCGCTCCGGCGTATTGCCGGCGATCGTGTTGGTGAACGGGTAGCCGAAATTGCCGAACTCGTCGTCCTGGTGGGCCCGCGGGCTGGAGTCCCAGCCCATCGTCACGTTCGGGAAGTACGGCACGCTGAACTTGCGTTGGGCCTCGGTCCAGTAACGGAAGTAGCTGTCGCGGACCTCGTTGTAGTCGGTCTGCAGCGTCGGCAGCGAGACGTGATGGATCCACACATACGAGGTGACCGAGTCGAAACCCAGGTCCTCGACCAGTTTTGCGGCATCGGTCGGCGTCTTCTCGCCGGGGAGGATCGGTTGCCCCCAGACCACCGCGTTCAGATGCAGTCCCGGCAGTCCGGCGGCTACTGCCTTGGCCCGGAACTCGTCCAGTGCCGCTCGTGTCGCCGCCACGCTGCCAAAACCGTCCAGCAGCTTGGTGAGCTCATAGAACGAGAAGTAGGGCCGTCCCTCGATCCGCCAGTACGACGGATGGGAAAAGTAGGAGCGGATCACGTGATCGCAGATCTTCGCAAAGTTCTCCGGCGTTACGGTGCCGGGATAGAGAACCTTGCGCTCGGTCCCGCGCCGATAGGGATGGATTTCGATCCAGTCATGGTTTGCCCACATGAAGGCAAACTTGACTCTTGAGTTGTTCTCTGCCTTCAGGAATCCCAGATCGATCGGCCGGTCCAGGAAGGGGCCGTCGTTGTAGTAGTACCAGTCGAAGATGAAGGCATCGATGCCGTAGTCCGCAGCCGCTGCGATCTTCTGGGCCATCGCTTTCGGGTCCGACTCATCCGTGTATCCCCAGAGCGGCACCTTGGGCTGATCGTGGCCCGGAAAACGCGGCCTGGCCGCCTTGACCAGTTCCCATTCCGACCAGCCCTCGCCCTTGTTCTTCACGTTGCGCGGATCGCCCGGATGGTAGTTGCCAAAGTAGTAGCTCGCCACCGTGATCGGTGCTGTGGACAGGGCGGGCCCTTGCGCCGCGGTCTGCCCCGGGGCATTCACTTCCTTCACGTCGATGGCAACGTTGTCCAGACCGGGCGTCAGTCTGGATGCTCCAAACGCGATGATGATCGACGTGCCTGCGGGAACCTGCTTTGCCAGGAGCATCTGCCGCGGGCCGGCGGAGAAATCGCCCGCGGCCAGTTCCGCGAAATTGCCGTCCAGGATGGCTGCATTCAGCACCGCTCCCGGTTTCCACGGCTCAGAGACATCGAACGAGAGTACCAGGTCCGACATCTTGGCCAGCACCCCCACCTGCTGACGGAAGAAACCCAGCGTCGACGGATTGCAGACCGCGCCGCTCGCCTCGTTCTTGACATGGACCGCATAGGCGCTCTGCGAACCCTGCCATCCCTGGGGCCGACCGCCGTACCAGCCGTCCTGTCCGGCCGTCATGCCCGTCAGGTCGCTGAAGTCACCATTGACCACCGCCAGTCTCCGCGGTGGGCCGTCGCCAGCATCCGCCTGCGTCGGGTTCGGGGCTTCGGCGGCAAAGGCCGCCGACATGCAGGCCGAGAGGGTCATCAAAACTGCCGTGGCCGGGAAAATCGCGTTCTTCATGCCTTGGGGACCTTGTTGGTACGAATCGGATGCCATTTGTGGCGAGCAGTGTCCAATCGCCATTTTGGCGTCCGCAAGTCCGAAATGCCACAGTGCTCGAGGAAGTGCTTCGCGGATAGGTCCGGCGGATCCGGCATCCGGTCTTCCTCTTCAGCCACGCCCAGGTGGAGGTGAGAGCGATCACGACCGTCCAGGCTCTTGTGGTCACGATCAGCGAGGGATGTATGGTCGCATGATGGGCGGCACAAGTACCAGTGGCCTCTTCTCTGTGCCGCCGTCGTGGCATCAAACGCTGGGCGGTTGTCTCGCGCGAGCGGGTTGGTCGATTACCAGCGCTCGCCCCAGGGCACTCTTCCTCTCAACGCGGCGCAGAGGGCCACGGCATCTGTAATCAGCTCCCTGGGCGGCCTTGCAGGGAGTCCGCCGACTCCACGACCACGCACATCTGTGCGGAAGCGCTTTCTTGATCCGGGCCGCTGGTGGTGAACGACACGGTGAAGATGCCGGGCTGTCCGAACGAGTGCGTCGTATTCTCGACGATTGTTTCTGCAGGTGTCCCGTCCCCGAAGTCAACTCGCACGTCGGAACGGGTGCCGCTCAGACGATTCCAGAAGGTGACCGGCTGCCCAAGCGTGATGCGGCGCACTGGGTGATGGTAGACCCATCCGGTTACCATATTCCGTCCGCGTTTCCGGTCATAGACTCGCACTTGGGCATAGTCTCTGGCCTCGGCTCCGCTCCTCGTACGTACGATCAGTTCTTCGCTATAGAGCCCGGGAACGTCGAAGGGCACTCGCACTGTCGCATCGCGGATGCATCTGCCGTCGTGCAGACGCCACTCATAGCTCGCGATTTCTTCGCCAGGCCGAACCTGGCTGCGGCTGCCATCAAGTAGCACCGATTGTCCTGGTTCCGCAAATCAGGCCGCGTTGACGCTGGAACAAACGCGACTGGAGGTCCTCCGTCTCCTTGGGCCGCTGGGACCGACCGTGGGAAAACACCTCCTTCAGCCCGTCCACCGCCTGCTTCTTCCAACTCGTGACCTGGTTGGGATGAACACCAAATCGAGTCGCCAACTCGGCCACCGTGCCCGAACAGGTGAAAGCGGTGCTGCTGGCAAGCACCCAGGCAGATCCCAAGGACGGTAAAGGCGGACAGCGCTCTTAGCGTCTGGTGGCTTTCAGGGCAGCGGTTGCGAGGCTGGCGTCCAGTTCCACTTGCCCTCTGTTTTTTGGCCAGGAACCAGCACCAGAAAGGTGCCAACCGTGGTGCCAAGTGGTGCCGAGAATGGTGCCATACGGCTCGCATTCCAGGCGTATCGGCCTGCACCAACTTGCACCGAAACCGGCTCAGAGCCGGCTCGGTGGGCGTCGCCAGCCGGACGCCGTAAAGCCTTGGCTCGTCGAGATTTGTGCGCCGTTCTGCACCAAGCTGCACCGCCTGGTATCGCCCCGCACCGGCGAGAAATCTAGCGAGGTCCCACCTCGGACCAAGGCCGAGTCGCCAGAACTTGACTCAAGTGCAACAGAAGTCAAGAAGCAAGTCACAAGTACGCCCGACAGGATTCGAACCTGTAACCCTCGGTTCCGAAGACCGATGCGCTATCCAGTTGCGCCACGGGCGCTTCTCGTTTTAGGTTAAGGGTTTACGTCGAGTTTTTCGTCTTTCTTCGTCACTTCTTGACACCCGTTTCGACACCCGTTAACCTATCTTACCAGGAAAAGGCACCCGACCGATTGGGCGGCCGGGTGTCGGACACCACCTAACCCTTTGCTCGGAGGTGGCATCGCTATGGCGAATTCTACCACCAGTTTATCGGCTGGTAAACCAGGGAAGCCTTATTCCGACTTCCCTCTGTTCCCCCATGGAAATGGAAAATGGGCCAAAAAAATCCGGGGAAAGCTCTACTACTTCGGCAAGTGGGCTGATCCGCAGGGGGCCCTGGAAGAGTACATGGCCCAGCGGGAGGCGCTCCATTCCGGGCGTCCCGCCAAGCCCGACGCCCTCACAATCAAGTCGCTCGGCGACCGCTACCTGACGGCTCGCAAGCACGATGTGGAGGCTGGCGAGCTCACCCAGCGGAGTTGGGACGATTACTACGTGGTCGCGCAGCTCGTGGCCGACGTGCTGGGGAAAGACCGGCTCGTGGAGAATCTGACCGCAGACGACTTCGCAAAACTCAAACGGAAGATGGCGAAGACCTGGGGGCCCGTCCGGGTCGGCAACACAATCCAGCGGGCCCGCACTATCTTCAAATGGGCCTACGACAGTTACCTGATCGACCGGCCCGTCCGCTTCGGCCCGGGCTTCAGTCGCCCCTCGCAGCGAGTCATGCGGAAGCACCGCGCGGAGAACGGGAACCGGATGTTCCAGGCCGCCGAGATCCGGGCGGCGCTCGACGCGACTTCGGCCCACATGCGGGCAATGATCCTGCTGGCGATCAACTGCGGCTTCGGGAACCACGATTGCGGACTGCTGCCCATCAAGGCCTTGGACCTGGAGGCCGGCTGGGTCGACTTTCCGCGGCCTAAGACTGGTGTGGATCGGCGCTGCCCACTCTGGCCGGAGACGATAGTGGCAATCAAGGCCGCCGGAGCCATGGGCAGGAAAGCCGCGGCCCCGGAGCACGACGGCTTGGTCTTCCTGACCAAGCGCGGATCCTGCTGGACGAACGACAAGCCCCAGAGCCCGGTTTCCCAGCAATTCACCAAGGCGTTGCGCATGGCCGACAAGAGGGCTGCGAAGAAGGCAAAGAAGGCCGGCCTGAAGCCGCCCGCCCCCATCTACCAGCCGGGCCGGGGATTCTATTCGCTACGCCACACCTGCCAGACGATCGCTGAGGAGGCCGGCGAGAGCCCAGATTTCGCGGCAATCGACCGCATTATGGGCCATGCGGAGAGATCCAACGACATGGCTGCCCGGTACCGGGAGCGGATCACGGATGAACGGCTCTTGCGGATCACGGACCACATCCGGGCGTGGCTGTTTGGCACTGGGAACGAATCGAAAACCTGATACACTCAAGAAGCCGGTTGCTCCCGACGGGGAGTCTACTGGCCGGCGTGACGCCGGGCTCTCGAGTCCGCCTGGTGTCCGCCGGCTGGGCCGGTTCTTACGAGGACTCGAACCTATGTCTCTTCAGGATGAGTTTGACACAGCGGCGAATGCCGCCATGCGGTGCGTCAGATCCGCGACGGCGCTCCAAGTCAACGCTGCTGGGTACTGGCATCAAGTTCGCCGCGGCACACTGGAACTTGACGAAGCCTGTAACAAGTTTTCCGAGATGTTCAGGAGCCTCAGTCGGCTCCTCGCGGGAGCAGACAATGCTCTTGAGTGTGTTCGCGATCGGCTCTTATTAGCGAACCCGGACAGTGATGTGACCTTGAACCGCCGGTTCTACGCAAATTGGCACGAAGCCGCAGTAGGACAGTTGCACATCATGATGCGATCGTTTCTTGTCTGTCTTCCTGCAGAGATTGACTGCCCTCCAGAAGATCCGCTTTGCGCTCTCGATGCACTGGCTACTTGGCCAATTGAGAATCAACGAGCATATCTGGAAGGCATCGCCGAGGAGTTGAGGGCTGTCAAGATTCTCGACTATGAAAACGGTCAGAACCGAGTCCGAGTAGAATGGGCAAACGCTGTGCGTTTGGCGACCGCCGAATACTCGGATGGGGCGTCAATTCGAGGCGACGTTCAGCACACTGGCGGGTCACAACAGGCGGAAGGGAAGGGCTATCCGTCGAAGCAATCATGGACTCAGCCGGACCTCGACAAGGCGATTGAGGAATACAAGGCTCGGAGGTCCAGCAATTTTCATCAGTTGGTGGAATGCGTCCAACGTGGTGACAAGGGCGCAAAGAAGGCCGCGCAGAAGATATTTGGACGAAATGCCATCGCAAGAGCACTGGGAGTAAAAGCGAGCGCGATGGTTTCAAAATCACCTGTGTGGTGCGGAATAGCCGGCGCCCTGGGGCTAAGAGAGGCTGCCGCGAAGAAAAAAATTGGACTCAATATCGCCATGGAAGAACGAGCCGTAGCCGCGCCCGTTACTGAAGTGGATCGAGTAATCCGTCGGGAGACAGTGGGTATCATCCGCCAGGCTTTCCCCGACACGTCGCAGGGCAGGGCGTGCGCTGAGGCAACGATCGAGAAACTCACTCGCGGTGAGATGACCGACGATCAGGCTCGCGAAATGGTTGAAACACTTAATCGGTCATGACCGCCCAAAAGTGGTCATGACCACTTCTATCCCATTATTCTCCGGGAAATGTGCCGTTTTTTTCTGTCCGGCATGACCATTCGCCTTCTTGTGTTGGACGCGGTTATGAAGTCCTGAATACCAGAGACTGCCGCGCCCAGTTCGGCGAGTCAGGATCATGGTCCCCTCTATTCCAGCACTCCTCACCGTGGGGGAAATCGCAAAGCGGCTGGGTGTGCCATACCACCGAGTCACTTACGTGATCGAAACACGGAAGATAAGACCTCTTGGTGTGGCCGGACAAGCCCGGGTTTTCACCGAGGCGAATGTTGACCACATAGCCAGCGAGTTGCGTCGGATCGACGCAGATAAGGGGACTCTATGAGCGAATCCCTCACCTCGCCCGAAGTCGCAAAACTTCGAGCCTTGACCTACGGCCAGGTGGCCGAACTGCTCACCGTCTCCGATGACACCGTGAGGCGACTCTGCGATACAGGCCGGCTCCGCTCTATCTCGATCGGCGTGGGCGGCCGGCGTAAGGCTAGGCGGGTGCTGGTGCGAGACCTCGAGACGTACATCGCGGCAGAGGCTGCGGCCCCAGCGGCACCTGCCAGGCGGCGGAGGCGAACTGATCCCAACGTCACAGAGTACATCCGGTGAGGCGCGCTACCGCGGCCAGGCAAGGAGCAACTGGGAATGGATCCCGCATCGGCAAGCCGACCGTTTTATGGGGCTAGCCCCGTAAAGCGAAGACGAAGGCGGACAAAGGCGGACATGCAGGCAATCCGCACCGCCATGTATGACGCGCTCGAAGAAGATCACCCGATGACCGTCAGGCAGGTCTACTACCGCCTGGTCAGCATGGGGGACATCGACAAGACGGAAGCTCAGTATCAGACCGTCTGCCGCCTTCTGGTGGAAATGCGGCGAGCAGGGGATCTTCCCTTCGACTGGCTCGCCGATGCAACGAGGTGGCAGCGGAAGCCGACAACGCACTCCTCCCTTAAGGCGATGCTTCAGCGATCCACGCGAATGTATCGCCAAGCCATCTGGGACGACCAGGACGTTTACGTCGAAGTCTGGCTGGAGAAGGACGCGCTCGCCGGCGTGATCGTCGATGTTACCGCCGAGTGGGATGTGCCCTTGATGGTCACTCGCGGTTACCCCTCATTGTCGTACCTGTACTCGGCGGCCGAAGCGCTCAAGAAGCAAGACAAGCCGTGCTACATGTACTACTTCGGCGATCACGACCCCAGCGGCGTGGATATTCCCAGGAAAGTGGAAGCGGACCTCCGGCAGTTCGCGCCGGGTGCCGAGATCCATTTTGCGCGCGTGGCCGTCTTGCCATGGCAGATCGAGAAATGGGAACTCCAGACCAGACCAACGAAGAAATCGGACGCCAGATCCAAGCACTTCAGAGGGGAATCCGTCGAGGTCGACGCCATCCAGCCGAATCAGATTCGGCAGCTCGTGCGCGATTGCATCGAGCAGCACATCAACCAGGACGCCCTGGAACGCACGTTGGCCATCGAGGAGGCCGAGCGTGAAACCCTCCAGACGATCATCGAGAACATGGAGGACGCGGCGTGACAGCGGCATCGACAGTCCCCGCCTACCCGACCCGGCCCCCGTACTTCGCGCACAAGTTCTGCCGGCTCCTGACGAAAGCAGCCGTGGCGCAGAGAATCGGTCCGGAGGCGTGCTGGTTGCTGGCTGTCATTGTCCACCAAGAGGACGCTGTTCACTACAGCCACGCGGTCGACTTCTACAACGACCAGCTTATGTCTGTTTGTGGGTTTGGTGGCCGGTCCCGGCTGGTTACGGCGCGGCGGAAGGCGATAGAAGCCGGCTGGTTGAACTACGTGGAAGGCGGCAAAAGTCGACCGGGAACCTACTGGGTCCGGGTGCCAGAGAAATACTCAACGCTCCCGGACGGTGCGTGTGACGAGTCCGAATCCGGTCCCGAATCAGGACAGGAAGAACTATTTCCCGTCCCAAATCAGGACGGCAAACAAGAAATGCCGTCCCAAAATAGGACGGCAACCGGACGGCAACCGGACGGCAAATCGTCACCTTCCTACCCTGTCCCTAACCCTGTTCCTAAGAAAGAGCCGGCTGGCGCCGGCGTCCCCGCCGATCTACTCGCACTGATTGACGGGTGGAATTCTCTCCCGGCCGGCATCGTCAAGGCCGGAAACGGTGCCAATCGCGATCCCGTGGCCAAGGCCACCCTCAAGGGATGGACACGCGCCCAGAGGGACCAGGAGCAGCGGGAGGCGCTATCCGACCCCCCCCGCCTGCTCGATGCCATCCGCCGGGCGTCTTTTTGTCACGCTCAAGGCTGGTTCTCGTTGCCGTGGCTGTTTGCGACCAACAAAGCCGGCGAGTTCAACGTCGTGAAACTCTTAAATGGAGGTTACGAAGGCAATGGAAACGGAAAGCCAAAACCTACCCTCACCCCAGGACCCGGACAACGACACCCCGACGACGCCAACCGACGCGGTTTCTGACGCAGCCCTTGGCAGCGCGATATCACGAGTGCTGGACCGACTGGATACCAGCCAGTCACCGGAACGCCTCGCCGCGGATCTTATCGCGGGCGTCCAAGGCAGCCTGAGATACGACGGCTTGCCGCCAGTGAGTGTCGACCGCATTCGCGAAATGGAAGGACGAGTTCGCCAATACATGGCGAAAAAACGCATTGCCCGCAATCACGAGGCGTTTGCGGAAGCTATTGGCCCCCGCTACGTAGCGTGTTCCTTGACAAATTTTGAAGCCGGCCGCGCCGAACAAAAAACAGCCCTAACGGCCGTCAAGGCATTCGCTGAGAAAGTAGGCGAACACGTCGAGAGAGGAAACGGCCTGTTACTGTTCGGGCCGGCTGGGACTGGAAAAGACCATCTTCTGTGCGGCGCGGCCCGCGAAGCAATTGAACGCGGTCATTGGGTGCGATGGGTCAATGGACGGGACTTGTTCGGCCAGTTTCGGGACCGCATGGATAACGGCGACAGCAGTGAGGGCCGGCAGGTGGCCGACCTGGTCGCCGTCGAGATACTCGCCATATCCGATCCGTTGCCACCCTATGGCGCACTGTCCTCGTATCAGGCGGATCTACTCTTCCGGGTGATCGATGCGAGGTACCGAGCCATGCGGCCAACATGGGCCACCCTAAACGTCACTGGCGGAACAGAAGCAGATCAACGCATGGGTGCCCAAATCGTCGACCGCTTGCGCCATGACGCCGTGGCCATCCATTGCGATTGGCCCTCCTACCGGAAGGCAAAGGCATAGGTATCAAACCCTACCAACACGAAACGGACGCGGTCGGCCGAGACGTTCATCTTCCGGCACTCACACTTGAGATCATGGACCGTTTGACGGCAGACCAATTGCGGCGACTCGTCAGGATGCTTTCCGTACTGGCGTTAAACCGAGACCGGCACGAGCGGGGCGTGATGGAGCGTTTTGACTTTGACCGGCTCTTGGACGATTCGAGACCATGACCGACCAGCCCCGTTATCACCTGACCCTCCACCCCCTCCCGGACCGATCCGACCCGGCTGGCATTCGGAGGCTGCGTGGTGCCCTGAAGTGCCTCCTCCGATCGTTCCGCCTCCGCTGCGAGCGATGCGTTCCGGACCCCGACCAGCAACCCAAACCTGACCAGGCGAAGCCATGACGACCCGCAAAGCAAAACACATCCCGAACCTGACCTTGACGCAGTACCACGCGCGGGCCGAGTGGTCGCGATCCCAGCTCGAGAGCCTCCGGGAATCGGCGCCCCTCTTCCATGGGCGTTACATCCTGGACCCGCCGACATTTCCCTTCAGGCGATCCGACGCCCTGGACCACGGCACCGTGGCCCACGAGTGCCTGAGCAATCCGGCCGGCCTGGACGGCGTGTGCATCGAGATCCCCGGCGAGGTGCTGAACGACCAGGGGCACCGCAAGGGCAAGCCCTGGCTGGAGTGGTCAGAGGCCCACGCCGGCCTGATCCAGCTCAAGGCGGAGGAGCTGGCCCCGATCAAGACCATGGTACGCAACACGTACGCCCACCCGATCGCGTCGAAACTGCTCGCCGAGGTCATGCACTACGAGTACTCCATCGTCTGGACGGACGAGGACAGCGGCCTTCGACTTCGGGCTCGGCCGGACCTGATCTGCCCCGGCGATCGCGGCCAGGTGCGCGTGGTGGACTTCAAAACAACCAGGGCCGTCGACCTGGCGGACTTCCAACGCGACACGGCGAAATTCGGATACCACCGCCAGGCGGCGTGGTACACCGAGGCCGTGGAGTTGTTCGGGTACCACGTCCAGGACTTCCTGTTCGTCTCGGTCGACAAGACCCCGGCCCACGAAGTCTACGTTCACCGCCTCAGCCCCGACGCGCTCGAGCTCGGCCGCGAGCAGAACCAGCTCGGCCGGCTGGAGCTGGCCCGACGCCTGGCCGAGGACGATTGGACCAATGCAGCCGCGGCGATGATTCATGAACTCGACTTGCCCCAATGGGCTTACCCGCCTCTGACCATCAAGGCCAAGGGCGAAACCATTACCGTTTGAAATGGAGTGAATGACGATGCAAGCAAACGACCTCTGCCCATCCCCACACCTCGAGGCCGCCGACTTGGACGGCAAAGACATCATTGTCACGATCCGAGACGTTGACTTTCACGAGGTCGGTGAAGAGAAGGCCACCAAAGGCGTGATCTACTTCCAGGAGTACAAGCGGGCCATGGTGCTGAATAGGACCAACTTGAAGCGGATCGTCAACATCCTCGGCAACGACACCGATTTGTGGGCCGGCCAGCGAATCACCCTGTACCCGTCGGAGACGGACTTCGGCGGCCGGACGGTGCCCTGCATTCGGGTCCGC
>CAZLWV010000071.1:28435-37029 GCA_964563135.1 uncultured Planctomycetaceae bacterium
GAGAAGGCGCCCAAGTAGTCCCCAGACCGGCCGGGGCCGGACACGAGAAAGGCAAGACCGATGCCCACCTGCCCGATATGTGGTGACGACAACCCCGGCGGCGACCCCTTCGACCGGAGTTGCCGACGCTGCGGGTACGACCCTGACGACGTTGATCAAGCCGCCAACCGGGACGAGGCAGACGACTTTGCGAGACGACAGCGCGGATCCGCGGCGACTCGCGAGTCCGCCCACGGATGCAGAGGGCTGCGACCACAGTCATTTCCTGAGAAATACGGTGATGAGGCTGGTGGGATTCCGTTTCAGCGTCCGGACCATCCGGACCATCCGGACCATTCTCCGCAACAAATGGACCCGAACGCCTCGCGAAGTCGCTATAAGTCACATAGTGACGTTGCGTAACGCGTTCTAAGGAGACCGACAAATGGAACTGCTGCGAATCGGCGAGACTGCCGCGAGATGCCGGATCGCCGTCCGGACGATCGAGCGACTGGTTGATGCGGGCGAGTTTCCGCGGCCGGTCCGGATTGGCCGGACGAGGCTTTGGCCGGCGGAGACAATCGACACATTCGTGCGGGGGCAACTCGACTGCCCTGCGGACGCGGCCGAAAAAATCACGATGTGAGGCTGCCCAGACGCCAAGGGGACATCACCACCACGCTCTGCCCCATACCGGCGGCCCGCAGAGCGATCCCCAGAGCCGGCTTCGTGAGAAAGGTCATGTGATGATTGTTGCGAGTATCAACAGATCCGCGATTACCGCGGAGTGGCGTCGGCAGGTTGACCAGCGGCGAGCGGGAGGCCTGAGCGCCAGCGAATCGATCGCCGCCGTGGTCCGCGATTCCCCGGCACTCCACGAAGCTTACCTGGCGGCCGCGAACACCAGGGCCCCGCAGCCGGCCGCAGGAACACCCACGGGTCAAGCCGCGATCGCCCTGTGGGATCGACTCGTGGCCAGCCAGGTTCAGACCGGTGCCGACCAGGCCGCCGCCATCCGCGCCGTCGTGCACAACAACCCGGGACTGCATGAGGAGTATCTGGCGGCCGTCAATGCCGGGCGCCGCGGCTCCCGCTCCCGCACAGCTTGAGGACCTCCCCGATGCCGCCGATCCTGTCACCACCGCAGCGACTGCTGCTCGAGCTCTCGGGTTTGTTGGCGTGCGAGCCGGGGCACTTCGCGGGACTTCGGGCGTGGGCGCCGAAAGTACACCTGGTGGTTGGCCCCGTCGACCGACACAAGCGGCTGCAGGGGTTCGCGCCGCTCGCTGATAGTTGGCAGGATGTTCCGCCCCCTGAGCCCCAGATAATTTCGGTCGATGGCCGGAGGATCGGCCTGATAGACGTGACCGGGCTCCTGGTCAAGTCTGACCTGCCCGGCCAGGCTGGTCTGACTTATCTGGCCGAGCAGGTCCGGGAGTTGGTCGACGAAGGCCAGGTCGACGGGATCCTGTTGCGGATCGACTCGCCTGGGGGCTCTGTGGCGGGCACCCAGGAGCTGGCGGAGGAAGTGCGGCGGGCCCGGCAGACGAAGCCCGTGTTCGCCTACGTCGAGGACTTGTGTGCGGCTTCGGCGTACTGGGTGGCCAGCCAGTGCGAGAAGGTCTTTGTCAACGTGGCGACAGCCATGGTCGGATCGATCGGCACGTTCGTCGGGCTCTACGATCGCAAGCAGCAATTCGTCAATGCCGGAGTCAAGGCGATCGTGATTCGTGCCGGTGAGTTCAAGGCCCTCGGCTTTCCAGGGACGGAGATCACCAAGGAGCATCGCGAGTATCTGCAGGGCCAGGTCGACGGAGTCCAGGCCGAGTTTCTGAAAGCGGTTGCCCACCGCAGGATCGCCCCGGCGGCGATCGCAAGCGGCCGGCTTTACTTGGCCGGCGATGCGGTGAAGCTGAGGCTGATTGATGGCGTGAAATCGTTCGACGCCGTGGTGGCCGAGCTCGTAGAGCTGGCCGGCCAATCCAAACGCAAGTGACCCCCCTATTTCCATTCACCCAGGAGTGACTACCTACCATGTCACCAACAACGGCACTCAGATCCAGCAGATTCCACGACTCCGAGTTGTGCGGAATGCCGAATGAGGAACTCGCGGCAATCCTCCAGCCCGCGGACCTATTCGACCCGGAAGCGATGTACGGACCCCAGGGCATCTCGCAACGCCTGGCAATTTCAGAGGACGAGGTGTCCCGAATTTTCAAGGGCAAACGCGATGAGCATACCTGGCTCATCGGCGACGTGCGAGACCGGCTTGGCTATCATCCAAAGGCCTGGGGGCACTCGATTCTCGCCTGGCTGGAGACTCGACCAGACATCAAGGCGAGGCCTGACGCGATTGTCCTGCGACAGTTCCGGCGGGAACATCCCGCGCTGTTCCGGACCCCGCTCGATCGGTGCGATCTGGGCGAGCGAATGCGACGTGAGAACCATCGTATTCAACAAGAGGCCGAGGCGGCCGAGCGAGAACGCCAGGCGGAGGAACGTGCGGCCCGATATGATCGCCTGGCGGAGGTTCTGGCCCGATACGATCGACCGCAAGAGGGCGATGTGGCGACGGTTTTGGAGTTGTCCGCTGCTCTCGGGCTCGATGAGCTCCAGATCGATAAGCTCGCTCGGCGCGTGCGCGAAGTGACACAGCTCGAGGGGCGGCGGACTGAGGCGACCAAGCAGCTCGAGCAGCTCGAGCAAGCACACGCTGAGGTGCGGGGCGCGTTCGACACGCAACATGGCGAACGGCATGCGCAACTCGTCGCCAATATCGAGAAGGCACGCAAGGCGTTGGAGTCTGCGGAGAGTCGCCTCCGCGACGAGCTCGGCGCGCCGTGGTCACACGTGGCCTCTGCCGCGGCGGCCGTCGATCAGGCTCGGCACTCGCTCGACGCCACGATCGCGACCATCAAGCCGAAGCTCGATGCGATCGCGTCGAAGCACAGGTGGTTATTCTCCGTCGGCCCAGACGCCTGGCCGAGGATGAGATACCCGCGCGTCACGCAGTGACACGAGCCCGCCGCCGTTGAGCCGGGAGGGTTTCCTTTCGACCTCCCAGGCTCCGGCGGCGATAGAAGTGATACCTCTTGGGTCGGCTCGTTGCCGACGAGTTCGGGGACGGCGTGGCGGGCCGATCATCTCCCGCCACGCCAACCCCCGTACCCTGACGGGGGGGCTTTGGGTCCTTTCCGGGGCACCGCGCAGTGCGAAGCACGTCCATCGAGCGGCGTTTTTTTCCGCGAGACATCGATTTTGGTTTTTTTCACCATGGAAACGAAAACATCAGGTGCGTCGCGATGGTTTCCGGTGTCGACCCTGGCCGCCGTGATCGGGGTCAGCTCGCCGAATTTTCGCGCCACCATTCTGCCGCTTCTCCCGCCGGAAGCCGTGCGGCAGGGGCGTCCGATCCTTATCCACGGTCCCGCCGTGATCGATGTTGTCTTGTTGCGGGAGGGCCAGCGGCGTGGGGCGAAGGACACGCAATCGGCCGCCCTCGAGGAGATCCGGCAGTGGGAGGCGAAGCGGCGTGAACTCAAGTACCGTCAGGAGTCTGGCGAGTGGATCGCGACTGGCGACGTCGAGCGAGGCTTCATGGTAATGGCCGAGATCCTCCGGCGGGCCGGCGAGGCGATCCGGGTCGAGTACGGCGAGGCGGCCGCAAGAATCTTGAGCAACGCCTGGGATGATGTGGATGCGAAACTGGATGCATTGTTTGCTGTGAGGCCAGACGAAGATCATGGATAGTCAGCCAAGATGCAGCCGTACTCGAGAACTGCTTCGCCGTGCGTTCATTCGGCTGGTCGAGCTCGCGCGCCCCCGAGATGCGCGCACCGCTCCCGAAAAAAGCCGCCGCGAGAGTGAATCAACCCTTTAGGAGGAGCTGACATATGTCTGGACCGCAGATTGTCGTTGAGATGGATTCCGACGAGGCCAAGCTGTGGGCGGGCTTCCAGCGGATCATGCGCGGCGAAGAGGGAATGGAAAAGGGGATGGGCAAGGTGGCCGGCGAGACCCGCAAGGCGGCCGCCGAGCAGGCTGCCCTCGAGCGGGCGGCCAAGCGGGTGATCGACTCGGTGATGACGCCGCAGGAGCGCTACAACGCCAAAATCGCCGAATTGAATCGGCTCTACGGTGCCAGCAAACTCTCGGTGGATCAATTCCGGGCGGCTACGCAGCGGGCCGGCTCGCAGCTCGACGCTACGGGCCAAGCCGGCGAAAAGGCGTTTGGAGCCGCGGCGGTCGCGTCGGTCGGCAGGTATGTCGGCGGGCTGGCCTCGATCGCTACCGTGCTCGGGATCGCGACGCGAGCCATGCGGGAGATGGACGCGGCACGAGAGGAGGCTTTTGAGCGGGCCAAGGGGGAGCGGGCCGGCCTGGCCGAGCTGGCCGGCCTGGCCAAGACGCCCGAGGAGGCGCAAGGCTATATCACCGAAGCCCGTAAGGCTTACGCAAGCGGTGTGGGTGGATCCGAGGACGAGGCAGCGGGTTTGCACTACGCCCTGGTGTCGGCCGGGCTCTACGAGGATCGGAAGCTATTCGAAGACCTATCCCGGTCGGGCGTGATCCGCGACGTCAAGCCAGCCGTGGGCGCGACGAAGACGCTCCAATATCTGATGGGCGAGAAGGAGACCGGGGACGCCACGGCCGTGATGAGTAAGCTCTACCAGGCGGCCGACGTAACCCAGTACGAGGTGCAGGACGTAGCCAGGGCGGTCGCCACACCGGCCTTGTACGCCGCGAAACTAGGCATGAGCGACGAGGATCTAATTGCCCAAGGCACGGCCGGCATGATGGGGATGCCGGTCTCGAAAGTCGATTCCGCCGCCCGGGCCTATTACCAGGCCCTACTGCTGCATGGAGGGTTCGAGGGGCTTTCGGCGAGTGAGCAGATCGAGAAAGTCAAAGAAACAGTCGGGTCTATGTCGGCCGAGGATCAAAAGAAGTGGTTTGGCTCTGTCGAGGCACAAGACTTGTACGGAATCCTGGCCGGCGAGCAGGGACAGAAGGTAGTCCAGGAACAGCTCGTGGCCCTGCCCGAGGCAGAGCGGACCCAACTTGCCCTCAGGAAGGCGACGCTGCCCGATGTGGATACGGGGCTGCGACGTACCAAGGCCGCAGAGGTAGCAAAGCGGCAGAGCGACGCCGAAGACCGGCCCGAGGGTATGGATCGAGCACTTGCCGAGGCGATCATCGAAGAGCATGTGGCCGCGCTGAAGCAACGGGGAGGGAACTTCGAGGCGTGGGCGGCAGGCGCGATGATGCGGATACCACTGCCTGGTCGTGATGAACGGGTGATCACGGGCGCTTCGGCATTTCAAGATGACTTGTCACCGGGTACCCAAGCCGAACTGAAGGAATGGTGGAGACTGCGGCGACTGGAAGAGAACGATCCCGCCGAGATCGCTCGCCGCCTGCACGGACAGGAGACGGAGGCGGCGCCGCCCATGTCGCCCGCCGGCCAACGACAAATCGACGAACTGGACGCGGGCCGCGCGACAGTGACACAGGTT
This sequence comes from uncultured Planctomycetaceae bacterium, assembly GCA_964563135.1. GTDB lineage: Bacteria > Planctomycetota > Planctomycetia > Pirellulales > Thermoguttaceae > JAAYAY01. Next base: position 33,931 of record CAZLWV010000071.1, read on the forward strand.
GTGCCGACGCCGACGGGCAACGATCCGCAAATGAGCGAGAATAACCAGCTGGCCCGCGAGACCGTGCAAACGCTGAAGGAGATCCGCGACGAGGTCCGGCGGTCTCCGCAGCGGCCGGCACGCCCGCTGCCGGCCTCGAGCTCGGCCGCCAACAATCAGCACCGGGAGTGAGGTCGACCACTGTGATCACGAGGCTCAATCGCGTGCTCGCAAAAGACGGTCTCGATGCGGATACCGCCATGCTGGCGTTCGACGTTCAGGACCTGGCGGTGATGCTCTATCGCGCGATCCGCCTGGCTACGTTCCAGCAACAGCAGCTCGAACGCCTGGCCGCGATTGTCCCTGAGCAGAACCAGGCCGAAGCGAAGATGATGGCTATCCGCGCCGACGAAGTCGCGGAGGCCATCGCCGGAGAATTCTTGGGGTGGCTGGGGCCCGAGGATGCGGAGCGGCTTGCGATGATCGCGACCAAGTCCAAGGGGTAGCGACCAGGCGGAGGCCGCGCGAGCCGCGCAGCTCGCGTTCGCCGAGGTCCGCGGCCTGACTTCGACCAGACGCGGCCCCAAAACACTCGCCGCCAGAAAAGCGGCCTCCGGACATCCGCGAGTACAGCCGATCGCCGACCGCCACGATGCCCGGGACCTGCAGCCAGACGACGCAACAGCGGGCCTCCTGGGGGCCTCAGAAGCGAAACCGGCATTTTGCGAAGATAGACAACCCAAAACGGTGACCAGGTCGCCCCTCCTTCGGCATCCGACCTTCCTGGCCACGGTGGCCGATGGATCCGCCGGCGCCCTGGGCGGGATCCTGGACCGCCAGAGGGCGACCAAGCCCGTGATTGCCACCACACCCGCACGGCGGCTGTCAGGGCCGAAAGAATAACTGCAATGCGACACGACCGATACCCAAGACCAGAGCGACGCGAGGTGACGCCGGCGCGACTTCGACGCGCGGAACAGGCGCTGAGAAAACAACGCGACGTAATGCCCCTGTTTGCTGCTGAGATCGCGACGGAACAGCCGACGCCAGGGGAACGGATCGCAGCGCAAGACGACGCGGCATTGCAGGGACTGCGCCGGATACGGCAGTTCGTAGCAACGACATGGAGAGCAGCACGCCAGCGTTTACGAGCACTGCCAGCCGAGACAGCCGAGGCGATTTTTCGCGAGTGGCAACTCGGATACCTGCCAGGCGGCGCGGAGTACCTAGCGGACTTGATTCACCGGCGACTCAGAGGCGACCCCGTATCAGAGGTGATTCTCAAGAAGGGAGAGGCAGAAAGCACGAAAAGGAAATCAGGCCGGGGCAACTGTGGAAAATTTTCCACAGTTGGATGAGGGTAAGTCTCGCGACAAGGCCGGCCAAGCGGTGGGCGTGTCCGGCAAGACGGTGGACTTTGCAACAAAGGTGCTCGAGAAGGGGAGCCGCGGCGGTCGCGCGGATCGAGCAGGGGACGGGCGGTCTACCGGATCCCCTGGTGCGGCCCCGCCGCCCTGACCCGGGCTGGATCGCTGGGGTGGGGGAGGCGGAGGCGGCGTTTGGGGCCAGATCTGGGCAGGACGCGAGGAAGTCAGCTTGACAGTCAGACCCACCTGGCGATAAGCTGATCCGCGTTCGGTGGCAACTCTTGGACCACACCGGACCGGGCTTCGAAACCCGCAACCACAAAGGTCTTACCAATGAGCGCAAGGCATCAACACCCGCGGTTTGGCTTCTGGGCTGAAGCTGCGATCCGGCACAGGCCGGGGAGCAACGGCCAGAAGGACGGCTTCTTTGTGGGCCGTTTTCGAACCAGGCCGCGGGTGTTGATGCGCGCACCCGCCCACGGATTGTCGAGGAGTCTTCGGCATGGATCGGGCGGAGAAAGGGACATTCCATGTCCACTTCTGTTTTGTCGACGGCCACTCACGACCTGGCCGGTGCCCGCTGGAGCGACAACGTGAAGCCCGTCGACGCTCGCACGCAGCGGCGGGTGATCGACACGTTTCACCAAGAGCAGCGATGCCGACCGGCGAAACTGAAGCCAAGCCGACACGACGTCAAGACGCTCTCCGGCACGGCCCTGTACATTCTGCAGCTCTTCGCGGAAGGGCTAAGCACTGGCGCCGTCGCGGAGGCCTGCGGAGTCGATCGGATGCAGATTGTGCGGTTTCGCAAGTGGGTGGCGGAGATCCACGGTGTCGACGTGACGACCATGCGCATGTCCGTCGATCCGACACTCGACGGCCTTAAGATGTGTGTTGTAAGCGGCACATTCCAGCGAGCCTCGAGGGCTCCCGCGATGCCGCCGGCGGTGTCGGCCGGAGAACATCGCAGGCTGCCCCGAATCGACAAGGAAGAGGTTTTGGCGATGTCCGAGCGTGTTGTGCGGATCCTGTCGCGCGTCGCGGCCGGCGTGCCTGACGCTCACAACGCGGCCCAAGAGGGGCTCAGAGAAGAAGCTGTCGGCCATGTTTTGCGAGTGCTCTGCACCAGGAAGAGCGAGATCGAGAGCATCCGGGACAAGTCGCTCGAGAACGTCCGCCGGCTGATGCTCGTAGTGGCGGGAGGCCTCCGATGATCACACGAGCGAGCAAAGTCCCCGCCAAGAAGTTCTGCCGGACCCGGCAGCGGCTCCAAGAAGCCCGTCGGGCAATCGACCAGGGCCTGTACTCCGCGGCCATCATGCTGACAAGGAGTGCCCTCGACGCAGCGATGCGAGAGGCATTCGACGATTTGAACGATCAGCGATCGTTTGTGAAGATTGTCACGGTTCAGGCCGGCGCGTCCCGCAAGTTGACCGCCCGAGTCAACGAGCTGCGAGGTTCGGCGAACGCCGTCATTCACGCAACGCGTGAAGGGCGAGAGCGCGACGCTCGGCAGATGCTCCGCCTCTTCCAGGCCATCGGCTGCCGGTGGCTCGAACGGATCCAGGGAGGAGCGCTGGTCCAGGCCGAGCCCCGCCAAGGCCTGGCCCGCCAAGCGATCGCCAGCGGCTCGATTGCCGCCGGCGTCAACCTGCTCGACTGGATGGACAACCAGGACCTCGAGAGCCCACGCCGCGGCGAGAGCCACGCCCAGCGATTCCCGCGGACCCTACAGCGGCTCGAGGACGCCCAG
>CAZLWV010000072.1:0-7827 GCA_964563135.1 uncultured Planctomycetaceae bacterium
GGGAGGCGGCTTCAAGGAGATGGCCCATTCTGGGAATCACGCAACCCGATTTTGTTGCGATCGCGGTTCTTCTCTCTGATACCGGATGCTGTTGTGATGGAGACGAAATGCCTTCTCTCCTTGCGCTCATCACGGCCGAGCGCGATGGCTACCATGGCCCAAGGCTACCATGGGGCGGCGTCGGGTTCAACGGGGCGATCTTGGGCTCTAAACGCGGAACTGGGCGGAATCTTATCCGCAATGGCCCTCGCGTCGCGATCAAGCCAAACCACCCGATAGCGCATGGGCCAAGACAACCCATCGCACCGGCGAACTCCGAAATCGCCTGCTGAATCCCCCCAAAGACTCATCTTGAAATACAGCCATCACCACCTCGTTTGATCAACCGCCCCACGTCTCTCCCGCTACCCCGTCGTCTGTCCCCCCGCAATCGGCCAAAGAACAAAAATGGGGCGCGACTCGCGACGCGTCCCATTGTGCCCCGGGAGGTGGGCTAGTGCAATCGGCAGCTTCACCCACCGGGCCGGCCTGACCCTATTCCGATTGGCGGTTCTCCTTGCTGGGCGAAGGAACCAGCGGCTGCCACGTATCGGACCCGTCGGGGAAACGGCCATAGGAGACGTCGTCCGTCTGCTTGTCGAAACGCACCTGGTCGACCACGACGTCCGCACCGTCCTTCAGTTCCATCGACAGCCAGATCTCTTCCCCCTTCTTCGAAAGCTTGAAGTTGGCGTGGAGGCCCGAGGCGGCCATCTCCTCCTCGTCGGCCCATACCAGCAGGTGCCCCTTGGCCGGGATCTTCGTACCCGCCGGCAAGAGCCACTTGCGCAGTTTGTTTCCGTCGTCGCTCAGGAACATCCCCGTGAGATCCACCTCGCGATCGCTCCGATTGAACAGCTCGACCCAGTCCGCCGCCTCGCTGCCGGCCTTGCCTTGCGACCTGGCCCTTCCCGCCAGAAACTCATTGATCACGACTGGCGACCGGGAAGAGTCCGTGGGTTCAGAGGTCGCCTTCGGCGCGGAAGGCGGCTCCGGCGAGGAGGCTTCCGTCAGCGGAAAGAGATCGTCCGGCCGCGAGGCCTTTGCCAGTTCGGTGACCGGCTTGGCCTGGTCCGTCTTCTGGGGCTCCGCCGCCGTCTTGCGCAGGGGAGGGGCAAGTGCCGACTTCTCGGGCAAGGCGACAATCTCCGCATGCTTCAGCAGAAACTCGCGCCGTTTCTCGGCAAAGCTGCGGAGGCCCCCGGCGCGTCCGTCCTCGTTCGGCTCGTCGGCTGTCGCCTCGAGGAAGGCCTCGTAGCTCGACAGCTTTTTGGTATCGGCTTCCACTTCCTTTTCGATCAGGCTGCGGTAGCCGGCCACGACCGGTCCCAGGTTCTTCCAGTCGAGCGATTCTTCGGCAATGGTTCGCACATACTGGAGATACTTCTGCCTGAGGCTGGGAACCTGCAGCAGCTTGCTACGAAGCGGCTTGCCCGGATCGTCGATGGCGACCAGCGGGTCCAGTTCAACGCCGCCATGTCCGAAGCCCGGCCCGCCACCCGGGCCGCCGCGTCCCGGCCCGCGGCCGAAGCCACGCGAGAACTGCCGTTGTCCGCCTTCCGCCGCGGCGCCGTCGCGCCGGCCGCCGGTGGCCGGCTCGCTCCTGGTCCGTCCGCGAGGGTCGGTTCCCGCCTGCCGCCCGCCCTGCGCCGGCCCGGCACCGGGCCCGGGCGCCTGGGCCATGTCAGGGGAGTCGGGTCCCATCGGCGGCCCAAACCCGCCGGGAAAACCTCCTTCCGGCGGCATGAAGTCTTCGGGAAAACCTCCCTGCCCCGGGGGCATGAAACCGCCAGGCATTCCGCCTCCACCGGGAGGTCCGAAGTCACCGGGAAACCCTCCCATCATTTCCGGCCCGCCCGGAGGACCGAAGCCGCCAGGGCCACCCGGAGGGCCAAAGCCGCCGGGTCCGCCACCAGGACCGCCGGGCCCGCCACCAGGGCCACCCATCCCGTGAAAGGCCTCATTCATGTCGTGGGGCGAGATGTAGAACTTGCCCCCGTCCGCTTTGAACAGGTAGTAGTCGCTGGCCCGAGTCCAATAGCCGTCGCTGTTGGAGGTGACCACGTCGAGCGCCAGGAAGCACAGTGCGCTGTCGATATCGAGGATCGGCGCGATCGCCTCCTCCAACTGATCCGCAGGGGTCTCATTGAGCACCCGGCAGAGATTGATCAGCTCGCGCCACGACTCCTCCTTGTCCTTGGTCTTGATCTCGAACCGTCTGCGGTAGTCGTCGATGTTCTCACCCAGATAGCGGAGCCCTCCGTCGGCGCCGGGACTTCCGCTCACCTTCCAGCGGGCCCCCGAACTCGACGGGTAGTTCTCCGCCAGGAACTCCTTGTTGAACTGCTGAACGTTGGTGTAGAGGCCCCAGCTCTCGCCGTTGATGACCACCTTGACGACGTTGGCCTTTGGGGCAGCCATGTACTGACGGGCGATATGGGAATAGAGAACGCTGCTCAGCAGCGTCGAGTCGCCGGCACAATTGAGCAGGTTGAGCGTCTTGTAGCCGTAGAGCCGCTGCTCGGCATCCACGTAGTCGAGCGACAGGTTGAGCGATCGCTTCGATCCGGCCGGCACCATCATGTAGGACGACATGCCCCGGAAATGGACGCCCACGTTCGGATAGCTCTTGCCGTCGACCGTCAACGTGGCCGGAACCTCGACATCGGTATTCTTGAAGGCGGCCAGTTCCGCTTCCCAGTCTTCGTTTTCGAACTGGAGGAAGAGCGTCCGCAGGACCTTCGGATCGTAGAGCGGTGCGTCGGGGTAGACGGCCACGTCTTCAGGCGAAACCTTGGGCCCCGGCTTGGCCGGCTCCCGGTTGCCCGGGCCGCCGAAACCGCGACCACCCGGACCACGGCCACCGGCACCGACCGACTGACGGGCTTCGTTGCGTTCCTCGAGATTGAGCCTTCCATCGCCGTCGTGGTCGAACTCGGCCACGAGTTGACGTTCCTGCCCTCCCGGTCCACCGGGTCCACCGCCGGGGCCGCCGAAGAAACCTCCCCGCCCGCCCCCGGGGCCGCCGAAGCCATCTGGGCTGCCGAAGCCGCCAGGGCCACGAAATTCGTCCCGCCGCCGGGAATCACGTGGGTCTGAAGAAGCGGGCTGGCCACGATCCGACCCGTCCATCTGCCACCAAGGCTTTTGCGGAGTCGCTGGGGCGCCCGCCTGTTTCGCTGGGGGTTGGGACCAGAGCATGGGAGCGGTGAAGAGCGCGGCTCCCAGGACCGCCACACCGACCAAACCAACAACGATTCTTCGCATCGATCATCTCCTCAGGCGGCATCCATGCCGAATGGTTCAGGTTGGTAGCCGAACTCGCCAGAGTTTGGCCGTTTGGTAGCCGAACTCGCCAGAGTTTGGTGCCAATCGCCTGGACGGCCAAACTCTGGCGAGTTCGGCTACAGACTCTTTCCAAATAGACTTGCACGATTCCAAGAGATCCAGACTCCGCCGCCACCCTTCGGGAGGCGGCTTCAAGGAGATGGCCCATTCTGGGAATCACGCAACCCGATTTAGGCCGCCGTTGGGATCAGTCCCAGCAACCGGCAGCCGTGCACGTATTTCGAACACCGGCCCACACGCAGGGCCAGGGGATAGAGCAGACGCTTCAGCTCCCGCTCCTGCCCGACGGGCGTCTTTCCCTCGACGACAACCAGGCCATCAAGCCGATGAGGGAACGACGTGTTGATGTACCGGCGGCCGGTTTGATCATAAAATGCCAGATCGTAGTCCAGTGTCACCCGCAGACTGCCGTCGGACGAGGCAAAATGCTCCCGCTTGTACTGGACGATGGCCACCGGATCGCTCGAGGCCAGCACCTGCCCGAGATACTCCCTCGGCAGCGTCGCCATCAGGCTGTCGAGGATTTCTCGATACGACATTTCCACCAGCGGCCGGCAGGCCTCGATCTGGAGCCGGTGCTTGCCAGTCACGCGGTTGTTCCGCCACTTGATCTCGAAAAAGAAGTCTCTGCCCGGCCGCAGCGAGTCGTACCAGCGGAGCCGGAGCTTCTGCCGCTTTCCCACGCCGGCCAGGTTGGCACGGCATGCCGACAGCCGAACGTCGTCGAAGTAGATGCTGCGGACCGTCGACACCTCGCCGGCATGGACAAGCCGACGGCAGTTGGCCTCCAGGATCGTCCGCAGCTTGCCCAGGTCCGCTCCCCGCAGGGTGAACTTCACCTCGCGCCGCGATGCCAGGTCGCTGCGGGTCGTTTTCGACCCCACGATCCGGAATCTCGCCTGCGTGCCGTCGTTGGGGGGAAGATCGTGCACGACCGGTCCTCAGAGCATGGAGTTGACGTTGACATAGGAGAACTCGCAGTCGGGCAACCGCTCCCGCAGCCGGGCCATGAGGGCCATCGTTTCCCGCCCCTCCGCCCGGCTGAGCACGTTCGAACCGTTGCCGAAATGACGCTGCGAATCACCGCTGATCGTCAGCAGCAGGCTCTGCTGCCGCTTCTTCCGACCTGCCAGATGCATGCCGACAATGAAGACCGTGGCCACCAGCGCCATGACCACACCCAACAGGGGCAAACCGGCCCCGAGGGCCAGGCCCACTCCGATGCAGAGGAACAGATAGACGAGCTCTTCCGGCTCCTTGATCGCCGCGCGAAAGCGCACGATCGACAGCGCGCCGACCAGCCCCAGCGAGAGGGCCAGCGACGACTTGACCACCGAGATCACTCCGATCGTGACCAGAGTCAGCAGCGGAAAGACCCGCGTGATCGAGTCGCTGTCGGAGGGCGAGGAGCCGCAACAGCGGTAGAGCAGCCGGATGTAGAGCGCCAGAAATCCTCCCAGGAGCAGATACACGGCCAGGGTGAGGGCCGAAACATTCTGCGTCACCGACACGGACTGCTGGAGCTGTCGCCACGTTTCTTGGATTTGAGGTTGCATGGATCGCGCCTGGGTTTGCGGTTCAGTTGTGAGAACGAAACCTGCCCCCCCCAATCCACCGCTGGGGCCGTGATTTGTTGGAATTCCGCCCCCAATCCCGCCTATCCCAAAACCAGAAAACCTGCGAAAATCGTTGCTTGCTAATCACTTACGAAACCGGTCGCGGCCGTCGGTGTTGATAACCCTGGAGCCCCGCCGGGGAGCTTCCAAGGCTGGCGGCGCGGGCCCAGGGCCACACCTTCACGGCACCTTGCCGGCCCCGCCTCGGACCGGCCCACCGGTCGGTAGCGGTGGATCCCTTCGGCCCGCGTTCGTTCTATGGGACATGCAGAGATGATCGATCCGACCATTCGCTTGCGTCTGGCAACCGACCGCGAGGTCGTGCTGGCCGAGGAGTTCTCCCGCAATCGGGACCGCTTCTGGCGGATGGTTGATTTTCGGCTCGACCCAGCCCTGGCCGGCCGCGTGGACCCCGACGACGTACTCCAGGAGGCTTGGCTGGCGGCCACCCAACGGGTGGAACATTTCCTGCAGAACGAGTCGCTCTCGCTGTTCGTTTGGCTGCGAATGATTGTCCAGCAGACCCTGATCGACGTGCAGAGACGCCACCTGGGAGCCAAGAAGCGGGACGCGTATCGCGAACGATCGCTCCATGCCGACGGCTGGTCGCAGAACACGTCTGTCTCCCTGGTGGCCAGGCTGCTGGGAACCTTCACTTCCCCCAGCCAGGCCGCCGTCCGCGACGAACGTGCCGCGCAGCTTCGCAACGCGATCGAGCAGATGGACCAGATCGATCGCGAGGTGCTCGCCCTGCGCCATTTCGAGGAACTCACCAATTCGGAGGTTGCCGAGGTGCTTGGGATTCAGGAAACAGCGGCCAGCAACCGCTATGTCCGGGCGCTGCGCCGCCTGAAAGTGATCCTCGGAGCGATCCCCGATTTCGGGCAATACGAGAAGTGATCCTCCTTCGACCCGTTTTGCCGCCCACCGCGGCGGAATCGATGCGAAGATGAACGAGCCATCCTCCCGCGATCCGATCGAAATGCTGGCCGAAGAATTCGTCCAGCGCTATCGCCAGCGGCAGTGCCCGACGATCGACGAGTTTGCCCGCGAGTATCCGGAATACGCCGACGACATCCGCAACCTGTTTCCCATGATCGTCGACATCGAGAGCCTCAAAGCCCGGCAGAGTTCGCCCTCCGGCTTGACCGGGGCCGTCGGCATCCCGGCGCTGGAGCAGCTCGGCGACTTCCGGATCCTCCGCGAGATCGGCCGCGGCGGCATGGGCATCGTTTACGAGGCGGAGCAGCAATCGCTCGGCCGGAGTGTTGCCCTGAAGGTGATCGGGAGCAACGTCGCCAGTTCGCCCCATGGAGTGCGGCGGTTTCGCCGCGAGGCCGAGGCAGCCGCCCGGCTCCATCACACCAATATCGTACCTATCTACGGCGTGGGCGAGGAAGGCGGCGTCTACTTCTACGCCATGCAGATGATCGACGGCGTGGGACTGGACGTCGTTCTCGATGCCCTGCGGAAGGATTCGCCCCCCGAGGCCCCGGAGGCTCGAGGCTCTTCGGCACCCGCCGCACAGGCCGGCTCCTCCACGGCCGCGGCGGCCATGGAACTGGCCGCCGTCCTGCGCAACGGCTCCGCCTCTCAAGCCAGGCATGCGGTGCGGGGCGAAGGCGACTCGCCCGCTGGCGACTCCACGGTCGATATCCACCTCGAACCGTCCGAGCCCCCCACCCGGCAATCCGCCGACCGGCCCCGCTTCGGCTCCCGTTACTGGAAGAGCGTCGCCCGGCTGGGGGCGGCGGCGGCCGATGCCCTCGAGTATGCCCACCGCCATGGCGTCCTCCACCGCGATGTGAAGCCGTCCAACCTGCTTCTGGACCGCGAGGCCAACCTCTGGATCGCCGACTTCGGACTGGCCAAGCACGCCGACAGCGACAATCTGACCAAAACCGGCGATGTCGTGGGCACGCTCCGCTACATGGCGCCCGAACAATTCGAGGGAAAGAGCGATCACCGCAGCGACATCTACAGCCTCGGCCTGACCCTCCACGAGCTTCTCACCCTCCAGCACGCCTTCGACGAAGCCGACCAGGGCCCGCTGATCCGCCAGAAGATGCATGGCGTCCCGCCCCGCCCGCGAAGCCGCAATCCGGCCATCCCGCGCGACCTGGAAACGATCGTTCTCAAGGCCTGCGCCCCCGCACCGGCCGACCGGTACCAGTCGGCCGGCCAACTGGCCGACGACCTGCAGCGGTTTCTCGACGAGCGTCCCGTGACCGCCCGCCGTGCAGGTCTTGCTGAACAGCTCTGGCGCTGGTGCCGCCGCAACCCGGCGATCGCCGCCTCCTCGGCCGTCACCCTCGCCCTGCTCATCACAACCGCGGTCGTCGCATTGGGCAGCAATATTGCCATCCGATCGGCCCTGACCGCCGCCCAGGAGGCGCGGGGCGAGGCCCTCAAATCGCAGAAGCTGGCCGAAGGAAACCTGAGTCTCGCAATCGACGCGTTCGAGAGCATCTTCGACAACGTGGCCAGCCGCGGCGTTCCCCAGTCCCTCCAGTTCGAATACGAAGACGAGAACGCCCCAAAATTCGAGACCGTCCTCAGCGACGCCGACGCCGATCTGCTCCGCCAGTTGCTGACCTTCTGGGAGCAGTTCGCCCGGCAGAACAGCCCCGACGTGGAGCTGCAGGCCAGAACAGCCGCGGCCTACCACCGCATCGGCCAGATTCACCAGCGTCTCGGCCACGCCGACGAGGCCGCCGCATCCTACGCCGACTCCCTGGCAATCTACGACCGGCTTCTTGCCCAGCACCCCGGCCAGGTCGAGGCAAATTTTACAATGATGCCGATCGGCATATTCCAGAATTTT
>CAZLWV010000072.1:7864-10502 GCA_964563135.1 uncultured Planctomycetaceae bacterium
GGCGGCAGACCATCTTCAGGCAATCCAGTTCCTCAGCGATCAGCCCGCAAAGATCGCTGCGGTTCCCGCCATTGGCTATGAGCTGGCCCGCAGCCACGATCTGGCGGGCTCGACGTTCTTCCGCGACCTCATGTCGGGGCTCTCGTTGGACTCGCCGCCCCCCGGCACCAGGGGCCACCAGGGACTCGACGCGGGTCGCCGGCGCGGACACTTCGCCCCGCCGGCCGCTGACAGGGATATCGGTCCGGCCATTCCCGCTGGCGATGGGCCGACTCGACCTCCGCAGGGTCCGGGCGAGAAGCCCGAGCCAGCTCCATGGTTCGACGGTGCCGGCCCCGGCCCGGGCGGCCCGCCGCCGGGAATGTGGGACGACTCGCAGGAGGGCCCTCCCCCCGGTTTTGGTCCGCGGCCAGGCGTCGGCGATCCTCGCCAGTTCACCGAAGACCATCTTTCCCGGGCGTACGAGATTGTCTCCGGGTTGCTGGAAGATGATCCCAGCAATCCCCAATACCGCCTGCTCTTGGCCCAGGTCCAGCGTCATCGCCTCGTTCACCTGTCGCTCGGTGGCCGCGCGGCCGAGGCCAGGGAACCGTTCGACGCGGCAAAGACCATTCTGACCAGTCTGGTGGCGGAGTATCCCCACAAACCCCTGTATCGCATGGAACTGGCCGACACCCTTTCCCTGGCCGGTGAGCGGCTCTCTTCGCTCACCGACACGGAGGCGAAGGCCTACCTCACGGAGGCGATTCAGTCCTGCCAGCAACTGGCCGGTGCGTTTCCAAGCGTGCCTGAATACCAGGCCCTCCTGGCCAAGTCGTATCAGAATCTGGCTCGGATCGAGCAGGCGGGTGGCGATCTGAAGGAGGCCGAGGCAAACCTCGATCTGGCCCGCCAGCGGCTGGAATCACTGGTCCAGCGCAGCCCCGAGAAGGAATTCCACGAGGCCCGGCTGATCGGGGTGCTCTGGGAGCTGGCCGAATTGAAGCGGACTGGAGGTGCCAAGGAACAGGACAGGAACCTCCTTGTCCAGTCGCGCGGCCTGCTGGACGATGCCATCGCCCGCTTCTCGGCCGACACGGAGCGCGCCGACGACCCGTTCCGCCGACGTATCCAGTCCAGGCTCTACGAAAGCCTTTCGGAAACGCTGTCGCTCCTGGGCGATGAAGCCGGGGCTGCGGCCGCGAAGGGAAAAGTCGAACACCATGGCGACTTCCCCTTCCGCCCCCCGATGGACCGCTTCTTCCACCGCTTCGGACCTCCCCCCCAGGGCGACCGAAAGCCCCCGGCAGCCGCAGACGCCCAGCAGCATTAGCCTTCGACGCCCCGTGTCCGAAGAGCCGCCTTGCCGCGATCCGAAGGCTGGGTGACCACCGAGCCTGCCGGCAGAAGCATGCCCGCATCCAGTCCTTGCGGTCACCGCGTTTCCCCTCACGCCCGTCGCCGCAGCAGCAGGCTGTTCGTCACCACCGACACGCTGCTCAGGGCCATGGCCGCGGCTGCCGCGGCCGGAGGGAGATGGATACCGGAAACGGGAATCAGCACGCCAGCCGCCAGCGGAATCAACACCAGGTTGTAGACGAACGCCCAGGCGAGATTCTGTCGGATCGTCCGCAGCGTCGCCCGGCCAAGCCGCACCGTATCGGCCACCCGTCGAAGATCCTGATTTACGAGCACCACGTCGGCCGACTCGATCGCCACGTCGGCCCCCGTGCCGATCGCGATCCCCAGATCGGCCGCCGCCATGGCCGGCGCGTCGTTGATCCCGTCCCCTACCATCGCCACGGCCCGGCCTTCTTCCCGCAAACGCTCGACGACGGCGTATTTTTCGTCGGGCAGCACTTCCGCCGTCACGTGCTCGATTCCCACCTCGCGTGCGACCGCCTCCGTGCTGGCGCGATGATCGCCCGAGAGCAGACTTACCTGGAGTCCAAGGGCTCGCAGCTCGGCCACCGCCTCGGCGCTGCCGGCGGCAATCCGGTCGCCGACGGCAATGATGCCCAGCGGCCGATCATTCAGCGTGACCCCCAGGGCACTCTGGCCCCGTTTCTGGATCGCCACAATCGACCCTTCCAGCGGCGCCCGGTCGATCCCCGCCGACTCGAACATCCGACGATTGCCCACGCGAACCACCCGGCCGTCCATGGCGGCCTCGACTCCCTCACCCGGAACGACGCGAAGCCCATCGGCTCGGGGCACATCGATGCCCCGCCGCACGGCCTCGTCGACGATCGCCCGTGCCAGTGGATGATCGCTGAGCTGCTCGGCCGCCGCGGCCGCTGCCAGCAGGGTTGCGGCATTCACCCCCTCGGCCGGCACAATCTCGGTCACGTTGGGCCGCCCCTGCGTCACGGTGCCCGTCTTGTCCAGAACAATCGTCGTCACCCGCGCCGCCGTCTCCAGGGCGTGGGCCTCCTTGACCAGGATCCCCCGCTCCGCCCCACGCCCGCTGGCAACCAGGATGGCGGTCGGCGTTGCCAGGCCAAGGGCACATGGGCAGGCAACGACCAGCACGGCCACGGTGCAGGTGAACCCGACCGTCCAGTTGTTCCCCAACAGCCCCCAGGCCAGCAGTGTGGCGGCGGCGATCAACAGAACGGCCGGCACGAACCAGGCTACCACGCGATCGGCCAGGCGTCCC
>CAZLWV010000072.1:10512-36807 GCA_964563135.1 uncultured Planctomycetaceae bacterium
CCCGCGTCGGTCTTCGACTGCTGCGCGTGCCGGACCAACTGGATCACCCGCGCCAGCGCCGTCTGGCCCGCCGGGCGGAGCACACGCGCGGTGAGCGAACCTTCGCCATTGATCGTGCCTGCAAGCACCTCGTCGCCCGGCTGCTTTTCCACCGGCAGCGATTCGCCGGTGAGCCACGACTGGTCGACGTTCGAAGTGCCGGTGAGAACCTCGGCATCCAGCGGCACCCGGGCTCCCGGGCGGACGAGAATGGTCTCATCCGCGAGCACCGCCCCGACGGCCATCGTAACCGGCTGATCACCGCGAACGACCACCCCCTCCTGCGGCGCCAGGTCGAGCAGTCGGCGGATGGCCTGCGACGCCCGCCCCTTGGCCCGGACCTCCAGATACTTGCCGAGCGTCACGAACGTGAGGATCATCCCGGCATCCATGAAGGCCATCGCCGCATGGTCTGCCATACCCGCCGCACCGAGACCATGGACGAAATGCACCACACCGCTCGCGTAGGCGGCTCCCGTACCCAAGGCAATCAACGTATCCATGTTGGCCGCAAGATTCCTCGCCCGCAGGGCAGCGCCGAGAAGGTAGGGCCATCCCACATAGAGCTGCAGAGCCGTGGCCACGGAAAACTGGGCCCAGACCAAGGTGGAACCGGAAAGGAGCCCGCCAAACGACAGGGCCATCTCGACGCCGAGGAGCAGCGCCCCGGCAACGAGCCGCCGCTGCCAGGCGGTCCGCTCGCGCGACTCCTTCTGGATCTCCCGCAGTCCCAGGTCTTCCTCGGGCTGGATCACCTCGGCACGGTAGCCGCCGCGGTTGAGCGTCTGGACCAGCTTTTCGGTGCCGATCCGATCCGGATCGAACACCACCGACGCCTGCCCGCCCACCAGGTTGACCCGCGCGGAGCTGACCCCGTCGAGTCTCGCCAGAGCCCCCTCGATCAGCGCAACGCATCCCGCGCAGTGCATCCCCTGCACGTCGAGCAGGACATGGGCGGTGGACAAGTCCGTTGAGTTGGTTCGGATCGCCGGCATCACGGTATCTTTCTTCCTTGAATTCATCCCCCTGGCTGACGGACGGCGAAAGCTCGGCTCCAGCCGGAGGTCCCAGACTGAGAATTATACGCTCGCCGAGAAGAATTTGCCGGGCCCGCCCCTTGTAGCGAGAAAATCGACGGCTGTCAATTTTCTGCTTGACAATATCGACAAACGTCAATATACTGCCCTTCGCGGGCTGGAGAAGAGGCAATTTCGCCCAGGTCGTCTTGAGGATCGGGAGCAAAGGAAGTGGTCGAGCAATCTCTGCCGGATGCGGAACTGGATGTTCTTTCCTGCCTCTGGGAGGCCGGGCCGCAAACGGCCCGCGAGATTCGCCAGTCGTTGGCCGTTCGCCGGCCGCTAGCCCATGCATCGATCTGCACACTCCTCGGTCGGCTGGAGTCCAAAGGACTCGTCCGGCGGGAGAAAGGCACAAGGGGTAAGGCCTTCCTCTATCATTCCACGGGTCCGGCGGGAAAGGCAAAACGCCGTCTGGCCCACGACCTGCTCAATCGCGTCTTCAGCGGCAACGGCGCCCAGTTGATGGCCGCCCTGTTCGAAGGACGCCGTCCCTCGGGTGAAGAGATTGGGCAGTTGGAGTCGCTGTTGAAGGAACTCAAGGCCGATGCGGCAAACAAAAGCGATAAACGCAAGAAATGAGCACTCAGAAGCACAAGCGAGGCCCATACCGCCCGACGTGTGAGCGAGACTTTTGGAAACCCGACGCGTGAGCGAGGCCCCATGCAACATCCCAGAGCCTCCACCTCAGTCCGTCGTAATAGGCGAATCTCTCCTCCGCCCGAGACCCGCTTCTGGGCCGCTTTGCCCTTTTCGTGGCTATTCCTTGCCCTGCCCACTCTGAACAGCGTCCCATTCACACCGCAGGTTACATCCCCGACAAGCCATTAACAATGCAGTTCAGTCACACGGCAACCACATCGACGACAATCAGGTGAAACCATGAATTCTGTGTCAAATGCGTGGGTGACCGTGTTGTTTCACGCATCCTGGCAGGCAGCAGTTGTTGCAGCAGTGATTCTCGTTGCCGTGCGACTTGGCCGCCGATGGCCGGCTCCTGTTCGCTACGGACTCTTGCTGGTGGCCCTGGCCAAATTCGCCCTCCCACCGATCCTCGCCTCTCCCTGGGGCGTCTTCAGCCACTGGGGACCAGAAGTGGCCGCCGAACAACTGGCGGAAACTCCGGTGACAGCAAGTTCCACAGCCACCCTGATCGAATCCTCTCCGGCCGGATTCGCGACGACACCGTTCAACGAGGCTCCGCCGGAACCGGCCATGACGCATCCAGAACCGGCAGCAATCCGGCAAGTCGCGTCTCCGCTGCCGGCCATGCCGCGAACCGCAACGTGGGACTGGAAATCCGCCATTCTGGTCCTTCATCTTTCCGGTATGGCCGCCGTCGCCGGATGGTTGGCCGTCCAGTGGTTCCGTCTGCGTCAATTGCCAGCGACGCCGATCAATGACGAGGCAGTCCGCGATCGCTTCGTCGCGATTGCGGGCAAACTGGGGATCCACCGCTCCGTGCGTCTCCTGGTGGGGCGAGAAGACGCCGTCCCCTGTTCCTTCGGTCTTCTGCGACCCGCGGTGATCGTGCCCGAATCATTGATTCAGGACCCATCAGACGACCTGGATCGAGTTCTGGCCCATGAGTTGGCCCACCATCGCCGCGGCGATCTGTGGGTGAACGCCGTTCAGCTCGGTCTGTTCGTCGTCTGGTGGTTTCACCCAATCTACTGGCTGCTCCATCGATCGCTGCGCACGGTCCGGGAAGACTGCTGCGACGACATGGTCCTGGCCGCCGGCCTGGCAACCCCGGGAGAGTACTGTGAGACGATCCTGCGGGTGGCATCCCAACGAGCGGGCAGCGGGCCGTTGGCGATCGCCACGAGCATGGCCGACTATCCGCACCCACTGGAAAGACGGTTCCGGCGGATCATGGACGGCTCTCTGCGGCGGTCGGTGCGGATGGGGTGGCTGGGACTTCTGGCAGTTGCTGTACTGGCGGCGGTGCTGCTGCCGGGCGCGAGAGGTGGAAGCGGTGTCAGCGATCCGCCCACTCAAGAAGCGGAAGGGAGACCGGCCGATACAGCCCGCAGATCCTCGCAGCCGGATGACAGAAGATCCTGGAAGACGCCACGACTTGGCGAGCCCAGGGCGATCGTCGGACGCGTCGTTGATGGATCGGGGAAGCCTGTGCCGGGAGTGAAGCTTTGGTTGCCGGTGCGGTGGATGCCCGCGGGGCCACTGGTTGCTCAAGCCACGGCAGACGAAAGGGGGCGGTTTCAGATCGAGGTCCCCGGGGAGTGGATGACGGCGGCAGACGTTTTCCAGTATGACTCGACAATCTGGGCCTACGGCAAAGGGCACCGCATCGCGATCGCCAGTGCCGCGGCAGGACTCTTCGGCGAGACACCGGAACCGGTCACGATCATGCTCAGCACTGAGGCGAGGACCTCGGTTCGCGTTTTGAAGCCCGACGAGACTCCTGCCGTGGGCGCAACTATCGAACCGTACCATTTTCGGGGGACTGTGGGGTATGAGATCATGCCCGAGGGACTCGTGGGAATCATCACGGCGACAACCGACGACAGCGGCCTGGCACAGATCCCGGCAATTCCGCTTGACGGACTCCTCAACCTCGACATTGAGGCCGAGGGGTTCGGCCGCCAGCGCATCCAAACGGATTCGAGCCTGGTTGAGGGCGAGCCGTGGGAAATCTCGTTGCGACCGACGGGGCGTGTCGAGGGGCAGATTGTTGCAGATGACCCCGACACGGCGGCGGCAGTTCGACTCAGCCTGGAGACAATGGGTCATCTTGAGTACCCACGGACGACCATGCCTCCCTGGATTACGGAAGGGCGAAGCGAGGTAATCACGGACACGCACGGTCGGTTTGCGGTCGAACATTTGGCGGAGGGTATGCTGAGGATTTCCGGAGGATTACCGAATGAGGGGCGCATGCGATTGTGGATTCCGGATCCGTTGGAAGTCTGTAAGGGCGAGACCACCGAGGTGACTTTGGAGGTCAGGGCAGGAGTGCTTGTTGAAGGACGGGTTCAGGAACAAGGAACGGGCAATCCGATTGCCGGGATCAAGGTCACCATCAATCCCGACGGCCCGTCAGAATCGACTCTCGCCGTGACAGACCGAAAAGGGCACTACTCGACCTACGCACTGCCCGGCAATGCGACGTGCCAGGTGTTTGCGCCCGGCTATGCGCGGCCGCGAGGGGAGTCCTGGCAGCTAAGCATTCATATCCCCGCAAATCGTCAGCGTCACGCGATTCCAACCATTGAACTGGTGCCCGAGCAAAGGATCTCGGGACGGTTGATCGATCACGAGGGGCAAGGCGTGTCGAATGCGGATTTGCGTGGGTATTCGGGCGACGCTGCGGACGGTCGGTCGACCGTCGGGGCGAGCGTCAAGGAGAACGGGGAGTTTCGCATCGCTCGGCCTGCGGACGTAAACCTTAGGGAAATCGCGTATTATGTGAGCGGTGTCGAGTCTCAGCCCATGGAGGCAGAACTCTTGCAGGAAGAACCGCTGGTGCTGCGGCTGGAACCGCCGCTGACAGAAAACAACGGGACCCAGATTGTCGGACGTGTGGTGGATGCACGCGGCAGGCCTTTGGAGAATGTGCCCCTCCAGGTGGAGGCACGCCGCGACGAAGGCATGCGAGGCTGGACGCACCTCAGATTCGTTGATTTGAACCTGACGACGCAAACCGACGGCACCGGACGTTTTCAATTCGGCAAGTTGCTCCGCCGTGACTGGCAGTATCGAGTGATAGTCGAATCGAAACTCGACGAGATGCTCTTCGGTACCAGCCCGTGGACGACGGCAAGAGAGCCTGTCACCGACTTGGGCGACGCCGTGGTCAAAGAAAGAACCTTCTCGGTGCGCGGCCAGATCGTGGACGACGTCGGAAAACCGATTGCAGGGGCCGTGGCCACCCTGCGCCACCACCGAGACCCGCTGCCAACTGGAATGAGTGACGAGAACGGGCGTTTCGCCTTCCCGCGGGTGTTTGGAGTTGGCCGGTTCGATATCCGCGTGACGGCCGAAGGGTATAACCCGCATGAAGAGTTGATGCCGTTTACGGAGGACGACGAAAAACGGTACGACGGTGGGCCGCGGATTGTCTTGCGAAGAACAACCAAGTGACTCACGGGTGCATCGCTATTCCTTGCCCTGCCCACTCTGAACAGCGTCCCATTCACAGCGCAGGGTATCCCAACCGGCGTCCCACCATCTCTACATATGCACATGCTGGTGATGCTGTGGCTCGGCAAACTCCCTATGATGCGCCAAGCACCGCAGGCAAACCGGCCAGCCTTCGACGTTTTCGATCTTGCGGACCCAGAGATCGCACTGGCTGCAGCGGTAACGCCACACGCCGTAGCGGACATGGCGCGCCGTATTGGCATCTTCGAGGCTGAATCCGTAGGCAATCCGCTCGTCGTCGGTCAAGAGATCCGGAATCGCCATCGCCATACCTCCCAAACAGAAGAGCCGATAAGAAAAGACCGCGACCGTCTTGCCCGATATCTTCTTTATTCTAGGCCCTGCACAAGTGCCTGCCATCGCCCAACTGAGGGAAGCAGGCGGCCTGGCAAGGCCGGTTTCCAGGAGCCGAAAACCCCTTTCGTCCCCCCCCTCGCCACAGTCAAGGGCGTGAATCGACCAAGGATTGTGCCCGCCTGCCGAAAGCAGCGATCTTAGGGTCTGGTGCGACATGGATCGGCACGGCAACGGTACTGGCACCAACTCGGGAGCCTGGCCGGGTTGTGCTACTCCTGGCAGAGGGGCGAGCGGAACCAACGGGCGTCGCCCAGCACCACCGACGTCTCCACCTGCCGCTCGGGAATCGACCAGTAGCGCCGAAGCAGGCGATCCTTTTCCGCGCGGCTCACGAGCCGGAAGCCGTAGTTCTGGTAGAATCGCACCGCCCAGGTCGCATCGGCCCAGGTGCCAATCAGCGTCGGCGTCTGGATCTTTTCCAGGTGGGCCTGCAGCAATCGCCCTCCCAGCCCCCTGCGGCGATCGGCCGTGCGGACGTAGGCATGGCGGATCAGCGTCACCTCCCCCAGATCCTGTACCCCCATGACGCCGACGAGGCGGCCCTGTTCCTCGAAACCCCAGAACGCAACCCCCGCATCCATCTCGTGGCGGAGTTCATCCCGCGGCATGTACGGGTCCTTCCAGCGGTCGGCAGGAATTGTCTCTCGATACGCCTCCGCGGCATCGTTCACAATTTCGTAGATCGTTTCGAACTCACCATCTCGACAAGGGCGAATCATGGGCGTTCTCTCAGAAGGCCGGTTCTTGAGCCGTCTACCGTGCAGGAGGCGCCTTGACGCACCCAATGCGGCCACAGCATCCAGACGGGAGTGGCAACGCGGGCCTTTTGGCGGACTCGTGCGGGGCAAAGGGCGAGTCACCACCGTCAACCGGGTCGCGCTCTGCACGGGACTGAAATCGGGTACCGGAGCCCGTTCTCGCACCTTCCGTCAGGATTTCCTGCCGCTGGCGGCGGTTCCGACCGCGGGAGACCTCCTTGGCCGTTCTGGGATGGGCCCCGGTTCTCTACGGCGATTTGGGTTCGGCAAAATCGAGTGGGCAAGAGGGGGCCGGCCCGGAATCGAAAACGACCTTGGGGTGCGGCAAGACGCATCTGGGCTCTCATCGCCGGGGGGCGCGTCTTGTGAGCGAGTCCCCCAGTTCCTCCCGGCCGGCCTCCGCCAGATCGCCAAGATACAGCACCACCTTTTCGTTCTCTGCGGCCAGATTCCGCGTCTCCCCCGGGTCGGTCCGCAGATCGAAGAGACTCAGTCCGATCCGCTCCCATGAGGAACGACGAGGCTCGCCTTCCGGCGGCGGCTGGTCCAGCAGAACCGCATAGCCGTGGGGAAAATGGAGCTTCCAGCGTCCGCTGCGAACGGCATGCAGGGCTCCGCCCGAGTAGTAGTAGAAGCACTCGTGTGGGCTGGTGGCTGCCATGGGAAACGCAAGCACGGGCCAAATGTCTTGGCCATCGATCTGCATTCCGGCCGGCATCCGGGTCCCGACCAGGCGGGCAATTGTCGGCAGCAGATCGAAATTGACGACTAGTTCGTCCGACACGCTCCGGGCAGGGATCTGGCCGGTCCAGCGCACGAGGCAGGGAACCCGCATCCCCCCTTCGAACGTCGATCCCTCGCCGCCGCGCAGCACGCCCGCCGACCCCGCCTGGTCACCATACTCCAGGGCCGGTCCGTTGTCGGAAGTGAATACCACGATCGTTTCCGAGTCGAGCTGCGAGTGGGCCAGCGCGTCCAGGATCTCGCCGACCGACCAGTCCAGTTCGGCCACAACGTCGCCATACAAGCCGCGCTCGCTGGTTCCCGCAAACTGCTTCGAGACGGCCAGCGGCACCTGGGGCATCGCGTAGGCCACACAGAGGAGGAAACGCTCCCGCCCCCGCTGCTGAATGAACTGAACGGCCCGCCGTGTCAGCTCGCCCGTAAACCCGGCCATATCCGGATTGCGCCCCACTACCTGCCCGTTCTCGTAGAGGGGAAGGTTGGGATGGATGGAAGGCCCATCCCCGGCATGCAGCGGCCGCACGTCGTGGGAATACGGAATGCCGTAGAACTCGTCGAACCCCTGCTGGGCGGGAAGAAACTGCGGGCGGCTCCCGAGGTGCCAGTTGCCCAGATAGGCCGTCCTGTATCCGGCATCGCGCACCAGTTCGGCCAGCGTGATCTGTTCGGGGGCAAGCCCTTCTTCCGACTCCGGGCGCAGATCCCCCGCCAACTTCACCCGGCACGGATAGCAGCCGGTCCACAACGCCGCCCGCGAGGCCGAGCAGACGGCCGCGGCGCTGCAGAAGCTCGTCAATCGGATCCCCTCGTCGGCCAGCCGGTCCAGGTTCGGTGTCCGCAGATTGCCGGCTCCGTAGCAGCCCAGATCGCCGTAGCCCAGATCGTCGGCCACCAGGAGCACGACATTCGGGGCCGTCCAGGAAACCCGTGTCCCGAGCAATACCAAGACGATCGCCAGCAGCAGGCAACCTGCCGGTCGCCCGCCTGCGCGCCGGTGCGGCAGTCTCCGTTGCCACCATGCGGTCATCGATCTCCTCCCGGGTCGATTTCTGCAACTGCTTCCACAGCACTCCTGGAGCGGCTCTCTCGAAGCGAAACGATCGTTCCCGCCGCCAGCACGATCACGCCCAGCATGGCAGGCTCGCGGTAGCGAATCGAGCCGATGAACACCATGTGGAGGCCCGTCAGGTACACGGCCGGGAGAAAGCACAAAACATACGGCCATCCCTGCCGAATCGCCCGACAGGCACCCACAAGCCCCAGGACCAGCAGCGGGATGTACGCCACGGCAACGGCCATCCGGACCACCGGACGGGAAAAGGCCCGCTCGTTCGGCCAGATATTCCAGATCCGCACGAACTTGACTGTCGCCAGACGCGCCGCCTCCAGCGGGTGCTGTCCGGCCCAGTCCGACGCCGCCTTGCGCATTCGCCGATCCAATCGATACTCGAAACTGTCGTGTTCGTCAACCATGCCCGCCGCCTCGGCCCGCCGCTCGGCCCCCCTGAAGGCAGGCACGTAGGACATGTCACTCGCTCCGGTCGCTCGAGGGTTCAGACCGTCGTAGAGACTGGCTCCCACCTGCAAGGTTGTGGGAACAAAATGTCCGGTAACCCGGGCGTTGCGGATCCACCACGGCGTCATCCCCGCGATCAGGCCTGCCATGACGGCCGCAGCGATTGCGGCGTGACGGCCTCTGCGGCGATTGCACACCAGCCCCGCCACGGCGGCAAACGGAACAAACAGCAGCCAGCTCGGACGGATCAGGGTGATCGCGGCTGCCAACAGGCCTGTCGAAACGCCCACCAGCAGACTGCGGCGGCGCGAGTCTGCCTGCCACGCAAGTGTCCAGAGCAGGAGTTGAAAAGGAACCAGCGCGCAGAACGCCGCCTCGCTGAGGACCACCACGCTCAGGACGATCAGCCCCGGATAGACGGCCGCCGCCACGGCGGCCAGGTGGGCCGCGGCCGTCCCGAATAGCCGCTGGGCAAGCAGCCATACACCCAGAACCGCCACGGTCCCGAACACGGCCGACTGCACCCTTGCGACCAGCAGGGGCGGATCGTCGCCGAAGACAAGAAACAGCGGGGCGAGCAGAACCGGATAGCCGGGCGTACGGAAGACCCGGTCTCCCCCCTGGCCGAACTCATAGGGCCCGCCGCGGGCGACGCTTCGAGCCAATTCCCAATAGCCTTCGCTGTCGCCGAAGTGAAATCCCTCGCCTGCCACCCGTGCCTGCCAGTAGAACGCGGCACCCAACCGCAGGACCAGTGCCAGGCAGAGCGCCGCAACCAGCCATCGCCCCGGCATGCCGGCCGGCGCCGCATCCATCTTCTCTGGCGGTGATTTGCCCATGCGTCAACTCGCTGTCCCAACGAGGAGAGCCGACTTTCCACACGACAGAACGCCCGCTCGGCCGGCCCCCGTCAACCGGGATCGCCTGCCCGACCACCAGGCACGGCAGCCCTTCAACCTGGCGACGTGGCCGGAAAGGTCGGCAGGCGGCGGAAGGGCGACCGGCATGCGCCAGCGCCGGGCATCGATCTTCCGACCCAACCCGCACCCGCCACCTTCCGACCGGCGGTCCTGCTGTGTCCCATGACCGAACCGATACCAAAATCTAGGCTCCAGAGATCTGCCTGTCACCCGCAAGGCGATCCTCCTGGGGGCTCTTTGACGGGCCTGCCGTGGGACTTGGTCCGATTGCGGACTCTGGGTATACTGAAGCTGATGGGAATTCCTCCTCATCTCCCGGCTACCGCTCATGACTATTCTGGGGGGTGAGCGTCAACGATTTGCTGACCGGTCGTTCAACCTCGTCGCGTCGTGTTTGACCATTCTCGTTCGAGACATGCGGCATGTCTGAGAAGCATTACGGCTACGGTCCCTGGGAGTACCGCCACCTGTGTAAATCCTGTGGCCATGCTGTGAAACCCCCGAAAAATCAGGTCCCCTGCAGTCTGTGCGGGGGCGATTTCGGGGTCAAGACTTCGATGCGCAAAGTCTATCTCGAACCCGAGAAACCTCCCGAAACGGTGGAAGTGGAGTATGAGCTCAAGCCGCGACTCTGGGATCGGGTTCGAGGACTGCTCGGTCTCAAGGTCGAACAGCGCACCGCAGTCCGCCGGGAACAGAAACGCGCCTCCCGCCGCTGGCGATGGCAGACTCACGCCGAAGTCGAGGACGAATCGGGAGTGATGAGACACGACGAGTTCTTCAGTTGAGGGCAGGTTTCGGCAGCACTGCCTGCCACCGGGAGTGGGGGCTATCCCCGCGGAAATCGCCCTTTTTCGGAAAGAGCCGCGTTTGACGCCCTTCGCACCACCCCTCTTTCTGGTAGTGTGCTATTCCCGCATACTGCCCGCATTGCGCTTGGCAAAATACTGTCGGAAGCGTATTCTAACCACCAGGTGCAGTGAGACCCCGACGCCGCAGCGCAGGCGCGGTGCAACGACGTGCACCAACGGTGGCATGGCTGGTGGCTCTCAACGCATCTCCGCAGGTTGGAAACCGCGTCACAACAGGTCGGCGAAACTGGGCAGGACACCCTGAGGCACAAGGGAGACAAGGACTCGCAAAACCGAGTTCTTCCCATCGCCCGGAAGCCCGCGTCCCCATCGAAAAGCCCGCCAGCTTGTCCTGGCGCAGCATTCGGCCAGCGCTCCGCAGGAACAGGATTCGCAGGGGTGTTTTTTCCACTTTCTCAGCCAGGGGGATCGAGCGATGTTGCGCACGGGTGGTTTGGCGTTGGCAGGTCTCGCACTTGCCCTGATTGTCGCGCCGGGAGCGGTCGCCGGAAACCTGAAGGTCGACCAGCACATCTCAGGGGTTGAGAAACATGATCCCCAGGCTGAGACCATTCGTTTCTTCGACGGGATCGACGCCGGAAAACTGGAAGTCCGCGTCACGGCGGAGGGAGCCAGCCTCTGCCGCTTCCGCATCACGAACAAGACCGGGCAGCCATTGAACGTGGTCATGCCGGGCGCACTGGCCGCCGTGCCGGTAACCTTGACGATCACGGACGGGCAGGATGAACCGATCATGATCGAAGACGAGTTGCCGCCCCCCGAAGGAGACGAACCTCCTCCCGAAGGCGACGACCTGCCGCCCCCGGAGGATCCGCAGAAACTGGGCATCGGCTGCCCCTATGCAGACAACTCCGAGGCCAACAGCTTCTGCTTCATCCCCGGGCGGGCTGTGATCCTGCAGCTTCGAAGCGTATGCCTCGAGCATGATCGTCCCGGGCCCAATCCGCGACACCACTACGAGGTCCGGCCTCTGGACAAGGTCACCAACATCAAAGGCGTCTATGAAATCTGCGCCATGATGGGCCGAGGCGATATCGACCACCAGGTGGCCCAGGTCGCCGCCTGGCACCTGAACAACCAGATCACCTGGCGCCAGCTCTGGGACGAATCGCAGAACGTTCCCGCAGGCCTCGGACCCCGCAACGGCATGACTCCCCGCCAGCTCTTCGATGCGATCGAAGCGGTCGAAAAGGCCGTCGGCCAGGCGTGGGGCAAGGTGACGACCATCTGCCGGTCGGCGTTGGGCACCGTCTAGCGTTCCGATGCCCTCAGTCCGGGCCGCGATCCCTCACATATCGAGCTGCAGCACAGGGGTGACTCCGTCGCAGACCGAATGTGCCTGCTGGATGGCGATTCGTTCCGAGTCGGTGATCCCGATCGTTTCGCCGTCGTGGAGTATGACATCCTTCCGCAGCACGTAATGCACCACGTCGAAGAGACGTTCGTAGAGGAACTGCGGATCCCGCTGGCTGCGGTGGATCTCCATTTCCTGCATGCCAAAGCTTTCCAGGCCGGAGGTGTAGACCGAGTGGGTCTGCCCCTCATCGGAAACGAGCCCGAATCCGATCCAGATCTCCACCGGCAGCCGCTCGGGCCCGATCGCGGCGGCCGTATCCTGGAAAGGTTTCGGGGCATGAACACTTCCGCTGCTCCCCCAGAAGACGCCCAGTGCCCGGCTTGACGCCAGGAGTGCCGCGGCGACCTTGGTCAACTTGATCGCTGCCGCTTTCCGATCGGGCGTGCCCGGCACGACCACCACCAGAATATGCCCCCTGTGAAACCGCAACACCTGAGCGGCCTCCGTCCAGTACCAGGCCGCATCGCACGGTCCCTGGAGGTCGCCCCAGGGCACGGCACCGTCGATCCGTGAAACCACCACCTTGTCCTCGCCCAGATGGAACGAAAGGGTGTTGTCGTTCTGTTTCAGCCCGACGGGCCGGTACTCCGCCCCCTGCGCCTCAAGGACCCTGTTCAACTCGTCGGAGAACTCCACCTGCGGCTCACGCAGCAGGATCAAGGCGACTTGGGATTTGGCTGGCATCGCGGGAGACTCTTGCTGGCAAACGTGGTAAAGGGTAAAAACTCCATGCCAACCCCAGGGCCGCC
Source organism: uncultured Planctomycetaceae bacterium (assembly GCA_964563135.1). GTDB lineage: Bacteria > Planctomycetota > Planctomycetia > Pirellulales > Thermoguttaceae > JAAYAY01. The sequence goes on from CAZLWV010000072.1 coordinate 23,065, forward strand.
AGGGAGGCCTTTCGCGGATAAAGACTCCTGCCGGGAGTCGCGGGATCGGTTCTTGGAGCCAACAACGGGTATTGCCGCTGGTGCCTGTCCATGCCCGCAGGAGGCTTCTGTGCAACGTCAGGGTTCCATCCTATGCCTGCCCCTCCGTCTCGATCACGGCGATCGGGTCGCCCGTGGCGATCAGGTCGTCTTCGGCTGCGAGCCTTTCCACGAGCAGCCCGCTTGCAGGAGCAGGCAGGTCGACCGTGACGGCGCCGGCGGTCACTTCGAGGATCGGCTCGCCCTTTTCCACCCGGCTTCCGCGAGCGGCCAGCCATACCGTGAGCCGAACCGCCTGGTCCCCCATCTCCAACTCGGGCAATCGCAGCTCAATCCTTGCCATCGGCCCCTGTCGCCTCCAGGCGGACCATATCGCCGGCGTGATAGCTCGACCGCACAAACGAACCGGAGGCAACCGCCCGGAACCCCATCCGCCGGGCTGCATCGCCGAGCCAGTCGAACTCCTCAGGCGGAAGATAGCGAACGACCGGCAGTTGCTGGGGCGAGGGCTGAAGGTACTGGCCCATCGTCAACATTTCGCAGCCCGCATCGTGCAGGTCGGCCAGGGTGTCGAGCACTTCCTCCGTCGTTTCCCCGAGCCCCAACATCAGGCCCGACTTCGTGCGGATCCGTGGACTGCGGGCCTTGATCCGGCGAAACATCTCCAGAGTCCACCGGTAGTCCGACTTGCGTCCCCGCACACTTGGATACAGGCGCGGCACGGTTTCGGTGTTGTGGTTGTACACCTCGGGCCCGGCATCCACAACCGAGTCCACCGCTGCCCCATTTCCATGGAAATCGGAAGGCAGCACCTCGACCGTGGCACCAGCGCGCCGCCGGACGGCCTCGATACAGCGCACGAAGTGGCTTGCGCCGCCGTCGCTGAGATCATCGCGAGTGACACACGTGATCACCACGTGGCGCAAGCCCAGTCGCACCGCCGCCTCCGCCAGCCGCTCCGGTTCGCTGGGGTCCACCGGCCGTGTCTTCCCCTTGCTCACGTGGCAGAAACCACAGCGGCGGGTGCAGACGTCCCCCAGGATCATGAACGTGGCCGCCTTCTGCGCGTAGCACTCCATCCGGTTCGGGCAGCGGGCGTGGTCGCAAACCGTTTCCAGGTGCAGCTGGTCGATCAGCCGCGCGGTGAAATGGTTGGCGTTTCCCTTCGGGATCCGCCGCTTCAGCCACCGAGGCAGATTCCGCGAACCGATCTGGCTGCTGCCGCCGGTCGATACGACCTCGGGCTGCGGAACACATCGGCCGCGGGACTTGCCGCCGGTCGGCGTATCACCCGACCTCGGGAGCCCCTGCGGGCAGTCCTGGACCGGTTTGTGGGTGGGGGAACTGGACATGCGCAGAAACTCAGGCAGCAGGACAATGAATACGCCGGGCACAAACACGGCGGCCTCAATGCACCAGGGCCTGAGGTCGCCGCAGCCACGGATGGCCGGTGTGGAGGTGGAAGCGGTCGCACTCGAACACGTCCGCCAGTTGGCGTACGACTTCCGCACGCACTCCTGTCATTTTAACCGGTTGGCCCCGTTCGGCTACCAGGGTGCCGACCCGCCAGTCGCCCATCGGGTCGCAATCGACCAGCCGGCTGATGCCCAGCGACGGGCAGACATTGATGTGGGCCCCGTGAAAGGCCACCCAGTTCGACACGGAGATCCCAAACGCCACAAGCTGGCCCGTGCGTCCCCAGAGCCCCCTGCCCGATGGGCGAATCTCCGACCGGATCTTCAGGGCTTCCAGGGCCCGGCCGATCGCCGTCTCGAACCTGGCCACGTACTGCCCCACCGTCCACCTGCGGTCGGCCAGCGGAACAATGGGATAGACAGCCAACTGCCCCGGACCGTGCACGAGGCAACCTCCGCCGCGTTTCACCCACCGCACCTCGATGTTTCCGCTGCGGATCGGGCCGGAGTCGTACTGGACATGCGCCGGCGATCCGGAGCGTCCCACGGTGATCATCTGAGGGTGTTCGCAGAGAAGCACGCTGATCCGCCCCTCGCCCCACGAGGCCGCCTCCGCGACCAGCTTCCGCTGCAGCGTCACGCACCGCTCCAGCTCGATCTGGCCGAGCAGATAGGCCTCAAGCAACGCGCTGTTCTGGCAGGATTCGGGCAGCATGACTCGGTGGGCAACTTGAGTTTGGGGGCAGCAGCGGGTAAAAGGGAGGGGTGGACTGGATGATCGATGAGGGTTGCCGGCTCTACGCGGTCCTCGGTCGAGCGAGCATTATAGCGAGCAGGTCCTCCTCGAAAAGAGCAAATGACCGCGTGTCACCCGCCCCGAAAGCCTCCCCTCCAATGGCACAAAAAGGAAACAAAAAGAAAAAGTCCTCTGCCGACCCCAATGAACGGGTGGTGGCCCAGAACCGCAAGGCCCGCCACGACTATGTCGTTCTCGACACGCTCGAGTGCGGGATCATGCTGGTCGGAAGCGAGGTGAAGAGCCTGCGCTCGGGAAAGGCCTCCCTCGAAGAATCCTACGCTCGCCTGCGCGACGGGGAAGTCTGGCTCCTGGGCTGCGATATCCAGGAATACCTCGAAGCCAATCGGTTCAATCACGAGCCCAAACGGGCGCGAAAACTCCTTCTCCACAAACAGGAAATCGCAAAATTCGCCGCGCCGGCTCTCCAGGGGGGAATGACGCTGATTCCGCTCAAACTGTATTTCAAGGAGGGAAAGGCCAAGGTCCTCCTCGGCCTCTGTCGAGGCAAACAGAAACAAGACAAACGCGAGACCCTCCGCAAAAATGAGGCGCGACGCGAGATTCAGCAAGCCATGCGGCGACGCTAGCCGTCACAGCCCGGGGGCGTCCGGAGCGAGGCCCCAGACATGGCCGTTGCGGCGGACCGGCCACAGACGGCAGCCACACAGCAGCAGGCCCCCAATTGTCACGGCGGCTCCCTGCCGGCTGAGGCGTTCGTGGCGGGGTTGTGACAACCGCCCTTGTGGCGATTGCCGCCGCCATTCTATAGTGCTCTCCATGGCCGATTCCTCTTCCGCCGAGTTTCACGAACCCAAGGGCATCTCCCTCCAGGAGCTGACCGAGGCCTACGCCCAGGCGATGGGGAGTGCCGCCGGCGGTCGCGGCAGCGAGCCTCCGCCCGCTCCGGTGGAGGCAAACGACCCGATGGCCGCCGAACGGGTGGATCAGGCCGATCCCGGCTTGCCCTCAGAACCTGAACCTCAGCCTCCCGAAGACAGCCAGGCCAACGGGGTTCCCGTCTCGCCCATGTCGGTTGTGGAGGCCTTGCTGTTTGTCGGCAGCATCGACAATCGGCCTCTCGAAGCCGCCAAAGCGGCCGAACTGATGCGCGGCGTCACTCCCGGCGATGTGGCAAAGGCCGTCGAAGAGTTGAATGCACGCTACCGGTCCAACGGCTGCCCCTACAAGATCGCCGGCGACGGAGACGGATACCGGATGACGCTGCGGCGAGCTTTCCACCCGGTTCGCAACAAGTTCTACGGCAAGATCCGCGAAGCCCGCCTGTCTCAGGCCGCCATCGACACGCTGGCCATCGTCGCCTATCGGCAGCCCCTCAGCTCCGAGCAGGTCACCCAACTCCGCGGCACCCCAAGCGGCCACCTCCTCACCCAGTTGGTACGGCGGCAGTTGCTGGAGGTGGAGCGGACCGGAGACCGGCAGGTGCTCTACAGAACCTCGGAGAGATTCCTCGAGCTGTTCGGCCTCGACACACTCAAAGACCTGCCCGACAGCGAGTGAGACTCGCCTGGATATCGCTGCCGGACCGGACAAGGAACATATACTTCATGGGGGGTATCACGCAACTCGCCAGACGCAGGACTGCGCATGATTTTGTTACCTAACGGATTGCCGTAAAACGATTTATGCGCGACAGGCATTCGAGCGCAGACGCACCTGGCGACGGTTGATAGAATGGACGCTCAGCTTGTCGCCATTGGGAAACCTCCCTTGCGGCAAGGTAACCTTGAATTAGGGCGTAACTGTTGGCGGGACATCCATGTGCTCGAGAAGGCCGTCGGCCTCGTGGTATCCGTCGCAGACCGGCCCGCTGTTCTCTCAGAATCGTCGGTGGGCAGGCTTGCCGTATGATCGCTTCCAGCGTGGCAACTCGATTGCTTGATTCGACGCCGTTGATTGCGCCTTCTCTGCTGGCGGCGGATTTCGCCAACCTGGGAAGCGAGATCAGGCGGCTCGAACTGGCCGGTGCCCAGGTCCTGCACCTCGATATCATGGACGGCCATTTCGTCCCCAATCTGAGTTTCGGCTTGCCGGTAATCAAGGCCATCCGCCGTTCGACGGTACTGCCGCTCGACGTGCATCTGATGATTGCCGAGCCGGGGCGGTACTTGAGGGCGTTTCGCGAAGCCGGGGCGGACCTGCTGACGATCCACATCGAGGCAGTCGACGATCCGGCTCCGCTTCTGGAGGAAATTCGTTCGTTGGGAGCGGGCTCAGGCCTGTCGCTCAATCCTCCCACTTCGGTGGACAGGATCGAGCCCTACCTGGATGCCTGCGACCTCGTTCTTACCATGAGCGTGATGCCCGGCTTTGGGGGCCAGGAGTTTCAGGCCGTGGCCCTCGACAAGATGCGGCGTCTGCGCTCGATCGCAGGAGATCACCTGTTGATTTCGGTGGACGGGGGCGTGAATCCCCAGACCATCGAAAGATGTGCCCAGGCCGGCGCCAACTTGTTTGTCACAGGCACCGCCCTCTTGGGCCATGCCGATTACGGCACACGGATGCAGCAACTGCGAAGGCTGGCTCTATCGGGAGGCGACTTGCGCATGTCGGAGAATTGAGTCAATTCATCCGCTGCACGGTTGTAAAGAAAATCGATGACGACGCAAATCGTATTGATCCGTCCGGGATCAACGGATTATGTGGATCAGAAACTGGTTCAGGGCACTCTTGACGTTCCCCTCAATGCAGAAGGGAACGCGGAAGTCCGGCGACTGATCGAGGAGTTGTGTTCCTTGGGGCTCGACGCGATCTATGCATCGGAGAGCGAACCGGCCCTGCAAACCGCCGAGGCGCTGGCCGAGGCTCTGGATCTGAAGTGCAAGAGAATCGATCGGCTGCGGAATCTCGATCTTGGGCTGTGGCAGGGCATGGCCATCGACGAAATCCGCCGCAAGCAGCCCCGAGTCTACCGCCAGTGGCAGGACACGCCGGAGTGCGTCTGCCCGCCCCAGGGCGAGACACTCGACGCGGCCGACGACCGTGTGCGTCTCGCCATGGCAAAGCTGCTCAAACGACATAAGGAGGGTATGGTCGGACTGGTCATTCCGGAGCCGTTGGCCAGCCTGGTGCGGCGCTACTTCACGCACGGATCCCTCGGCGACCTCTGGCAGGCGGTGCAGGACCACGGCAACTGGGAGCTTCTTTCCCTCGCCCCCGTGGAGGCGTCGTCTCCGGCGATTGCCGCAGATTGACGGGCCGCCCGCCCACGAGCAGCCGCGTCGCAGCGGTTCTGCGAGCCTGTCCTGCAGCCGCCGGGATCGCCCCTTTCGGAGTGACCGCACGGGCCCGCCGATCGATCCGGCAGCGATTTCGAAACAGCCCACAACCAACCACCAACAGTCTTCGGAGAGCGGCAGGACCGTTCCCGTTGTCCTTTGAGGAGTGCAGCATGGCTTCCGATGGCCGAAGTGAAAACGGAGTTTCAGACAAAGGCACTTGGAACAGCATGATTCGCCGCCCCAAGCGAGGCGTGCCCGAAGGGCTGTGGCGCCGCTGCCCGGGTTGCCAGGAAACGATCTTCCGCAAGGAGGCCGAACGCCGCCAGGGCGTGTGCCCCGAGTGCGACTATCACTGGTATGTCTCGGCCCGGCAGCGCATCGACCAGGTCCTCGACGAAGGAACGTTCGAGGAGTGGGACACGGACCTTGAGCCGATCGATCCGCTGGAGTTCTTCGACAAAAAGGCTTACGCCGAACGGCTCAAGGACGAACAGGCCCGCACGGGACTCAAGGACGCGGCCATCGTCGGAACCGGCATGATCCGGGCTCGGCGAGTCGCGTTCGGTGTCACCGACTCCTCCTTCATCATGGGAAGCATGGGATCCGTCGTGGGCGAGAAGCTCACCCGGCTGGTCGAACGGGCAACCGAGCAGCGTCTCCCCCTGATCATCATCTCCGGCTCCGGCGGCGGCGCCCGCATGCATGAAGGCGTCCTTTCGCTCATGCAGATGGCCAAGGTCTCCGCCGCTCTTGCACGATACGACCAGGCGGGAGGGCTCTTCATCTCCGTGCTCACCAACCCGACCATGGGAGGCGTGGCCGCCAGTTTCGCCTCGCTCGGGGACCTCGTATTCGCCGAACCGAAGGCCCTCATCGGCTTTGCCGGCCCGCGCACCATCAAGGCCACCATCCATATCGAGTTGCCCAAAGGCTTCCAGACCAGCGAGTTCCTTCTGGAACACGGGTTTGTCGACCGGATCGTCCGGCGTCCCGACCTGAAGAGCGAGATTGCACGGGCGATCGACTACTGCGGCAAGTAGGAACCGCCCCCCGCCGGCCGGACTCCGGCCAGGTCGCCTCCGGCGGGCGGCAGCAGGAGACCTGATGCGGGCCAGTCCGGCGCCCGGATGACTACTTGCTCGACAGCGCCGCCAGAGCCGTCTTGGCGGCCGCCTGCACACGCGGTTCCTCGTCGCCGAGGAGCTTCTCCAGGGCCGGCTTCGCCTTGGCCGCCGCGGCGCCAATGTGAGCCAGGGCCAGGGCCGCGGCGACCCGGTCATCCGGGTCCCGCTCGTCCAGGGCTTCAATCAGGCGATCCACCGCGGGGGCCGCCTCCGGGCCCATCTCCGCCAGCACCTCCACCGCGTGCTGATAGTACGTCAGATCGTCCATCGCCTTGGTGAGCACCGGAATCGCCACGCCGGCATCCCCGGTGAGCAGCCATAGCGAACGGGCGGCATGGGCCGGAACGGGAAACTCCGGATCCTCCAGGGCCTTCTGCAGGGCCGGAACGCTGTCGCCGGCAAACGGCTTGAGTTTGCCCAGGGCGACGACCGCCTCCTCGCGCACCGGGGCGGTAACCTCCTTGTCGACCGCACGGATGAGCGCGGCGGCAGCTTCCGCGCCGATCCCCGGTCCGATATTGCCGAGCGCCGCGGCCGCATTGCGGCGGACCGACACGGTGCCGTGGGCCAGCAGATCGACCAGTTTGTCCGTCGCCGGTGCCGAGGCCGGGCCAATGGCCCCCAGGGCCCGACACATCCAGTACTGGGTGTGAAAATTGTCGTCGGCAAGCAGCCTGACGAGCGCCGGCACAGCCTCGGCCGCCGTGGGACCTATCCCGCGAATCATCCCTGCCGCCGCAGTGCGGCGACCGGTGTCGGTGCTGGCAAGCATCTGGAGAATCTTGGGCATCGCCTTGGCTGCCGGCGGGCCCGCAGCCTCCAGGCCGATGGCTGCCGCCAGATAGATCTGGTGGCTGTCGCTGTCCAGGGCCTTGATGAGCGGATCCAACGCCACCGGCCCAAAGCCGGCAACACTTGTGCCATACACGGCAAACAGGGGAATCGCTTCGTAGCGCGGCTCGAACCTCTCCACCACTCCCGAGTCCGAGAAATGCCGGATCAGGATCGGCACCACCTTCTCGCCTTCCGCACCGATCTTGCCCAGGGCCGTCGCAGCCGCTCCACGGGCGGCTGGATCCTCGGCGTCGAGCTGTTTGAGCAGCGCATCGACCGCCTCGGCCGCCTCCTTTCCACGCTCGCCCAGGGCCGTGATGGCCTCGAGCCGCACCGCCGGATCGGACGAAGCGACCAGCGCGATCCACTTCTGAACCGATCTGGCCTGCCCCGCGTCGCCTGCAGGCTCCGCCCCCCGCACCGCCGACGCGAAAACGCAGCCCACAACACCCAACACCCATGCCAGTCGCGTCATGTGAATCTCCCAAAAGGTGGAGGCGACAGATGCAGCCCAGCTCACCGGAGTCTGGACATGGTCCCGCATCCGCTCAACCATCGGAGCCGTTTCGCTTCTGTCGAGGCCCGGCTGCTTCAGAACGTCGCCTGGTCCACGATTTCTCGGCCGTTACAGGTCGACAGTTTGGCAAAGACCTCGATCGCAGTCGTCTCGCTGAGAAACCGCACGCCGCCATCCCCAAACACCGTGTTGATGCCGCCGGGATGGAAGCCGAAAGCCTCGTCGTTGTTCGTGCAGTTCATCGGGCAGGGCCCCGGAGCACTCAGCCCATCCCAGGTAAACCCGTGAACCGTTACTTCGTTCCGGTCGTCGGCCCATGCCGCTCCGGCAACTCGTCCGCCAACCACGTCCGGGCTGCCTCCGCCCGGACTGCTCTCCGCCGGAGCCAGTCCGAACCGCGTTTGAAATGCCGGCCGCCCCGCCGTCTCGATCACCGCCAGCGTGTTGCTCATCCCGTCTTCCACGTTGATGTCGCGGATCCTCTCCCCGGTCGTGAGCATTCCCCGACGATCGTGCATCGGCTCCGCGTAGCCCAGGTCGACGAGCACCGGGGCTACTCGAGCGGGTGGGGCGTAGTCGCTGACTGCTGCCGACTTGCCGCCGCCAATCTGGTCCCTCCGATTCGGGTCGGGCGAAGACGGACAAACCAGCGTTACGATCTCGACGTTCACGGACTTCTGATTGGCGGGATCGTCCCAGTTTGCGTTCCATTCATACTGCTCGGCCAGCGACTCCCACTCCAGGTAGGAGAACAGGAAAGGCACCCAACTGTGCCGGAAGGGAACCTGTGTGGAGGAAGGGGGAAACGCCGACTGTACCGACTGGTACTCCTGGATGGCAAGTCCCAGTTGTTTCAGGTTGTTCTGGCACTGCATCCGCCGCCCCCTCTCGCGAACCGCCTGCACGGCGGGAAGGAGCAGGGCCACCAGGATGCCAATGATCGCGAGGATCACCAGCATCTCCAGGAGGGTAAACCCTCGCGACGCCTGGTGGTTGGATCCGGCCATGTTTCAGCTCCTTCAGTATCTTGCCCAACCGATTCTAAGTCTTTCCCGCAAAAAAGTTAAGCGTTCCGATCCGCATTGACAGGCCCCTTTCGGAGCCCTACGATCGACCCCGATCTCTCCGTGACGCCCACAGAGAATCCCCCGCAAGAGGCATAGCGATTGTAAGACAGGCCGACCAGGTCAAGGGCATCCCGCCTGTCGGACAAGGAGTGCAGGGTGTGAAGAAGTTCTTGATCATCTCTGGCATCGCGGCCGCTTCGCTCCTGGCGCTGGCAGCCATCCTGCTCCTGGTGGCGTGGCGAGCTTCCCAGACGGTACCCGAATTCTACACCCGGGCGCTCCAGGCAGACCCCGCCGAGCAGCGCAAGGCCAGCGACACCATGCTCCAGAAGTCGACCCTCCTGGTCAGCGATGTCCGCAAATCGGGCCGCTGGGAGGCGCTGTTCACTGAGGAAGAGATCAACGGTTGGCTGGCGGTCGATCTCAAGGAGAACCACGCCGGCGCACTGCCCGCGGCAGTTGCAGATCCCCGCGTCGTCATCGCACCGGGCCAACTGCAATTGGCCTTCCGGACTCAGCGAGGGAGCCTCCAGACCGTGTTGTCGGTCGCAATCGATGCCTACCTCGCGCAACCAGGCGTCGTGGCCCTGCGCGTCCGCAGCGCTCGCGCCGGCAACCTGCCGCTTCCTTTGGCCGGTGTGCTCGACCAGATCGGCAACCTGGGCAATCAGCAAGGGTTTCTGGTCCAGTGGCAGCCAGCCGAGGGAGCCCCCGTGGCGCTCATCCACATCGAACCGGTCGTCCAAGGCAACAAGGTCGTCATCATCGACACCCTGGAATTGACGGACCACGAGATCTATCTGGGCGGTACCACCGCGAAACCCGCGACTTCGCCGCCCGGGAAGTAGTTCCGACGGCAGGTCGGCGGCGGCCGGCTTGACGGCCGCCTGCGCCGGCACGCTGCAGCGGTTCACCACGCCCCCGGCGGCAATGCCTCCATCGCCGCATCCATTACCGAGCCGCCAGGAACCAGCGAAAACCGTCGACCTCCGCGTCGGACTTCTCGATCTGCACACGGCCGTCGATCTTCTGGCCCACAACATCGACCACGATCCGGTCGGCGGTCCGTTCGATCCACTCGAACTGGCCTTCGTCCCACCTCACGACCGTTCCTCGGCCCTGCGAAACGGGTCCTTCATACTGGAGATAGTCCCGCCGGTGATCGACCAAAACGCGGGCGGGCAGCACATGCTCGTAGGCCGGCGGCATCGGCAGGGCCCACGTGGCGAGCGACTCGCCCTGGTCGAGCATGAAGTCCCAGTGAAGCCGGTCCGGCTGATCGTGTTGAAGAACGACAAAGCGTGGCATCTGAACTCCAAGGCCCTGCGGTCATTCCAGGAAGCGACAGTCTCGAGCCCCACGCCCGTGAACACCGCGTTAAGCAACCACGCTCACAGCCGATCCAGACGGTCGTTCCCGGCCGGCGGAACGGTTTGAACTCGACAACCGCTCCACCGTTCGCCCTCGCTCCGCTTCCCGGACTGGCCGGTGCGGATCACGGCAAGGAAGCAACATCCACATAATCCTCGGCAGAAACACCGGCCGGATTGGCCTGGCTCACAACGTAGGCTCGAACCGGATACTGCTGTCCAATCTCCTTGGCATTCACTTTGATGGTATAGTCGATCTTGTCCTTGACTCGCAAGGAGGGAACCGGATCGAAGATCACCACGTTGTCGGGAATCTCGCGAGGTGAAGGAACGGTTCCCCAACTGTAAGGTATCAGGCCGGGCGGAAACACAACCTGCAGCCTGACGTTGCGGTCTTCGACAATACCCACATTCGTTATCCGAACGTGGTAGGTGAAAGTCTTGCCCTGGCGAACGGGTTTAATAGTCGTATTGATCTGGACTTCGAGCCCGGGGCCGGGTTGCTCTGCGGCCGGCTGAACCGGGATGAATGTTTCTTTGCTCTGCTGTTGGCCGCTGGCATCCCCTGCGGCGGCGCCGAAACGGGCCGCCAGCACGGCTTCCTGGCACAGGCATTCCACGGCAAAGCGGCCCACCGAATTCGCCTCCACCGCCTGGCCTTCCCAGACAAACTTCGTCCCCTCGCGGCGTGAGCCCTCCGTCGCCTGCACGGGCTTGAAGGACCGGTCCATGTCGATCGAAACGGTCAATCCGCTGAGGGCTTTCTGCTCGGCGCTCGACACGTCCAGGATCAGGAGAATCCTGTCGCCGACCGTCGCCCTGTCGACCAGATTGAGTCGGTCGCCGCCGGCCGCCACCGCAAAGTACGGCTTGATCTCAAAGCGCGGAGCAATCGGCGCCGCCGGAGGCATCTCGGGCGGTATTTTCGGCTGAGGACTGGGGACCGTCCCCGGCTGTGCCCACGGCGATTCGGGCTGGGGCGGCGGCGAAGGCGAAGGGGCCGGTTGGCCGGCGGCCGGCTGGCGGACTTCGATGCATGCGCGGCGGCTGGCCTGAAGGCCCCCCGCTCCCGTCACCTGCACCGTGTGGCACTGCTGCCCCGCTTCCCGCACGCGGAACGTGATCGTCACCTCCTGGTATTGCATCGCCGCCAGGGTGCCCAGAGACTTCCAGATCTCCTGCTTCGCGATGGCGTGTTCCAGGCCGCGATCCCGTACGTCGGTCAAAACCAGGGCGGTTGCTGGTACCTGGCTCTTGTTGCCTACCACGATCCGATGCGTCACGGTATCGCCCACCACCGCCTGCGTCGGTCCCAGGATCTCCAGGCTCAACTGGGCCGCCTCGATCGTCAACTGTGCGCAACTGCGAGACCTCAGTCCGCTTGCGGTTGCCGCATCGGGACACAATTCGTATCTCCCGACCCTTTCCGCTCGCAGTTCCAGGGCGATCGAATTGACTTCCCCCGCACCCAGACGCGGTATGCTCCAGCGGAGCGTACCCGATGTGGCCTCGGCAGCCGGCGACGCGCTCCCATAGCTCAGCCCGGGGGGCAACGGCACCGTCAGCGATACCCCCTCGGCGGCCAGGTCTCCGGGATTGCTGACCTCGATGCGAAATGCAAGATTCGAACCGATGCTGCCCGCGCTCGGACCGGTTATTCGAACACCCAGGTCCGCTGCCGACCAGGTCTGCGCCAGGCACGTCCGTCCCACAACAACCCGCTGGTCAGGGCACCCCAGCCCTTCGGGCCGAATGACCTGGATCGAGATCTTGTTCGTCCCCGCCTGGGGTTGTCGCTGGAAGAGTTCGACGGCCGCTTTCCCCTGCGCGTCGGTGGGAATCTCAACCGTCTGGGCTCCATCGGGGGCAAACCCGGCTGGCGGGCCGTCAACGATCTCGTACCGCACCAGCCAGCCGCTGCGAGGCACGCCGTCGGTCTGGCGATTGACGGTCGTCGTCAGCAATTGCCTTCCCCCCGACTGCGCTGTGGCGATCGAAGGGAACGTCCACTGGGCATCAACCCAATGCACCCGGCAGGCTTCTGTCCGCACTTCCCACGGAGTGACGCCGGGGCAGAAAACGGTCACATCGCTGGTTCCCTCGTGGGCCGAGGTCAACGTGACCCAGGCCTGCCCCTTGAGCACCTCCACATCATCGGTCGCATCAGGGGTGCCGCGGGTCAGTCGCAGCAATCGCCGCGATGTCGAATTGACAGCGTAGTAGTTGTCGATCTTCTGAGCCCTGGTGAAATCGCCCACCAGCGGATCGGTCCACGAGCCCTTGTCCAGATCGACAAACTGCCCGACGCTCCCTGGGTCGATCATCCACTCCACCCGCTCGTTGGTTCGCAGATACTGGTCCGGCCCCCGCACACCGGCCAGTAGAATCACCTCGCTCCCCACCGGCGCAACCGTCGCCCGCGGGCACACGATGAGTTCCACCCGCTGCGGCTGCCGGTCTGTGGATGGCACCTGGCGGAAATTGGCCCGCCCGTCCGCGGGGGCGGTCACAAAGAAACGTTCGCCCGTCGGATCGATTTGCGGAAAGCGGTAGTTGGCACAGCCCGTCATTCCGGCCGCGCATAGCGCGATCGCCAGAGCGAGCAGACCAGATTGGGCTGTCAGCCGACGCATGCCGTCCTCACGCTGTGCTACCGATCATAGGACACGTCGCATCCTCTCGGGAGCCCTGCAAACACGAAACACACTCCCGCCCTGGCCAATGCTTCGTCAAGGCCGGGGTCCTGGGTCGGCCGGAAAGGGGCGAGCCCCACTGGGCTCCAACGTTCTTGGGCTCCCCGGCCAGTTGCCATTCCCTTTTGCTGCCCCCAATTCCGCAGGTTGAAAGAGCACTCGTCGCGGATCGCCGCTGGCGGTCAACAACAGTTCCCAGGGCCACGAACCCCGCTCGTGACCGGCGGCAATGCCTTGCCGTGTTCGAGCGATCCGTTGCCCTGGACTGGCGGCCAGCGCCGTGGTGGAAACACAACGCTTTCGCGTCGGGCACAATGGCCCACCATGAGAAGGCTAGCATGCATTTTGGCAACATGGGGACTTTTTGCCATCTGCCCCGTCGCCAAAACGCAACATTTTGGAGATCGAAACGGCATCGGACGGAAAATGCCGCACAGTCACCCCTCGTTGCCTCGACAATACCCTCTATCTTGAGGGGGTACGTATAACCCGTGCGTGCCGGCATCTCCGAAGGCCGGTCAGTCCCCCGCACCGGCCGGGCCTTGATCGTAACCTCGCCAACTGCTGTCCCATCTTCGCAACCCGAAGCGTAAGCGAGGCAAGATGTTACCCTCCTCGCTCACGCTTCGGGTTACGATTGGACCGG
>CAZLWV010000073.1:0-17894 GCA_964563135.1 uncultured Planctomycetaceae bacterium
GCCGGCGTCGCGGTTGAACGTGGCGACGACGGCGAGCCAGATATTTTCACCTGTTCGCGAATACACTTCCAGCTGCAGATTCCGGGAACGGTTCGCATCGACGGTTTCTCCCGATGTTTCCCGCTCCAGTTCCGCGGCGAGGACCCGCGCGGCCAGTTGCAGGGCCAGATCGGGATCGCGGAGGTCCTGGCGGGGGCATACCGCCAGGAGCAGCGCATAGTTCTTCAGCGTCTCCAGGCTGTTGGGGTTGAGCTTTATCGCGATGCGGTAGTGCTCCACCGCCTCATCGTACCGTCCGGCCTCGGCCAGTTTGTCGGCCAGCCCGCCGTGGGCCAGGGCATTCCGGGGATCAACCTTCAGGCAATTCGCCCAGACCGAGGCACTATCGCGCCACGTGCGAACCTGCGCGACGCTCAGCAGGCTCAGGAGGCTCAACAGGCCAACGGCGGCGATCACCAGGGGCACCACACGACCTTTCAACGAGGTCTCGAGCGGCCTCAGCGCGCTGGCCAGTGACAGGGCCAGACCGGCCAGCGGCAAGTAGAGGAAACGGTCTGCCCTGGCGATGTGGTGGGGCATCATCTGGGAGGTAGGGGCAAGGGCCAGCAGGAACCAGAGGCATCCGAAGAGAACCAGTTTCTGCCGCCTGCATAGCCATGCGACGAAGGCGGTCATCGCAACTGCCACTGCGCCCAATACTGCATACGGACTCAGGGAGCTGCCCGGCTGCGGGAACGAGTACTGAAGCGCCAGATGGGTCGGTCGGAAGACCGTCGTCAGATTCAGCCAATAGACCTGCAGGACAAGAGCCAGCCTGTCCAACGACAGCACCCCAGCCTGGTTGCCTGCCAGATGGCTCTCCGGCCCCAGTTTCTTGACCGCAATCGTCGCTGCGGCGATCACCCAGAGCGGGAAGCCCGCACGGACGATTCTCAGGAGCTTCGGGCGGTGGAGCGTGAGCACATCCCAGACCACAACGATCATGGGAATGACCGCCGCCACCGCGTTGCTCAGACAGGCAGCCGCACAGCTCAGGGCCGCGGCCGTGTGGCAGGCCACGACGAGCCACGGACGGGCGCCTCGTTCGATCAGGCTCATGCCCGAAAGGTGGAAATGAACGCATCCCAGGGCCCCGAGGGTCATCAGCAGTTCCTCTCGCCCGGCCACCCAGACCACCGGTTCGACGACCACCGGATGCACGGCGAACATGCCGGCACAGCAGGCAGCCACGAAGTGTTCCCACCACATGCCGGTGGAGAGGTTCGACGCCGTGGGGCTGTGAAAAAGGCGAAGGACAAGCCAATACACCAGGAGCACGTTGGCGAGGTGAATGAGCCCGTTGGTAAGTTTGAATCCTCCTGCGTTGAGTCCCCAGAAGTGGTAGTCCAGAGCGTAACTCAGGGTGCGAACGGGGTAATAGCTCGTTACGCACCGCGTGGTCACCATGTGCTTCAGGTTCTGGGTGTTGAGGCTCCGAATATAGCGGTTTTCAAGCACCTGGTCGCGAACGTCGTAGTCGATGAACTCATAGTTCAGTACTGGAAAGAAGATCGCCGCCACCAGGCACGCCAGCGTGACGGCAGCCAGAAGCATCAACCGGCGGTCTGTGAACATGAGACTTCGCGAGAAGGAATTGCCGCGAATGCTGCGGGATTTCAGACCTCTCGCCGCGTTTCGTCGGCCAGAGGTGGTTGCAGTAACGGGAATGGTTCTATGGAGAGCGTCGATCACGTCGACCGCCGAAGCCCCTGGCACGACGCAGCGGAAAGGGGGACGGCCAATTGGGAGAGCATGGCGGCCGGTTGCGGGCAGATCCAGGCCGGCTGCCTCACTTCACCTTGCAGATTACCAGCATCCCGTCCCGTTTGCTCTCGTCGGATCGGATCGTGGTCGAAATGTAATTCGGGGAGCTGTTGACCGCCTCGAAGAATTCGCCCATCGATCCGGCCGAACGGATCACGTTGTCCGCCACGATCACGGCGCCGGCTGCGAGCTTGGGTTCGAGGATCCGGAAGTACTTGACGTAGTCGCTTTTGACGGCATCGAGGTACACGAAGTCGAACGGGCCTTCCAGTTCGGGAAGGACCTTCAGCGCGTCGCCCTCCACGACGGTGACCACCTTGTCGAGCCCGACCTTTGCCAGGTTCTCCCTGGCTGCCTTGACCATCTTGGAGTCGATGTCCACGGTGGTCAACTTCCCGCCGGTCCGTTCGAAGCCGAGCCCCATGAGGATCGCCCCATAGCCGGTTGCCGTACCCACTTCCAATCCCCGTTTGGCCTTGGAGCTTTCCACGAGGATCCGCAGCATGGCGGCATCCCCGGGTGCGGAGTTCAGGCCGATGCGATTGAACTGTTCGATGATCGCCTTTCTCGACGCGTCCTGGTCGTTGGTGACATGAGGGTTTCCTGCGCCCGGTTCCTGGGCGTCCAGGCGGGCGGTCGAAGAGGCAACCAGGGCAAGGCAGAAGCTAAGCATGAGGGTAGAGGTCGAAAGCGGAAACTGCGGCATGGGAGATTCCTTGAGGGGTGGGGGGAATGAGAATCGAGGCGGTCTTGCAGGACACAGAGTCACGGTAGTCCGGGGAGAGGGTGGCTGTCAATCCTTTCGCCGGATCAGCCGGAAGGAGCCTCCTGCCAGCCCCCCGAGCCGTTTCCCTGCAGCGCCGCGATTCCAGGAAGCGCGCATGCCGGGTTATGCCCCGATTCCCGGCAGGGCAGCCCTCTTCCCCTCACTGCATTCTTTCCCGGATCCGCTCCATAGCCTCGGCCGCTCCCAGTTCGATCCGGTAGTCGAAGCAGTTGGAGATGCCGGTGCGCGTGGGGTTGATCTCCACAATCGGGCGTCCGGCCCGCTGGGCCCGGCTCAGGGGCTCGCGAATGTAGGGAAACGTGGCGGTGGTACCGACGGCCACCACGACATCGAAATCGACAAACGCCAAGTGGCCAAGCGCCTGGACCACGTGGACAGGGAGTGCCTCCTCGAAAAGAACCACGTTTGGGCGGATCACTCCCTGGCATTGCTGGCAAAGAGGCGGCAGTACGGGTTTCGACGCGAAATCGTGCAGGAGGTCGGCGGCGGTGTAGCATTTGGCGCAGTCGGTGCAGTAGAGCTGGAACATGTCGCCGTGCACTTCGACCAGGTTCGTGGATCCGGCAGCCCGGTGGAGCCCGTCGACGTTCTGGGTCAGGACCCAGACTTCCGGTTTCGTTGACTCCAGTTCCGCCATGATGCGGTGGGCGGCGTTGGGTTTGGCTCCGCTGCAGGCCTCGCCGATCTGCCAGAGGTACTTCCAGGTCAGGCCGGGACGGGCGGCCATCATGGGCCCGCTGAGGGCCTCTTCGATGGTGACACCGTCCTCCGTTTCGCCGCGGTTGTAGAGCCCGCCCACGCCGCGGTAGGTCGGCAGTCCCGAGTCGGCTGACACGCCGGCCCCCGTGATGAACAGCAGCCGGTCGGCGGCGGAAATGAGCTGGGCAACCTGTTGGATCGTGTCGTCAGACATGGGAAGGCGTCTCAAGGCAGGCGGGCCAAAACGGAAACACGGCCGAAGGTCTGGCCGAGGGGCGAAGCCGCCGCGAAGCGGGCGTCGAAGTCCACCTCAGTTCTACTATTCTACCACTGGAGTTCAAAGCCCTGCTGCCGGAGCGATTGTTGGAACTCCTCCAGCACCGCCCTGTTGTGGCGAACGGCATGCGGCTCGGTCTTGCGCTGGTGGCAGAACGCCGCCAGGGCCCCGGCGGCCTCCCCGATATTCCATTCCACGGGGTGCAACCGATAGCAGCCATTGGTGATATGGGTCGTCCCCAGGTTCTTGCAGCCCGGCAGCAGGTTGCGGACGCGGCGGGGCAACAGGGCGCCCAGCGGGATCTGAAACGGGAGCGAGGCGAAATCAATGTAGTTGTCGCCGCCGCTGCTCGGGTGGAGGTCGATGTGGTAATAGCCGATGCCGACCGTGTCGAAGAACTCGGCCGCCCGGATCTCCTCACCGGTATTGCCGGTCACGAGCGCCCGGTTCTCCCGGCCGCAGTGTTCTTCGAGGACTGTGAACACGGCCTGAATTCTCCGCGACTCGCGGACGTACGGGAACTTCGCCAGCCCGTCGGCCGTGCCCACCAGATCACGCCGCAGACGCAGCCCTGGCCAGCCGGTCCCACCGTCGGGGCGCGGGGCCTCCGTTTGCAGCCAGTAAAGGAGGGAGAGGCTCAGTTGTTTGGCCCGCTCAAGATGCTTCTGACGCTCTTCGGGCACGACGCCCACCAGACTGCCAAGAAAATAGTCGTTTTGTGGCCAGTTGATGAGGCTGATGTCTGACGGGTAGCTGCCCGGCGCGAAGTTCGAGCGATCGGCAATCCGGCGGTAGTGCCAGAGATTCAGCGTTGCCGGCTTCGATTCTCCCTGCGGCGAGAAACCGAGTTCCTTTGGTTCGAGCGTCGATGGCTGGCTGTACGTCAGATCAAGGAGCCGCCCAGGCCATGGAGGTTTCATCTGGGGAACAAAATCGTGCCAGAACGCGTACTCCTCGGGACGGTCGATCACGTGATTCTCTCCCTCCAGGTGATCGACGGCAAAGCACATGGTGAACGCCTGCTGGTTGCCTGGATCAGCCTGCTGGCGGGCGTGGAGTTCGCGAGTCTCCAGGCTCGATTCGCTCCCGGTCACAAACTCGGTGCCGGTCAGCGGCAAGAGATCTCCCAGCTCGGTGGCGTCGATGAACCAGGGGGCTTCCAGATCCAGCTCCCCCCCTGTGCGGAGATTACGCACCCGAACCTTGCGGATCCGGTCACCCTCGGTCTCGGCGGACACGGGCTGGTGTTCCACCAGGGCGGTCAATTTTCCCTCGGGCCGGCTTGCGGCCAGCATTCCTTGCAGGGCGGCCAACGCCGCCCGAGGCTCGTGGCACAGCCGGGAGACGGAACCGTTGCCGGGATTGAGATGGACAACACCCTTGGCCGTCTCCGTGAGCGGGTAGCTGCGGCGGTAATGATCGCGGATCCCGTCGCGCAGAGCCCGGTAGGACCGGGTGCAGCCTCGTGTCTCGATCCAGCCGTGCTCATCCGGCGGGACCGCCTGCTGGGTGAGCTGGCCGCCGAGCCAGTCCGTTTCTTCGGTCAGGACCACCGAGAGCCCAGCTCGGAGAGCCGCCAGCGTCGCCGCGCAGCCCCCCAGTCCGCCGCCGACGATCACCAGATCGGCGCGGGCGCCGTTTCCTGTCAGATCTGGTTCTGAGGCAGAGAGCGAGAACGGCGTCAGCATGGATGCCGAGGCGGCCGAGGCGGCTTTCAGGAAGGTTCTGCGTCGCATGGTCACACACGTTCATTCAGAAGATCTGCTCGGGAATCGCCAAGGTCATGCTCTGCCGTCCACTATCCGAGAACGGATGGCCGGCTCTACGGGGTCGGTGTTGCATTCCACACCAGCACCTCCAGTGGCTGCAAGTTGAACGTGTGCGGCTGGCCAGACACCGCACGGATCTCCGGCTTGGCCGTGTCTTCCGTCCAGGGGCTCTTGAGCACATACTCCTGGGCCGCCCCGACCGGCAGTTCGAAGGCGTCGCCCACATCCAATCTGATCTGGCTCGGTTGATCGGCCGGATTGCGAAGCGCGAGAACTCCCTTTCGCTTGAACTGCGATGCCCCTGTCACCTGCCACTCTGCCAGAGGCGACCGGGCCACGGAGAAACGAAAGCACTCCGCCTCTCGGAACGACACGGTCGTTCCCGAGAGCTTGTCAACGATCGACACGGGCCTGAATCGGTTGCCGGTTGTGCTCCACCGGTATGCCAGAACATTGTTCTCCAGCACAAAGCCCGTTTCGTCCACGCTGCCTTGGGCTTTTCCCGGCTCGGGCCCGGGGAAGTCCACCCCGCAGGCCCACCCTGCGTGCAGAATCAGTGCCAGAGCCAGAGTGACCACCCCAAACCAGCGCCGCAAGCTGTTTCGCAGTCGTCGCATCGCGTGCTCCCCCTTACAGGTCCCGTGCAAGCAAACCCCACGCCGTCGCATGGGGCTCAATGCCCTCATTCTAGCTCCGATCCTCGATTCGTCACGGGTAGCTGCGGCACGATGATTTCCGGCAGCCTCCCCGGTGCCAGCTCCGGGCCGCCAATCAGGTATCGGAACAGCAGGTAGTCCACGAGATCATCATAGGCATCTTCTACCTCGCCCAGACAATCGCCTGCACGGTCCGTCAAGAAGGCCTCCGCGGCCTCCGTTCCCTGGTGCTGGAAGATCTCCGTTGCCGCTTCATCGATCTTGCCCTGCAGCCTGAGGAACTTCGCTTCTGCCGGCTGCACCACCCGCCGGACGTCCTGGATCGCGTCCTGATATCTCACACGATTGACCAGGTTGTGGACCAGGCGGAAGTTCCACTGGGGCTGTTTGCGATCGATCCGCGTGAAGTTGGCTGGCTGATTCCAGGTTTCCGGCAGTTCGGTCACACCGCCGTAGATGGGAACGAAACAGCTCGTGCTCGCCGGTCCATAGGCGAACCACAGACAGGCCCCGACCGGTTCTGGAAGCTGCTCCCGCAACTGGGCGACGAATACGTATCCGCTTGTGGGTGTGCCGATCGCACGATCCGGATGCACGTCCAGCAGATCGAACAGTTCGCCCGGTCCCCACGGCCGAGCGAGCGGACTCTTCCTGCCGTTGACTTGGAAGGCCGGTTCTTCCGTCACATCGAACCTGGTCCCCTCGTAGCCGTCTCGCATCACGCCCATGAGCGTCTCCACGTTCATCGGCTTGTCGGGCTTGACGGAGAACGGATATCGGTCGACGTTGGAGTCGCCCGTCACCTTCAATCCCAGAGATGGGGCTGCCAGGCTCAGGGCCCTCCATTCACGGAGGGA
Source organism: uncultured Planctomycetaceae bacterium (assembly GCA_964563135.1). Classification (GTDB taxonomy): domain Bacteria; phylum Planctomycetota; class Planctomycetia; order Pirellulales; family Thermoguttaceae; genus JAAYAY01. The sequence continues at coordinate 6,849 of CAZLWV010000073.1, forward strand.
ATTGGCGGCAGTCCCCGGTCCGCCATACACCTCGTGCCAGACAAACGGCCGGTCGGGCGTCCAGAATCCCAGTTCCTGGGCCAGCGCGTGGATGTTGGCCGAGGCGATGAACGTGTCGCGGTCGTCCAGGTCCACCTTGCCGATGCGGCTGCGGTTGGCGCTGCATCCGACCTCGCCCTCGGGGATCCGCTGGGCACACCACACGCCGCCCGGCTTGCCGCTTTCGGGTATCCAGTCTTTTCCGGGGCCAAAAATCTCCATCAGCCAGATCTCGTTCTTGTCGGCAATGGGCAGGGCCACGCCGGCGCTCGGGGCACGGTAATAGAGGAACCCATAGCGGTCCACCATGCTGCCGATCACGGAGATTGCCTCACGGGCGGTCCGGGCTCTTCGCAGCCCGTTGGCGATCAGCGACGTTGTCCAGTGATTGCTGTTTGGTCCCACGGTTCCCCGGTTGGAGGCCAGCCCTTCCCGCATCGGCAGAAACTCGATGGCAATCGTGACGCCATGCTGGTTGAGTCCGCCCGTGGTCATGCTCTCCACGTTGCCGCCCATGATCAGGGTGCGGTAGGCCTCTTTGATCGTCAACTGGCCGACCACGTCGTAGCCCTTCTGCAGGTTGGCCTGATACTCCTGGTAGTTCTTCGGCCTGGGAACGTTCCAGTACATGGGCAGCTTTGTCCCCGGCGGATAGGTTTCCGCGGGCATCACGTAGATCAGCCCCATCACGTCGCCATCGCAGGAACTGGCCATGAGCACGGAGCCATCTGCGGTGGCCTGCCTGCCGACCATCAGGGTGGTGCAGGCACTCGTCGGCCTTGCCGGACTCAGGGCTGCAGCGAGCGCTGCCAGGCAGGCAATTGCTGCAGGAGCGATGGACGTCCAGCGCCGCAACCTCGTACCCCTTTGTGCGGGACAGCCCGAGGCGGCGCAGAGCGGGCGATGCAGTGATGCAGCGGCCGCGCTCCGCCGGGATGGATACCCGAGGCCATAGCTCATAGGTGACTTCATATTTCCCATCCCTGGCGAAAATACCCGTGGACGAGCGGTTCGGCTTCGGGCACATTGGTTGCCGTCATGTTGGGACCGTCCCAGTGGATGGTCTTGCCGGACCTCAAGGCGACCGCTCCCAACAGGACGATCTCCGTCAGACGGGCCCCGTAATCGAAATTCGAGCTCGCCGGCGGGCCCCCTTTGCAGGCGTCGATCCAGTCGCGGTGGTGACCCGCCGAGCGTGGGATCGACGGTTCGGGCGCCTGGTACTCTTGTCGCCTTCTTTCCGGAATGATGTGGGGCGAACCGCTCCATAGCCCCGAGAGGATGGCTCCTTGGTCGCCCACGATCAGCGAGCCCCCCTGTTCCGGCAGATCCCGGGTCGGCTCCAGGCATTCCGGCCGTGGAGGCTTCAGGCCTCCGTCGTACCAGAAGAGATCCAGAGGCGGCTGCTCGCCCCGAGCCGGGAACTGGTAGTGATACATGGCGGCCGTCGGAGTGACCTCGGAGCTGAGTTCGGTCGAGCTCGCCTCGATCATGGTCGGGTGTTCCAGGTCGAGCGCCCAGACGGCCGTGTCGAGGGTGTGACAGCCGAAGTTGCCCAGAGTCCCGGTCCCGAAGTCCCACCAGAAGTGGAACATGAGCGGAGCGTAGCAGGGATGGAAAGGCCGCTCCTTGGCCGGGCCCAGCCAGAGGTCCCAGCTGAGGCCGGCCGGGACAGGTGGTGTCTCTTTGGGGCGATCCGTCAGGTTGCCGCGATTTGGCCCCCCTCGCCAGGCGTGAACCTCTCGCACCTTGCCGATCGCACCGTCGCGGATCCATTCCACGGCCCGTCGGATATCGTCCGAAGAATGACCGTGATTGCCCAGTTGAGTTGCCACCTTGGCCTGGCGAGCGGCTTGGGCAACGCGACGGGCTTCGTACACGGAATGTGATAGCGGCTTCTCGCAGTACACGCCCTTGCCCGCCTGAATGGCGGCCATGGATATCACGGCATGGGTGTGATTGGGCGTGGCGATCAGCACGGCGTCGATATCGCGTCCCGCCTTTTCGAGCATCGTCCGGTAGTCGACGTGGACCGCGGGCCGATGCCAGTCGGTTGTGCCCGCCTTCTGATGGTGTTCCTCGATGGCTTTCATGGCCGGTCCGCGGCCGCCGTGGTGTCGATAGTAGAGTTGGCTGTTGTCCCAGAACTCGGCCACATCGCAGATCGCCATGATGTTCACGTCCCCATGCTTGAGCAGGTTCTGGATGTTGACGATCCCCTGCCCTCCCGTGCCGATCACCGCCACGTTGAGTTTTTCGCTCGGCGGTGTTTCGCCGCCGCCCCCGAGGACATGTCGCGGTAAGAAGCCGGTTCCCACCAGCGCTGCCGATCCTGCGATGAAAGACCTGCGATGGATCATGTCGACCTCCCTACAGACTCTTCCCCCAGGCTCTTGTCGCCGAAACACGATCCGGCGGTATTTCCCCGAGCCTCCGCATGCTGAGTCTAAACCATCGGTCCACCACATTCCAGCAGCAGGCCGGGCGCCCACGACCGATCAGGCCCGCAGGCCAGGCTTTGCGAGGCTTCTTCCGATCAAAGAACGGCCAGCCGTTTTCGGCGTTTGCGGCGGTTGATGCGAGCACTGCGGCGGGAGATGGCCTGCCAGAGCTGCTTCCACTGCGCCGGTCTGTACCCTGCGGCCTGGAGATAGGCGAAGAGAAACCGCAATCGCACGGTCCGGGAGACCCAGCCGTGGGCCTCGAGACTTGCGGCCAGCCGGGCCAGGTCGGCGGCACGGTGCGGAAGAGAAGTCTCGGCATCGAGTCGGACGTCATCCACATCGACCAGGTAGCTTTCGATGTGGCCGCCGCGGTCGGTGACGAGCAGATTGCTGGCCTTCAAATCGCCGTGGAGCACTCTTCGGGCGTGCATGTGTCCGAGGAGCCGGCCGATCGATTCGGCACAGCGGCTGGCCCGGCGGACTCGCAGGTGCTGCGGCTCGCCGGCGATCCGCCACAGGTAGAGATGGAGGTTCTCGGAGCCCTCGATCCACTCGACCGCCAGATAGCTCTCGCAACGGAACCAGGGGCGGCGGCGGTCGACGGCCACCAGCGGACGTGCGGCTGGAATTCCCCGCAGCTCCAGCGCGTGGCCCCTCAGCCAGCCTTGCACGGCCCTGGCCGGCCGGAACAGGGCGAGAAGTTGCTTCCACCATTTCCACGGCCGGTAACGCTTGTAGGCCACGTGCACCATCCGCCCAGCGAGCGGAAGGTCGGCTTCCACGATCAGGCTGCCGCGATCCAGCTTGACCGGCTGGTGCATGTTTTCCCAAAGAAGCGTCTCGGGAGAGGCGGAGATGTTCTGCAAGGCCTCGGCCGGCAATTCGCTCACGCCGTGAGAACGGCCCGACGCCGTGCGGAGGGCGGTGAAGTCCTGGCTCGTTCGGAGAGTCCGCCGCTGGCGGCGCTGCAATCGTCGCCGGCAATAGGCATCGGTTCCCTTCTCAATCTCGTCAATCACCTGGGTCAGGGGTGGCGTCTTCAATCCCGGGCGAACACCAAGATAGGCCTTCCAGAAACGGTAGCGATCGGTGCGCGACAACTTCCCGTTCCAGGCGGCATTCAAGACAACCAGGGCAGCCCGAACGGCCGGCCACGCCAGCGGTCGGGTCAGTCTGGCACCCGCCAGATCGATCAGGTGGAATCGGCAGTCTCCCGTCTGCCGGTCCACGTGCGGCCGCCCCGCCTGGAGCGACAGGAGAAGATTGCCCAGATGGAAGTCGTCGTGGCAGATTCCCGACTGATGGACTCTGCCCACGAATCGGGCCAGGTCGATTAGCAACCGCCGCTGGATCGACCGGCGCTCTCGGGTGGGCAAGAGCGGCAGCAAGCGAAGCAGGTAGTCGTCCAGGGGGCAGGTATCGGGGATCGCCTCGGTCACGAGGAACGAATTCCCCACCGGTCCCCTCCCCTTCTCTTCCTGCCAGGCCAGGGGACGGATTGTGTCTACTCCGAGCTCAGAGATCCCCTCCGCCGTGAACCACTCCCGCCGTGCCGAGCTGTGGCGAAACCAGTGGCGAACCCGGTCCCAGATTGTGCAGCAGCGGAAATGTTTTACGAAGAACTCCCGCCCCTGGATTGCCACACGGTAGACCGACCGGTGCGGTCCGTGTTTGATCACGGCGACGCGACCGTCAGCCAGCCATTCCTCCAGGCGCAAGCCCCCAGGGCCGAACAGGACCTGAATCCAGGACCGGTGAGCCGCCCAACGGGCGGTGCTTGTCTTTCCGAAAACGAGCGAGTCCATGGGATCCGGAGGTTGCGGGGCAGGTCCGTGGAGTCCCTAGGGGTAACAAAGAGGCCGTGCGTCGACAAGATGAACTGGAGGAGATGGGTGGGCTGGCTGAGTTGAACCGACATATTTGCCTCCGCACGCGGTCAGATCGCCTCGTTGCCAGAACGAATCCAGACCTTTCTCAACGATTGGTCCTGGCCCAGTGGCGGCAACGCCTGGACGGTCTTCGGGGGGTTTGAGTATGATTGAATAGATGCTCTGCGCAGCCTGCGCCACCTATTGGTGGGGGCTTGTGATCCCGGCTGGTTGACTGGCGATAGGGGGGCGGCCCAGAGCGGCGGTGCCCATGGCATGTGAGCAACCCGCATGATCTGCGGCCAGTACCAGTGCAAGGAGGAAACGGCGTGCGTAACAATCCTGGGAAGGGAACCTGTCTGGTTCTCGCGTTGTCGGGCATGGTGTTTCTGGGTGCCGACTGGGCGAATTTCCGTGGGCCGGATGCCTCGGCCACGTCGGCCGACTCCAAGGTGCCGACACACTGGTCGAGCATGGCCAATGTTGCCTGGAAGACACCCCTGCCGGGAGCCGGCGATTCCTGCCCCATCACCTGGGGCGGCAAGGTCTTCGTGACGACCTATTCGGGCTACGGGTTGGATGAGGACAAGCCGGGCGACCCGAAAGACCTGCGGCTCCACCTGGTGTGTCTGGGGATCGAAAAAGGAGAGATCCTCTGGGCCAGCCAGATCGAGCCCCGCCTGCCGGAGAAGGAATTTCGCGGTTTTCTGGCGCTCCACGGCTACGCCTCCAGCACCCCCGCAACCGACGGCGAGCAGGTCTACATGTTTGCCGGGCGGACTGGCGTGCTGGCGTTCACCATGGAGGGCAAGCCGGTCTGGAAGACCGAGGTGGGCGATGGTGTTCACGAATGGGGCACGGCAACTTCGGTCGTTCTTCACAAGGGGCTGGTGATCGTCAATGCCAGCGTCGAAAGCGGGAGAATCGTGGCCCTGGACAAGGCCGACGGGAAGGAGGTCTGGCATTTCGACGGGATCAAGCGGTCGTGGAGCACGCCCGTTATTGCGAAGTCCTCGGAGGGGCGGGAAGAGCTGGTCGTGAGCATGGAGGGGAAGGTCTACGGGCTTGCTCCCGATTCGGGCGAGAAGCTCTGGCAGTGCGTGAGTCTGCAAGACTACGTCTGTCCGTCGGTCGTTGCCCATGAGGGAGTCGCCTACATTACGGCCGGTCGCAAGCCGTTCTGCATGGCGGTGCGGCTGGGCGGAAGCGGGGATGTGCTGGCAACGCATGTTCTCTGGCAGATCTCCGAGACGCCGAAGGTTGCCACGCCGCTCTATCACGACGGGCGGCTCCATTGGATCGACAACCGCGGCAACGCCGTGTGCATCGACGCCGCCTCGGGGAGCAAGCTTTACGGACAATCGCTGGATCTCAAGGGGAGCGGCGACAAGGTCTACGCATCGCTGGTTCGCGCCGGGGACAAGCTCTACGGGGTGACTCGCGAGAACGGCACGATCGTGCTGAAGGCGGGATCGCAGTTCGAGGAGATTACGCGAAACGACGCAGGAGATCCGAGCGTCTGCAACGCCACCCCCGCGATTGTCGGGGATCGGCTGCTGCTGCGTTCCGATCGCTATTTGTATTGTATTGCCGAGTGAGGGAAACGAACGAAGAAAGGAAAAGCGATGCCGCTTTTTGAGATCGAAACTGAGTCACATATCGTGATCACCTGGGCAGGCGACGAGGAATCGGCCCGGGGCGTCGTGGCCGAAAGTTACCCGAACGAGAAGCCGGTTCGGGTGACGAAGCGTCCTCGCGACACCTGGGTGATTTCGAAGGCTGCCTTGGGCATCAAGGGCAAGACGGATCCCTGCATGACCGCCCGTGACTGCCTCGATCGTGCTGCCGGCGACAAGCTTGCCGCCATCCGCCTCTACATGCATGAGACCGGCAGCGACCTGGAACGGGCCAGGAAGGTGATCGAGTCGAACATGGTGATGGGGTGGTAGGCCGGATGCTGGATCTTGGCCTGCGGCTCTGCCATAATCACTCCCGTTCCGATACCGCAGAACCGGGAGGTGCCCCATGTCGTTTTCGATCAAGATTTGCCGGATGGCGCCGGCATGTGTCGTTCTCTTTGGTCTCCTGATCAGTGGCGTCTCAGCCGCCGCCCCGGAATCGGGCGACCGCATGGTCGCCAAGAAGATCCTCAGGGGAACCGGCGCCGCGGAGAATCTGCTCAAGGCCGATTCCTGGCGCGCTTACGAACAAGGATTCGATCGCGACGGAGACGGGTTCCTGTGCGACAACGGCTCCAGTTCCCAGGGGCGGCGCGGTGTTGCCCAGAGCGTGGTCCTGAATCAGACCCAGCCGGAACCGATCATCGCTTCGGCCGAGAGTCGCAGCGAGGGGGTCGACGGCTCGCCCGGTTCCGACTACTCGGTGTATCTGGACCTGGTCTACACCGACGGCAGTCAGCTCTGGGGGCAGACGGCCCTATTCGACGCAGGAACCCACCCCTGGCAGCGACGCGAGGTCGTGATCATGCCGGCCAAGCCGGTTCGGCAATTGTCGTTTTACCTCCTCCTGCGCGGCCGGGCGGGAAAGGCCTGGTTCCGCAATCCGCGGCTGGAAGTTGTGCGGGCGGGCCAGGGAGCGAGCCTGTTCGACGGCGTGGCCGTCCAGTGCCAGACGGCGCCGCGCGAGGGTTTCCAGATTCGCGACGTGGCGGCCGATTCCGATTATTTCGAGATCGAAAGAGAGACGCTCGGAGTCCGGCTTGAGCGAAAGGCCAGGGCGCAATCCGGCGCGGACCTGATCGACGTCACCCTCACCGACACCACCGGTCGGGACCGGGCGGTCACGCTCGTCTATTCCGTGCCGGTTTCCACCGATGGGCTGCGGTGGTTGGAGGATCCGCGAAGCAGCGTTGCCGTGGAGCCGGCTCGCGAGTACATGGATGCGGGCAGGTTCAACCTGGGCACCAACGGCCGCATCTCCCGCTATCCTTTCGCCGCCGTTGCCACCGAGGAGAAAGGCACGGCGATCGGAATCGACATGGCCTTTCCGGCCGTCTTCAGGGCGGGCTACAACTCGGGCACGGGGGAACTCTTCCTGGCCTACGATCTGGCCCTGACGCCCGAGCAGCCGAGTGCCCGGTTGCGTGTCTGCCGATTCGGGTTCAAGCCCCAGTGGGGATTCCGGGCTGCCCTTGCCGCCTACTACGCGGCATTTCCCGCCGCATTCGAGTGTCGCACTCCCAGGCAGGGGCTGTGGATGCCCTTTGCCAAGATCAGCGACGTGGAAGGCTGGCAGGATTTCGGATTCCGTTTCAAGGAAGGCGACAACGAGACCGGCTGGGACGACGAGCACGACATCACCACCTTCCGGTACACGGAGCCGATGACCTGGTGGATGCGTATGCCCAGCGAGATGCCGCGGACGCTCGAGGCAGCCTTGACCGAGGCCGAGCGACTGGCGGCGGACAAGAAGGATCGCATGGCGTTGGCCTTTCAGTCCAGCGGCTTCCATGATCAGGCCGGACGCCCGGTGGCCCGGCTTCTTGACACCCCCTGGTGCAACGGGGCTGTCTGGAGCATGAACGGCATGCCCGGCATTCGGGGCGACGTGACCGATTTTGGCGTCAAGTGGAATGCGGCCCTGCGCGAGAAGCTTTACGGTTCCAAGGCGAAAACCCATCTCGACGGGGAATACATCGATTCCAGCGAAGGCTATGTGACGGCCGAACTGGATTTCCGCCGCGACCATTTTGCCGCCGCCCAGACGCCCCTCACCTTCTCCTCGGGCGACCATAAGCCGGCCATCTTCCGGGGTCTGGTGGCCTTCGAATACGTGCGCGGAATCGCCGCCGACATCCACCAGATGGATCGTCTCATGATGGCCAACAGCACTCCCATCCGTCTCTGCTGGCTCGCCCCGCTGCTGGAAGTGATGGGAACCGAAACCGACTGGCATCACGGCGGAAAATGGCAGCCCATGTCCGATGCCGACCTGCTCTATCGCCGGGCCATGTGCAAGGGAAAGCCGTACTGCTTCCTGATGAATACGCGGTTTGAAGAGTTCTCCCATGAACTCGTCGAGCGTTACATGAAGCGATCGCTGGCCTACGGCATGTTTCCCGGCTTCTTCAGCCACAACGCTTCCCAGGGGCACTACTTCACCCGGCCGGAACTCTACAACCGCGATCGGCCCCTGTTCAAGAAGTACGTCCCCCTGTGTACGCTGGTTGCCGAAGCGGGCTGGGAGCCCGTCACACTCGCCCGCTCCAGCGACGAGAAAGTGTATCTGGAACGATTTGGCGACCGGTATCTGACGGTGTTCAACGACAGCGCGGAGCAGCGGACGGTGGTTGTCGAGCTCGATCCGCAGCTCCGGCCGAAAACTTCTGCCACAACACGGGATCTCGTTGGCGGCGGCAGTGTCGAGTGGAGCGACGGCAAGGCGTCGATCACCCTCGGAGCGGAAGACGTGAAGGTGATCGACCTTTCACGCTGAACACGTTTTGCCACAGAAGCGGCCTTGCAGCGCGGGAAGTCCAAGTGATCCGGCGGCGGCCAGTGTTTGGGCTTCCCTCGTCCCGGCTTTGCGACCACTCCAAAGGCGGCAAGTCCCTTTTTGCCATCACGAAATGGTCGCCAACTTGGAATGACCTTGACGGATCGGCCAATCGCTCTAGGATTCAGTAGTCCAGAGCATACTGACCGATATCTCCCCGCCGGTGGACCGTTCGCGAGAACGGTGTGATGATGCGCCCCAGCCGACAGCGATTGAATTGGTTGATTGCCGCAGCGATGGTGGTTGGACCCTTGCTGGCGGGCCCTCGCTGCTGTGGTGCCAATTGCCGAGGCTCCGCCGACTTGCCGGTGAATGCAGGATCCAGTGCGGTTTGTCCTGCACCGCTGCCGGAGGATTGCTGCTGTGGCCGAGAGCGAACAACGAGTTCCAAGAGTCGTCATTCGCACGCTGGCCTGCTCTGCGGCGATTCAGATTCCTGTTCCGGTTGCCGGACCTGCCGCGACGAAGGATGCCGGTGCGGCAAGCACGAGTCCAACCCTCTCCAATCCCCCAACAGCGCGAAGCTTCGACCTCCTGGTGCCCTCGGGTGGCATTCCCCTTTGGCAGGTTTGTCTCTTGTCGACGCCCCAATTCTTGCAGCTCATCTTCCCGCAGTAGCGTTTGGCGGCAACGCACGCCAGGCGCTCCTGTGCGTCTGGAGGAAATGACTCGATTCCGTCCGAACACGGTCGCGTTTTCTTAATTGAACCGAGTCAGTTCTTGTGGAGATGATGCTATGAAATTGTCGGCTTTTGCAGCCATCGTGCTGATCGTGCTGTTGGTTCTTGGCGGCCTGTGGGGCTTTTCCTCAGTAGCGGCTGGGAACCAGTCTGCAGCAGCCGCAGCTTGTGCCTGCTGCGGCGACCATTGCACTTGCGCCAACTGCCCCTGCGAAGCCGGGTGCCGATGTGACGATGCTGGAACGTGCGTCTGCGACGCGGGCTGTGGCTGCTGTCGGGCCCCCGCCTGCTGCGACAAACCCTGTCCGGGCGGGGTGAAATAGCCCAACCGGCCGCAGAGTGCGGATCCTGTCGTGGGCCGCTCTTCGGGACTCCGGAGAGCGGCCTCTCGATTTTGGATCACCGCCGCCACCGTCAGACCTGCACCTGCTCACCGCTCGCCGCGGTCCCAAGGGCTTCCAGAACACCTGTCGGCGCTCTGGCGGCCGCAGGTTTGCGGCAGTTTCCCCTGGTTCCATCGCGCTTCCGCATGACGCTCCGGAGGGGATCAAGCGGATTGACGCGGCCTTGAGAGGCTTGAGGAGAACGTGAACGTCACTCAAGGACAGCCACGTGTACGATCGGAGTTCCCGTGCCTGGCTCCCAAACAGACTTGCACGATTCCAAGAGATCCAGACTCCGCCGCCACCCTTCGGGAGGCGGCCTGAAGGAGATGGCCCATTCTGGGAATCACGCAACCCGATTCAGAACTTTCCGTCGCGGGCCTGGAAATGCGTCGGCTTGTTGTAGGTCTCGCCCCCCCGCAGCAGCCAGTCTGCAATCCACTCGATCATCTGTTCCACGCCTACGGTCACGGGACCGAAAAGCTCGCATGCCCGGCTCGCGTCGCTCAGGAGTGCGTCGTCCGCTTCTTCTCCGACAAAAGTGACGTCTTTGCCCATCTGGTCGGCAAATTCCTCCGCACAGTGGCGAATGCTCAGCGTTTCCAGCCCCGTTACATTGACCGGCAGCGGCGGCGATGCCACGTGGTCGAAGCAGCGGAGCGTCATCGCATTGGAATCCCCCTGCCAGATCACGTTGAAGTGACCCATGGTAACGTCGACCGGTTGGCCGGCCAGCACCTTCTGGGCGATATCAACAAGCACTCCGTAGCGCATTTCCACAGCATAGTTCAATCGGACGATGGCCACCGGGATGCCGGACTTCTCGCTGAAGTAGGAGAACATCCGCTCCCGACCCAGGGCCGACATGCCGTATTCGCCGACCGGGGCCAAGGGCACCTTTTCATTCGGGCCCCCGGAGTCAACGGGCGTGAGCGGATACACGTTGCCGGTCGAATAGGCCACGATGCGGCTTCCTGGAAACCGTTCACAGACCATGCCGGCCAGATAGGTGTTCATTGCCCAGGTGCGGCCTTCCTGCCCGGTCGTGCCGAATTTCTGTGCCGGTAGGTAGAGGAGATTGGGCACGTCGGGGAGTGTCGCCAGGGCGTCGCGGTCG
>CAZLWV010000073.1:17904-36775 GCA_964563135.1 uncultured Planctomycetaceae bacterium
GCAGGTCGCAGGCGATCGTTTCGATGCCCCAGCCTTCCAATTGTTCTCGCAGGCCCGGCGAACTGAACCGGGCCACTCCCACGATCCGTCGCCGAATCCCCGCGGCCTGATCGGCGCGGCGGGCCATCCTTGCCAGCGAGGGCCCGATCTTCCCCCCTACGCCGAGCACCATCAGGTCCCCTTCCATTCGCTGCATTGTTTCCACGACTCCGGGCGTCGGCTGGCTGAGGAGGTCTTCCAGATGGGCAAGGTCTTGGATCACGGGACATCCACAGTGGGGGTGAGGAAGATCATGGAAGAAAGTCGGAACAGCGACCAATCATACTACCTGGAGAACGGTCCCTGCAACTCGAACCGGCTGCCGGTTTGTGGGGGCTCGGGGTCCGGCTGGATCTGAAGCCGATTCTCCCACAATGGCTTCCCGCTCTGGCCCGCAGTGGTCTTGGCGATCTCCGACAAACGGGCCTTCGTCGCCTCACGCCAGGCGGATTCCCAGCCAATCTCGACCGCCTCGAAGAGAACTTCCTTTGCGGGCCGGTCGCGTTGCGCGCGGAGGTGCTGAAGGGCAGCCGACAGGCCCGGTTCCCCGCCGCGCCAAGACGAACCGGGCCGCTTATCGGCTACCTGTACTCCGTCGGCTCCGCCCCGGAGATGTAGCTTCGCCAGCCGTCGAGATGCTCCTTGCTGAGGGTGTTTTCCCGGGTGATCGCAGCCTCGACTTTGGCGTCCGTATCGGCAACACTGACCCGAACCCCCAGCCGGCCATCGGACCTGTAGTCGAACAGCACATCGACCGGCGTTCCCATCGGCAGGTGTCGGGGCAGATTGGCCACGGAGCAGCGGCCGAGCTGCACGCAATCGTCTGGGGAGGGGCTCTCCCCTTCCACAATGCGGACCAGGATCGAACGCTGGTCGGCCTTCTTGGTGCGGAAGGTTCTCTTGGCAGTCACCGGCAGGGGGGTATTGCGGGGAATGACCACTCCCGTACGGGCCCGCCCCGTCTGCGGGTCGGCTCCAACCACGCCCAGACTATGCGAGTTGACGTTCTTGATCCGGAACGTGGAAGGCCGTCCCCCGGCGCGATCCAGCAGGAGTTTCGCCCGCAGGGCCGCCCCGTGGGCCACTGCCTCGTCGGCGGCAACCGACGCGTCGGGCGCCAGCCCGGAGATCTCCTTGAGCATCTGGTGGATCATGGGCATCCGCGTGGAGCCGCCCACGAGCAGCACCCGGTCCAGATCGCTCCACTGCATGCCCGCGGCGCTGAGGGCCTGGACCGTGGTGAATCGAGTGCGATCGAGCAGATCGCGACAGCTTTCCTCGAACTGCTCCCGCGAGACCTCGACCCGCGCCGACTTGCCCTGGAAGTTGCACGTGACGGCCACCTTGCTCCGCGCCGACAGGGTACGTTTGGCGTCCTCGCATTCCTGCCATAGCTTTCCGGCTGCTGAAACATCCTCCCGCGGGTCGAGACCGTGCTGGCGAATGAACTGTTCGGCCACCAGGTCGACCAGCCGCTGGTCCCACTCGTAGCCCCCCAACTGCACGTCTCCGTCGGTTGCCAGGGTAATGAAGGCCCTGCCCCGCACCTCCATGACGGTCACGTCGAACGTGCCGCCGCCGAGATCGTAGACCAGGAATCGCTGCGTCTTGCGGGCCGATTCGTCCGGCTGGAGGAAACCCTGGAGGTGCCCGAAAGCCACCGCGGCGGCGGTCGGCTCGTTGATGATATCCAGCACGTCGAGTCCCGCCATGTAGCCGGCATCCTGGGTCGCCTTCCGACGGACCTCGTCAAAATAGGCCGGCACGGTGATCACGGCCTTCGTGAAGGGGCCCAACTGGGCGATCGCGTCGGTCTTCACCTTGTTGAGAATGAAGGCCTCGATCACCTCGGGGGGATACTGTTTGCCCTGGATCGCCTTGCGAAAGACCCGCTGCCCCACATCGCGTTTCGATGCCGCCGCCACCCGCTCGGCTTCCATCGAGATGGCCTTGATCGCCTCCTTGCCCACGATCACGTCGTCGCCGTCGAACAGCACCGCGCTTGGGGTGATGCGGTCCCCTTCCGCATTCGGTACGGTTACCGGGTGCCCCGTGTCGTCGATGTGGGCGATTACGGAAAACGTCGTGCCGAGATCGATACCGATCGCGGGGGAGGTTTCTTTGTGCTTCGTCAAGGCGGTCTGGACTCCTACCAGGGGCGCGGCCAATCGATTTCCGGAAACAACCACAGAACGAGCAGGTATCCCAGCCCGATGCCAACCACGGATGACATGATCCACCCGGCAAGAAGCACCCAGAATCGCAGGTTGCTCGGCGAACTCCTGGCTGAGAAGGACCCCCCTTCGCTTTCGACGAAATCCGGACTTTCCATCACGGTCCGGCGCTGGGCCGGCACGGTCCCGGTCCCGGCGACTGTGCGTTGAGGCCAGGTATCAGGCGTGGACCTGGCTGCGGCAGACCGAGGTGTGGGGGACGCCGATTGCCGCGGCGGCGCAGGCGGCTTGGGCTGCGCCGGCACGGGCCGCGGTTGGGGCCGTTCTGCGGCCGGCGCCGGCGGCTCCGCAGATGCGGGAACACGGGAAACGGGGCTGGCGGGTTCCGGCGGCGATGTCTCCTCCTCATCATCATCCATCGAAACAAGCATGGCTGCCATCTCGTCGAAACTGGCGGCCGACGAAATGGACTTGCCCCAATGGTCGATCTTCGCATCCGAGAGCCCCGAGTTGCGTTCGATCGTCAGGCGGTTTTCCTGTTCCACTCCCGGAATCCGAGTGAAAACCTGCAGGCGGCCGTTGGCCTGGTACGAAAATGTCACATCGATCGGGGTTCCCTGGGGAAGGTCGGGCGGGAGTCCGCGTACCACGGTCCGGCCGATGTGCGTGCACTCCTCAGGGTTGGAACTCTCCCCTTCGAGAACCTGGATCACGATCGACTGCTGGCCGTCGCGCTTGGTCGTGAACCGGTCGGTGAGCGTGGCCGGCAAGGGCGTATTCCGAGGGATCAGCGTCACACTCGTTTTCCGCATCGTCTCCGGATCGATCCCTTCCACGCCAAGGCTGTGCGAATTGACGTTTGAGACATCAAAACCCGTGTCCCGCCCCGCTTGCTGGTTGAGCAGGAAGCCCGCGTAGATTGCGGCGCCACGGGCGACTGCCTCCTCGGGATGGACGGTCCGGTCGGGACGGATGCGACTCATCCGTTCGAGTCTTTCCGCCACGATGGGCATGCGTGTTGCCCCACCCACCAGGAGAATCCGCGAGATCTGGTTCCAGGAGAGGCGGGCGTCGGTAAGCACCTGATGCGTCGTGCAAATGGTTCGTTCCAGGAGGTCGGCGGTCATGTCGGCGAACTGCTCCCGGTTGACTTCGAGCGAGAAGAACCGTCCCGCATGGTCGAGCCGTACCGCAGTCCGGTTGCGAGCGCTGAGAGTGTGCTTGGCTTCTTCCACCGCCAGGTAGAGCCGCCCCAGGCCGTAGGGATCCTGCCGCGGGTCGGGCCCGCCCGACTCGATGAACTTCTCAGCCACGTGATCGACCAAGCGCAGATCCCAGTCGTGGCCGCCGAGCTGAACATCCCCGTCGGTGGCCAGGGTCTGGATGTTGCCCGGTGCAAGGTGCAGTACCGTCACGTCAAAGGTTCCGCCCCCAAGATCATAGACCAGGACGGTCATTTCTCCGGTGGCGGTTCCCGAAGGACTGAGGTATCCCAGGCGTTCTCCGAAAGCCAATGCAGCGGCTGTCGGCTCATTGACGATGTCGAGCACGTCCAGACCGGCCATCTGGCCGGTGTCGGCGGTTGCCTTGCGGCGCGGTTCGTCAAAATAGGCCGGCACGGTGATGACCGAACGCCCGGGCGTGCCCAACTCGGCGACGATGTCCTCTTTGAGCTTTCGCAGGATACAGGCCTGGATCACCTCAGGCGGAAAGAGCTGGCCCCGGATGGGATGGTGGTAGCTCGCCAACCCCATGTCGCGCTTCACCCATTGGGCAACCTGGTCGGGATGCACGGTCGAGGCAGACCGGGCCGATTTGCCCACAACCGTCTCGCTGTCGCTGAACAGGACAACGCTCGGGGTGAGTAATTCCCCCTCCGTGTTGCGGATCATTACGGAATGCCCCTTCTCGTCGATCCACGCGACCGCCGAGTTGGTCGTGCCCAGGTCGATTCCTACCGCAACATCACTGGCCATGGAGGGAGAAGCTGCCGAACCGTTGCTGTCGAAAGAACGTCGAATTACACGAGGAGAACAATTGCTCCCGCCAGGATCCTCTACGATCCAGATTGTCCGTCGTTATCGGAAACTGGCCATTTCCCTACCTCCGACTCTACCACCAGCCGCCGTACCCCTCAAGCCTGGGGGCACAGTGCGTCACCGGCCAGATCGCCGCCGGCCCCAGTTATGGCAGTCATACCGGTCGTACCATGCTTTTGAAGAGCAAGGGCACCCCTCCGAGCCGGTCGAGATAGCCCGCGCAAGCCAGCCGGTTTCGCAAACGCCCTTCTTGTCGGAGCACGGCGCCCCTCCAGGACGGTGCAACCGCAACCGAGCCCCTTCAGAATGACACCCTTTCACGGCAGCGGATATTCTTCGATCGAGATACTGTGGATCGTCGACTCCGGATACTCTTCGAAGAGCCGCTTGTATTGGGGGAATCCGGTTGTGCCGTCCAGCAACCGGCCTGCAGCATTTTCTGGGCTTGCTCAGGCCAATCGTCAGAATGCTCTTCCCACTCGGGCACCGAAAAAAGCCCCGTGAATGAATCCCGCGGGCGAAGCCACGCAACACAGGCCGAAGAGGACCCCCGCCTGCTCCGGCACTTCGTACTGCTGGCCGAGAGCTACCAGACTAAAACGCCCCGCGGACCAGGTCATAGCCGATCAGGAAGATTCCCGCGTCGACCAGCAGGTGTCCCAGCCAGGGGCCGACGAGCGAACCGCTGCGGTGATACAGCCAGGCCCATATCGCTCCCCCCACGGCAACGGCCGTGGAAAACAGGGCCACCGGTACGAGGGCCCCGTGGAAATAGAGCCCAAGCACAATCAGATGGTGGAGCATGAAGCCCACGCTCGACACGGCGATCGCCCAGCCCAGCGGCAGCAGCTTCCGCAGCCGGCCGAAGACGAACCAGCGCCAGTAATACTCTTCCAGGCCGGAATGGATGATCGAGTAGAAGGCTCCCAGGGCCGCGTAGCGCCACACGTCGCCCACGCCGAATCCGCGGACCTTCGCAAGGATTTCCTGGCCGGCCGGGCTGCTAGGCACCAGGTAGCCGGATGGGTTCAGCCACAGATGGTAAATCGCCATCATCAGGGCGACGACCGCCCCGCCGAAGAGCAGGTTGGACGCGAGCCCCGCCCGCGTCGGTCGCAGCCACTCGAACCGCTCCCGGCATGCCCAATAGACCCACAGGGCCGGCAAGGCGAACTGAACCGTCTTGCCGATCCCGTAGGTCGTCTGTTGAACAGACGCCGGCGCGGAAGCCAAGGCCACGAAGTAGAGCCACGTCACCAGGGAGGGAAGCAGCAGCGCGATCCCGAGAACCGAGCGTTCGGCTGCTCGAGGTGTTGGCTGGTGGTTGTCGATCATGCAGGTTCTCTCCCAACGAGGCGGCATCAAATTCGCAGTGTGTGCAAGGCCTTTGCGTGTGCTGGTTCCTGATGGGCCCCAACAGGGAGTGACACACCCTGGGAGGTAGGCAGATCCCTCCGTCCCAATCCAAGGCGTGGGTTCAACCGAGATATCTCGCGTCGAATCGAAGATTCTCCAGGATTCCCGGAGTGCCTATTCTCTTTTTTCGTCATTTCCACCTCAAGTCGCATGACCGGTACAGCCGATACGACCAACGCGGACATGCGCTCTTGGTGTCGTCTGGCCACCCGTTAAGGTGGCAAAGCTTCCGTCCTGAGACCAAGCCGGAATCGTCGGCTGATTCCCGTTGCATCGGGCGGCTGAAGCGACATCAACGATGGGTGTCGCCGCCTGTCCAACTCGAACCCAACCGACGGAGGCAAGCCGATGTGGCTGCTCTCAATCGCGCAGATGCTGACGGTCATGGCCGCCGCGGCTCAGCCTGAGCTGCTGGCGAGGCAGGGATCGACCGTTTTGGATCCCATCTCCACTCGGCAGACCTATTTTGCCATCCCCTTCGAAATCGACCAGGTGGACCATCCCGCTCTGGGAGCCGCGGAGATTCAACTGTACGTCTCCCGCGACCGTGGTGGGACGTGGCAGCACGAAACGTCGGTCGCGCCGACGACCAAGCACTTCCTCTTCCGGGCACCCGGCGACGGAGAGTACTGGTTTGCCGTTCGCACGCGGGATCGAGCAGGCAATTTCCGTCCGCCACTGATCGACTCGCCGGGTCTGAGAGTCGTCGTCGACACCCAGGCTCCGTCGCTGACCATCGATGCCCAGCGAGGCGAGGCCGGGCAGATCATCGCGAAGTGGAAGATCGACGAAACCAACATCAAGCCGGAGACATTCAAGCTCCAGTACCGCATTGCCGGCAACCAGCAGTGGGAGACGATCGCGGTCGATCCAGCTACCTTCCGAACGGAGGGCACGACGAGTTCGGGTGAGGCCCTCTGGTGGGCCCCAGCCGGGCAGGGGCGGATCGAAATTCGAGTGGAAGTGGCCGATACCGCCGGCAATCCCAACGTGAGTCACGCCCAGGTCACGACCAGTGCTACGGGTGTGATGTCCGATGGCGGGATGACGTACTCGCCCGCCAGTCCTACACAATCTTCGGTTTCGCAACCCCAATGGCAGGCTGCGCCCTCCCAGAATGCCTGGGCCCAGCAGAATGACTACGCAACCGGGCAGTTGCCAACGTCGCAGGAAGCGGCGGGCTATCGTCCCAATGGGGCCTGGGGTCGCGAGACTACCACGCTGGCCAATGATCCGGCCAGCCAGGGGTACTCGCCCAATGCCGATTCGACGTATGCGGGCGGCTCCGCTCCGCGCAGCTACGGTGCCACCGAGCCGGGATCGGCAGGCGGTCAGTACGGCACGGATCCCTACACGACCGCCTATCAACCGCCATCTTCGTCGACACAGCCGTTGTCGGGCGAGCCACCAGTTGGCCAGTACTCGCAGTACCAGCCCCAGCAGACCTATGGACAGTATGATTCCTCGTCGGGCCATGGCATGCCCGGCACCCCTTCAGAAACGCGCACCTGGGACGGGGGCAATTCAGGGTATGGTCAGCGCGATCGTCCCGATGCCGGATCGGTGGCCGCACAGCCCGCCCCAGCCTATCAGAGACAGTACGACCCCAACGGAGACAGCCAGTCCTTGGGACCAACGTCGCCGAGTGGTTATGGTCCTTCTGCCGGATATGGTTCTCCCGCACCGGGGCCTGCTGCAGCGATGGGGCGGATCGTCAATACCAAGCTCTTTGAAATCGAATACACCAATCCACCTCAGCCGATGACGGTCGGAAGGGTGGAACTCTGGGGAACCCGCGACGGCGGGATCAACTGGCAGAGCTTCGGCTACGATTCCGACAGCCGCAGCCCGATGCTGGCCCGTGTGCCTGACGAAGGCACCTATGGGTTCAAGGTGGTGTTCCATCCCATGTATGGACCGCCCGCTCAAGCGCCCAGCCGCGGAGAGATGCCCGGTACCGTGATTCGGGTTGATCTGACGCGTCCTGACGCAAGACTCCTGGGTGTGGATCGCTCTCCCAGCATGCCCAACCAGCTCTCGATTCGCTGGCAGGCGGCCGATATCCAGTTGGCGGACATGCCGATCGCGCTCTACTACGCAGACGCGGCGACCGGCCAGTGGCGTTTGATTGAGCAGGGACTACAGAACTCGGGCGAGTATCGCTGGAATCTGCCAATCGGACTGCCACCCGAGGTCCAGATCCGTGTGGAGGCTCACGACAGGGCCGGGAATGTCACGACCGCCGAAACTCGCAATCCGATTCGGCTGGCTGAAGTTCCTCGAGCGCCAGCCGGCACCCCGTCGTATTCGGTGGAGATTCAGAACGTTCGCCCCCTTGGCCAGACGGATCAGGCCCCCCCCCGCCGCTATTACATTCGGTGACAGCGGGTCTGCAGACCATGGAGCGGCAGAGATAGCGGCTTTCTTGCCGGCGGCGTGGAACCTGCTGACCGCTCTGGCCTTGCGCGGGTTCATGCCCCAAGGGCGTGCCGTGGGAGGATCCCGAGGTTCCAGGGCTCGGAAGGGCGTTCCTTCTGGTTGGCGCTGCGATATACTGATCGGCTGGTTCCGATCGATTCCAATTTCGCAGCCGCCGATCTTGCATGGCCAAAGCCCTTCACGCTGTCGACTATCTCGATGCACCCGAGCAGCACCCTCCGCGGCCAGTGAACGTGGTGTTTGGCGAAGAGTCGTTTCTGAAGCGCCATGCATTGTCGAACTTGAAGCGACAGGCTCTCGGCACCAGCGACGCCGATTTCTCGTTGACGGTGTTTGAGGGGAAGCAGGCCGCACTGGCGGACGTTCTGGACGAACTGAGCACGATCGCCATGTTCGGCGGATCGGCGCGGCTGGTTCTGGTCGAGGAGGCCGACGATTTTGTAACGCGGTACCGGTCTGAACTGGAAGACTACGTCCAGTCGCCCCGTCCGACGGGCAAGTTGATCCTGGAAACGAAAAGCTGGCCGGCGACCACTCGGCTCTATAAGGCCGTAGCAGCCAAGGGGTTGCCGATCGAGTGTTCCGCCCTCAAAGCTGCTGAGACCCCCAAATGGCTCGTTGGTTGGGCGAAGAAGACCCATGGGGTTCAGCTTGCCTCGGCGGCGGCAGGGATGCTCGTGGATTTTGTCGGCACAGAGCTGGGGCTGCTGGACCAGGAAGTCAGCCGATTGGCCCTATCCGTTGGCCAGGACCGCAAGATCTCGGCGCAGATGGTGAGCCAGAACGTGGGAAGCTGGAGGGCGAGGACCACATGGGACATGCTCGACGCGGCCCTGGCGGGAGATATGAAAGGATCCCTTACCCAGCTTGACCGGCTGCTTCTGGCCGGCGAGGCCCCAATTGCCATTCTTGGACAAATCGCGGCCAGTCTTCGCCGCTACGCGGCGGCCACGCGGATCATCCTTGCCGGCGAGCACTGCCGGCAGCGGGTGAGTGTGGGAGATGCGCTTCAGCAGGCGGGAGTCCGCTCGTTTGTACTGAAGAAGGCAGAGGGGCAGCTCAGGCACTTGGGGCGGGAACGGGGCAGCCAGCTTTACCAGTGGCTTGTTGAGACCGATCTGGCCCTGAAGGGGAACAGCGCGCTGGCGCCGAGGCTCGTTATTGAGAATCTTCTCATTCGCCTTTCTGCCCCAACTCGGCTTGCCAGAACCAGCGCAATTCGTTAACATTCGCCCCCTCTTCCGCGGGTTTTCGGCTACGGCTGACGGCCGTTGGTTGCGGGTGCTGGACGTGCGCGAAGAGCGAGTTTTGCGGGTTCTGTGTCGACTGAAGTGTCTTGATGACCCCACGGCATACGGTACGCATCCTGCTCACGACTTGGCTGCTCGCCGCGGTCGGTTGCTCATGGCTGCCGTCGCCGGGACCGCGCGACATGGGCGCGCCGATGGCTTCGCCGCGGGGCGACGGCTCGTGGCGGGAAGATCTGCCCGGAGGGCCGCCGCTGTCCCAGCAGCCGAGCGGATCGGCGTCTTCTCTGCCCCGCCAGATGGCCCTCCCGCCCACGGATGTGGGCCTGGAAAATGCCTCTGGCCATCCAACGGGAGACCGGAAGAAGACGGGCGACCGCGGGTTGTCCGCGTGCATCAACAGCGCGGGCGTCCAGGGCGTTGGGCCGATGCAAACGCCGCCGACTCAGGCACTTGCGCCGCCGGCCCGCTCGCCGGAGGCACAGGGCCTGCTTGCTGCCGGCAGTGCGGCCATGCTGGAGCCGATGGCCGATATGTCGGCATTCGTCCAGGAGCTTGAGGCAGTTCCCGGCATCGATGCCGCCGGGCGGAGCCAGATTCTCACGACGGTGTTGCAGGCGCCCCCGGAGCTGCAACCCCAGTTGATTGGCCAATACCGCAGGCTGCTGGCCCTCGGCAAGACCTCTGCTGTCGCGCCGGCGCCGGCGGCTGCCCCCGAGAAGCGAGACCTGGTTCCTGTTGCCGCTCTGCAGCCGGCGGAGACGGCGGTCGAGGCGAAAAAGGAATCGGTGATCGCTGCCTCGCACAACGAGCCGATCGAGACGGGCAAGTCTCCGCCGACCGGCGGCACACCCTCGGACGTGGAACACCAGCTTGAGGCGCTCCTGCTGGCGATGAAGGGCGCTAAAGCCGAACCTGAGAAGGATCCGGCCGCGAGCGATCCCGCCAGCGATGCTGCGAGCGGTGCCGCAGACGACCGCCCTGACAAGGCTCCCGCGAAGACGATCGCTGCCGACAGCAACCTTTCCTGGGAACAGCTCATCGATTCGGCGATCAGGAAGCTCGAGGAACGGAAAGAACGCCAGCTCGACTCGGATATCCGCGAAGAGGACGAGGCCCGCTTGCGGATGCTCTACCTGATCGCCGACCGTCGCGACGACGCGGTTCGGGCGATTGCCACCCTGCAGCCGGAGATGCAGGAGTACTGGTCGAAACAGTTCTTCGCTCTGGCGACGCTTCTGAACAGCGACCTGATCGCCGATCGTTCGAACCGGCTGATTGAATCGAAACGCAACCTGGATGAGGCCGTCCGGCGCCTGGGCGAGTCAGCTCCGTTATTCGTCCGCAATCTGGCGTTTGTCACTGCCGTACAGAGCTATGGAGCCTACACTCCGTTCGACGACTACGAGTTCAAGCCGGGAGAACCGGTGCTGCTCTATGCCGAGGTGGAGAACTACCGGTGCAAGGAGACGGCCCGCGGCTATCACACGGCCTTGCGCAGCAGCTACGAGATTTTCGACAGCTCTCATCAGAAGGTGGACGAGCACGAATTCTCCACGAACGAGGAGTACTGCAAGAACGCCCGCCGCGATTTCTTCACGATCTGTGAGTTCCGGATTCCCGAGAAGCTCAATCCGGGCAAGTACGTTCTCCGCCTGACGGTAGCCGATCTGAACGGCGACAAGGCCGGCGAGTCGTCGATCACGTTCCAGATTCGGGACGGATCGTGATCAGGGGCCGGTGCGCACGAACTTCTGCAGCCGTTTTCCCATGATGTCGCCGGCATAGAGGTTGCCCCTGGAGTCGACGGCAACACAGTGGAGCCAGTTGCACTGGCCCGGCTTTTCCTGGCCGTCCAGCCCGATCGGTACTGTCCAGAGTTGGCGCAGGATCCCTTCCCGAGAGAATCGCATCATGATCTGGTCCTTCGGGGGCGGATAGGTGCCGTCCTTGTACCATGATTGCGGCGAGGAGCCGCAGACCCAAAGGTCATCTTGGGGGGAGATCCACAATCCCCAGGGCATGATGACGTGGTCCCACTGCTGGAGGAACCGGCCGTCCTGGTCGAAGAGTTGCACCCGGCCGCTGTTGCGGTCGGCCACGTAGAGCGTGCCCTGGGAATCGACGACGATCTGATGAGGCAGGCAGAACTGGCCGGGATCGCCACCGTACTTCCCCCACGCCTTCACGAATCGGCCCTGGGGGTCGAAATGGACGATGCGACGGTTTCCGTAGCCGTCGCTCACAAAGATGTTGCCCGTCGGAGTGATTGCGACATCGGTGGGGCTATTGAAGTGGGTTTCGTCCTCCCCGGCTTTGCCGGGTGTGCCCAGTGTCAGGAGCAGTTCTCCCTGGGCTGTGAACTTCTGAACCAGATGCGTCTTGATATCCGTGGTCCAGACGTTTCCTTCTGCGTCAAGGCGAAGGCCGTGGGGGGAGCCAAAGAGGCCTCGGCCCCAGCTCTGGATCAAACGGCCGTCGGTGGAATAGACCTGAACGGGGACATCGCAGCGTTCGAAGCACCAGATCTGATCGTTCTTGTCGACGGCCACGCTCGGCACAGCGGCTTGCGGCCCCAGTTCTGCCGGCCGCTGGGGCCACTGGGGGGCGACCGTGTACTCGATCACGGTGGGCTGGGGCGGGTAGTTGGGATAATCTGCTTCGGCAAGCTGAGCCGTCAGAATCGCCCATGTGGCCAGTACGAGAACCGAGGACGCTGCTGGAACGGCACGTGGCGAGGCGAGGACTACGGGCAACATGGGTTGGCTCCTGGAGTTGCTGGGGTCTTGGGAAAGGAGGATCTGGCAGGCGGCAACCTCCGGCATCGATTCACTGGGCGCCACGTTCGATCTTGGCCTGAACGACGCGTTCGATGGCCAGTTCATATGCGGCTTGTCGCAGGGCAGTGAAATCGCGGCCGGCGCGATCGACGATCTGATGGTAGGCGCCGATCAGGCGAGTTGACATGCGGTCGATGACCTCCTGATGGGGCCAGTAGAACTCTTGCCGGTTCTGAACCCACTCAAAGTAGCTTACCGTCACGCCACCGGCGTTCGCCAGGATGTCGGGCACCACGGCGATGCCGCGGTGGGCGAGGATCTCCATGGCGTCCTGAGTGGTGGGGCCATTGGCACCTTCGACAACGAGTCTGGCCTGCACGCTGGACGCGATCTGGGCGGTGATTGAGTCCTCGAGGGCGGCCGGCACGAGGAAATCGCACGGGCCGCAGAGCACGTCGAGATGGTCGACCGGCGTTGCACCCGGGAAGCCCGAAATCCAGCCGGTCTGTTTCGTGTGCTCTGCCAGTGCCACAACGTCGATCCCGTGGGGGTTACGAAGTCCGCCGCCGGCATCGCTGATGGCCACGACCTTCGTCCCGTGGCGAGCCAGTTCCAAGGCCACGTGCCGGCCAACATTGCCGAATCCCTGGACAGCGGCCGTGGCCAGTTGCGGATCGATTCCCAGATCCCGGGCGGCTTCCAGCAGGACCAGGGCACAGCCGCGGCCGGTGGATTCGGGACGCCCCCGGCTTCCGCCCAGGTTCAGCGGTTTGCCGGTCACCATGCCCCGGTGATACTCCCCGCTGGTCATCCGCCATGCGTCGAGCATCCATGCCATTTCGCGAGGGCCGGTGTTCACGTCGGGTGCGGGAATGTCGGTGTCTTCGCCGATCACGTTGGCCAGCAAGATGGCGAATTTCTTGGTCAGTCGTTCCTGTTCGGCGGGCGAGAGGGCTTTGTAGTCGACGGCAATCCCCCCCTTGGCTCCACCGAAGGGGATGTCAACCACGGCGGTCTTCAGATACATCCAGAAGGCCAGGGCGGTGACCTCGTCGAGGTTCACGCAAGGATGAAACCGGAGTCCGCCCTTGTAGGGGCCAAGATCGTCGTTGAACTGCACGCGGTAGGCAGGAACGGCGCGAATGGAACCGTCGTCCATCTGGAGCGAGATGCGAAAGGTCATCGCCCGGTCGGGCGTGGTGAGACGTTCGAGGAGCGACCAACGCGGGTAGCGCTGTTCGAGATTCAGAGGTTCCGCGTAGTGCAGAAAGAGTCGTTTGGCGCGATCGAAGACGCTGCCGTTGCTGGGCATCGCAGGATCTCCAGGAAAGGGGGCCGAAGAGGAACGACGTTGCGGCGAGAAGAGAAGATGTCCGCCGTTGGCAGAGCGGGGTTTGCGTTGCGGGAGCAGCAGACCCACGTGTTGCTCGATCACCGATACTTCGGGTGAACGCTGGGCGAGATCAGCCTGCCGGGCAAGCGGCTACTGCTTGGCCTTCGCCCGCGCCTTTTCGGCATTCTGCCGGGCCGCTTCGGCCACCGCGTCGATGGCCTTGCCCACCTTGCTCACCGGGACGGCCAGCGGGCCGGAGGCGATGGTGCCGGTGCCTTCGGCAGCGCCGTGTTGCGTGAGGAAGTCGGCCATTTTCTTCTCCGACTGGGCCACGGCCATGTCGAGAGGCGTGGCACCGTGCTTGTCGCGGAGATTGATGTTGGCCCCCTTGTTCAGCAACTGGCCTGCCACCTTCAAGTTGCCCATTCCAGCGGCCACGTGAAGAGGAGTCCAGCCGTAGTTGTCTTCGGGCTCGTTGATGTCGGCCTTGCCGAAGAGGAGATTGTCCATGATTCCCGTGCGGTCTTCCGCGAGATAGGCGATCACATGCATGGCCGTAATGCCGTCCTTGTTCTTCGCCGCCGTCTTGATACCGTCGCGGACCAAGCCAAAGACCGCGTTGCGGTCGCCCAGATAGGTTGCCTGGAGCAACTCCTCCACCTTCTTTTTCGAACCGAAAAATCCCATGGCAAACACCTCCTGACAATTCCGCATCGAGGGCGGGTCGTGTCGACAGGTTCCGCATGATCGGGAGCGCCCCTCACGCGGGGCCGCCCGACACAGGGCGTGCGAAAGACGTGGCCATTTGCTCCTGCTCTGAGGGTACCACGGCACATCGCAATGGCTACCCGAGCAGAGGGTGACAGCCAATCCTCGAACGATCCTAGCGCGGACGCGATGATCGACGCTGCGAGTCCTTCTTTTTCTTGTCCGGTTGTTCCACTTTTGGCCGATTGGCCACATCGTAACAGAATAGCGTATTTTGCTCGCGAAGGAAAAGCCTTCCGCCGCTGATTACCGGATGAACCCAGCTCTGCTTTCGGCTTCGGCGGGGCGGGGTGAAGCGGCCGTGCAGCGAGAAACGTTCCGGGGCGGCACGAACAAGGCTGACCGGCCCGGTTTCATCACGGGCGTAGAGCATGCCGTCGGCGAACAGGAGGGAGCACTTTCCGCAGCTTTCGTCTTGCCATTTCACCTCCCCCGTCTTGTAGTCGAGGCAGGTGAGCTTGTTCGGGTTGGCGCAGGCGTAGATGCAGCCGTTCCAGAGGATCGCGCCGCCGTGGTCGATCTGGAGGTCGTTCTTGAAATAGAGTTCCTTGGGGATGAACTGTTCGCCGTGCTTGATGGGAAACACCACTCCGCTGCCGCTTCCCTGGCCACCGGCGGCGAAGATCGTCTGGCCATACCAGAGGGGCGAGTTGACATTGGCCGTCTCGCTGGCCGGCCGGTCCCATCGCCAGAGGAGGTCGCCCCCGCGGACGCGGACGCTCACGATGCCCTTGGCGGTGAACTGCACATACTGCTCCGTCCCGCCGATGGAAACCTTCATCAGGGACGAATAGCCAGCGGGGTCTCCAATGGGGGATGCCCAGACCTTCTGCCCGTTGAGGCGGTAAAGGGCCAGAATCGTGGCCAGGGACCCGCCGGGCGTGCAGAGGATCCACTGGCCATCGACCAACGGCGATTCGGAGTAACCCCATTTGGGCACCGTACCGCCGTACTCCGCCGGGAGGTTGCAGCGCCATTTGAGCTCGCCCTTCATGGCGTCGAGGCAGACCAGGTCGCCGACGAGCCCGAGGCCATAGACGCGATCGCGATAGACGGAAGGCGTACATCGGGGGCCGGAGTAGCCGCCCCCCTCGTAACGGACCGGCCCGATGGGAAACGCCCAGATGACGCGGCCCTGGTTGGCCGTGTCGACACAGATGAGGAACTCCGTACCGTTGTGGTTGCCCATGGTGTAGAGCAGAGCGCCGTGGACCGCCACGCCGGAAAGGCCCTCGCCGACCTGCTCGCTGCGCCAGACCAGCGGGGGTCCTTCCTCGGGCCACTGGCGAAGCAGTCCGGTCTCGGTGCAGATGCCGTCGCCGTTGGGGCCGCGAAAACAGGGCCAGTCAGCCGTCCGGGCGTCCTGCGGGAAGCCTGCTGCCAGGAAGGCGAGGACGGCGAGGGACCATGGTAGCTTTGTCACCAGCGTGCTCCGCATCGCATGTAGGTGTTCGAATCACGGCGTCGTCGCAGCGGGGACGATGGGCCCCCGGTGCTTGCTGCAGTGTATCGCCTGCGGCGGATTGTGCAATCGGCCGCAGCAGGCGGGTCACTGCAGAGCCGGCATGCCGACCAGTTCTCCGTGCAATTGCCGTTGTTGGGTCTGGGGATCGTAGACGCCATAGAAGATCCCGTTCATGTCGATCCAGGTGGCCAGGCGAGCCAGGTCGTCGGGCGGCAAGTGCACATCCTGGTGTACCTGGCGGAGCAACTGCATCAGGCGGCTGCCGCGGGCACCAAGGGCTCCGCCGGGCGGGGTGGTCTGGATCTGGTTTCTCTGGGCGAATCGCGGCACCAGGGGCCGGGCGGGGTCGGCCGGATCGGCGGCTCCCTTCGGCCAGTCGAGGGGCCCTTCGGCGAGCGACCAGTAGGAACGGGTGAACTCGTTCAGGGGCGTACCGGCCAAGTCGATCCCGCCGTCGTGCCGCTCCGGGCCATGGCACCGGACGCAGTGGCGGTCGAGTACCGGCTGGACCGTTTCGACATAGGAAAAGGGGCGTCCGTCGAGCGGTCCAGGTTCGATCGTGGATGGGCTGCGGCGGAGCGCCAGGGGAAAATGGGCGGCTGACGGCGGGGCGCTCATGACGGGCTCGTGGCAGCCGACGCAGGAGATCCGCTCGCCGGGCTGAGCCTGGGTTGAGGATCGCATGGTCTGGTAGGCGCAGCCGTCGCCGTCGAGGGCCTGGAAGTAGAGCGGCACGCCTGCCGGAACGAGGAACCTGGCCGATCCGTCGGCCTCAACGGGGACCGTGCCGAGAATCGCCCGTCCGTTTTCCTCGCCGGCGATACCGATCCGGGGGTCATTGGCCAAGGGGGTCGACTTGGGGAAGATCTGCACGATCCGCAGCCGCTTGATCGTGCCGGGGGCCATGTCGCAGAGCCCTTGGCCGACATTGGTCACGACCATTTCACCCAAGGGGGATGCGTCGTTGCCGGCAACGACGCTGGGCAAGACCGGCGGGGCCGGACGCGGCACGAGCGGCACGGGGCTGGTGCTGCTGATCGCCGGATCGCGGTAGAGGAGTTCGCGGTTGCCGCGGTTATCGATCAGGTAGAGGCCCAGGGCGTTGTCGGGATTGGGATCGCGCATATGCTCGCCCTGGAATCGCAGCGGCTGACGGCTGTAGGCGACCAGGAACAGATCGTCACCCAGGGGCCAGGGAGACTCATAGTATTCGGGGATCGTGGAACTTTCGGCTTCGGGGAACGGTCCCGGTGTGATACGCTCGAGGGCGGCGGGGGCGTTGCGGTCGACAGCCGGGGTGACCAGGCACACAGGTCCGGCGGTGATGGCGTGGTGGGCCGAGGCGATGAACACGATCTTGCCGGAGCCGGGGACGGCCTTTGCCTGGAACATGCAATGGGGTGCCGGCACGGCGTTTCCCCACACGGAGATCGGGTTGGTGCCGTCGGGCCGCATGGCCCAGAGGTTCTGGTGCGTGACGGCATCGCGGTCGATGTAGTCCCAACGGGCGAAAAAGAGTTCTCCCTGGTTGGAGACGGACGGGAACCACTCGCTGACATCGTTGGCCGACAGGCGGCGGATGCCGGAGCCATCGGCGGCCATGCGGTGGATCGTGTAGTTGTCCCAGCGGTCGCTGTACTCGGGGCCGAAACAGCGGGAGTAGCCCTTGCGGCGGGTGGAACAGAAAGCGATGTGGCCGTCGGGCAGCCAGGTCGGCATCAGGTCGTCGTAGCATCCGGAGGTCAACTGGCGAAGGTCGGATCCGTCCACATTTACCTGGTAGATGTGAAAGTAGCGGTCGTCGGCTCCCTCTTCGTTCACGCGGAAGGCGGCCGGATCGTGGGACTGGCCTTCCTCGCAGGCGACGAAGGAGAAAACCACCCGTCTGGCGTCGCAGGAAAGGTCGGGCTCCAGGACGCTGCCGCTGGGCAATTGTCCCTGAAGAATGCTTCTCAGGTGCGTGCTGTAGCCCGGCCGATCGAGGACGAAGAGGCCACCGCCCGGGCGTTGACGCCAACCGTAGTATTGGGCCACCAGATGGCTCCAGCTTGGCGGCCGGCGTTTGCAGAACAGGAGCGGGCCGAAGTCGAGCCGCGGATCGCCGAGCAGGAGCCGGCGCTTCAGGAGCCGCGTCTGCAGGTAGACCCGCGCGAGGGCCGCGGCGCTGACGCAAGGGGAATCGGCCGTACGGAGAAGCGTCATGAGCCGCTCGGCGTCGTTCCGGTTCGACTCCGAGCCGCTTTCGGCCACCTGCCCGACCAGCATGGCAGACGCCCGGTTCCAGTGATTGCGGGCTGCCTCGCGATAGGACTGGTCGGAGCCGTCGATCTTGTCTTCGGCGATCCAATCGTCTTGGATTGCCAGGAGGAGATCCGGCTCGGGCGCCGGAGCATGGCCGTCAACCGCCGTCCGGTAGGCGACCTCGATACGCCGTCGTGCCGATGCATCGGGAATCGAAGGCGACTGCGAAAGCAGGGCCCGAAGCAGGTCCAGTCCGGCCGTCCAAGGACCGAGGCACGGGGCCAGTTCGCAGGAGGTCTCTTCCCCTCCGCCACCGGGCAGAATCCGGACCACAAGCACTTGCCGTTCGTCGAACGACAAGGCCATCGACCACGTGTCGGGAGAGGTGATCACAAGCGGCAGGCAGGAGCAATCGTGGCCATCGGCCAGCACGAACAGCGGCAGCCAGCGATCGCTCGCCAGAGGCTGTTTCCACTGCCCGACGGGAAGACGGTGAAGCACGAAGTTGAAGTCGACCGCAAGGAGAAGGGGCACCGCCTTCGGCACCGCAGCGGAGGCTTCCATTTCGTAGAACCAGTGGTCCTTTCCCTGCTCCGGGCCGAACGACCTGGAGGCCTGGAAAGCCTCGCCGTCTTCGTAGGTGATGATGGGGTCCCAGCCGGTCGTATCGCAGGCGATCGCTCCCCGTTTGCCCACGATGAATCGGAGCCAGTCGCCTCGGCGTACCGCCAGGGAGAGGTCGGGATCGACGCCCCGGTCGTCCTTGCCCTCGATTTCCACCGACCAGACCTCGCGATCGTTGTGGCGGATGGCGGCCCGGATGCCGTCGCCGTAGCAGATCGACATCGGGTACTCGCAGGTAACGCCGCCGGTCCGCGAGTGGCAGGGCACGTCGAACGAGAGCCCGCGCGCCTGCGGCGGGAACTGCTC
>CAZLWV010000074.1:0-13435 GCA_964563135.1 uncultured Planctomycetaceae bacterium
ATTGGGATGGTGGGCGTCCGCCTGCCGCTGACCTATTGGTTTGCCCTGCGCTGTGTGCACCTTCCCATCGCCGGGATCGCCGTGTCTGGATGGGATTTGGGGGTGGCAGGGGCCTGGTACGCCATGGCGGCGGACCTGGCAGTCCGATCAGTGCTGATTCTCTATCGTTTCTATCGGGGAAGCTGGAAACGGATCGAGGTCTGATTTGCTTGTCCCCCCTTCCGGTATGCGGCGAAGAGAAGCTAGGATAGTGTTTTGCGCTGCCCGGAGAACGGAAAGGGGGTAGCGGCTCTTCGAGGCTTTGGGGCAGCGACGTGTCGGAGGCTGTGGCAATGCTCGATACTCGGCAGCAAGTATCCCAATGGTCCGTCACCGACGCGGCCGAAACCTACGATATTGCACGCTGGGGAAACGGCTATTTCTCCATCAATCCGTTGGGGCACGTGACGGTCCATCCGACGCGCACTCCGGAGCAATCGGTCGACCTGAAGCAGTTGATCGATCGGCTGGAGGCACGCGGGATCCAGACGCCGGTTCTGATCCGCTTTGCGGACATCCTTCGGGACCGCCTCACCCAGATCCGCAATGCTTTCACCGCCGCGATCGAGGAACAGGGATACCGCGGCCAGTACCGTTGCCTGTATCCGATCAAGGTGAACCAGCAGCGGCAGGTGGTGGAAGAGGTGGTGGAATTCGGCCGGCCGTATGGCTATGGCCTGGAGGCCGGCAGCAAACCGGAGCTCCTGACCGTCATCGCTATGGCCGACGACGAGGTTCCCATTATCTGCAACGGATTCAAGGACGACCGGTTCATCGAGACGGCGCTGTTGGCCCAGAAGATCGGCCGGAAGATCTTCGTGGTCGTCGAGAAGTCCACTGAGCTGGATCTGATCCTGCGCTACTCGGAGCAGCTTGGAATCCGCCCGACGATCGGGATGCGGGTCAAGCTGGCGGCAAGCGGTTCCGGGCGCTGGCAATCGTCGAGCGGCTATCGTTCCAAGTTCGGCCTGACGGTGAGCGAGGTTTTGCACGCCCTGGCGCTACTGAAGAGCCGTGGAATGGAGGATTGTTTCAAGCTGCTCCATTTCCACATTGGAAGCCAGATCACCAACATCCGCCACGTCAAGGCGGCGCTCAACGAGGCGGCCCGGATCTACGTGGATCTGGCCAGAAACGGCGCCGGTCTGGAGTATCTGGATGTGGGGGGCGGTCTGGGCGTCGACTACGACGGTTCCCAGACCAACTTCGAGTCGAGCGTGAACTACACCCTGCAGGAATACGCCAACGACGTCATCTACCACGTGCAGACCGTCTGCGACGACGCGGAGGTTCCGCACCCCACGATTCTCTCCGAGAGTGGCCGCGCCATTGTCGCCTACCACAGCGTGCTGGTATTCAATGTGCTTGGAGTATCGACGCGAGCGGGGATCCGTGTTCCCGACCAGATCGACGAGAGCTTCGAGCAGCCGCTGCATACCCTGTTTGAGACCCACCGCGATCTGACGGTGCGAAACGTTCTTGAGAGCTACCACGACGCCCAGCAGGCCCTCGATATGGCCATGAGCCTGTTTGGCGGCGGGTACCTGCCGCTGGAGCAGCGAAGCCAGGCGGAGAATCTCTTCTGGGCGATCTGCCGGAAGATCCAGCGGCTCTTGGAGCACGTGGACGAGTTGCCGGAGGAACTGGCCCGGCTCGACGCCATGCTCAGCGAGACGTATTTTGCGAATTTCTCCCTGTTTCAATCGATGCCCGACAGTTGGGCCGTCAAGCAGCTCTTCCCGATCATGCCCATCCATCGCCTGGATGAGGAGCCGACGCATCGGGCGATCATCGGCGACATCACGTGCGACTCGGATGGGAAGGTCGACCGTTTCATCGACCGGCGCGATGTCTGCCGGACTCTTCTTCTCCACACGTTCACGGGAAATCCCTATTACGTGGCGGCATTTCTGGTGGGAGCCTATCAGGAGATTCTTGGCGACATGCACAACTTGTTCGGCGACACCAACGCCGTGCATGTCGCCGTTGAGCCCGATGGGCAGGTGAACGTGGAGACGGTCGTTGAGGGGGACACGGTTCGCGAGGTGCTGCACTACGTGCAGTTCGACGCCGATGCCCTGTTTGCCAAGATGCAGGCAGCAGTCGAACGAGCCGTTCACGCCGACCACATCGACGACCGTCAGGCCGGCCGGCTGCTCCGCTTCTACCGGGCAGGCCTGGAAGGGTACACCTATCTGGAAGATCCGAACGAAGTGTAGGGACTTCGTTTCTCTCGAGGTTCATGCCCGGCGCGGCCGGTTAATCGGCATCCGGCGCCACCAGCAGGCTGAGCGCGGGCGATCGCTGGATCGCGGACCATCGCTGGATCGCGGGCGATCCAGGGGCGGCTTGTGGGCGAAAGGGGGGGGGTGGGCTCGCCGGAAGCAGCTCCCTGGTGATCGATTCACGTATACAGTGTATGGTGAATTTATACGCATCATTGCGTCGTTGCGGGCCTGCCGCTCGCCGTTCTGTGGTGGTGGCCAGTACGTCGGCCACCCCGGCACTGAAGGCATATCGAGTCGATAAGTATTTTCGTGACAAATAGTTGCGGCAAGTGGCCCGATGGCTGCGGGTTGGTTTTTGATGGAATGACTTCCCGGACTCTGCGAAACGGCACGCTAGTTGCTAATGAACTTTGGTGGACGTTGCGGCACTCTCTCCCCCAATCCCCGGCCGCAACGTCCACTTCTTTTTCCCCCCTGAGGAACGGCCTTTCGTGCAGATCGCCACGGCTGCGGACTGAGACGGATAGCAGCCGTGATCCCAAAATCATCGCAACCGACTGTGGAGCAGCTTCTTCGGGGCCGGAACAGAGAAGAGTACGACCTCGACATGGTTATCGAATCGATCTGTCCTTTCAGGTCGATTGGACCGAGAATGCTCCCTGGGGATTGTTCCCATCCTCGTGCATGCGGGGGTGGGAGCATCCCCTTCCCAACTCGCAGGATCATGACGGCAGGCCGACAGCGCTGGCGGTGTTTTCGGCCCTGGTTGTCCTCCTCTTGGTTCTGGCCAGCAGCGGTGTGAGACGATGACGGTCGCCCTGATCACCACGGTAAAAGAACGCTGCCGCATGTGCTACACGTGCGTGCGGGAGTGCCCGGCGAAGGCCATTCGCATTTTTGACGGGCAGGCGGAGGTGCTCGGCGCACGCTGTATCGCCTGCGGCAATTGCGTTCGCGTGTGCTCCCAGCAGGCCAAACGGGTGACCGAATCGATCGACCGGGTGGACGGACTGCTGGCGGGTCGGTTGCCGGTTGTGGCGTGCCTGGCCCCCAGCTTTCCTGCCGAGTTCACGGATGTGTCTTTCGGGCACCTGGTCGGCATGCTTCGCGCGCTGGGATTTGCAGGGGTGCACGAGGTGTCGTTCGGTGCGGATCTGGTCGCCCGCCAGTACCGGCGACTGCTGGCCACGAGCGCTGGCAGGTTCATTGCCACGAGCTGCCCGGCAGTGGTCGGGTATGTGGAACGGTACCATCCGGAATTGACGGGTATGCTGGCTCCGATCGTCTCTCCGATGGTGGCAACCGCCCGGGCGGTGCGGCGTCTGGCGGGCAGGGAGATCGCGGTGGTGTTCCTTGGTCCCTGCATCGCCAAGAAGGCGGAGGTCGACGACCCGCTCGTGGCCGGCGAGGTGTCGGCCGCGCTCACCTTTCCCGAACTGCGGAAGATGTTCGCCCGTGCCGGCCTGGATCCTTCCCGCGTGGAGCCCTCGGATTTCGATCCGCCCCACGGGGCGATCGGGGGTGTTTTTCCGATCGGCCGCGGGATGCTGCAGACTGCGGGCCTTCAGGAAGACCTGATGACCGGCGAAGTCGTGGCCACGGAAGGCCGCATCCACACTTTCGAAGCGATCCGCGAGTTTGCCGCTGGGGATCTGGGCGCCCGGCTCCTGGAATCTCTGTGCTGCGAGGGCTGTATCATGGGAGCCGGGGTAACCAGCGACCTGCCCCTGTTCAATCGGCGCCGGCACGTTCGCCTGTTTGCCGCCGAGCGGCTCCGCCACCTGGATCGGGAGGCGTGGGAACAGGCCATGGCCCTACTAGAGGATCTGGATCTGAGCCGCCGTTTCGAACCCAACGACCAGCGAGTGGCCCCCCCCGCCGACGAGACCCTGGCGAGAATTCTGCGGCGGCTCGGCAAGCACTCGGTCGAGGATGAGCTGAACTGCGGCGCGTGCGGATACGAGAGCTGCCGGGAGCACGCGGTAGCAATCTACAAAGGTCTGGCGGAGCACGAGATGTGCCTGCCCAACACGATCGAACAACTTCGCGTGGCGCTGAAAGAAGTGGAGCAGTCGAAGGAGCAGCTTGCCAACGCCCAGGAAGCCCTGATGCACTCGGAGAAACTTGCCAGCATGGGCCAACTGGCGGCGGGGATCGCCCACGAAGTCAACAACCCGCTGGGGGTGGTGCTCATGTACGCTCACCTGCTGCTGGACGAGAGTTCGCCCGATGCGGAGACCCGCGAGGATCTTCAACTGATCGTGGAGCAGGCCGATCGCTGCAAGAAGATCGTGGCGGGGCTTCTCCATTTTGCGCGTCAGAACCGGGTCATACGCGCCGAAGCCAATATCTGCGAGATGGTGGATCGGCTGCTGAAGGTGGTGCAGATCCCGAAGCGGGTTTCGCTCCGCGTCCAGCACAACCTGGCCAATCCGGTGGCACGGGTCGACCGCGACCAGCTCGGCCAGGTGCTGACGAATCTGGTGAGCAACGCGATCGGCGCGATGCCCGACGGCGGCAAGCTGACGGTCCGGACTGCCGGCGATCCGGAGAAGGTGACGATCTCCGTGACCGACACGGGTTGTGGGATCGCGGAGGAGAACCGCCAGAAGATTTTTGAGCCTTTCTTCACCACCAAACACATCGGCAAGGGAACCGGGCTGGGGCTGGCCGTCAGTTACGGGATCGTCAAGATGCACCGCGGCGATATCCAGGTCGAGTCGAATGCCGATCCGCAGGCCGGTCCCACCGGCACCACTTTCACGTTGATCCTCCCGCGGGACGTTGCGGACGACTCCGAGGACGAGCCCAGGGGACTCCTCGAACCGGATGGAGAACAGGGGTGAGCGAAATGGACCTGCTTCGAGTTCTGGTGGTCGACGACGAACCGGGAATGCGCCGCGGGGTTGCCCGCACGCTCCGCAATTTCAGCGTTGCCGTGCCCAACGTGGAGCAGAGCGTTCGGTTCGAGATCGAGGAGGCGGAATCGGGAGAGGTTGCGCTTGCCAGGATCGCCGCTTCGCCGCCGGACATCATGCTGCTGGACCACAAGATGCCGGGAATCAGCGGGCTGGACGTTCTCCACCGCGTGGCAGCCAAGAAGACCGATATCCTCACCGTGATGATCACGGCCTACGCCTCGATCGAGACGGCGGTCGCGGCCACGAAGCAGGGAGCCTACGATTTCCTGGCCAAGCCGTTCACTCCCGACGAGCTTCGCAACACGGTCCGCAAGGCGACGGTGCGGATTGCCCTGGCGCGGGAGGCCCGCAAGCTTGCCGACGAACGCCGCCAGGTGAGGTTTCAATTCATCCGGGTGCTGGGGCACGAGTTGAAGTCGCCGCTCGGCGCCGTCGACGGCTTCCTGCAGCTTATGCAGAATCGCACCCTGGGGAGCGACCTTGCGGCGTACGAGGAGGTGCTGTGCCGGAGCCGGGAGCGTCTTCAGGGGATGTTCAAGCTCATCGCCGACCTGCTCGACATGACGCGCATCGAATCGGGCCAGAAGGAGCGGCTGCTGGAAACGGTGGATCTTGTCGGAATCGCCCGTTCCGCCGTCGAGCTGCAGCGTGCGGAAGCCGACCGGCGCGGTGTTGTTTGCACTATCCAAAATGTCGAGCCCGTCTCGATTCTGGCCGATCGCGGCGAAATGGAGATGGTGCTGAACAATCTGGTTTCCAACGCGGTAAAATACAATCGTGACCAGGGACGGGTGGAGATCGCGATCGTTGCCGGCAGCGACCGGGTCGAGATCCGGGTTGCCGACACGGGAATCGGCCTGTCGGAGGACGAAGCGGCGAAACTGTTTGGTGAATTCGTCCGCATCAAGACCGAGAAGACCCGGAACATCCACGGCAGCGGCCTGGGACTGTCGATCGTCAAGAAGATCGCCGATCTCTACTCCGGGGATGTTTCGGTTTCGAGCCGGCCGGACGAGGGGAGCACGTTTACCGTTCATCTGGGCACTTCGGTACACGACATGCAGGACCCATTGGAGGCGCAACCCATCGCTTTCGGAAAAGTGACATCATGACCACGGCCAGTGACCGGCGGACGCTCAGTACGAGCGGGTACCATTTCATCGACGAAGATCATTTTGACCGGCTGCTCCTTTCCAGGCCGGATCGCGGTGCCGTGCGCGACGTGATTGGCAAGAGCCTGGCCAAGGTGCCGCTCGAACCGGAGGAAACGGCCATTCTGCTGGGCGCCGATGATCCGGAGCTCATCGAGGAGATATTTGCGGCCGCCCGCCAGCTCAAACGCGATGTCTACGGCAACCGCATCGTTCTCTTTGCGCCGCTCTACGTGGGGAGCTACTGCCGCAACGACTGCGTCTACTGCGCGTTCCGCAGCTCCAATCACGACGTTGTGCGGCACACCCTTTCCCGGGAGGAACTGACGGCCCAGGTGGAGACGCTCGAGCGCCATGGGCACAAACGGTTGATCCTCGTCTTTGGCGAGCACCCCGCCTACAACCCGGAGTTCATCGCCGATTGCGTCCGGAGGGTGTATTCGATTCGCGTCGGGCACGGGGAGATCCGCCGCGTCAACATCAACGCGGCGCCGCTGGATCACGCCGGATTCCGAGTCGTGAAGGAGGCGGGGATCGGCACTTACCAGGTTTTTCAGGAGACCTATCACCGGGCAACCTACGCCAGAATGCACGCCCCGCAGTCGTCGAAGGGCGATTACCTCTGGCGGCTCGATTCTCCGGCCCGGGCGATCGAGTCGGAGTGCGACGACGTGGGGATCGGAGCCCTCTTCGGACTGTACGACTGGCGCTTCGAGGTCCTTTCGCTGGTCGCCCACAGCCGGCATCTCCAGAAGCACTATGGGGTGGGGCCCCACACGATCAGTTTCCCCCGCCTCCGCCCGGCGCTCGGTGTACGGCTCGACGACACCCACGTCGTCGGCGACGATGACTTCAAGCGCGTGGTGGCCATCCTGCGTCTGGCCGTACCCTACACGGGCATGATCCTCACCGCCAGGGAAACGGCCGAAGTCCGCCGCGAGGTCATGCAGTTCGGCGTCTCGCAGATCGATGCGGGGAGCCGGATCGAGCTGGCCGGCTATACGGCCGCCGAGAAGGTCCAGCAGATCGAAAAGGAGCAGTTCGAGCTGGGTGACCTCCGGTCTCTCGACGAAGTGATGCACGAGTTGATCCTCGACGGCTACGTGCCCAGCTTCTGTACGGCCTGTTATCGGGCGGGCCGAACCGGCGAGCACTTCATGGAGTTTGCCATCCCGGGGTTCATCCAGAACCTCTGCACTCCCAACGCCCTGACCACACTCCAGGAGTACCTGTGCGACTACGGTTCCGAAGAGACCCGCGCTGCCGGCGCCGAGCTCATTGAGAAGGAGCTCGCACGGCTTCCCGACGGGTCCCGCAAGCAGGAACTCCAGCAGCGGCTGGATCGCATCCGCAAGTCCGACCAGCGGGATCTGTACTTCTGAGGGCTGCCGTGGCGGTGGAATCGTCCGCGCCCAGGCACAGCCTGGCGGTGAGCTCTCTTCGTGGCGGTGGCGGTCGGCCCTACAATAGACGGTGCAGGCGGCGGGACCCCGTGCTACTGTCTGGGCGTGACCGGCATTCCCCGCCCGCACGGCCTGCAGGACGCGGTACACGGCATTTCGACATCGCCAGCGGGCAAGCAGCGGCATACCCCACCGGGATGCACTGCCTGCGGGCACTTCGGCACACCTGGTCGCCATGACTGATTTCCGAACAGAACACGACCTGCTGGGCTCCCGCGAGCTGCCCTGCGGAGCGCTCTATGGGATCCATACCTTGCGCGCCGTTGAGAACTTCCCGCTCAGCGGGCGCCCGGTTCGCCGCGAACTGGTCCATGCCTTCGGCGCCGTCAAGCTGGCGGCGGCGATGGCGAACCGGGAACTGGGGCTGTTGAAGGAGGCCGTCTTCCCGGCCATCGAAACCGCCTGCCGCGAAATGATCGACGGGCGGCTCGACGAGCACATCGTTGTCGACGCGTTGCAGGGCGGGGCCGGCACGTCGACGAACATGAATGTCAACGAGGTGCTTGCCAACCGCGCCTTGCAGCTTCTGGGCCGGTTACCGGGCGACTATGCCTCCATCAGCCCGCACGACCACCTGAACCTGCACCAGTCGACGAACGACACGTTTCCCACGGCCCTGAAGGTGGCGGCCCTGGCGAGCCTTGACCGGCTCGAAGCCGCGGCGGTGGCCCTGCTCGAAGCTTTCCAGCGCAAAGAGAAAGAATTCGCCGACGTCGTCAAGGTCGGCCGCACGCAACTGCAGGACGCGGTGCTTGTCACGCTGGGACGCGAGATGGGGGCCTACGCCGAGGCCATTGGACGCGACCGCTGGCGGATCTGCAAATGCCGCGAAAGGCTGCGAGTTGTCAATCTGGGCGGAACGGCCGTCGGGACCGGTCTGGGCGCCCCGCGCCGATTCATCTTCCGCGTCGTCGAGCACCTGCGGCAGATCACCGGCCAGGGGCTCGCCCGCCGCATGCGGATGATCAGCACCGTGCAGAATGCCGACGTGTTCGTGGAAGTGTCGGGCATTGTCCGCACCCTGGCCTCGAACCTGCAGAAGATTGCCACCGACCTCAGGCTCCTTTCCTCAGGGCCGGCGGCCGGCATCGGCGAAATCGGGCTCCCTGCCAGGCAGGCCGGTTCTTCGATCATGCCCGGCAAGGTGAATCCCGTCATTCCCGAGGCCGTTACCCAGGCGGCGATCGCCACGACGGGCTACGATCAGATGATCCTGCAGGCGGCCGGCATGGGCAACCTGGAATTGAACCCGTTTCTCCCGCTGATCGCCGAGGCCCTGCTGAGCGAGATCGACGTGCTTGCGCGGGCCTGCCGTATCTTCACGAGCCTGTGCGTCGATGGTATCACGGCAAATCGCGAGCGATGCCGGCAATACGTCGATACGGCCACGGCGGCAGCCACGGCGCTGGTCGAGGTGGTTGGCTACGAGGCGGCCCAGCGCGTGGCGGCGCGTGCCGAAAGAGAAGGCAGGCCGATCCGCCATATCATCCTCGAAGAGACGCCGCTCACCGAGGCCGATTTCGAGGCCCTGGTGGCTCCCGAACGCGTCACCCGTCTCGGCTCCGAACCACCCGGGAACGGCCGATGACAGGGGCGCCGGCCGCTCCGCGAACCGACGTCCCTTCCGGGGGGCGAAAACCGACTACCTGCCACACCCATCTCCTGCGTGGTCCCCAGTCAGGATGCAGAAACCTCCAGCGAGGCGTAACAAACCATGAAATCGGCTCCCAAAGGATTGCGTCTCCACATCGGGCTCTTCGGACGCCGCAACGTGGGAAAATCGTCGTTGCTGAACGGCATCACCCGGCAGCACGTGTCGATCGTTTCCGAGGTGGCGGGCACGACAACCGATCCGGTCGAGAAACCCATGGAACTTCTGCCCATCGGTCCGGTGCTGTTCATCGACACGGCCGGCATCGACGACGAGGGGGCTCTTGGACGCCAGCGGGTGGAGAAGTCGCGCCAGGTTTTCGACCGTACCGACCTGGCCCTGCTGGTCACGGAGTCGGGCACCTGGGGGCCTTTTGAGGAAGGAATTCTCGAGGAGCTTCAAGGCCGCAAGACGCCGCTGGTGGTCGTTTTCAACAAGACCGACCTGGCCGAACCCAGCGCAGCGATCGTCGATCGCCTTGCCACGGCAAAAATCCCCGCGGTCCGTACCGTGGCTGCCAGCGGCGAGGGCCTGGTCGACCTGCGGCGCGAATTGATCCAGGCGGTCCCCGAGGAGTTTCTGAACACGCCGCCGCTGGTGGCCGACCTGGTGCCGCCCGGCGAGATGGCCGTGCTGGTGGTGCCGATCGACCTGGAAGCACCCAAGGGACGGTTGATCGTTCCCCAGGTGCAGACGATTCGCGATCTGCTGGACCACGATGCCTACTGCATGGTGGTGAAGGAGCGTGAGTTGAGCGACGCGCTGGCCCGCCTCCGCCGGCCGCCGGCCCTGGTGGTCACCGATTCGCAGGCCTTCCTCAAGGTGGCGGGCGATACGCCGCCGGAAGTCAAGATGACGTCGTTTTCCATTCTCTTCGCCAGGCAGAAGGGAGACCTGGCCGAGTTCGTCCGCGGTGCAACCGCCATCGATCAGCTGCGATCGGGCGACCGCGTGCTCATTGCCGAAACGTGCAGCCACCACCCGATCGGCGACGACATCGGCCGGGTGAAGATCCCCCGCTGGCTGACCCAGTTTGTGGGCGGGAAACTCGACATCCAGCACATGCAAGGACGAGATTTCCCCGCGGATCTGGACACCTATCGGCTGGTGATCCACTGCGGCGCCTGCATGTGGAATCGCCGCGAGGTCCTTTCCCGCATCGACCGCTGCCGGGCCGCGGGCGTGCCGATCTGCAACTACGGCGTTACGATCGCCTACACGCTGGGGATCTTCGAGCGGGCCCTGGCACCGTTTCCCGATGCGATGGAGGCGTTTCGCGAGGCAAAGCGGGTAGACTGATTGTCCCCACCCCCGGGGACCTGCCTGGCGACGTTATTCTCGTGCAATCATCGCTCACGCTTCGGGTTACCGTACGGCCGTGAATAGTCCGCGCTAGCGATTACGACTCGAGCGGTAATGGCGGTCGGCGAAGTTCATGTACTGCTCCCAGTCGAAGTCGGTCACGTCGTGGTCGCCGGTGCGGACGTGATAGCCGACCGAGCCGCCGACCGACCGGTCCACCGCCGGCATTTCCTCCACGCCGACCCCATCCAGGCCGAAAAGCCGGTAAACGGGTCCGGCGTGTTTTGCCGCCAGGAACTCGCCGCGAGGGTCGGCCCAAAGGTCTTCCTGGGCGCTGGCCACGTAGACGGGGCGCGGGGCGATCAGGGCAATGAGCATGTGGGCGTCGACCGGCAGCTCGTTTTCCCGCTTGGCATATTCGGCATACCGGTGCCGGTACCAGTAGGGCACCATGCTCACCGAGTGGTGCAGGGCTTCGCCGAATCGGCGCCGGACCAGCGAAGCGCCCCCTTCTCCCGAATTGTTGGAAATGACCAGGGCAAAACGTTCGTCCTGCGCGCCTGCCCAGAGGGCCGTCTTGCCGAGCCGTGAATGGCCCATGACCGCCACGCACTTCGAGTCGACGTCGGCATCCTGCTGCAGATAATCGAGGGCACGGCTCAGTCCCCAGGCCCACACGCCGATCGAACCCAGACGGGCGGGCCCAAAGCCCTGCTCCTGGTCCTGGGTGTCAAACGCCGTTCGCACCCCCATCTTCCAGCCCTCGGGAAAATCGGGCTCGATGTCGCCGTAGTACACGGTGGCCAGCGCGTAGCCGCGATCGACGATCTTTTCGATCGGCCAGCGATTGGCACACGTGCCCCGAGAGGCCTCCGTGGCTCGATTATTGACCACGCCCTTCTCCGGAGTCGGGCGCATCCACCGCTCCGACAGCTTGATCGCGGGATCGGCATCGACCGTGTGGTTTCCGTAGAAATTCAGCCCCAGGAATGCCGGCACGGGCTTCTTGGCATGATTTGGGATATACAGGAGCAGGTCGATACTCGGACCGCTGCGATCTCCGGTGACATAGATGGTCACCTCCTTGCGAGTGGCCTTGGCGCCCAAGGCATTGGCCTCCGTCGAAGTCACCGTGAACTCGATGCGATTCGGAGCCGCCGGGCTGCAACCGTAAACGTGCTCCATGAACAGCCGCAGGATCTCCGGCCGTCGTTTCGCTGTCCAGGCGTCCAGAGTATCGACCTTGGTTCCATCCGCCGCGACCAACGGGTCCGGCAGAACGTAGGCGGGTACCTGAGCCTCGTCGAAGATCGTGTCGTCGGGCTGGGCAAAGAGGATCGAGCTCCACGTGGAGACCAGCACGATCATCAACCCACAGGCTATTTCGCGATGCATCGTCTACCTCGACCAATTGGGAGAACACCAAT
This sequence comes from uncultured Planctomycetaceae bacterium, assembly GCA_964563135.1. GTDB lineage: Bacteria > Planctomycetota > Planctomycetia > Pirellulales > Thermoguttaceae > JAAYAY01. The sequence continues at coordinate 12,183 of CAZLWV010000074.1, forward strand.
CCACGCCAATCGCCAAGCACAGGCGAGGACAACAGGGTCCGAGGGGGAGCGCTGTGTGCTCGCTGGTGCTGGCGGCCGGTGTATTTTAGCGATTTGGCGGATGTCGTTCCAACCACAGGGCCGGCGAAATGATTGGCAGAGCCGCTGCCGGGCGATAGGATGATTCACAACCCGCTGTTCCAGGTCGAAAAGGAGAATCGCCATGGCGACCACGCTGAAGCCCAGTCTCTTGCCGGAAGTGACCGATTTTCTCTCGACGAGGCCCCTAGAGGGGGTTGTGGGCGGCCAATCGATGCGGTCGTCGACGGGCGAGACTTTCACCACGGTCGACCCGGGATCCGGGGAGGTGCTGGCTGAGGTTTGCGCCATGCAAGCGGACGACGTGGATGGGGCCGTCCGGGCTGCGGCCAAGGCGTTCGCATCCACATCGTGGGCAAGGCTTTCTCCCGGGGAGCGGGGGGCGATGCTCCATCGACTCGCCGACGAGGTGGAGAAACGCAAGCCGATCATCGCCCAGATCGAATCGCTCGACTGCGGCAAGGTCTACGCCCAGGCGGAGGGCGACGTGCAGAATTTCGTGGACACGATGCGTTACTTTGTCGAGATGTCGCTCTATATCGAACCCCGCAGCGTGCTGGCGGTACCCCGGCACGAGGCGTGGACCGTCCGCCAGCCCTGGGGCCCGTGCGCGTTCATCTTTCCGTGGAACTTCCCGATCCTGCTGGCGGGCTGGGGCATATCGCCCGCCCTGGCTGCCGGCAACTCGGTGGTCATCAAGCCGGCGGAAGACACACCGCTATCCACAATCTGCCTCGGCCGTCTGGCCAGGGAGGTGGGCATCCCCGACGGTGTGATCAACGTGGTTCCCGGGTTCGGCGATCGGGCCGGAGCGGCCCTGGCTGCCCACCCGGGACTCAAACGGATGTCGTTCACCGGTTCGCCCGAAGTGGGGCGGCTGGTGGCGGCAGCCTGCGGAGCGAACCTCGTGCCGGTCAAGCTGGAACTCGGCGGCAAGGGAGCGGCTGTGGTTTTCGATGATGTCGACATCGAGGATGCCGCCACCAGGCTCACCCAGGCCATCACCTTCCACACCGGGCAGGTCTGCTGCGACGCCACCCGTTGGCTGATCCATCGGCCGATCTACGACGAGTTCGCGGCCGCGGCGGTCGAGCGACTCGGCAAAGTGAAAATCGGCTACCAGTTCGACGGCGGAACGGAACTCGGCCCGCTGGTCAGCCGAAAGCAGTGCGAGC
>CAZLWV010000074.1:13445-30385 GCA_964563135.1 uncultured Planctomycetaceae bacterium
CCGGGCAGGTCTGCTGCGACGCCACGCGCTGGTTGATTCAGGAATCGATCTATCCCGAGTTCGTCGAGGCCTGCACGGAACGGCTGCGGCGGGTGGTGGTGGGGCACGAAATGGATGCCGGCACCCAGATGGGACCCGTCGTGAGCGAGAAGCAGCGCCGGCGAGTGCTGGGCTACCTGGAACGCGGACGGGCAGAAGGCGCCGATACGGTGCTCGAGGGGGGGCCTGCCGAGGTGCCCGGTCGCGACGGCTTCTACGTGAAGCCTGCACTGCTGGCCGGTTCGCTGGACAACGTGGCTGCCCGCGAAGAGATCTTCGGGCCCGTGGCCTACCTGGCCTCATTCCGCGACGAGAAGCAGGCCATCGAGATGGCCAACAACACCGACTACGGCCTGGCCAACAGCGTGTGGACGAGCGACATGAACCGTGCCACGCGCGTGGCGGAAGCCATGGTGGCGGGCAACAGTTGGATCAACGCCCACAACCTGTTCCCGCACGGCGTGCCCTACGGGGGCGTGAACAAGAGCGGCATGGGGGGCGGAGTGCTCTCCGCCAGCACGCTGCTCGACTACTGGCGCAGCACGTCGGTGGTGCGCCCCTTGTGAATACCGTAGCCATGCTCTGTCACACCGAGGCGAGCGGGGCTCCGCAGGCCGGTTGCGATGCGCCTCGGAGCGCGGCCCGGTTCTGCTCACCTGCGGCGGTAGACGGCAGCGTGGCTCCAGCGCACGGCCGGCGGTGAGTCGAGGGCCTCGAAGCCGCCCCGTTCCGCCTGCTCGGTCGTGGCCCGCATAGCGGCCGGCGTGACGTGGCCGCGGGGCTCGACGACCAGGAACGTGCCCTCAGAAACAAGGCAAGCGTGTACCTCGGTGAACAGTTTGCCCAGGTCGGGCACCTCATGGGCGGACCAGAAGGCCAATGCGAAATCGATGGTTCGATCCAGGCCGATCGAGTCCTTCCGGCACTGGTGCGTGACAATTCGCTCGGCCAGTCCCGCCCGTCGCGCCCGCCGCTCCACCACGCGGAGCATTTGCGGCTGGAGATCGGCGGCGATGACGGTGCCGCGACCAGCCAGCAGCCTTGCCATGGCGATCGATGTGAACCCCATGCCGCAGCCGAAGTCGAGAATCGTCATGCCGGGCGACACGAAGGGACCAAGAAACACCTCCGGTTGGTGCAGCCAGCGCCGCAGGAAGTTGTCGATGAAGTAGCCGCCCCACCAGGGGCACACGTGCTGGGACATCGGTTGGCTCCGGCCAGGGGCGGGCTCTGAGAATGCTGAAATTATCTGAAGACCTGCGCGAAAAGCGCGGCTAAGTCTTCTTCGGCAACCTTTCGCGGGTTCTGGGTGATGGGGATGCGGGAACTGTCCAGGGCACTGGCCGTGAGGCGGTCCATGAGGTTGTCGGGAGCACCCGGGGGAATCGCAATTGTCTGGGGAAGGCCACAGCGATCGAAGACATCACCAATTGCAGCGACAAAGCGGTCGGCAAGCAGTTCGTTGCTGTCTCCTGCCAGCCGGCAGTGACGGGCCAGTTCGCCGTACTCCAGGGCGCACGCGGAACGGTTGAAGGCCAGGCCGGCCCGAGTGGCCAGCGCGACACTCAGCCCGTGAGGCAGATGGAGGACGGCGCCGAGGGCCTGGGCGATTGCATGGGGGACGACAACGCCGGCGGCGCTGAAGGCGGCTCCAGCCATGGTGGCGGCCATGGCGAGCGGTTCACGGCAGTCACCGTTCTCGGGTTCGGCGACGGCCCGGGGCAGGTTCTCGACAATCCAGCGCACAGCCTGCCCGGCCAAGGCGGATGCAATGGGCGTGGCTCGGCGGCTCAGGCAGGATTCAACGGCGTGAGCGAGGGCATCGGCACCGCAGGCGGCCGTCAAGGCAGGGGGGCAACCCACCGTCAGGTCGGGATCGACCAGGGCCAGCTTCGGGCTCAGGGCGGGGCCGATGAGGGCGTCTTTGATCGGAATCACTTCGCCGGAAAGATCCTTCTGGCGGGTGAATACGGCCAGGTTCGTGACTTCGCTGCCGGTGCCGGCGGTTGTCGGTACGGCGATCACCGGGAGGGATTCCTGAATTGGCTTCGCCCCGGGGCTCGCGATCGCGTGGTCCCAGAGGCTTCCTTCCAGGCGTGCCAGGGCGGCAATCCCCTTGGCCGCATCGATCACACTGCCGCCGCCCAGCCCGACCACCAGATCAATCCCATGACGACGGGCCGCTTCCGCACCGTCTTCCACCAGTTCGGCGGTCGGATCGGGGGAAATGGTATAAAGAGGCCTGGTTTTCAGGCCGGATTTGTCGAGCAGTTTCTGAGCCTTGGCGTAGACGTCGTCTAGGCCGGCCTGGTCCTCATAGCCGACGAGCAGGACCGAGGTGCCGAGATCGGCGGCAAACTGTCCGAGCCGCCGCAGGCCGCCGCGGCCGAACTGGATGTGGGTGGGGAGCGAGAAGTCCCAGAAGCGAGGCATGGCGGGATGGGTTCCTATAGGACTTTCCGGGCGCTAGCGAAACGCCATCAGGAAGACATTTGGCAAGGTCAGGGAAACAGGGAAATCGGCGACAAGGGTGAATGTATCAGAACTCATGGTAACCAGGAACCGCCCCTTTGTCTATTCCTGCGTCCGACAGAAGAGTGGAAGGGCTCTCGGCTCAAGAAGCACCCTGCGCGAGTCTGCTGCGCATTTGAGGCTACCGAGGCGAAAGGAAGCCCACCTTTGCCTGCCGCTCCGCCTCCTCGCCGTAAACGGCCGAGCACTGGAGACCTGTGCCGTTGGTTGTGTGAAAGATCCGGCCGTTGGAAACCATGCCGCCAATGCAAACCAGCAGGTCGATGGGGGGGCCGCATGAGGCCAGGTTCACGTTCTTTGGATCGGTCAAATCGAACAAGTCGAGATTCGGGCCGACCAGGTACGGTTCGGAGAGTGTGAATCGTGTGCAGCGGTAGCCTCGGGTCAGGTTGTCGTTGAGGATCTTGCCGGTGGCCTTGTCGAGAATGAACCCGTTCCGGTACTGGGAATGGGTGAACAGAAACCGCTGGCCGATCGTGACCACGTGAATGGCGCGGCTGAGCGGATCCGACTTCCAGACCAGTGTCCCGTCTTTCGCGTCGAGGCACCAGACGCGGTTGATCTTCTCCTCGATGGGATTGTAGCCGCCCAGATAGATGCGTCCTTCGGCACCCGAGACGGTGCAACCGGCGTGCAGGGAGTAGTCGGTCGTCGACCAGAGGATACGTCCCGAGGCCGGCTCGATGGCGGCGGTGATGCCGGTCGGCCCCTCGCCGCCAAAGTAGCAGGAGTAGTAGAGGGTGTCGTCCATGAGACACATGCCGGCGTCGTCGCCTCCAGCGCCGTACCTGGAGAAGTCGAGCGTCCATCGCGGCTCGCCGGTTTCCATGTCGTAGGCTCGCACGAGGGGTTTCTGGTCCGTGGGAAACCCAAAAGTGCTCTGGTGCTCGAACAGCCACGTCTCGGGTCCCACCTTGGTGGAACTGAACGGATAGATCACCAGGTTCTTCCAGGGGATGGGCGGAAGCTGCCGATTCCAGCTCGGAGTTCCCGTGAAGGGGGCCTCCCAGACCAGCTGGCCAGTTGCCGCATCGAGGCAGCGAAGCAGGCTTTTCGCAAACCCGGCCTGGGGAACGTACAGCCGCCCTTGCCAGTACAGGGGTGATGTGAAGGAGACATGGACACCGGGGAAGCCGCCGCCCATGTTGTAGACGCGGCGCCAGAGGAGCCGGCCGGTCTCCTGTTCAACGGCAAAGATCTGGCCTTCGGCCGTGTGGGTATACATCCGCCCCTGGCCGCAGACCGAGAAGTGTTTGCAGGTGCCCTGGAAGGCCCGGATCCACTTGAGTTTGACCGGGGCCCGGAGCCCCTGGGAGTTGGAATTCGTGTTGCCCAGGTTGCCGAAGCTGGTGAACCAGTCGAACTCGGGTCCCACCAGCTTGCCCGTGTACGGGCTGCGGATCTCCGCCAGGCCGAGGTCTCTGGTGGGCGGAGCCGCGGTACCGCCAGGGCCGAGGACGTACAGATAGCCATCGTCGCAACCGAAGTAAACCCGTCCCTCGCAGACGGCCGCTGGGGCAGTGATCGCCTTGCCGAACGCGGTCCGGTACGACCAGACCTTGCCGCTCCCGGAAAGGGGCACCACGTTCAGGGTGCCGTCGAGGCCGCCATAGACGGCCGAGTCGTCCAGCAGGATCGGCGCGGCAATCGAGGGCGGCCCGCCGAGGTACGCCGTTTCGACCTCGGAGGAGTGCCGGCAGAACCCAAAGCCTTCTTCGGGACGGCACCGGTAGACGTCGTTGCCGCGGAGGCTGACGGAGCAGAAGCTCAGCGACTCGGAACGATCGTAGCTGGAAACGGTTCCGGGGACCGTGGCCGTCTCCACCTCTCCACGCCTGTGCCGCAGGATATCGACGCTTCCCATGTTGTCGCGGCGATGCCACTGGCGGTAGACGGTGCCATCTTCGGCAGCCGTCAGGCCGAGCGTGACCGGCGATTCGCGGGTGCTGTAGAAGGCGCCGCGGGGTTCAGGCCGTTCGCCCGTGTCTTCCAGCCACACCAGCACGCCGCCGGCCGGAACGACCAGCATGTTGCCGGTGAGCACGGGGCTCTGGGTACAGAAGAAGTGGTCGCGGCGGTTGTCGGGCCAGCCGGTGTCTTTTCTGGCAGCCAGCCAGTCCGCCGGATTCCAGCGGTCTGCGTGGAAACCGATCTGCTCCTTCACATAGTCCCAGATCCAGCAGACGGTTCCGTCGGGCTCGAGGGCATAGATCTTCGACCCGAGGGTTGCCACGTAGACTCGCCCATTGCCGACGACCGGTGCCGCGAAAATCGGCTCGCCGCAGTCGATTTTCTGCACCAGCTTGCCGTCGGCCGCGTTGAGCACGTAGTAGTTTCCGGCCATGGTGCCCACATGGAGAAATGCTCCGGCAATGGCGGGCGATGCCACGTTGCTGCAATTGGCTTTACCGCCGGCTGTCTCGAAGGTCCACTGAGGTTTGAGCGTGTCGGCAGTGAAGGCGTGGACGACGCCGGATCCATCGACGACGAACACCCGGCCGTCGGAGACGACCGGTGCGGTGAAGACGGCGTCGGTAAGCGGGGCGGCAGCGACGAGGCCCAACGGGGTGGTGACGCTGCGGAAAGGCACATTCCCTGTTCGTCCGCTGTCGTACTTCAACTGCGGCCAGTCTTCGCCGGCCGAAGAAAGGAGACTAGCCGCCAGCAGGATTATCATGCCGATGAGCGCTTGGATCGATCGAAGCATGGGTTGCTCCCTTGGAGTCACGACACAACGGATGAACCGCGGCATAGCGTGGAACGCAAGAGGTAATATGGCGGCCGGGCAGGAGGGACGCAAGCGGGACGGATGCGTGGACGGCAGTCCGAGGAGGGGATCGCCTTCCAGGCCGCCCTTCGTCAGCGGCATCAACACGGCAGAACAGGCCCGTTGCCACCCCACCTGGGCGGAACGATACGGGATCGCGTTTCACGGCAGGGCAAGCCCACTCTCGATCCGATCCGCGTCTCCTGGGCACGCCCCATCAGGCGCGTCGCTGCAGGATTCGGCAGATCTGCCAGGCAGGTTTACCATACTCCCGCTCAGCTGAAGAGCATGACGATCAACAGGCCAAGGCCGATCTTGTAGACCAGGAGGATGACTCCTCCAATCATCGCCCTCTTGATGGGCACGTCGCAGGCAATGAATAGAAGCAGTCCGGCCACCAGTGCCATGGGCACAAAGCAGAAGAATCCGAGGTAATCGTAGAGAAAATGGGCGCAGGCCAGAAAACCCAACCCGACGGCCAAGGCAACCCCGATCGCCGTCCCCCATCCCGTCATTTCGCCCTCGTTGAGTACGTTGTACGTTGACAAGGACGATGATCACCGCGGCGTCGATTAGGATTCCGAGCATGGTATTCCTCCCTCGGCAGGCTGGGCCGTTCGGCGTCTCTTGCAGACGGGCTGTATTGATGGGCACTATTCTGCTCGGGCATTTGCCCAGGGTCAATAGAGGCTAGTCGATAATTGCCTCGCAAATCGTCACCTTGCCGCCGAGGTTGCCTCGCTGCCGAAAATGGCGCTCGCTGATGGGGTCGTGGCTGTATTCGGGCCCGGGATAGCGCATCCGATCGAAATGCACTCCGTCGACGTCGTAGCGGCGGACCAGGTCGAGAACCGCTTTTCTGGCATAGACGTGGACCTCGGGAATCCCAGGCGACAGGTAGTAGTACTCCGGGTCGGCCGGCTTGCCTTCCCGATCAACGCAGATCCACGGCTCCGGCGAATCCGGACCGTGCGAATACCAGAGATGACGCTTGTCGGTGGGCGGGGTTTTCGGGTCCATCGATCGCAGCGGCGCGGGATTCACGTAGGCGTGGAGTTGGATGCCTCGCTTGTGGGCTTCGTCCACGGCGAACTGGAGCGGGTCGAAACCGGGCCCTTCGGGGCCCATCAAGGGCGACCAGGGCTCCAGGGAACTCGGGTAGAGTGTTTCGGCCTCTCCCCGGACCTGGAAGAAGACAGCGTTGCAGTGATTCTCCTCCAAAGCATCCAGAAGATGTGTGATTCTTGCACGGCACTTGTCGCCGTTGGGCGACGCCCAGTGGAATCTTGCGACCCAGGCGCCTCGGAGCTCCTCAGCGGGGCCGTCCGCTCGAACAACAGCAGCCGGAAGCAAGAGACACAAGATTAGCAGGATTTGTCGCATTATCCATTGTCTTCGTTCGCTTGCGTATTCTTTGGGTCCGAAAGCTGTACTCGAAATCTGTTCGCCATGGTGACGAGTTCGTCAAGCTTCCCGCAAAACGCGATGGCCATGCGGTCCGCTTCCTCCGAAGCACCGTGCTCCCTGAAGTATCTGCTCATCACGCAAACCATGGTGAACTCCTGGCCAATATCCGTGTAGCCCAAATCCTCCAGTTCTCTCAAAAAGCGGCGGCACTCGCCTAACGGCCTCCTCTTGACCACCGCGGCATGAAGGATGCCTTCTGCCACACGCCGTTGGGTTTCGAGCGCATATCGTGGGTAGTCGCGGTTTGTCTCAAGATACTCCCGTTCAATCTCACGTACCGCCTTCACGTAATCTTCGAACGAAGAGCCATTGAGCCACAGGTAGGCCCTGTCCAGGGCTTTTCCCAGTCCAATTCCGTCTGAGTGTTCCGACACGTGCAGATTCCCTCATCGGATGGGCTACATGTCCCGAATCCCCAATCGTGCACGAGAAACAGGGGAATCGGGACAAGGGAATGCCGGTTGCCGATGCCGTCACAACTTGCACCGCACCCGCAGATAAACGAACATGATGACAGCATAATTCGGATTCGAAGCTGGGTAAACCTGGAGGATACCCGATGATGGTTGACTCGCACATCTGTTTTCGGAGGATCGGCACTGGCTTGGGCAGGCTTATCGTCTGGTCGGCGTTGACGACATTGGCAGCGTCCGCGCTGGGCCAGGATCCCAAGGCTCCCGAGTTTGTCCGGCGAATCGACATCGTTCACATGTCGCATACCGATGTCGGATTCACCGACCATCCGGTCGCCTGCCGCCGCCAGCAGATGCGTTACCTGGATATCGCCATCGACGCGGTGCTGGCCAGCAAAGACAACCTGCCGGAGGGACAGTTCTGCTGGACGGCCGAGGCAACGCTCACGGTTGCCGATTGGTGGCAGGCTGCGGATCCGTCGCGGCGGCAAGCCTTTCTCGACGCGGTCGGGACGGGACGGCTGGAGATCGCCGCCGGCGCCGATAGCGACCAGGGACGGCTGGAGATCACCGCCCTGGCCATGAACCAGACCCCCACACTCAACCCGGCCGAGTGGCAAACGGCCCTCCATTGGTTGGCGGACGATCTTTGGAACAAGGTGCATCCCCGCGCGGCCGTGCAGAACGACGTGAACGGGTTTCCTCGCGCCGGCGCGGTGGCCCTGCTGGATCGCGGCATCGACCGGCTGCTGATGGGCATCAACGCCACACTCGGTGGCCCACCGATGGACCGGCCCTCGGCGTTCTGGTGGAAGATGCCTGACGGGCGGAGGTTGTTCGTGTGGTTGGGCGACCACTACACGGCGGGGTTCTACTACTTCCATCCCGACACGTGGCGGCGTGGTCCGGTGCCTGAATCGACCGACACTCGCTACCGGCCGGCCCGGCCGGGGGAACTTTTCCGATCCGACGAAGGCTCCGTGCGTGCGGCCCATGCTCATTTGCTGCAGCGGTTGGCGTCGCTGGAGGCTGGCGGATACCGCTATCCCTCGCTGGTTCTTTCGGTCACCAACGAATGGCGGATGGACAACGATCCCCCCTTCCCGCCGATGGCCGACTTTGTGGCCACGTGGAAACGCCTCGGACTCGAGCCGGAACTGCGTCTTTCCACGGTGGCGGACGCCCTGGGGCAGCTGCGCGATGAGGTTGGCCAGGCGATCCCCGAGTACGAGGGTGAATGGACCGACTGGTGGGCCAACGGCTGCGCATCGGGCCCGCGCGAGGTGGCGGCCAGCCGGCAGGCCAAACGCTTGGTGGCCGCTGCCAGTTCGCCCGTCTGGGGACCGGTGAACGATGAGACCCGGTCTGCTGCCGAAGAAATCTACCGCGATCTCAGCCTGTTCGACGAGCACACCTGGGGGGCCAGCGACAGCATTGGCCAGCCCCACACGATCGACACCTGGGCCCAGTACAACGAGAAATCGCGGATGGCCTTTCATCCCATGGCCCTGGCCAAGCTGCTCTTGGCGCAACGAGCAAGAACCGCTGTTTACCCGCGAGAGGAGGGGCTTTACGTGGCCAACACGGCCAGGCTGCCCTGGAGCGGCTGGGTCGCGATGCCGTCTTCCTGCCTCCGCGGCGATTTCCACTCGTTGGCCGATCCGGCCGGCGATCACTCTCTTTCCCTTTACAGCGAGCCGGGCTACCGGCCTCACTCCCGGCCGGCCGGTCCACAGGAATTGACTCCCGAAAACAACTCGGAGACGTTTCCCGACAACGCTCCCGACCAGGTTGCCCGATTCTGGGTCGAGAGGCTCGACGGACAGTCGATCCGGCGCTATGTGCTGGAGGAGAAATCGGTCGAGGAGACGCCGCCGGCGCCGTCGGTCGAGATGGCACTGGATGACCGCGGCTGGCCCCTTTCCGCCCGCTGGCCCGGGATGGAGCGGCCGCTGTTTGAGGCCGGCACGGGGGACTTCCTGTCGGTGGCCGTCTTGGGGTTCGGGGGTCGTTGGATCTATACCGATCTGTTTGGCCTGGGCGATCCGGCCGAACGAAGCCGGCGCCGCGGCGAAGTGCTGAAACAGGAGCGGGCGGTGCCGGCCGGCAGAACGGAGTGCCGGCAGAACCTGCACACGACGGTCTACACGCAGACGCTTTCCCACTCGCGGCTCAAATGGTTCTCCCGGCGGATGGAGGTGTGGAACCGCGAGCCCCGGGCCAGGCTCACCGTCTGTTTCCACCGCACGGAGTCGGAACTGCCGGAGATCTTCTTCGTATCGAGCGTGGTGCCATGCGACGCGGCACTTCCACAGATGAGCAACGGCGGACTGGCCTTTGTGCCCTTTGAGGATCAACTGCCGGGCACGTGCCGCGAGTACTTCTCGATCGACGGCTGGGCCCGTTACCAGACTCCGGCAGGGAGATGGTTGTGGGTCACCCGCGACGCGCCGCTGGTCGCACTGGGCGATCACCAGGTGCTGGCGCAGCCGGCGGCGGCCCCCGAGAATCCGGGGCGCATTTTCACGATGGTGTTCAACAACGTGTGGTTCACCAATTTTGTGGCCGACAGCCACGGCAGGCTGGAATTCCAGTTCGATTTCGCCTGGCAGCCGCCCGACGCACCGGCCGTCGAGCCAGAGGATCTTGCGTCCACGCTGGTTTCGGAACCCCAGGTGGTCATCAATCCGGATGTAAGTGAGAATCCCATCTTCATGGAGCGGTTGCATCGGCCGTAGGCAACAGCACGATGCGATGGTCTTCGCAGGGGCTAAAATCACCCCCAGTTTGTCAGTGACTTCGGATTGGAAAGGGTATCGTGCGATCCGCGAAAATCATCCTCGTGTGCATGGCCGCAGCCCTTACCCTAGGTGACGGCGTGCCAAATCCGCTGACGGCATCGCCACGAGAAAGGCTGTTCGTCATCGTTGCCTCGATGGTGCTCGGTGGCGTCATTCTCGGCTGGAAGTGGGAAGCAGCCGGCTGTCTGCTAGTCTTTGGCGGCTTGGCCTTGTTTGCCGCAGCCGATGAGGCGTTCCTGCTGAACATCATCTTCGCGCCGTGGCTGGTCACGGGGCTATCCTATCTGGTATGCTGGGTGGGAAAACGCCGGGTCGGTGAAGCGGCCCCGGTGCAATCCGGTCCTACGGCGGCAGGTCATTGCAGATGTCGACACCCATTCGAGTGAAGTCAAGCACACGCTTGTCACACCTCCTCATTCACTTCCACAGTATGACTGCTCCCGCGAGTGTTTTTTGGACGGGCGGCCGGGAGGCGGTGCCCGACGTCAAGCATGCGATTCGGCCTGACCGGCAGGTACTATCTCCCGACAAGACAATGAAACTGCTGAACTGGTCCGTACTTTCACTTCTTGTCCTCTTGGGGTGTGCCATCGTCACTCTAGCAGACGGCACGGATGTGGACAGCGAGCAGACCATTCTATCCCATGCCAAACAACAGCGAGGCACCTGGCACTACACTTTCGAGCCGCCGGCTGGCGACTGGTTCCAGCCCGGATTCGACGACGCTGGCTGGCAGGAAGGTGAAGGAGGATTCGGCACCAAGGAAACTCCCAACACGAAGATCGGCACGGTCTGGAAGACGCAGGAGATTTGGTTGCGGCGCAGCTTCATGCTCGATCGCCCCCTGGCCGGCCCGCTCTATGTGCTGCTCCACCACGATGAGGACACGCAGGTCTATCTGAACGGCGTTCTTGCCGCCGAGGCGACCTGGTTCAACACGGACTTCGAGCTGCTGCCCGTATCGGCAGACGCGGCGGCGACCGTCAAACCTGGACGAAACACGATCGCCGTCCACTGCCGGCAGACTTACGGCGGCCAGTATATCGACGTGGGGCTCGTCGCGATCCACGAGAACCGCTGGACGCGCGAGCGGGCGTGGGAGTGGTACCGATCGCAGCCCTGGCCCTGCGGCTTCAACTACGTGCCCGCGGGTGCCATCAGCTATACGGAAATGTGGATGCCCTACAACTTCGACGCTGAGCGGATCGACAAGGAGCTGCAACTTGCGGAGAAGATCGGATTCAATTCCTTGCGGGTTGTGCTCCCCTTCGTCGTCTGGGAACACGACCCGGACGCGTTCAAGAAGCGTCTCGACACGTTCCTCGGCATCTGCGAGCGGCACCGTATCAAGGTCATGTTCGCGCTGTTCGACGACTGTGTCTTTGGTCCTATTTCCGACCCGCAGTACGGACAGCAGCCCGACGTGGTCGAGGGTTGGTATGCCAACGGCTGGACACCCAGCCCGGGGCACAGCATCGTCCGGGACTCAACCCAGTGGCCCCGGCTCGAGGAATATGTTCGGGATCTTGTGGGCTCCTTCAAAAACGACAGCCGCGTCTGGGTCTGGGACCTCTACAACGAACCCACCAATGGCGGGCTGGGAGACATTTCCATCCCGCTGGTCGAAAAGGTCTTCGCCTGGACGAGAGATGTCAGTCCGGACCAGCCCCTCACCGTCGGTCAGTGGAACGGCAACGCAGCCCTCAACCGGGTGATCTACCGCTACAGCGACGTGGTCACATTCCACGACTACGGCTCGGCCGAGCATCTGTCACAACACATCGCGGACCTCAAGAAGCACGACCGGCCGCTGATCAACACCGAGTGGCTCAACCGAGGACATGGCTCGCTCGTGGCCACTTGTCTGCCCGTCTTCCGAAAAGAAAATGTCGGTTGTCTGCATTGGGGGCTCGTCAACGGCAAGACCCAAACCGACCTGAACTGGGGTCATCGTCCCGGCCAGCCCGAGCCCGAAGTCTGGCAACACGACCTCTTCCACGGCGACTTCCGGCCATACGACGAGAAGGAGTTGGAGTTGTTCCGGCGCGCGATCGCCGAAAACCCTTCCGTGCCGCCCGAATTTGGCCGTCTCTGGAGATCGCCAAGGTCTGGACAATCACGGCTATAGGGTTTCAGGCAAGTAATGCCAGGAGGGCGACCAACGGAAGCCCGGATTCTGTGGTATTCGGCCCCGAATCACCACGGCATTACATTTCTGAAGTCCAATAGAGCTCATTCCACGTCCTCGAACAACTTCGCAAACCATGCGGGCGGGCGGATAGGACGCCCCTGCCGATTGGTGACCACGTGGACTGTCCAGCCTCGGCAGACCGGCTCGCCGCTGTCGGCCTGCTGGATCTCCACGTCGACCCGCACCTGGGTCCGGCTGGCTTTCGACATCCGGGCCGTCAGCCTCAAGAGGTCGTCGTACTGTGCCCGGCCCAGGTATTCCACGTGGGCCTCGCGGACCGGCAGCATGACCCCCAGCGACTCCATCTCCCGGTAGGGCTTGCCCACCGATCGCAGTAGTTCAGTCCGCCCCGTCTCGAACCATTCCAGCGTGAACGTGCACGAAGGGGAACTGTGCGATGCCGAACCTGTCTCACTCATCATGCTGAGAACCGCGCATTAGGGGGAAGAACACGATCACGGTCTGATCGGAATCCACAATCTAACGCCCCCGCCGCTGGTTGTCATGTGGGGTGCGCCGCGATGCATCCGCTTCCCCAGCCCGAAACGGTAGCAACCGCCCCTCCAGCCCCATCGCAATTCGAGCCCGTCAGACGGGGCGGCAGGTCGGTCGCGAGCCACCGCTCACTTGCCGGCGGCCTGGTCCGGTTGGTCGTCCAGGATGTCCCTGCCGCCGCCCCTGACCGGCAGTCCGCCGGCTATGCACCCCGGCCAAGCCAGTTCCGCATGCCAAGTGCGAAGATGATCCACAGCGCCGCCACGGCCTCTTTTCCGTTGATCTTCGATGCGCCGCGCTGGCGGTCGGCAAACACGATCGGCGTTTCGCCGAATGTGGCGCCCGCCCGTTTGAGGTGCCAGAGGATCTCCTCCTGGAACGAATAGCCGCGCGACCGGACCTGCTCGAAATCGATTCTCCGCAGGAGCTGCGTGCGGTAGCAGCGGAAGGCGCCGCTGCAGTCTTTCGCTTTCAGGCCCAGGAGCCAGCGGCTGTAGAGGTTGACTCCCCGCGACATGAAATGCCGTTTGAGGCCCCAGCCCTCTACGCCGCCGCCGGGCACGTAGCGGGAACCGATCATCACGTCGATGGGGTGCCCGCTGTCCGGGTCCATGCCGGCCAGGAAGGCGGGAAGGTACCTGGGGTGATGGCTGAAGTCGGCGTCCATATTGAGCACGAACTCGTAGCCGTGTTCAATGGCGTATTTCATCCCCGCGATCGTAGCCGTTCCCAGGCCGAGCTTGCCCTGGCGATGGAGACAATGCAGGCGAGGTTCCTCCATCGCCTTGGTATCGCACCACCGTCCGGTGCCGTCGGGCGAATTGTCGTCGATCACCAGCAGTTCGACCTGGGGGACGATGCTCAAGACCTGCTCGACCAGATCGGGCAGGTTTTCCATTTCGTTGTAGGTGGCCACGGTGACCAAGGTCTTCTCGGCATTGGACATCGATCCGTCTCCCTGCCGCAACGAGGGGCATGCAACAAGCGAAGAATTCCCACGGGCGGAAAACGAGGGGGCTGGCGATCGTCCTGCTATCCGCGTCAGAGGCATCTCGGTGGAATTCTAGCAGAATCGCCGCCCGAATCGAACCTGCCACGGGCAGAAAGTGTCCACTTGCCGTCACCTCGAAGAACGTGCGATTCGGCGTGGGCCGCCCGCTGCCGGACTGGGTCTGCCCGTTCCCGCGGCGGCAGACGGCCGGTCGGCAAAGCAGCCTGCCCGGGGCTGTTGGCGGTGCAGCCGCAGCGTCAGACCGGGCAGAATCGCCGCTGACAATCGATCCGGCGTGCGGTAAAATAACGAGTTTGGCGACCTGAATCCCCACAGAACCACCACTGCCGACACCACCGTGTCTCTCCCCACCGATGCCGCCCAGGCCACGCCGTACGGCCGTCCGTTCTGGAACGCCTACGCGGCCAATTTCATGGTCATGATCGCCGTGGCGATCCTCTACCGCTTCGCCGATTTTGTCACCGTACTCGGCGGGAGCGAACTGCACCTTGGCTGGATCGTCGGCATCGGCATGGTGGGCAGCCTTGTCGCCCGTCTCCTCCTGGGCTCGGTGATCGACAGCCACGGCGCTCGATATGTCTGGCTGGCCGCCATTGTGCTGATGATCGTCTGCTGTGGGAGCCATCTGCTGGTCACCAGCTATCGCGGACCGACCATCTATCTGTTGAGGATCCTCTACTGCTGCGCACTGGCGGGCATTTTTGGAGCCTCGATGACTTTCATTTCCGGGCGGGCTCCGATCGCACGAATGGCGGAGATGTTCGGCATGCTGGGCACGAGCGGTTTCCTCGGCACGATTGTCGGCACCCAGCTTGGCGACCTGTTCTGCGGGACTGCGACCGTGAGCCGTTTCCAGGTCAACGTGCTGTTTGTGATCTCGGCCGCCTTCGGGGCGGCGGCATTCGGTTTCGCGTGGCTGGCTACGCGGGGGCAGACGGCGCCCCTGGCGCGGCGCCGCCCGCCGGTCCTCTGGATCCTGCGCCGCTACCAGCCCGGCACCATTCTGCTGGTCAGTGCGGCCATGGGCGTGAGCCTCGGCCTGCCGACGACCTTCCTGCGCACCTATGCCGCCGACCTCGGCATCGCGCGGATCGGCCTGTTCTTCCTGGTCTACGCCCCGACGGCCATTGTGACGCGCGTGGTGACTCGCCGCCTGCCCGAGCAGCTTGGCCTGCGCCCCATGGTGCTGATCGGCATGGCCTTCATCCTCGCAGGCCAGCTCGCGTTCCTGGCCGTCTGGAACGAGTGGTCCTTGATCCTGCCCGGGGTTGTCTACGGCATTGGGCATGCAATCCTGTTCCCCACGACGATCGCGCTTGGGAGCGGAGCGTTTCCCAACCGCTACCGCGGGCTGGGCACGACTCTGATGCTGGCGGCCTACGATTTCGGACTACTGATTGGTGCTCCGATCTCCGGGGGAATCGTCCATAGTTGCACCGCGGTGAGAGTGCCCGGCTATCCGGTCATGTTCTGCGTCATGGCAACCTTGCTGGCCGCCGTGGGCGTCATCTTCGCGCTGGCCACGGCCTCAACCGGCCGCCGTGGGCCCCCCCCTTCCGCCCCGCTACCCCTGGCCACTCCCAAGCCGATGGCCACAAAAGACACGCTCGAGATCGCCCAGCGGCTCTCCTCGGCCCCCTGATCATTTGCCGGCGGGCAAAACACCCGTGATTGGCCTCCGAGTGCCCACCCAGCAGGCACCGGCCCGGTTCGAGGTTCCTCAAACGCGCGGGGTTGTCGTCTCGGGCATGGGCTGGGAACCAAGAGCTGCTCGTTTGCCGCACGGATTTCCTTCCGCTTGCCACAGCAGCCTCTGCATCCGCGCAGCGAGCGTGATACAATCAACGTGCGGGAGTCGAAAAGAGGGGGATTAAGATTAGGATTAGGAGTAGGAGTAGGAGTAGGAGTAGGAACCGGCCACGGCCGGGAGGCCGGGTGATGACTGTCACGCCCGGTGCCAGGAGAATGCCGGTTACTGGAATTGCCCTGATGGGCGCGCGTGCGGATGGCATCGCCGATCTGTTCCGGGTATGATCGAGCATCGGGAGCGTGGGCCGAGTTTGCCGCATTTGACTGCAGGGTCGTGCCGCAAACGGCAATCGACAGGATCGGACCCGGCAGATACGGGGAGCTTGGGGTGGCAATTCTCGTTTTCTGTGCCAACTGCAATCGCAAGTTCAAGGTGGCCGACTAACGGGGCAAGTGTCCAGGTTGCCAGCAGGTGCTCCAGGTGCCCAACGTACCGGAAACGCCCCTGGCGATGCCGGGCAGCCCGATGTCTAAACAGCCGCTGATGCAGGAGGGGCTTCCGAGGCCGGGTATTGCCGCCGTGGCCGTGCCGGCCACCTCCCCTCCGTCTGCCATGCCGTCCGCGGCGTCTTCCCCGGCGGTTGTCCCGGCTGCGGCCATGCCGGAGGAACCCGGGCAGTCTCCGCCGCGGCAGCCGAGCCGGCAGGAACTCCGGGGCATGATCCTCCAGGGGCTCGATGGGCGGATCGACGACGTGGAGCTGACCGGCACCTACCGCTTCGGCCTGTTTCTCGTGGCTTGCACGATGATCGCCATGGTCGCGGCCTACTTGCTGGTGGTCGTGGCGACGGCCGTGTTCATCGGCTGGTATGTCAAGTTTGCCCTGGACGGGCTGCGCAGCGCGGGCAGCGCCGGCAGTGCCGCATTTCTCTTCCTGCTGCTTCTCGTTCCCCTGATCGTGGCGGTGTTCACCTTCGTGTCGCTCGTCGGCCCGCTGTTTGGTCGCTTCGATCGCGATGAACGAATCCGTACCCTCACTCCGCAGAGCGATCCGCTGCTCTACCAGTTCGTCCAGCGAATCGCCGCGGCGGTCGGCGCTCCGGCCCCATCGCGGATCGACGTGACGACCGACGTCAACGCGTCGGCCGGGTTCCGTGGCGGGCTGTTGGGCGGGTCGAAGAACGAACTGGTATTGACGCTCGGCCTTTCGCTCGTCGCAGGGCTCAACACGCGGCAACTGGCCGGAGTTCTCGCCCA
Source organism: uncultured Planctomycetaceae bacterium (assembly GCA_964563135.1). GTDB lineage: Bacteria > Planctomycetota > Planctomycetia > Pirellulales > Thermoguttaceae > JAAYAY01. Next base: position 30,169 of record CAZLWV010000074.1, read on the forward strand.
TGAGCTGGGCCATTTCACCCAGAAATCGAGTATCCGCCTGACCACGTGGACGATGCGAGTCAGCACGTGGTTCTCACGCGCGGCAGATTCGCAATACTGGGACTACCGGTTCTCGCGGGTCGCCAACAGTTTGGGGGGCCGGCTCTTCCTGCTCGCCTACTTGATGCGACTGGCCATGAAAGTCCCCCAATGGACCTTTCGGGGCCTGCTGCTGATC
>CAZLWV010000074.1:30395-36720 GCA_964563135.1 uncultured Planctomycetaceae bacterium
CGCCTATTCGGTCTGCGGGTACATGTTTCGTCAGCAGGAATTCGACGCCGACCGGTTTGAAGCCCGCGTGGGAGGTAGCGCCACCTTTGAAAGCACGACCCGCCGCCTCGAGGTGCTGGGGGTGGCCTATCGCGGGGCGATGAGCGATCTCGGCTACGGGCAGGCCGAGGGGCGGCTGGGCGACAATCTGCCGCTGCTGGTTCTCTGCAACGTTCGGCAGATTCCCCAAAAGGTCCACAAGGCGCTACGGAAGCATGTGAACCAGTCCCGCACCCGCTTGTTCGACTCCCATCCCTGCCCTCGGGCACGAATCGAAAGCGCGTGGAAAGAGCAGTCCGAGGGAATCTACCGGGTCGAACTCCCGGCCCACCTGCTGTTCTCGAATTTTCTGGGGCTGACCCGGAACGTTACCTGGGATTTCTACCGCGGCATTTTCGGGCCCAGGTTCAAGCCGTCGGACATGCATCCCACCGGCGACCTGCTCCAGCGCATCGACGAGGAGGAACAAGCCTACAAGACCGTGCGGCGCTACTACCAGGGCACCTTCACCGCCTGGCATCCGATCCGCCTCCGCGGATCGAGGGTGGCAAAGCCGGCGGACCCGAATGCCACGGTGGCCGCTCTGAAGGAGTCGCGTCAGGCGGTGATGGCGGCCATCGAGGCCCACCGGGCCCTGGTGCAGAAATGCAATCAAGCCGATCTCCAGATCGTTGAAGCCACCCAGGCCCGGGCGCTCTACCGCGTGGGACGGCGTGTTCGGAAGGGCGATTTCAGCGTGCCAATGCGGAATATCGACCAGGTCAACGATGTTCTGCGACGGGCGCACGCGCGAATCAACGGCTCCTGCCGGGAGCTGGTCCGCTACGAAGAGGTGTTTTCCACCCGCCTGTGGTCGGCCCTCGAGTTGATGCACGTGCCGCAGGTGGCCGATCGCCTGGGAACGGCCGAGAAGCTGCAGGAGGAATGCCAGAAGCTGGTGGGCGCCCTGGGTTTCCTCAACACCAATGCGGAAGACCTGCTCCAGTTGCGCAATTCGCACGCTGCCCTGCACTCGCTGTTCACCCAGTTCCGAGGCCATTTGCGCGACAAGCATTTCATCAACGAACTCCTCTCGGAAACCAGAGACGTCTACCTGAGACTCGGCCGGCTGCGCGAGTCGCTTGCCACGGTGACCTACCCTTTCGATCACGCCAAGGGAAGCATCACGATGGCCGAGTACGCCCTTGCCGAAATGCCCGACCGGGAGAACCCGTTTGCCATCTACGACGCGGCTCAACAGTTGGGGGTCGCGATGACGGCGTTCTATCCCCGCCTGGCCGGACGCCTGGCGATCATGGCCGAGAAAGTCGAGAGTATTCTGGGCCTGCCACCCCTGCCGGAGCCGCCGGAGGAGAAAGACGAAAACGACGACGAAGCCGAGGACCTGCAAGAGTAGGAGAATCCCCGGGTTGCCGGAATCCTACCGCATTGACTCCAAGATCCAGCTGTGACAAAGCACTGGCACACACTCAGGAGATTGTCCATGCAATTCGATCATGTCGGCATTGTCACCACGGAGAAGAAGCCGGGCGAGGTCTTCGTGCCGGCGACCCGGGTGTGGGTTACGAACCACAACGACCACCCCTATCATGTCGAGTGGCTTCGCTACGAGCCCGACAGCCCGGTAACGGGCCCCTTGAGAAACGGGGCTCACATCGGCTACCGGGTGGACTGTGTGGAGGCGATCACCGAGGCGGCCAAGGGGCTGGAGGTCGTGCTCGAGCCCTTTGACGCGGGTTTTGCCGTAGCCGGGTTCTACAAGACGCCCGATGGCGCGATCGTCGAATTCGTCACCTACAAGTCCGGCCCCTCCCCCTGGTCGTAGCAGCGGTGAAATATGCTTCACGGAACACTCCGCGCCGTCGACACCGATGGGATCGAGCGCCTTCACGCAGGCGCACTGGCGGTACTCCAGCGGACCGGGCTCCAGATTCAGGGCGAGTTCCTCCTCCGTGCGCTGGCCGACGCCGGCTGCCGTGTGGATCTGGCAGCCCGTCGCGCATGGTTCAAGCCCGACCTGGTGGAGAAGCAGATCGGAGCCCAGCGGGACCGCTACAAGATGGTCCGTTCGTCGCTGTGGCATCCCTTCTGCCGCGAGCTGCCGGCTGGCCGGGTGGCCGTGCCCGCAACGTTTACCGTGGATTACGGTTTCGCCACACCGTGGATCTACGATCACCCGCTTGGGAGATACCGTAGGCCGACCGCCCAGGATCAGGTCGATATGATCCGGCTGGGCGAAGCCCTGCCGAGCGTGGCGGCCGTCAACTCGCCGCTGATCTGCGGCGATTTCGACCCGCGGGTCGAAACGATCGAGTCGGCCCGGCTGCTCCTGTTGAACACGAGCAAACCGGGCTGGGCAGGAACCAGCTCGGGACGTGAAGTCAAGTATCTGGCCGAGCTGGCCAATCTGGTCGTTGGTGGAGACGAGCAGGCCTTGAGAACCTGTCCGCCGATCTTCGTGGCCGCCTACTGCACCACCTCGCCGCTGAAACTCGACACCCGTTCCTGCCAGGTCCTGCAGGAGGCCCTCAAGTACGGTTTCCCGGTCAATTTTGCCCCCATGCCGATCCTCGGGGCGACCAGCCCGATCACGCCGGCCGGCAGCGCGGTGGTGGCCGCGGCCGAGATCCTGGGGTGCATGACAGCCACGACCCTGCTCGCCCCCGACGTGTTCTACTACTCGACGAGCATCGCCGCCGAGATGGACATGCGCACGACCCAGATCCGTTTCTGCACCCCTTCGGCGATCCTCACCGACGTGGCCCTTCATGAACTGTTTCGCGAGAAATACGGCCTGGTGCACAACGTCGAGCCGGCCTATGTGGAGGCCAAGACGCCCGGAATCCAGGCGGCCACCATGAAGATCTTCCGCCAGATGGCCCTGGGCTCGACGGTCAGTCTGCCGCTGGCGATCGGAACGCTCGACAATGCGGCCGTCTTTTCGCCCACCCAGGCCATGATCGACCTGGAAACGAACGAGGCCCTCTACAAGTTCCACCGCGGCATGGAGGTGAGCGATGAGACCCTGTCGCTGGACCTGATCGACCAGCTCGAATTCTGCGCCGGCCAGACCTACCTGGAATCCGAGCACACGCTCCGGCACTTTCGCCAGCTCGGCTGGAACCCGCGGCTCTTTGACAGAACCGCCTGCGACCACACGGCCCCCGCCCAGGGTGGCGACGGCAAACTGCTGGCCGAGGCCGACCGCATGTGGCGGGAACTGGTGGCCAGGCAACCCCCGGTGGACCGCGACAAGGCGTTCGTAGCCGAGCTCGACCGAATCGTGGCGGCCGCCCGGAAGGAACTGCTGCAGTAGTCCGACTTTCCCGACCGGCAAGCGATTTGCAGGCCATGTGGCCGGCAACCTATAATGCCGTATTCCAGAGTGTACACCGGGTGGCAGGGCCGCCAACCAAAGCGAGCTACCGCTCGACCTGAAATGGCCTGCTCCCGTTGGTCGCGGATCTTTGTGAAAAAGTTCACGATCTTTGAGGATAGTAGTCCACAAGAAGTCCTGCGGGAATCTGCCGTTCGTTAACAGGAGATTTCAAACCATGAAGTCTGCGCCGCTGGTCGCAATCATACTCACTCTGCTCGGCATCCACTCCCAGGCTGCCGAAGTCTCAGACTATCCCATCCAGCCGGTGCCCTTCACGGCCGTGGAAGTGGGGCCCGGCTTCTGGGCGCCGCGGATGGAAACCAACCGGCAGGTGACCGTCCCCTACTGCTTCGCACGTTGCGAAGACACCGGGCGGATCAGCAACTTCGTGGCCGCCGCCGAAAAGAACCCCGCCGGATTCCAGGGCATCTTTTTCAACGATTCGGACGTCTTCAAAATCGTCGAAGGCGCCTCCTACACCCTGGCACTCCAGCCCGATCCCAAACTGGATCAGTACCTCGACGAATTGATCGCCAAGTTTGCCGCAGCCCAAGAGCCGGACGGCTATCTCTACACGGCCAAGACATCCGGGGCAAACGTTCGCTACGGCCGCGAACCCCGCTGGACCGGCCTGGACGGAAGCCACGAACTCTACAACGTAGGGCACATGTACGAGGCGGCCGTGGCCCACTTTCAGGCCACCGGCAAGCGCACCTTCCTCGAGATCGCCGTCAAGAACGCCGACCTGATCGCCAGGACCTTCGGCCCCAACCCGGGCCAGCTCACCCATGTGCCAGGCCATGAAGAGATCGAGATCGGCCTGGTGCGGCTCTACCGCGCCACGGGCGACAAGAAGTACCTCGACCTTTCCAAGTTCTTCATCGACATGCGCGGCAACCAGGAAAAACGCGAGAAACTCTATGGCCAGTACGCCCAGGACCACGCTCCCGTGGTGACCCAGTCCGAGGCCGTCGGACATGCCGTGCGCGGCGGCTACTTCTACGCCGGCGTGGCCGACGTGGCAGCCCTGACCGGCGAGAAACCGTACATCGACGCCATCGATCGGATCTGGCAGGACGTCGTCGATCGCAAGCTCTATCTGATCGGCAGCGTCGGCCAGCACGGGGCCGGCGAGGGTTATGCCGGGGCCTACAAACTCTCCAACCTGCAGGCCTACAACGAAACCTGCGCCGCCATCGCCCTGGCCTTGTGGAACCACCGCATGTTTCTCCTCCACGGTGACGCCAGGTACGCCGACGTGCTCGAACGGATCCTCTACAACGGCTTCCTCGCGGGCGTCTCTCTCCAGGGAAACACCTTCTTCTATCCCAATCCCCTGGAATGCGACATGAAGTTCAAGTTCAACCACGGCAGCCTGGAGCGGAGCCCCTGGTTCGACTGCTCCTGTTGCCCCAGCAACGTCGTGCGGTTTCTGCCGTCGATCCCCGGATATGTCTATGCGGTGCGCGATCAGGACCTGTTCGTGAACCTGTTCCTGGCGGGCAAGGCAACGATCAACCTCGGCGGCAAGCCCGTCCAGGTGGTCCAGGAGACCGACTATCCCTGGAGCGGCAAGATTCGCATGACCCTCTCGCCCAAAGCCGCCCGCAAGCTGGCCCTGCGGGTGCGGATCCCGGCCTGGGCTCGCGGCCAGGTGCTGCCGAGCGATCTGTATCGCTACGAGGATCCAGCCCCGGCCGCCTGGTCGCTCCGAGTCAACGGCCAGGCGGTCCAAACCGCACTCGTTGACGGCTACGCCGTGCTCGATCGCCAGTGGAACCCGGGCGACCTCGTGGAACTGGACCTCCCCATGCCCGTGCGCCGCGTGCTGGCCAACGAGCAGATCGAGTTCGACCGCGGCCGGGTGGCCATCGAGCGCGGACCGCTGGTCTACTGCATCGAAGGGGCCGACCACGAGGGCACGGTTCGCCCGATGTGGCTGGCCGACAACGTCACGCTCGCTGCGGAGCACAAGAGCGATCTGCTCGGTGGAGTGACGGTTCTCAAGGGCGAGGCTTCGGCCGTGTATCGCAGCGAGGACGGCACGGTTCGAAGTCGTCCGAAGGCCATCACGATGATCCCCTACTACGCCTGGTGCCACCGGGGCGCCAACGAAATGGTGGTTTGGATCCCCGATACGCCGAACGATGCGGTCGTGCCGCCGCTGCCGACGATCGCCGGCACGAGCCGTGCCAGCGCGTCGCACACCTGGCAAGCCGACCACGTGGCGGCCCTGAACGACCAGATGGAGCCGAAGAGCTCGGGCGATCAGGAAATCCCCCGATTCACCTGGTGGGACCATCGCGGCACGAGCGAATGGGTGCAGTACGACTTCGGTAGGCCAACCAAGGTATCGAAGGCGAGCGTCTACTGGTTCGACGACACGGGTCGCGGCCAGTGCCGCGTGCCCCAGTCGTGGAAGCTCCTCTACCGCCAGGGCCAGGAGTGGAAGCCCGTTAATAGCCCGGCCCAGTTCGGTACGGCGAAAGACCAGTTTGTCGAAGTCGGGTTCGCGCCCGTCGAAACCGACGCCCTGCGGATCGAGGTGCAGTTGCAGCCCGACTTCTCGGGGGGAATTCTGGAGTGGCGGGTCGAGTAGGTGCCGCGCTGCCGCACGGCTCATGAGCTATAAAAGAGCCGTAGGGTGGCGCCAAGCGGCCCATGTGGGCTCGGGTAGACATGCCACGACACTTTCCATTCCTGGCGGCGCGGTACTGCCAACCGGCAGCGCGGCCCACCGGAAGGTGCGTCCCACGCCAACACGTCCGCATCATGTCAGGACGCGTTCGTTGTTCGTAGCGGGACGACTAAAGCGGTCGGGAGTCTTTGTTATACCCTGCCAGCCACCAGCCATCGTTTAACCCGGATTATTCATGATCTTAGCTGAGGTCTGGTAGGGGCGGCTGG
>CAZLWV010000075.1:0-4944 GCA_964563135.1 uncultured Planctomycetaceae bacterium
AGCAGAGGCAAGGATAAGCACGGGGACCAGGACCCCGGCGAGCTGTTCGAGGCCCTTGAGAAAGCCCGCGAGCTTGCTCGGCAAGTTGTGGGCGTACTGCAGATCGGCGTTGGGATGACACCGGGTGGCGGCGAGACGCTGGATTGGGGCATATTGATCTCGCCCGACTCGACGGCTACCGAGCGCTTCCTTGCCGGCGGCAGCTTGGGCCTGAATATCCTCACCGTCGGATTCGCCCTGAACTACGGCAGCTTGAAGGGCGGCAAGCAAGTCGGTACCATGGCCGAGGAAGCAGGCGAAGCGGGCGATACCGGACTTGCAGCCTGGTTCAAGCGATTTTGGGCGGACGAGTCAGGCAGTGTGCCTATTCCGGGTGGACAAGCCCCATCAAGTGCAACCAAGCCACCGATCTGGTCGTCTACGCCGAAGAATACATCTGTTGAGAACGCCTTCGGACATTGGCGGAAGCATGGCGCGGAGTTCCCTCAATTCCAGAACGCCAAGCAGTACGTCGAGGGAGCACAGGGCTTTATGAGAAACCCGCCGCCGGGAACATTAACGAAAGTACGCCCCAACGGCGAGACCATCTTCTACCATCCGGGGACGAACACCTTCGGCGTTCAAGGCGCGAACGGTGCTCCCAAGACGATGTTCAAGCCTGATCCCGCAAAGCACGGACTTCCGACGAATCTGGACTACTTCCATGCACAGTAGCGAAATTGACAAGTACATGTGTCGTGTGTGCGGCTTCGTCCAGGATGCGCCGCCTTGGGGCGACGATGGTAACACCGCATCGTTCGACATTTGCCCTTGTTGCGGCGTGGAGTTCGGGTATGAAGATGTCACACCCGCAGGCACAAGCAAGTTCAGAAAGGAATGGATTGCGGGCGGGGCGAAATGGTTTTCGCCGAAGAAATGCCCACCGAACTGGAACCTGGAAACCCAACTCAAGAACGTGCCACCCCAGTTCCAAGTCGAGCAATAGCGCGGATGCCGAGTGGCTCTTCGACTCGGCTATAATGGCAGCCATGAAGAAATCCACCTTGCTGCTGATCGTGTCTTGGGCGCTGCCCGCGCCGGCGTCAGCGGCATTTGTTGGCGGGAACTCGCGTCTGGGCGCGGAGTTGCTGGACGCCGGCAGCCGGCATGTTGGAGGCGAGGTAAGTCGAGCAGGGCTACCGGATTCCGGCGAGGCTTGGCTGGAAGGGACGGCCGAGTTTTTTGTTGCCCCAAGCGCGCCGAGGGGAGGTGCTAATCCGGCTGTCCAGAAAGCGGCATCACGCGGAAGTACCCTTCATTCCGACAAGCCCGGACACCTGCCCGATCAGTTGCGTCAGCGTTACCCAGATACTCAGTTTGAGTTTACGAAGCGAGGACAAGTTGGCCAGGATGTAAGAGTGGTAGGTGGTAAATACCCATCCGAGTATCCTGGCTCTAATTGGCCCAAAGGTGTTGATTGCGCTGACTTCAAGCCGAACACGCAAGGGGGCAATCGCACGTTCCAATCAGATCAACGCAACAAGTGGCCCGATCCGACGCACATGTTGCCTTACGACCCGCAGTCAGGACAACTATGATGGGTAGTTCTTCAAGGCGGCTTGCCTTCAACGGCTTCGGCATTCAGGCTGGCGACGAATGGGAGGACATCACTGCTTCCCTGGAGGAACCGGACTCGCCGTTTACGGTCGCGCGTTCGGAACGTGGAGTAGGTGCGATTCAGTTCTCTCCCGCCATATATCGAAGCGGCCCGATGCCGTCGGTGAGCCCAAAAGACCTTGCGGCGATGCTCAGCGAGTTCGGCGAGCGTCGTCGCTTGCGCGACCCTTTTGACAGCCTACCATTTTCCGGTAGCGTTTTCGGGATTGGGTCGAGTTTTCGCTCGGGTGATGACTTCGTTCGCGCATGGTATCTATCCGATGGAGCGAACGTCATGCTGGTAACGTATGTTTGCGACTGGTGCAACCGTTTCGATGAATCGAGAGAATGCGAGGAGATCGTTAGGAGTGTGCGATTCACTGACGGCTCATCGAAGCCTCCGTTCGCAACCTGAGGGGAGGAGAACTGCTCGATTCTGGGAGTCTGCAGCATCGTTACAGGGGTTTTGGACAGGTCGGTCAAGGAACAGCCGCATTTCTTGGGGCAGGCGAAGCGTTCGCTGCAGCTCCTCACCGCAGCCGCTTCAGACTCAACGCTGACGGCGTTGCCGCCAGACCGCCGAGCGACGTGACGCGAAGCTGGGCCGGTATCGTCTTCCCCACGGCGTAGACCGCGTCGATGGTTTCATCCAACGGGATCGGGTTCTCGTACCCGCCCAGAATCAGGTCGGCCACCACAAACGCCGACGACGCCGCCACGGCATTGCGGGTGTGGCAAGGGATCTCCACGATCCCCTGCACCAGATCGCACACGGAGCCCATCGTGTTCTGCAAACAGACGGCCGCGGCATCGGCGGTCTCTTGGGCCGTTCCGCCACCGGCCTCGACGACGGCCGCGGCGGCCATCGCACCGGCCACTCCGATCTCGACCTGGCACCCAGCCTCTTCCGCCGCAAACGTGGCTCGTTGCGCAACGATCATGCCGATCAACCCGGCGGCAAACAGGGCATCGGCAATCGCGCGTTTGGAGACATGGCGTTCCAGGAGCAACGTGGCCAGCACGCCCGGCAGCACCCCCGCCGCACCGGCCGTGGGCGCGGCACACACCACACCCATCGAACAGTTCACATGCATGGCGGCCAGCGCACGGGCGGCGGCTCGGGTGTGCATCCCGCCGGTCGGCAAGCGATCGGCCCGATCGGCTGCCATGATCCGGTCGGCCGACGATCGCAGCAACTGCATGCTGCTCCGCCCGCGCAGCCCTTCTTCCACCGAGGCGAACATGATCTCGAACCGCCGCACCATCTCCACCACGACTTCCTCTTCCGAGATCCCCAACACCTGCGTCTCATACCATGCCCCCAACTTGCCGGCCGAGAGCGATCGCTTCCTGCTGAGCCGCACCATCTCGGCCGCGTCGGCGAAGGGAGCCTTGCCCCGCTTGACGAACATCAACGGCCGAGCCTGCCACAGGCGTCTCACTCCCGCGTGCGCCATGAGCTGGCCGGCCAGCGCCTCCGAAACCCGCCCCGTCCGCTGCACGCTCACGAGCGTCCGCCCCTCGCGCCGCTGGCAGTTCGGCTCGCCCAGCGTGTATCCATCCGACCGGATCCGCTCGAGAACATCCGACTCGACCGATCCGTCCATTTCCACCAACAGCTCATGGGCAGCCCCCGTGATCGAAACCGGCCACCCCTGGAGCCGGACAATCTCCACCTGCCCGCCGCCGATCGACTTGCCCAGGACGGTCAATTCCTCGCCGTCCCGGCCCTTCAGCCGCAGCCGGACCGAATTGGGGTGGTCGTCCTCGGCCAGCCTCTCGGTGGTATAGCCGATCGTCAGCTTTTCCTTTTCGGCGAGATCCAGGGCCTGCAGAAACCGTTCGTCGGTGAGCGGCCAGTCCAGCAGTCCCATCGCAAAGGCCCGATCGGCCCCCTGCTGGCGGTAGACTCTGGCGAAAGACCCTTGCGGATCCAAGGCGATCTCGGCCTCCACGGGCACAACACCCAGCAGCGATCGGGCCAGCGCGGCCAGGTGATATGCCCCCGCCGTATGCGACGACGAAGGTCCCCGCATCACCGGCCCGAGCACGTCGTTAAGAATGCTGATCGCTTTCACTCTCGCCACCCAACGAGGCAGAGTGCGTCTTGACGCACCAACAAATCACGTCACTCGCTTCTCCAAATCACGCTCCACCGCACTTTCCCTCCTTTCTCCGTCATTCTATCCTTCCATCACTCCATCCTTCCACCGCTCCAAGGCTCCTCGATGCCCCCAGGCACCCACTGGTCAAGGGTGCCTGCGACTTGCCCCTGCCTCGTCCATGCAGAAGAATGCCCGGCAGGTCCCCCTTTCCACCGCAGGCGCCTGGCAAATGCACGCTGACGATCCAGGCAATCCTGCGGAAGCCTCAACCGCTTCGACGAACCTGGAGAGGAACGACTTCCTGCTTGAGAAACTCAAGAGACTGCTCACCCACCAGGGTGCCGAACCGGTCACACACCGCTGACCTGCACTTTGCCGCTCGCTCAGCCACAAAAGGACTCTTCAGAGGGCCGACGAACCCCCCGATTGCCAACAGGGGGACTCTCCGTTATATTGATTGGCTGCGCTTGTGACGGTTTGCGCGAGCCGATAACAGAAACAGTGAGCAGTGGGGTACGTTGTGCCCTGGGGAGCCCTTGGTTCGGCTGCAGTCTGCGAGGCTGAGCCAGACCACGGGCGGTCATGATCACATCGAGTGGATCCATTTGAACGAGAATCACTAAGGGAGGATTGCGTGGGAACGAAAAAGACTGGGAAGGGTCGTCGGAAGCTCGGACGCAAGAAACGTCGTATGCGGTCCAAGATTCGCCATCGCAAATAAGCCATGGGCCGCGAACTGCCGCTGATTCTGTTGTCGGGCATGGGTGCCGACGAGCGGGTATTTCGGCGGCAACGCGAGCAGTTCGCCAATCTTCACCTTCCCGGCTGGATCGTTGCCCAGCCGGGTGATGATCTGGCTGGCTATGCGCGGCGCATGGCCCGGCAGATCGATCCCGGCGGCCCCTGCTTCATTGGCGGCATTTCCTTGGGCGGCATGATTGCCCTGGAAATGGCCCGTCATCTGGATTGCCGCGGCTGTTTTCTCATTGCCAGCGTTCGCTCTCCCCGCCAGTTGCCCTGGCGGGCGAGGGTGATGAAGCCTGTGGTCGTCCTGCTGCCGTCGGCCGGCGGTGGCATTCCGCCTCTGGCCGCCCGGCTGGCATTGGCAGTTGCAGGACGATTCCTCGGCCCCGTCTCCAGAAGCCTGCTCAGGCAACTGGCCGACGCGGATCGCCAATTCCTGCGCTGGGCCTCCATGGCCCTC
>CAZLWV010000075.1:5123-36501 GCA_964563135.1 uncultured Planctomycetaceae bacterium
CTATGACCCACGCGGACCAGGTCAACGCATTCCTCCGCCAGGCCATGGCCGAGCTGGCCTGACCTATGGCGCGATCGAGACCACGCAAGCGCTGAATCGGGTGGCGGGATTCCCGGAATGGGCCATCTCCCTGAGGCCGCCACTGGAGCGGTGGCAGCGGAGGGCTGGATCTCCTGGAACCATGCAGGTCTCTTTGGAAGAGCGAGCGCACCCCGCTCTACCTCCTCATCCCGCCTGTTCTTCCAGCAGCCGGCACATCCCGTCGATCACGTTTCCCACCGTCTCCATTCCCTCGGCCGCCTCATCGGGAACGTCGACGCCGAACTCCTCCTCCAGTTCCATGGCCGCTTCGATCTTGGCCAGACTGTCGTACATCAGATCGTTGACGAGCGAGTGAGTCTCCCGCAGATCGGCTGGGTTCATTCCCGCCTCCTCGGCAAGAATCGGGAGCACACGGGCGGCAACCTCTTCCCGCGCAAGCGTCTGAGGCGTGAAACATGTTTTTTTCTGGCTCATGGCGTCACTCCGTTTTCTGGGTCTGTCTGGCAGTCTTCTTTCTTTCGGCTGGCTTGGCCAGCGAAGTCTGGGCGGCGACTTCTTCGGCGGCATCCATGGCGAGCACGAGCTTGCGGATGGTCGCAAAATCGGGCGTCGTCCGGCCGCGCTCGATGCGGTTGAGCGTCTCCGGACGGATCCCCGCCCGTCGCGCCAGCTCCGCCTGGCTGAGCCCGGAGGCCCGTCGCCGGCGGAGGAGTTTTTCGGCCAGCGTGGCGCCGTCCAGTTCGTCCGCCGCCCCGCTCGGCCCCACCTCCCACCCCGCCACGGTCACCTCCGCCCGTCGGCAGAGCTCCTCGAACACCGACTCCCGCACGATCACGTACCGCACGCCGTCCAGTTCGACCCGCCGGCAGTCGACCGCATCCAGACCTGGCTTGCTCATGGCCTTACCTCCATGCCCGTGAAGTCTAGCCGATATTGCTGTTGAAGTCAATAGTAATGAGTTGTAATGCAATACCCACCGGAGACAAGGCCCAGGCCTGTCCCATCTCAAGAGGGGTACCCGTTTCTATCGGTAGGCAGGAATTACCGGTTGGTTCCGTCCGCGCCGGTTCGGGAAGAACCGATGGTTTCGGTCGGGCAATCCCGGCGAAGTAAGCTCACTCGGTCCGGCGCCTGAAGTCGAACCTACTGATGACCAGTCCGCAGGTTTGCGGCATCGCGGTCGGTTGGTTCCGCTCACCGGCGGATCCCAAGCTCCCCCCCAGCTTTTCGGGAAAGTTCAGAGGCAGATGAGAAAACAAGATCCCCCGTTGATTCTGGTCGTCGACGACGAACAGGAAGTCCTGGAAAACGTGGCCAACGTGCTGACCGAGGCCGGTTTCGATTGCCAGTGCTGCAACTCCGCCCAGGGGGCGATCGAGTTTGCCGCGCTGCACACGCCCGACATGATCCTGTCGGACATCAACCTCGGCGGGCACAGCGGCCTGGAGATGTGCGAGCGGATCAAGGAAGACGAGGCCCTCAAGAGCGTTCCGATCATGTTTCTCTCCGGGGCCCAGATCCCCGACATCATTCGCCGCAGCCATGTCGTGGGCGGGACCTACTACCTGCGAAAGCCTTTCGACCCGGGTGTTCTGGTCGAACTGATCGACAAGGCCCTCTGGATGCCCCAGCTCGCCGAGGATCGCGCCCGTCAACGTCAAACCACCGTCGTTTCCTGAGAAGAACTGCCGGCCGGCAAGCAGTGCCGGGCAGTCAGAGACGCAGATCCGTCGCAACGGCGTCTGCCGAGCTGTGGATCGGTTGAGCAGCATCCCAAGGGCAAGGGATACTCCGATCCGTCTGGCACTGCCCGCAAGTGGCGTGCTCGGGGCCGTCTGTTCGGCTTGCGCCCGGGGCCCTCAGAAATCTTCCGGTCCCACCGCGAGCCGATCGCCAAAGGTCACGACCTCGCTCAGGGCCGCGGCAAGCCGCTCCAAGTACTCGTCGCGGGGGATCTCGATCGCGCCCAGCCGCTCGGTGTGGGGCGTTACCATCTGCAAGTCCAGTAGCGAGTAGCCTCGCCGCTTGAGGTGGCCGACCAGGTGCGCCAAGGCCACCTTCGAGGCGTCGGGCTGCCGGTAGAATTTCGACTCGGCCGCAAACAGGCCGCCAATGGCGACCCCATAAGTCCCCCCCACGAGCTGCTCGTCAAGCCACGCCTCCACGCTGTGGGCGATCCCCAGCCGGTGAAGCTCCGTGTAGGCCCGGATCATCCGCGGTGTGATCCAGGTCCCTCCTTGCCGCCCCGGCCCCCGGGAGCAGGCCACCATCACCTCGCGAAACGCCTGGTCGCAGGTCACCTTGAACCGACCCTGCCGCAGTGTTCGCCGCAGCCTCCGGGAGATATGCATCCCCTCGAGTTCCAGAATTCCTCGCGGATCGGGCGACCACCAGGCCATCGGATGCGAATCGTCGCCGAAGGGCCAGGGAAAGATGCCGTGCGTATACGCCTCGAGCAGCCACTCCGGCCCCAGTTCCCCCCCAATCGCCAGCAGCCCGTCCTCGTCGGCCTGGTCGAGGGGCGGGAAAATCCGGGATGGAGGAATAGTGGTCGCCATGACTTGATGGATGTGTGCATGGAAAATGCTTGTGGGCCCCCACGGGGAGACCGCAAAAAGCCGCCAGTCCGCCCGTGGCCCTCGTGCATTGACTGCGCAGGCGTCAATATAATAGCCGTTTTCGCCGCGCCGCGACACGGCCGCGCATCGCCGGAGCCGGAAAGCCGGCAGGGCTCGTTGTCCGCATCGCTCCGTGCGGCAACCACCACCGCCTCTGCGTGCTCGAGGGTTCTGCTGAATCGGGTTGCGTGATTTCCTGAATGGGCCATCTCCTTCAGGCCGCCTCCCAAAGGGTGGCGGCGGAGGGCTGGATCTCCTGGAATCGTGCAAGTCTGTTCAGAACCTTCGCGATCACGGCCAGTCATGGCCCCTGCACTCCAATGGACCGTCCGTTGCCACAACCACGACGACAAGGAACTACCGCCATGCCCAAATACGTCTTCTGCCTCCTGCTGTTCAGTACTCCGTGGGCCGGTCGGGATTTGGCTGCCCTGGCCCAGGATCCGATCGACTCTCGCTCGCTCGTCGCTGCCGGCCAGACGGCACGGTTGCAGCAGGCCCTTGCCAAGGGCCGGCGCGGCGAACCGGTCACGGTCGCCGTCATCGGCGGGTCGATCACGGCCGGCGCGGGAGCCACCTCCCGGGAGAAGAACTACGGCAGCTTGATGGCCCAATGGTGGCGCGAGGCCTTTCCCCAATCGAAGATCGAACTGGTCAACGCCGGAATCGGGGCCACCGGCTCCAACTACGGAGCCCTGCGGGCGCAACGGGATCTGCTTGACCGTCGCCCCGACTTCGTCGTGGTGGAATACGGAGTGAATGACCCCAATGCTCGCTCCTCCGCCGAAACGCTCGAGGGGCTTGTCCGGCAGATCCTGAAGCAACCCCAGCAGCCTGCGGTCGTCCTGCTGTTCATGATGCACCGCGACGGCACGAATGCCCAAGAGTGGCACGGCAAAGTGGGCCGGCATTACGCACTTCCGATGTTCAGCCTGCGCGATGCCCTGTGGCCCGAGATCGAGGCGGGGCGCATGAAGTGGGAAGACGTGGAAGCCGACTCCGTGCACCCCAACGACCGGGGCCACGCCTATGCCGCCCGGTTCATCACCCAGCAGCTGGCCGCAATCCGCGAGCAGTTGCCGTCCGACGATCGCCTCCCGCCGATTCCAGCGCTGCCGGAGCCACTCTTGGGCGATCTCTTCGAGCATGTGGCCCTCTGGGAAGCGGATGCCCTGAAGCCCGTGAAGAACGAAGGCTGGACCTTCGACGCCCAGAACCGCTGCTGGAAGAGCGACCGGCCTGGCAGCCGCATCGAACTGGAGATCGAGGGGCAAGCCGTCCTGGCCATGGACTGGCACATCCGCGGCGCCATGGGCAAGGCCAGAGTGCAGGTGGACGATCGGCCGGCCGAGGTGCGCGACGCCTGGTTCGACCAGACCTGGGGCGGCTATCGTCAGACCGTCGAACTGGCCCGAGACTTGCCGCCCGGCAGGCACCGGGTGGTCTTCGAAATCCTGCCGGAGCGAAACCCGGAAAGCACGGGCCACGAATACCGAATCCTCGGCCTGGGTGCTGCCGGGCTGGATCCTCCACGCCCATGATCGAGGATCCTGCTTCTGCAAAACCCCTCCGATGCCGGCGGAGACACGCCCCGGTGATTGCCGCGTGACGGCGGTCATGTCACAATACTCGCATGAATACGAAGCATGCTCTTGCCTTTGTGATCGTCGTCATGGGCGCCCTGGCGACGCGGGCCGATGAAACGGAAGTCCTCTTCGATGGGACCAACATCAGCCAGTGGGACACGGCACGCGACCAGGAGCGGCTCAAGCGCGAACTGGCCCTCAGCGAATTGTCCGCCGTCGCGTCGCCTCCGGCACTGTCGTGGCGATTCGTCTCCAACGGCGTGCCGTTCAACGACGTGTTTCTGAGGACGCCCATCGAGCGGCCCTTCCGCCAGGTCCGCGTGCTGGTCCGCAATGCCGGTGAAACCGTCCAACTGGCGGCCAAGGTGTGCGATGCCAGCGGGGCCGAATGGACGGTTCCGGCCGTCGCGCTGCCGGCAAACGGCGACTGGCAGTGGGTCGAGTTCCCTCGCCCGTCCTGGAATGCCGCCTCGTGGTCGGCCGACGCCGACGGCAAGCTGGATTTCCCCCTTTCTTACCTCGCGATCATCGCCTTCGGGGTGCAGCCCGGCCGCGAGTACCAAATGCATCTCGAGCGGATCGAGGTCGTGCGGCCCGATCCGCCGGTGGCCAGGGTGCATGCGATCCAGGTACCGCAACGATGGGTCGCCGGGCAGACGGTCGAGGCGACCGTTCGCTTCACCCTCGACAAGCCCTGCACGGAAGACAGCGCCCGGGTGCGGCTGCGCGCCGGCCGGCAGACGCTCGTGGACGTTCCGCTGCCGCTGCCGACCCCGCTATCGAAAGTCGGGCCCGGGCAAGCGGTCGAACTCGACCGTTTTCCGCTGCAGGTGCCGCAGTACGCCTGGGGCGGCAGGGCGGTGGTCGACCTGAGGGTCGGTGATGCCCGCGTCGAGTTCGACTCGCCGCCGCCCGAGGTGACGGTCGAACAGCGCCCTGCGGGGCATACGGTGGCCGAGGTCAAACAACATGGCGGTGTGCCGACGTTGCTGATCGATGGTCAACCGCACAGTGGAATGGCCTGGGCCACCTACTCGCCGTCTCTGGAAGTGTTTGGCGATTTCGCCCGCGCCGGCATCGACCTGTTTACGTTCAGCGGCACGCCTACCGAGGCCGGCTACGGACTGTCGGAAACCGTCTGGGTCGCGCCCGACAAGTACGATTACTCCCAATTCGACCGCCGTGTCCAGATGCTGCTCGAGGCGAACCCGCAGGCATATTTCTTCCCGCGTCTCTACCTCCACGCGCCGGCATGGTGGAGTGCCCAGCATCCGGACGACGTCGTGCAGATCGACTCCGGCGACGGCAATCTCGTGCCGCTGATCCACTCGGGCGGCAAGCCAGCGCCCAGTTGGGCCTCAGAGGCATGGCGCCGCGACACGGTCGAGGGACTGCGCCGCCTGCTGCAGCACATCGCCGCGGCCCCCTACGCCGACCGGGTCGTCGGCTATCACCTCGCCTCCGGAACCACCGAAGAATGGATGATGTGGGGCGCAAACGAAGACCAGTGGGTGGACTACTCGCCTGCCAACGTCCGCGCGTTTCGCCGGTGGCTGCAAGACCAGTACGGCACCGACGAGCGGCTGCAGGCGGCGTGGTCCGATCCCGCCGTGTCGCTCGCCTCCGCCGCGATCCCCACCAAGGCGCAGCGCCAGGCCTCGCAGCTCGGCTGGCTGCGGGATCCGGCACGCGAGCAGCCCGTCATCGACTTCTACCGCTTCAACTCGGACCTGGTCGCCGACACGATCTGCTGCTTTTCGAAGGCGGTGAAGGACCTGACGCACCGCGAGAAGATCGTGGGCGTTTTCTACGGCTACCTGCTGCAACTCTGCGGCGAGCAGCGTCAGCAGAACGCGGGCCATCTGGGCCTCGCCCGGGTGCTCGCCTCGCCCGATGTCGATTTCCTCTGCAGCCCCACGAGCTATGCCTTCCGCCAACTCGGCGGCGAAGGCACGAGCCATTTCATGTCGCTGCTGGGCAGCGTCCAGGCGCACGGCAAACTGTGGTTCGATGAGAACGACATCCGCACCTCGCTGTCCGGGGGACGAACCGGAGAGTGGGGCCGGCCTGCCGACGTGGCCGGCGACCTGCTGCAGCAGGACAAAGAGCTGGCCAACTGCCTGGTCCACGGCACGGCCCAGTGGTGGTTCGACGTGGGCGGCAACCGCTACAACCATCCCGACCTGATGAAACGAATTGGGGAATGGAGGGACTGTGCGGAACAGGTCTTGCCGATAGACCGCAGCCCTGTCGACGAGGTTGCCTTCGTCGCCGATGAACGGAGCCTCTGCTACCTCCGCGTCGGCGATCCGCTGGGTAGTTGGCTGCTGCTGGGCCAGTTGCCCCAATTGCACCGCATTGGAGCTCCTGTCGGCCACTACCTGGTCTCCGACTTGCCGCAGATCGGCCATCGCAAGCTGTATCTCTTTCCCTGCAGCTTCGCGCCCACGGCCGAAGATCGCGCGGCGATCGAGGCGATCAAGCGCGACGGCCACGTCCTGGTGTTCCTCGGCGCGCCCGGCCTCTGCCGCGACGGACAACTCGACGAGACCGGCATGTTCGACCTGACCGGCATCCGACTCAAGATGTCCCGCGAACCCGCCCCGCTTCGCGTGTCGCTCGCCCCGGACGCGGCTGCGCAACTGGCCAGCGGCCAGGCTGCACTGTCCCCGCCAAACTACGGGCACGACCACAGCACTTTTCCCATCGTCTATGCCGATGATCCGGAGGCAAAAGTGCTCGGCACGCTGGCCGACGGCCGCGCAGGCCTGGTCATCAAGCAGCAGAGCACGTGGACCGCGGTCTATTCCTCCGCGCCGCTCTTGCCGGCGTCGCTGTTGCGCCGGTTGGCTCAGCGAGCTGGCGTGCACCTGTATGTCGATACGGAAGACGTTGTGTGGGCCAGCCACGCCCTGGTGGCAGTGAGCGTCCACCAGCCGGGGTCGCGAACGATCCGTCTGCCACGCACCGCCGACGTGACGGATCTCTACGACGGCTCAGTCGTGGCCCGCAGCGTCGAGACCTTCCGCGCCGAGTTTCCCGACCGCAGTACGCGAGTGTTCTTGCTGCAACCGTAGGTCTGGATCCCGGCCTGGCGCTTTGTCTTAAGCCAAAAAATTGGGATCGAGACAGCGGAACAACTCGGCGATTCTGGCATGATTCTGCGCCCTGGGTCCCGCCTATGAACCGAGGGCGCCTGTGAACCCGTCCCCGCATCCGGGTCTTCATCCCTGGAACTGCGTGATTCATCTCTGCCCCCCTTCCGTGTGCCTCGCCCCTTGCGGTCCTCTTCGCAAGGCCCCCCGGGTCAACCGGCAGGGGATTTGCTAAAATACTTGCTTCTCGGGCACGGCACGTTGAGGGCCTGTCCCAAAACCGCCAAGGAGGCCTCCCACACTGCGGGAATCACGGGTAGCGGCAGCAGTTTTGGGATCGGGGCTCTCCCCAACAACGCGTCCCTTGTTGACAGGTTACAGCCCCTCCTGTGGGCGCCACGCGGACCTCCCACACCCAGCACGATGCAAATGAAATCGGTGGCCGTTGTCGGAGTCGGACTGATCGGGGGATCGATCGGTTTGGCTGCGCGCCATTACGGGGTTGCCGAGCGGGTGGTGGGGATCGGCCGCAACCGCCGGCGTCTGCAGGAAGCCCTTCAGGTCCACGCAATCACCGATATTCTCTGTGTGTCCGACGACCTGACGGCGGGACTGGCCGATGTCGAGTTGATCATCGCCTGCACGCCCGTCGGACTGATCGTCGACCAGATCCGCCAGTTGGCCGAGCACGCCCGGCCGGGGACTCTGTTGACCGACGGGGGAAGCACCAAACGCTCGATCGCCGAGGCCCTCGACGGCCCCCTTGCAAACGGCTGCCGTTTCCTGGGCAGCCACCCCTTGGCCGGGAGCGAGAAGACGGGCGTCGCCCACGCACGGGCTGACATGTTCAAGAACCGCGTGGCGATGCTCACTCCTACCAAACACTCCCGTCAGGAAGACATCGAGCGGCTGACCGCCTTCTGGGAATCGTTGGGGGCCCACGTCGTCCGCCTCGACCCGGACGAGCACGATCGGGTGCTGGCCGTCACCAGCCACATGCCCCATGCCGTGGCCGTTGCCCTGGCCGCCTCGCTGCCCACCAAGTTCCGCCATTTGACCGGCACCGGGTTTCGCGACACCTCACGGCTGGCCAGCGGGGATCCCGATATGTGGCAGCAGATCTTTCTGGACAACCGGAAGTATGTGGGCGAGGCGATGCGGGACTTCGCCGATCACCTGCTGGAACTGGCGGACCTGATCGAGGACGCCGACGCAACCGCACTGGAAAAGTACCTCACGCGAGCAAAGAAGAAACGCGATGCTTTGGGAAGTTGATATCTACGCGGCTCATGGCCAACCCGACCTGATTTCCCGGCGGACCGCTGCCGATGCGGCCGACCTGGGACTGGCCGAAAACCTTGCCGTCAGCGCCGCCCGCGGCTACCTGATCCAGGGCGATCTGGATGCCGGCCAGGTGGGCCGGATCGCCGCGGAACTTCTGGCCGATGCCGTGGTCGAACGAACCGTCGTGGCCCCGGTTGGGGATGCCGCCCTGGTCGTGCCGCCCGACGGAGCCAGCAACCTCGTCTACGTGCTCCCCAAGCCGGGCGTGATGGATCCGGTGGCCATGAGCGCCAAGCAGGCGATCGCCGATTTCGGCATCCGGGTGCAGGAAGTCCGCACCTTCAAGAAGTACTGGATCGGCGACCTGGCCGACGGTCGGCTCGGGACCCTGTGTTCCAAGATCCTCGCCAACGACGCCATCGAGCAGACCATCGTCGGTCCGCTCCCCTTCAAGAAGCTGGAGGTCGGCTCTCCCTACGCCTTCAAACTTGTCACGGTGCCGATCCGCCAGATGGACGGCCCCGCCCTGAAGGAACTGAGCCGCAAGGGACAGCTCTTCCTGTCGGTTGTCGAGATGCAGACCATCCAGGCGCACTTCCAGCAGCTCGGCCGCGATCCGACCGACATCGAGCTGGAAACCATCGCCCAGACCTGGAGCGAGCACTGCAGCCACAAGACGCTTGCCGGCCGGATCCGTTACCAGGACGAGAAGGGCAAGCGCCGTTTCGAGAACATGCTCAAGGAAACGATTTTTGCCGCTACCCGCAGGATACGCGACGAGGCCGGGCCGGACGACTGGTGCGTGAGCGTGTTCACCGACAACGCCGGCGTGGTCCGGTTCGACGACCAGTACAACGTGGTCTTCAAGGTCGAGACCCACAATCACCCCTCCGCCCTCGAACCCTACGGCGGCGCCAACACGGGGATCGGCGGCGTCATCCGCGATCCGATGGGTACGGGCATGGGGGCCAAGCCGGTGTGCAACACCGACGTGTTCTGCTTCGCCCCGCCCGATACGCCGGCCGACGAGCTGCCGGCGGGCGTGCTTCATCCGCGGCGGGTGATGAAGGGGGTCGTCTCGGGCGTACGCGACTACGGCAACCGCATGGGGATTCCCACCGTCAACGGGGCCGTCTACTTCGACCCTCGCTACCTCGGCAATCCGCTGGTCTACTGCGGCAACGTGGGGCTGATTCCGGTCGACAAGTCGTTCAAGCATCCCCAGCCCGGCGATCTGGCCGTGGCCGTCGGTGGACGGACCGGCCGCGACGGAATCCATGGGGCCACCTTCAGCTCGGCTGAGCTGACCAGCGAGAGCGAGACACTTTCCGGCGGCGCCGTGCAGATCGGCAACGCGATCATGGAGAAGATGGTGCTCGACGTGCTCATGGTCGCTCGCGACCGCGGACTCTACAACGCCGTGACCGACTGCGGGGCCGGCGGATTCTCCAGCGCCGTGGGCGAGATGGGAGAAAAGATCGGCGCCGAGGTCAACCTCGACACGGTACCGCTCAAGTATGACGGGCTGAGCTACACGGAGATCTGGATCTCCGAGGCCCAGGAACGCATGGTCCTGGCCGTGCCCAAGGAGAAGTGGGACGAGCTCAAAGCCCTCTGCGATTCGGAAGACGTGGAGGCCACCGTGATCGGCCAGTACGTGCCGACCGGGAGGCTGGTGCTCAAGTACCATGGCGAGAAGGTGGCCGATCTGAGCATGGCGTTCCTCCACGACGGACGGCCGCCGGTCGTTCGCGATGCGGTCTACGAGCGGAAACCGGTCTTCAAACTCTCTCCCTGCAGCAAGCTCGACTGGGACTACACCGACGAGCTCAAGGATATCCTCGGCTCGCTCAACGTGGCCAGCAAGCACTGGGTCATCCACCAGTACGACCACGAGGTGCAAGGGGGCAGCGCCATCAAGCCGCTGGTCGGCGTGGAAAACGACGGGCCGGGGGATGCGGCCGTCGTCCGCCCCCGGATCGACAGCCGCCGCGGATTGGTGCTCTCCTGCGGCATGAACCCTTGCTACGGCGACCACGACACCTACTGGATGGCCGCCAGCGCAATCGACGAGGCAGTCCGCAACTGCGTGGCCGTCGGCGCTGATCCGGCCAGGATCGCCATCCTCGACAACTTCTGCTGGGGCACGACCGACCGGCCCGAAACACTCGGTTCGCTGGTCCGGGCCGCTCTGGCCTGCCATGACGTGGCGGTCGAACTGGGTACTCCCTTCATCAGCGGCAAGGACAGCCTCAACAACGAGTTCCGACCCGACGGGGCCGAGCAGCCGATCTCCATCCCGCCGTCGCTGCTGGTGAGTGCCATCGGACAGGTAGCCGACGTGAGCCGGTGCGTAACCATGGATTTGAAAACACCGGGTAACCTGCTCTATCAGGTCGGCGAGACCCGCGACGAGATGGGAGGCTCCCATTTCGCCCAGGTGATGGGGCTCGATGGGGGGCAAGTACCGAAAGTCGACGCCCGGCTGGCCAAGAAGACTTTCGCGGCAGTGCACAAGGCCATCGATGCCGGCCTGGTGCGAGCCTGCCACGATCTGAGCGAGGGAGGCCTGGCGGTGGCGGTCGCCGAGATGGCCTTCGCCGGAGGTTGCGGTGCCAGCGTGGCCCTGGCCCGGGTGCCCCACACGATCGTGGCCGACGAGGCGGCCAAGCAGCGACGAGCGGAACTGGTCGTATCGATGCCGGAGGAAGAACTCCATCCGCTGGCCCTCTATCCGCCGGCCGTCTCGCTGCTCCTGTTCTCCGAGTCCAACTCCCGCTTCCTCTGCGAGGTGCCCCGCCAGAACGCGGCGGCCTTCCAGGCCGCTCTGAGCGGAGTACCCTGCGCCGTGATTGGCGAGGTCACCGACAACGGCCGCCTGGAGATCGCAGGCATCCCGCAGCCGATCTCCGAACCGGCTGCATCCGAAATGGGCACCCCGATCGTGATCGACGCCGAGATCGGCCAGCTCAAAGAAGCCTGGCAGAAGCCCCTGGATTGGTGAAACGTGTGGGAGGGGGCGGTGGAAGAGGAGTGATGGAATAGTGAAAGATTGGAATAGTGGAGTGATGGAAAGACTGGAATCGTGGAGTAATGAAATGGTGGAATGATGGATGGTTGCCTTCCGCCACCGATTGTGGAGACGACAACCGTCCCCGCCGGGCTCGTCCCCAGCGGAAGCCGCGATTGATGGCAAAACCGATGCTTCCGCGATGAGCCGTCAATCCTGTTCACCATCCAGGCGAGCTGGATGGAGTCGTGAAAGGAAATGGAACGCACAATATGGTGGGCCGCGTTCGTTTTCTTGGAGATGCATACTCGTTGAAGATAGAACGCTGCCCGGATATGCCAACCTGATTGCCCTTGGTCCACTTGGCCCACCCTACACGCCGACACACCCACACATCCTGAACCCTGACGATTGACTTCGATGTCCCGACCGAACGTCCTCATTCTGCGTGCCCCCGGAACGAACTGCGATCAAGAAACGGCCTATGCTTTCGAGCAGGCCGGCGGCAGGACGGAGGTTCTCCATATCAACCGGCTCCTCGAGAACCCCTCGCTCTTCGGGCAGTTCCAGATCCTCTGCATCCCAGGCGGGTTCAGCTATGGCGACGACGTGGCGGCCGGGCGGATCCTGGCCAACCAGATCCAGCACCACCTCGCCACCCACCTGGCCGAGTTCAAGGCGGCCGGGAAGCTGGTCCTCGGAATCTGCAACGGATTCCAGGTCCTCCTCAAGTCGGGCATTCTCCTGGAACCCGACCCGGCTGTCGGGCCGGCAGCCACCCTCACCTGGAACGATTCGGGCCGCTATGAAGACCGTTGGGTCAGGCTGGGGGTCGACGGCTCCGCGTCGGTCTTCCTGGCCGGCATCGAGTCGATGTACCTGCCCATCGCCCACGCGGAAGGCAAATTTGTGCCCCGCGACGACGCCGTGCAACAGCGGCTCGCCGCGGCCGGGCAGTTGGCCCTCCGATACCGACCATTGGCCGATGGCGCCGCCGCGCCGCTCGACGCAGCCCTGCCGTTCCCCGATAATCCCAACGGCAGCGCGCTGAACGTGGCCGGCGTGTGCGATCCGACCGGCCGGGTCCTCGGCCTGATGCCCCATCCCGAACGCCACATCGACCGCACCCAGCACCCCCGCTGGACCCGCGGTGAAGGGGGAGAGGTGGGAGACGGGCTGAAGCTGTTCGAGAATGCAGTCCGGCATTTTTCGTAGCGCGGGGGAGCAGACCATGACCGGCCCCAAGATCGAGACGTATTTCGCACCGGCCGGCCGAGACGATTACGCGGCCATTTGCGCCCTGGCATCCGAGTTGGATCGGAACCAGCTTTTCCGCAAGATTCTCGACGCCATCCCCAGCCCGATCATGGTCATCAACGACAAGCGGCAGATCGTGGCCGCCAATCGGGCTCTTCTGGGGCTTCTGTCGGTGGAGGAAACGCAGATTCTGGGGCGGCGTCCGGGCGAGATTCTCCAGTGCATCCATGCCGCGGAGGGCCCCGATGGGTGCGGCACCGGCCGGCACTGCCAGGCCTGCGGTGCGGTCGGCGCCATCCTCGAGTGCCAGAACTCGAAGGACCAGCGGAGCAGCGAATGCCGACTTGCTGCTAAAACCCCAAACGGGCTGTCCGCCCTGGATCTGCAGGTCACCGTCTCGCCACTCCGCCTCCAGTCGTGCGACGCGATGCTCGTCGTCCTCGAGGACATCGCCAAGCAGAAACGGCTCGACGTGCTCACGCGGGCCTTCTTCCACGACGTGCTCAACACGGCCGGCGGAGTTCGCGGATTCGCCCAGCTCCTCGAAGAAGACCTTCCCCTGGGCAGCCGGGAAAAAGACGAGGCCCGCCAGCTCGGTTCCCTGGCCGAGCGGCTGATCGACGAGATCGAGTGCCAGCGCGATTTGACCCGCGCCGAAAACGGCCAGCTCACCGTGATGCCCAAGCCGGTTCGGGCCAGCGAACTGCTGGCCGAGCTGTGCACCCTCTATTCGGCCCACGAAGTCGCCGCCGGGCGACAGATCGTGCTCGGATCCTGCTGGTCGGGGAGCCTGCTGACCGATCCGCGGCTCCTCGCCCGGGTGCTCGGCAACATGATCAAGAACGCCGTCGAGGCCACGCCGCCGGGCGGGCAGGTCCTGGTTCGCTGCGACGAGCAGGGACGCCAGGTGGCTTTTTACGTGAGCAATCCCGTGGCCATGCCGGAGAAGGTCCGCCTCCAGATCTTCCAGCGTTCCTTCAGCACCAAGGCCGAAACCGGCCGCGGCATCGGCACCTACAGCATCAAACTCTTTGGCGAAACCTACCTCGGCGGCCAGGTGTCCTTCACCAGCCAGGATCCCGACGGCACCACCTTCACCTTCGTCATCCCCAAGGTCCGGCTGGGCGGGCTGGCGGGAGAGGCGTAGCCTGCGGCTACTCGCCCGCCGCCGGTACCAGCAGGTCCTGGGGCCTTGCCGCGAAAACGGGCGGAATGCCGACACCCTGAACGGACACGTCTTCCATCACCCCTTGGGCCGCCTTGTCGAGGGTGAGCGACCAGATCTCCATCGAGTCCGACCTGTCGCGCTGCAGAAGGAAAGCGTGGGGAGCGGCAATGTTGTCCTGCTCGGCAACAACATCCCCCGCGGAATTGCGAACGGCCGCTTTGACCGTCTCGGCCGTGCCGGAACCGCCTACGACCACGGCCCAGCGTGCAACGCCGGCGGGAACGGCAAAGTAGAGCGTGCCGATCGGCCGGATGAAATTGGCCCCTACCCGCTCGCCGAGGATCGCCAGCGGCGCGGTGCAGCGGACCGGGCGCAGGGTCTCGCCTCCGTCCCCCTCCCAGTCAAGCCGATACGGACCGGTTTCCTCCGGCGTCAGCGTGTAGACCGCCTGGACCTCTTCCACCTTCGGTACCAGCTTCGTCCTCTTGCCGCTCCGGGATGTGGCTTCGATTGGATCCGGCCCCGGCGTCGCGCGTCCGACGGGCTCCATCTTCACAGCCAGCTCGAGCGGCTGGCCGGCCTGGCCCCAGATCAGCAGGGCGGCCTGGCGACGAATGCGAAACGTGGCGATCCCCTTCGGGCCAACCGCGTCGACTTGGGCAGGACGCGTCTTCCGCCAGTCGAACTCCAGTCGCTGGATCCGGGCAACGAGCCCCTGGGTGGGAAACCACTTGGCAAGCTGCTCCCTGTCGAGCGTGTAGGCCGTCTTGCCCCCTGGCGACTGGACCGTCAGCCGGCCGGAGACGTTCCGCAGGGGCGTCGTCGGCGACGCCAGCAGGCCCAGCGGCTGCCGGTCGAGCCCGTCGCGGATCGTGCAGTCGACGATTTCCACGTTCCCAGCATCCAGGTCGAGCCGCTGCGGAGCGGCGATCGTGATCGGGGCAATCTTGGAGTCGGGCGCGTCGCGGCGGATGATCTCGCACCCTTGCAGACGCACTCGGCAACCGTCGGCCTCGTTGCCGTTGATATAAACACCCGCCCCCCGGTCGCCGTCGAAGCGGCAGCCCACATACTCGATCGAGCCGCGGACGGTCGGCTCGGCGTTGCGGTTGGCAACTCCGATATAGGTCGAGTACTCGCGGCAGTCCTTCGACGTGCAATTCTCGAAACGGATCGAGACCGGCGGCGATCCCTCATGCATCTGCCCAAGGTAGAGATGGTAGGCGTGCCCCGCATTGTTCTCGCTGCGGCAGTTCCTCAGCACGCAGTTGACCAGCCGCTCCTGGAAATGATTGGGCTCGAAATCGATTCCCGCCTCGGGGGCCGTCCCTTCGGTGTTGCTGAAGACGCAGTTCTCGAGCAGCAGGTTCTCGCCCGTGATCACGCTGATCCCCTGGCGGTTGTGGCCGTCGCAAACCACGTCGCGGATCGTGATGTTGCGGTTGGTGTCGCCCGACGAACCTGCCCCCAGGTAGATCCCGTCGCCGCCGCTCTCGGCGAGCGTGAGTCCTTCGACGGTCACATCCTGGCAGCCTCGCAGCGAGAGCGTGTGACGCCACTCGGCCAACTCGTAGGGGGGCTTGTGGTAGTCGGCCTTGTGCATGCGGAGTGTTGCGCCCGGGCCGCGGAGGGTCAGGTTCTTCGACCCGTTGGCCAGAAAGAGACAATCGCTCTTACCGAGAAATGCGCCCCGCTTGGCCTCAACCACCGCGCCCGCCTCGAAGAAGATGTCCTTGTTGCTCGCTAGCCGGACCGAAGTCACGATCCACGGGCGGCCCATGTTCTCCACCACGACCCGTTTGGCGCGGCTGTCGAGCGCCGCCTGGAGGCATCCGGTCGCGTCGACCGGATCAAAGCCCCACCAGGAGGCGCGGGCCGTGTCGGTCTTTCCGGCCTGGACTTCGGCGATGGCCTGCTGGTTGGGCGTGGGCGCGGCCGGTTCGGCCGACAAGGCCGGCATGGCCATCGAGGCCGTGGCAACGGCCGCCAGCAGAAGGCAAATAGTACGCTGCAAGAGGAAGGTCAGGTGGTGCATGGTGCTGGCTCGCATCAAGGGGGCGGGGGGAGTGGCTGGGCCAAAGCCTGGCGGCGGCAGTTGCGGGATCGCGGTTGCAGCGCAAACGGGAAAGCGCCCGGCAACTTCGATCCCACGACGTCGGCCACGGCATGGTTCAGCCGATCTGGACTGTCAGTTCTCCGGTAAGATTCAGGGTCACCGCTTCGAAGTCGAAGCCGCAGAATGTAAACGGGCTCGTTGGGGCCGGCTGGCCGCCCGCGGTGATGGACAGCGTCTTCTCTCTCGGCTTGAGCAGCAGAAGCGTGGCCTCCGAGAGCGGCTGGGGAGCATGGAGCGTCAAAACCTGGCGGGAGGGAAAATCCGCCCGGACACTGCGGCGAAGCAGCTCCCACTGGCAAATCTGGTCGTTCTTCCACCACTCCATTCCGCAGCTCCGGCCGTAGTCGACCAGCCCGCAAATCGTGTCGGCCACGTCGGGTTTGAGGATGTGCGCGGGATGGAAGAGGAAATGGGCCACCCCGTGATGGCGAAGGGCCGAATCCAGAAGCGGTTTGCCGTACTCCGCCGGGCAGACGATCACCAGGTCCTGGGTCAACATGTTGACCTCGAGCACCTTGATGCAGCGCGGAGATTCTCGTTCGTCGTCGAGCGGGTAGTACGGCTGGGAGCCGCCGAGGGCAAAACCGATCACCCCCTTCTTGCTCGGCCCACGGGTCTGGTCCGACTGGATGCCAACCTCCTCGCACCAGCGGAAGAAGTCGAGGCGGTGCTCCCAGCGGGTGTAGTGGTTCTTATTGGAGACAATCGTTTCGAGCCCGGCTTCGGCCAGGAGCCAGCGGTACTGGAGCAGAAAACTGTCCTTCGACCACAAGGTCTTCTCCTCGCCCGCCTTGGCGTCGTAGTGCAGGGCAATCTCGAACTCCTGGTCCTTGAGCGTCTGGTAGAACTCCCGCGGATAGCCGCCGGGATAGAGCGTGCACCACGTCGACTTGATCCCCGCCCGGTTCATCACTTCGAGCATGGCCACCGCCTTCTGGGGATCGTTACCGTCCGTATCGTGGGAAATGTGCCCGATCGCCTTGAGCGCCCGCGGCCAGTACCAGATCAGGGGCAGCACAACCCCCTGCTGACCGGCAAGGTGAAAAATACTCCGCAGGATGATCTCTCGCAGCTCGTCGCTGATCGGTTCGAGGAACACGGGTACGTCGTCGGGCGCCATCCGGGTGCGGTCCCGGGTCCAGTCGAGAACCAGGCCGTCTTCCGCCTTGAGCTCGCCGTCGGCAATCGGTGCGGAATCGTCGGGCGAAGATTTTCCGTCCTGGAGCACGGGCACGCCCTGCTGGATGTGAACGATCGAGAAGATCAGGTCCGGGGCCAGCAGGATCGACTGCCCCTTGCCAAACAGGTTCTCCACAATGGCGCTCCCCTTGGCGCCCTGGGGCCCCGCCTCCAGGCCGGCCAGCGGCCTGGCCGAACCGGCGGTGACGGCGTAGCCGCCAAACACGTGCAGCGAACTGCGGAGGTCCGAGGTGACCGGGTGGTCCTCGGCGGTGACCTTGATCCAGCCGTCCGCCGAGGCGCGACGGCCGGTGATCCCGAACACCTCGTTGAGACCCGAAGGTCCGCCGATACCGAGCAGCGCCCCGCCGCTTCCGACAAACGAGGTGAGCACTTCGCGCTGCTCGGCCGTCAACCGCAGGTCGCCGGCCAGCAGCACGACGCCGCTTGAGCAGCCTGCCATGGCCGGCAGCCCTTCAGGAGTGAGCTGCTGGTAAAACACGCCCGCGCGCTGGAGGATCTCGGCAATGTATCCCCAGCTCGGGGCGCAGGGATCGACGTCGCGGCTGAGCTCCTGGCAAACCACCACCAGAGGCGCCCCTTGGATCGTTTTTGGGCAATCGGCGGCTGGCTCTGGTTCCCGGGAGGCCTCCGCAGCGGCGCTGAGCCCGTGGATTGCCAGGCAACCGCTCGTTGCGGCCGCCGTCTTGAGAAAACTGCGTCGTGTTGCCGAGTTCGCCATTGAGAATCCTCCAGAAGATGCCAGCCGCAAGCCGTCAGCGAGTGATCGTAGCACAGGGCGGCAAGGCAAACAATTCCCGCTTGACCTGTCTACAGCTTCACAGTGTAGACTTGTCGAAGGACGCGAAATTCTCACGCAGTGCGGAATAAGAGACATGGCGGAACAGTACACGATCGGACGGCTGGCCAGGACGGTGGGGCTGAGCCGTTCCACGCTCCTCTATTACGACCGGCTGGGCCTCCTGCGGGCGGACAACCGCAGCGAGGGCAACTATCGGCTCTACTCGGCCGCCCAGGCGGAGCGGCTGCGGCGGATCTGCACCTATCGCGAGATGGGAATTCCGCTGAGCCAGATCGGCCAGCTCGTCGACCGGCTCGGCCTGGGAGATACGGCCGCCGAGGCGATGCTCGAGAAGCATCTCGAGTCGCTGGAGCGGGAAATCGAATCCCTGCGCATGCAGCAGCGCCAGGTGGTCCTGCTGCTGGAACAAATCACTTCCCGGACGTCCAAAGTCGGAGGTGGCAAAACCCGGTCCCGACGGCCAGGAGCTCAGCCCAAGGGGCCAAAAAAACCTCAAACAGTTCTGGAGAACGACATGATTACCAAACAGCGTTGGGTAGAAATTATGCATGCCGCCGGACTCAGCGACGACGACATGCACAACTGGCACCACCAGTTCGAACGCCTGGAGCCGGAGGCCCACCAGGAATTCCTGGAATCGCTGGGCATTGAGCCCGGCCAGATCAAGGCGATCCGGGAGCACTCCCGCTCCTGATCCTGTCAACGGAATTGACGCGAGCCGCGTGCCAGCACGCGGCTCGCGATCGATACCCCACCGGGCCACGAACCGTCCTCCGGTCGCACCGCCGCCCCGGCCAGCCCCATGCCCGGTTCGGGAGTCAATTCACAGGCACCTCATCGGTCTCACCTCGCATGGCTTTGTGCTCCGCCCCGCGGCTCGCCGTCAATGCTCCCTCTTCTCCGCCTGCATGCCGCGGAGGATCACGATCTTCTGCCAGATCTTGCGGGCCAGGTCGGTGCAGAGGTTCTCCAGGTCGCTGGCCGCGTCGGTCGCCTCCGTATCGTTGAACCTGGAAACGTAGAGGTAACCCAGCTTGCTCACCAGCGAGAGCATCTCCGTGCAGTAGTCGAGGTAGCGGCCCAGCTCGAAGGCCGTCAGTCTCCGTTTCGGGCTGTTGGCCGTCGGGCGGCTCACCTGGGCGAGCCCGTCGGGGTCTTTGGTCAACTGCTTCATGTCAATCACGTGGGCGATATCGCGCAGCCGGTTGAGCGCCCGGATCACACGAGCGCGGCGGACCCGCCGCTCCGACGACCACAGAAAGATCATCGCCAGGCCGATGAGGATCAGCAGATTGCCGCCGGCCTCAAGGGTCTGGATCATCGAGTACACGGACAGAGCCTCGTCCACCGGATGGCCGCGAAGCAGCACAACGATCGCCGCCACGAACGAGAAGATGAGCACGGCCGCCAAGAGACGCAGACCGAAAATCGGGCGGCCGATGTCGGCCACGATCTTCTCGGTGTCGCGGGCAAGCCTGTGCAGCTCGGTGCACACCTCGTGGATCCCCGAACTCGGAAACCGATCGTGGATTCGCATGCCAAGCTGCTGAATCGTGTCGCGAACCTTGCTTGCTTCCAGTCGCATGGGTTGATCACCCCTTTTCCCCGGACTAGCGATCGCCCTCCCCATCATCCCGCGGTTCGCCGCTTTCTCGCTGGCGGAAGAAGAGCTTGATGGGTACCTCGCCAAACTCGGTCTGGTCGCGGAGCACGCTGATGAGGTAGCGCTGATAGCTGGCGGAGAACCCCTTGGGGTTGTTGCAGAAAAAAACGAGTGTGGGCGGGCGGGTCGCCACCTGCGAGGCAAAGTAGATCCGCGGGCGGCGGTTGCCGACAAGAAGCGGCGGCGGATTGTGCTCGAGAGCCGCTTTGACCAGCCGGTTGAGGTCGGCCGTCGAGATCCGGCTCAGCGACTGCTTGTAGAGCATCTGCGCGTGGTTGAGCAGTCGCTTGACATTCTTGCCCGTCTGGCCGGTGACGAAAGCGATCGGCACGTGATGCGAGGTGCGGAAAGTGTCGCGAAGGTAGGTGGCCCACTCCTCCGTGGGTACCTTGTCGGCCAGCAGATCCCACTTGTTGACCACGTAGATGCATGGCTTGTAGTGGGCGGCAATGTAGTCGCAGAGCTGTTTGTCGACCTTGCTGACCGGCTCCGCGGCGTCGAAGAACATCAGAACCACGTCGGCCCGGCGGATACTCCGCTCGGCCCGGTTCGTGCCGTAGAACTCCAGGTCGCCGGTCACGCTCTTGCGGCGGCGGAAACCGGGCGTGTCGATGGCAATCAGCGGTTTGCCGTCGATTTCAAAACGCACGTCCACGCTGTCCCGGGTCGTGCCCGGCACCTCGCTCACGATCATCCGCTCCGACTCGACCAGGGAGTTGATGAAGGTGCTCTTGCCCACGTTCCGACGCCCCACGATGGCCAGCTTCATTTCCGGCAGAGCCGCCTCGCCTTCATCCTCCGTAGCAGCGGGGAGCAAATCGCGGATCTTCTCCAGGAGTTCGTGACGGCCGCGGTTCTGCTTGGCACTGACGGCAACAACGTCCCAGCCGAAACGGCGAAACTCGTCGGCCTCCGGCTCCAGATGCCCCGTGTCGGTCTTGTTGGCCACGCACACGATCGGCACCTGCAGGGTCCGGAGCCGCTGCGCCACATGCTCATCCAGGGGAACAATGCCGCTGCGCGTGTCTACCAGAAACACGATCACCGACGCCGAATCGATCGCCAGCGAGATCTGGCCTTCGATATGATCGGTGAGCTGATCGGCGTCCTGGATTCCCATCCCCCCCGTGTCGACCAGCTCCACCAGCCGATCCTCGATCTCGAGCGGGTGGATCATGCGGTCGCGGGTCACACCGGCCACCGAGTCGACAATGGCCAACTGCTCGCCGATGAGCCAGTTGAACACGCTCGATTTACCCACGTTCGGGCGTCCGACGATGGCAACTTGTGGAATACCCATAATACGTGGACCCAGCACACAGTAGGTCAGGCCCCGCCTGACACAGCTCGCAGCAGTCCAGACACCGCCTGACCTGCGGTCGGGGCAAATGGAAGCCTGGACTTAAGCCGGTCGAAGGCGCCCTGGACGAGTGGAGTACGAAAATGCCAAGCCTTCATGTTAACCCGAGAAAGCGGACATCGGTAGGCGTGCCCGGGCGGAAAAGAGCCCTCCGGAAGCGGGCTCCTCGGCAGGATGCTGGCTTGTTGCGGTTCGGCCACGCCCGCAAGATGTCGCCGGTCCGGAAATGCAGGGCGTGGGCAGTGTGAAGAGGGCTCGATATAATGCGGCAATTCGCTGTCTTCCTGGAGAGACTCCGCCGTGTCTGATAGCCCCGCCTGCGAGCCCCGCGTCAGCGCGGCCGTGCAGAAGCTCGAGAGCTTGCGCGCCGCCGGTGTCACCCATCTGCCCAGACCCCGGACCGCTGCCGCGCCGGCGCCGGCCACCCTGGCTCCCACCCCCGTCGACCAGCCCGAACCACCCGACCCGAGAAACCGCCCGTCGAATCCCGCCAGGCCGCCCTGGCCGCCGTCCAGAAACGGGTGGCGGCCTGCACCCGCTGCGCCGAACTGGCCGCAACCCGAACCCAGACCGTGTTCGGCGTGGGCAATCCGCAAGCTCGGCTCGTATTCCTGGGCGAAGCCCCCGGGGCCGACGAAGACCGGCAGGGGGAGCCGTTCGTGGGACGAGCGGGCCAGTTGCTCACGGACATCATCGAGAAAGGAATGGGACTGAAGCGATCGGACGTCTACATCTGCAACATTCTCCGCTGCCGGCCGCCGGGGAATCGCAACCCCTTGCCGATCGAGGCGGCCAACTGCCGCGAGTTCCTCGACGCCCAGATCGAAATCGTCCGCCCCCAGTTCATCTGCTGCCTCGGTGCCGTGGCCGCCCAGAACCTGTTCAACGACTCCACGCCCATCGGCAAACTCCGCGGCCGGCTGCTCGACTACCAGGGTATCAAGGTCCTCTGCACCTATCACCCGGCCTACGTCCTGCGGAATCCGCCCGCAAAGAAACAGGTGTGGGAGGACATCCAGATCCTGATGGCCGAGATGGGCCTGAAACCGCCCGCAAGGAAAGGCTAGCGGAAGGACCATCCGAAATCCGGGGTGCGAAGCACCCGACCAATCCGCGTCTCCCGGCAATCGCCACCGGTTTGCCGCTGCAATTTCCCAGTCTGCCTTGTTCCCGCCCCCGGTTCCTGGTATCTTCCGCCCTCCCTCTGCCGGGGCAGAAACTGTGATTGCCCCGTTTGCCGGTTTTCACCTTCCTCTTGCACAAACAGCTTGCCCAGAAGCCACCCCCTCGAGGAATTCGTAGTGGCAATGCTGGCTATGCTTGCATGCGCAGGCTGCGCCAGCGGCGGACGGATCGCGCACTGGGCCAACCGCCCGGCCCTTCTGGCCGCCGAGTCGAAAACCGCCAGGCGTTCGAACCTCGCGGCCGACGAGGAGATCCGGATCGTATTTGACCCCAGTCCGGTCGTCCAACCGGAAGCGGCGAACCAGCCGGCCGCAGTCCAGGAACAAACCGGCTCGGAAGCAGCCCTGATTGACCTCTGCGGCTCCCCCTTTCGCGACATCGGCCGCGAAGCCGTGGCCGGGGGATGCCGATCGGAACTGCGGCACTGCCCTTGCGGCGGCCGCCTCGGCCTGCACTGCCGGGCCGCATGGATCACGTGCCTGGGCTGCACCCAGGAGTGCCTGGCGGAAACGTGCCTCGATTGTCAGGACTTCTATTCGCTGCGCGGGTTGGCGATCTCCGCCGTCCCCCTCGGCACCGCGGCGATTCTCGCCAACACCTCGCTGGACGAAGATTTTCGCGTCTGGCACGAAGACCACGTCCGAACCAGCGCCAGCGATGAGTTGGCCGGGGTGGTGCGCGGGTTTGGTGACGGGCGGATCATGGTCCCCGTCTTCGCCGGTGCCGCCCTGATGGAATGTCTTGCCGGAGACGAAAGGCCCGTTCTCCAGACAATTGGCAATTGGGGCAATCGCTGCTCCCGCAGCGTTCTCGTCGGCGGACCGGCGGTCCTCGGCCTGGCCTACCTCCTCGGCTCCTCGCGACCGACTGACGACCTCGGTTCCGAGTGGAGACTCCTGGACGACCACCACTCGGTGAGCGGGCACGCCTTCATCGGCGCCACCGTCTTTCTCAATGCGGCCAACATGACCGAAAACACGCCGGCCAAGGTCGCCTTCTACGGCCTGTCAGCCCTGTCTGCCTGGTCGCGAGTCAACCAGGATTGCCACTACCTCTCGCAGGTCGTTCTGGGATGGGGCATCGCGTGGCTGGCAGCCGACGTGGTCAACCGCACCGAGCGCGGCCAACGAAACTGGGTCGTCGTTCCCTACACAGACCAGGACAGTGTGGGTCTGCAGTCAATCGTCACATTCTGACACCACCAAAGCCTGCCCGACGACGACGGTCACCATTCTGACCGCCGTCGGCCCCAAGAATCCTCCGCAAGGGATGTTTCCAGGCCGGGTCTTTCCGCAAATTGGATCTGGGAACAGGAAGAATCACATAAGACAGGGCGGACCGTAACGAACAGCCCGATTCAACAGCATGCCGACGCCCTCCGGCAACCCGCATGAACGGCCCCCTCCGCTCGATCGCCTCCTGCGCGGGTCAGCTCGGCCAGGCGCCGCCGCCCCGTTTCCGCCCCTCCCTGCCGCCCGATTCGAGTACCGGCCCCTCGCCGCTTCTTCTGCCCTGTCTTGCCCTTCGGGGCGAACCTTTCCTCCCCTGCCTGCGTCCATCCCTTATTCGCGGGCAAAGAAAGGAGGATCGCCGTGCGCACACCCGACTGGCGATGGAACGAGTTCCAGCAGATCGGCACCGACTACGCTGACCTGGAGGAAGTGGAAACCTACGACGCGAGAATGGCCACCTTTCGCGACGTGGAGGCCGAAAACCGGCGGAAGCTGGAGACCCTGGCCCTTCCCCCCGGCTCGCGGGTTCTCGAAATCGGCTGCGGAACCGGCCGTTTCGCCCGTGCGGCGGCCGCGGTTGGGCACCGGGTGACGGCCCTGGACGTGTCTCCCGTCATGCTCCGATATCTGGCCCAAAAGGCCGAACAGGAAGGCCTCGACCGTATTGAGACCCGCAATGCCGGGTTTCTCTCGATGGACCTGCCCGATGCCTCTTTCGATGCGGCCGTTTCGACCGCCTGCCTTCATCACCTGCCCGACCTGTGGAAAATCGTGGCCCTTGAAAACGTCTGCCGTGTCCTGAGGCCGGCCGGCCAGTTCATTCTTGGCGACGTGGTCTTCTCCATCGCGCCGGGCCAGGCGGCAGTGGAATTCGACCGTTTCGTCGCTGGGTTACCCGAAGCCGTCCGCCCGGGGGCCGCGCAGCACGTCGCCCGCGAATACAGTACACTGGACTGGATTATGGAGGGGCTCCTCCTGCGGGCGGGCTTCCAGGTGCTTGCGGTGGAGCGAGCGCCGGCCTCGTTCATTGAGTACCATTGCCGGAAACCCTGATGCCCGGCTGCCGCCGGTCAGGAACGTCTCGAAACCATCGATGCTCAAAACTATCCAAGAAGCGCGCCAGACCCAAAGGGCACCGGCGGCCGGCGGTGTCCGTGAGCTCCTGGCGATCGCCCTGCCGATGGTCGTCTCCCATGCATGCGACACGGTGATGACCTTCACCGACCGGCTGTTTCTCTCCCGCCTCGGACCCGACGAAATGAATGCCTCGATGTCGGGCGGGCTGACCAGCTTCATGATGATGACCTTCTTTCTGGGGCTGATCGGCTACACCACGGCCCTCGTCGCCCAATACCTCGGTGCAGGGCAAAGGAGCCGTTGCGCCGTGGCCACCACCCAGGCCCTGCTCCTCTCGCTGGCGGCCTACCCGGTGATCCTGCTGGCCCGGCCCCTGGTGGACTATGCCTTCGAAAACAGCGGGATTTCCCCCGGCCAACTCGCCCACCAGAAGGTCTACTTCGGCATCCTCATCTACGGAACCGTCATCGGCCTGCTGCGAACGACCCTGAGCAGCTTCTTCTCCGGGATCGGCCAGACGCTGGTGGTCATGCTGGCGTCCTGCGCGGCCATGGTGGCCAACGTGGGGCTCAATTACGTGCTGATCTACGGCAAGCTCGGCATGCCGGCCCTCGGGATCCGCGGCGCAGCCTACGGAACCATCCTGGGCGGGGCCCTCGGACTGACGATTCTGCTCGGCGCCTACTTCCGGCCCTCGATTCGGCGCCAGTACCAGGTGCTTCAGTCGTTGCGGCTGGATCGCCAGGTCATGGGCAAGCTCCTCTGGTTCGGATATCCGGCCGGCGTGGAGATGTTCCTCAACGTGCTGGCCTTCACCGGAATGATCCTTGCCTTCCACGCCCACGGACCGGTCACCGCCACCGCCACGACGATCATGTTCAACTGGGACATGGTTTCCTTCGTGCCGCTGATCGGGGTGCAGATCGGCGTGATGAGCCTGGTCGGCCGTTACATGGGAGCGGGCGACCCCGACACGGCCCACCGCGCGGCCATGTCGGGAATCAAGTGCGGCTGGATCTACTCCTCCGTGATCCTCGTGCTCTTCTCCTGCTTCCCGGAAACCCTGGTGGGCGTGTTCCGCCCCGTCCATCCCGATCCGGACTTCGACCAGGCTGTGCCGATGGCCGTATTTATGATCCGCCTGGCGTCGCTCTACGTGATGATCGAGGCGGCAACCACCGTCTTCAGCGGCACTCTGCGCGGTGCGGGCGACACGTTCTGGGCCATGTGCATTTCGGTAACGCTCCACTGGCTCCTGCTGCCGATCCTGATCGTCATGCTCCACGTCCTGGACCTGCCGCCGGAAGCCGCCTGGACGGCCCTGGTGCTGACGTTCCTCTGCTTCAGCTACGTCTTCTATCTCCGCTACCGCAGCGGGCATTGGCGCCGGATCCGCGTCGTTCAAAGCCAGATGGAACTCGTGGCGGCAGACCACGATCTGGCGATTCACGAGGTGCGGGACTTGTAGCCCAGGGAGGTCCTCGTAGAACAGGATCGGTTCCGGGGTGAAGTACATACGTTATAGAACTCTTGCGCAGCCCCGGCAAGCAAATGGTGGTGCGATAGTCCTCATTCAAGGAGCAAGTAGGGAGCATTCACAGGCATGATGCAGCCGGCCTGGCAATGGGGACCGCTATCTGGTGGGCCGCCGCTCGGATCTCTGTCAATCCGGCGTTTTCTGTTCATGGGAAAACCAGGAGGATTCAACCTCAACAATGTGGTCCGCTCTGGCACCACCCTACATGACTGAGTCAGCCGATCCAAGCCTGCAGCTTGAATTCCGGCTTCAGACCTCTGCACCAGATGTGGTATTTCCTCCGCGGTGACTGAAACAGAACTTCATGCCGATTGGATCACCCGACTTGCGAAAGACGCACCCAGGGGGGATAACTGCTGCAGAACAGACGTTGGATCCCCACGATGTCCTTGCACGGCCACCCCCCCACGTCCCACGGAGATCTTGCCATGCGACGCTCTTCTGATCGGCCCACCCGGCGGCGTTTCCTTCAGATGGCTTCCGTGGGAATTGTCAGCGGCCTGGCCGCACCGCCCCGCGCGACTCGTGCCGCAGAACTCCCGGTTCAGCTCGACTCCGAACACCAGAAGGCCGTCAACCGCAGGCGACGCATCGTCGTCCAGTACGACGCCCAGACCGCTTACGGGGTCGACTTCAACTCCTGGCTCGACTACCGCTTTGCCTACATCGACCAGCCCGGTTCCCAGATCGACAGCGTCTTCTGGGATATCGGCCGCCTGGGGCAGGTGCTCTACCCGAGCAAGTTTCTCGATCTCCTGCAGAACCCTGATCTGCAGAAATGGCGCGACCAGGGGATCGATATGGCGGGCCGGCTGATCGAGGAGACGAAGAAGCGGGGGCTGGAGGTCTTCTGGCACCACCGGTTCAGCGAGGTCGACATCAATGCAGCGGGAAC
Source organism: uncultured Planctomycetaceae bacterium (assembly GCA_964563135.1). Classification (GTDB taxonomy): domain Bacteria; phylum Planctomycetota; class Planctomycetia; order Pirellulales; family Thermoguttaceae; genus JAAYAY01. The sequence goes on from CAZLWV010000075.1 coordinate 32,251, forward strand.
CGGCGCCGCCTGGAAAGAAGGGCCGGATCCCCTCAAACAGGCCCATCCCGACTGGGTGCTCCAGACCGACTGGTGGCGCCACGGCCTTTGGAACTGTGCCGTGCCCGCCGTGCGGGAGTGCACCGCGAGGTGCCTGCGGGAGGTGGCCGAGATGTATGATCTCGACGGCTTGCAGATCGACTTCGCCCGTCACATCCCCTGCTTGCCGGTGGGCCGTCAATGGGAACTGCGCGATCACGTGACCGAACTGATGCGCATGCTCCGGCGGATGACGCAGGAGGTGGCACGAGGGCGAGGCCGGCCGCTGCTGCTGTCGGCCAAGGTACCTCGCAACCTGGAAGGATGCCGTGCGGACGGGTTCGACGTGGAAGCCTGGGTCCAGGAAGATCTGGTCGATCTGTTCACGCTCGGGTCGCGTTCGATGGACGTCGATGTGGCCGCCTATCGTCGGCTGACCGAGGGGCACAACGTCAAGCTCATGCCCTGCCTGGACGACCACCACGCAACCGACGGCTATCGCTACCCGCCCATCGAGGTCCTGCGCGGCGTGGTCTCCAACTGGTGGCAGCAGGGTGCAGACAGCGTGGTAACCTTCAACTGGTCCAATGCTCCCCCCGAGATCTGCCGGCAAGTGGGAGAGCCGGCCGGTCCGAGCCTGCACCGCGAAGCCTACCAGGAGATCGGCGATCCCAAGCTGCTCCAGTGGAAGGACAAGACATACGTCGTCGAGCGCCGCGGCGGCTACCCCTGGGCGCAGGGATTCTTTGGCAAGAACGACACTTCGCCGCTGCCAGTGAAGATCGCACGTGGCGGCGACGAAGCGGCACTTCAAGTCCGCATCAGCGACAACCTCAAACAGCGGGCCGATCGGGTCAAAGCGGTTCTGCTGCGGGTGGTTCTCTTCGGCGCCCGCGAGGACCAGCCGTTGGAGGTGAGTCTGAACAGTGCCCCGCTGCCGCTCCTGGCTCGCGATGCCGAGTGGAAGGACCCGCAAATCTTTTCCCCCCGACCGCAGCCGGCCTCGGGAGGCAGCGGCCAGTACGCAAACGATCCCCGCCAGAGACTCCTGCGGCTCGATTTCGCCGTGGAGCCCGAAAGGTGCGTCGTCGGGCAAAACAAGGTCCTCATCCGTGCCCCCGCTGCAGGCGAAGCGGCAGACGCCTTGCAGGTGGAGAAGCTGGAGGTGCAGGTGCGGTACGCCCAGACGCGGTGATCTACGACAGGATCATAGGCTCGGCCAGACGGTGGATCGGCACCCCCATGGCGATGATCACGAAGACCAACAGGAGAATTACGGCCAGAAGGCAGAGATGGCAGTAGACCGAGAGAATCCAAGTCCTCGCCCGAGCCGGATCGTCACCCGCCCCGCCCCCGTGACGTAGATCTCCCAATCGATCGCCTGATCGTCCACCGGAAGGTAGTGGTGAAGATCCTGCGGGCAAGTCATCGCGTGCTGGTTGTCGTGGAAGAACCCCGGGTTGCCGTCTCCGGGGTGCACACCCGCTATGAACTGGGCCACAGTCAGAACCGGGCCAGCCGAATCGTGCGACATCTCGTCGCAAAGCAATCGAGAACCGCCCATGATTGTGAGGACGTATTGTGCCAGTATTGGCGACCATTGGCCAGCAGATCCCCAAGCATCTTCCTAACCTGTTTTGTAGATCATACTTTGAGCCAGACGATATTTCAGGAACAAGGCCTGCGGGGGTTCACAGTAGTGGCAATGCGGTTGTCGCAAAACAATTGCCGAAATCGGTTGCGTTTTTCCTGGAATCCAGTAGGATATTAGTGGGTAGGGGTTCTTGGGGTAACGTGTGCGGGGGTCCCTCTTTTTCGGCCTGCGGAGGAGGCGGCAGTAGTTATAAAAATCGCCAGGGTGAGGTCGCTCCGGCCAACGCACCGATCGATTCGCCCGAACAACCGGGGTAGCCCGCCGGTTGATCGTTTTTCGGCCTTCAACGTTGGCGTTGCCGCCGACCATGGCGGCGACGTTCGGAGTTTTTCTTTTCATTCTTTTCTCCAACACAAGAAGGGGAATACGGAGCCGCAGGGATTAGCCGAAGAACCTCTCATCGTTTCCGCGATTCTCTTCTTGACGAGGTCTGTCTCATGAAACGTCGAGCTTTTACACTGGTCGAGCTGTTGGTGGTTATCGCCATCATCGGAATCCTGATCGCCTTGCTCCTGCCGGCCGTGCAGGCCGCACGCGAGGCGGCACGCCGGTCGCAGTGCAGCAACAACCTTAAACAACTCGGGTTGGCGATGCACAACTACCACGACACTTTCAAATCGTTCCCCTCCGGCTATATTGCCGGCGTCGGAGCAAATCCCTGGGATGCCGGGAATCAGTCGTCTTGGGGATGGGGATCTCTGATCTTGCCCTTTGTGGAACAGGCGCCTTTGTCGGATCGCCTCACGCCGGGTAGATTCCGCATGTCCGATGCGCTCACAGCCGGCGGTCCGTACGACCGCGTAGCCGACCTTCAAACCCCGATAACCGGTTTCCGCTGCCCGTCGGACATGGCAAAGGAGACGAACGTCGGGGGATACGGGCTGCCGGACGCCAGCGGCACGATTGTTCCCACCGCAACGTCGAACTACATGGGCAGCAACACGAGTCACAAGTGGCACAGCGGCGGACGGCTGCAAGGCTATGATATGAGCCAGAGCGGTCAATGGGGCAGCCTTAACACCGCGAATGAGCCTGACGGGATCTTCTGGCGGGCGTCGAAGATAGAGATGCGAGACATCGTCGACGGCACCAGCAATACTATCTTCATTGGCGAACGAGCCTGGGAACTGGCCGGGCTCACTGGCACCGTCCGATGCAATGCGGGCGTTGTCCACGGAACCTACACTTCGAACGAGCAATTGTCCATTCGGACGAATCTCGCCGCCGGGTCGGTGGCTATCAACGCCCCTGATAGCGGCTGCCAATATGGATTTTCCAGCTCGCACCCCGGCGGTTTCCAGGCCGCACTGTGTGACGGTTCTGTCCGCTTTATTGGTGAGACCGTCGACCACAATTGGGCCACGACCACCGTGGACAGCTTGTTCGAATACCTCATCTCCCGCAAAGATCGTCAACCGATCGGTGAGTATTGAACGACAACGTAGTGTTTGTTCTCCCGTCTCCGCAGACTCGGGACTACTTCCTGTATCTACTGGTCAAAAACCGATCCAAGGAAAGAGGGCGACGCCTGATCGCGGCGTCGCCCGCTGTTCTTCCCACACGAAGGAGTCGCTGCAAACATGATTCGATTTACTGCAAGTGCTGGCCTATTATGTGCTTTCTCGCTGCTCTGGTGCTTGGGATGCTCCGGAAGGAGCGACTTGCCTGACCTCGGCACAGTCTCCGGCACCGTCACCGTCGACGGAAAGCCGACTGCCGGCATCATGGTCCACTTCTCGCCCGATGGCGGCGGCCGCACGTCGACTGGCGTGACCGATTCGAGTGGGCATTACGAGTTGAACTACACGGCAGATGCAGAGGGGGCTGTGGTCGGAAAACACAAGGTCACCTTGTCCGCGAATTCCGAGGCGGCCAGCGACGACCAGTTGGATTTGTCCGGCTCGAACAGCGCGATCCCCGACAAGTACAAAGGCAGGACCTTTGAGTTTGACGTCAAGGCGGGCTCCAACACGTTCGATATCAAGCTTCAGTAGCGAAATCTCCCGCTTCGCCTTCCCACACGTTCCCGGGTTCTGCCCGGGAACGTTTTTTTTGCACTTTGGCGATGGATCGCCGCGTGTTCCATTCCGTCCTTGCAGTATTTCCTGGAGGACCCCGAACTTTCTAAGGTGCTATGTGCATCGATTGGCCGTGATGATCGTATCACAGCCGCGGCAGCATCGTTGGGTGGTGCCAAAGCGAACCAGGAGGGAGGCAAATTTACCACCAGCGATCACCAAGTGTCAACCGGCGATGCCCCGCCACGTCGCGAGCGACGGCCCACTTGTAGGGCCCGCCATGGGGCACGAGTCTGGAAGCGTAGGGTGGGCCAGAACGGCCCAAAGCCAAACGGCGTTCACTGAGCGCCGATTGTCCAGAGTCATTTCCGCACGAATTGCCGGTTCGCGAGCGACGGCCCACCATGGGGCGGATCCCATTTCGTACCGCGTGCATCGAATCAAACCGTGTCCCATCGCGCATCACCAACCCGCTGTCGGCACGATTAGGCCGTTGCGAGATAGATCGCGTAGCATGGTGGGCCGCGCTGGCGTCTTGGTTGTGCACAGCGGCACAGAATT
>CAZLWV010000076.1:0-21714 GCA_964563135.1 uncultured Planctomycetaceae bacterium
TCTACTCTAATAACCTAGGAGGCAGTTGTCTCACCTATTATTGGCACGGAGGGCACTGCCGATTTCGATCCCGATGCCTCTCCCGATACCGATGTCGATGACGCATCCCCGGCCAACCCATTTCTCTCATGACTCCTTTCCGCTCTCCACACGCCCATGCCGTTCCACCCATGCTTCGCCCCACGCCTTTCTCCGTTCTCCCCCGCCCCACCGCATCTCTGCGCGCACCCTTTTCCCCATCCTCGATTCCCTTCGCTGCTTCCTCACCCCCTCACCAGAGGCAATTGTGCGCCACCCCCCCGATCCAGCGACCCCACTTTACGACACAACCCCAAGACATAAACACCCTAGGCGCACATATTTACACGTATCCCCATCGACCAACTTTTTCCACAACATGCAAAGGCGTTGCAAAACCCTCCCTGTTGCACAACTCTCCCTGATGCCAAATCCATGCTGCGACTTGGAGTCGCTCGCCGGCGCGCGGTAGAATAGCTCGCCGTACGGCAGCCATGCACGCAATGTCCTTCCACACGACCGATCTCCACACCCCGCCACATCGCTTTCCTGCTCACGTCCATCGGAAGCGTCAACCTTTCCCCCCGTCAAGCCACGCGAAAGTGAGAACGCCATGAAATCCCTGATCCTCACGATCTGTGCCGCCCTGAGCGCAGTCGTTCCCTGCTTCGCGGATGACGCCAATCTGGTTGCGAACGGCTCGTTCGAAACGAGCAGCATCTCCGCCGGCACCCCCGACGCCTGGTCGGCGAGCGGGGCAGCGTCGGTCAAACAGATCCTGGGACTCGACACCGGCCGCACCGGCGGCCGGTGCGCCAGACTCGAGTGCACCGAGTTTGCCGGCGACGGGCCCGCCGTGCACGCAATGATCGCCCAGACCGGTAAGGTCGGCGTCCGCAAAGGCAAATGGTATCGGCTCGCATTCTGGGCCAAGGCGGAGCGGATCAAACGCGGCGCGGTCGAGGTGGGGCTCTCCAACATGCGGCCCTGGGAAAGTGCCGGCTTGGCGGAGGCGTTCACGCCGTCGCCCATCTGGCAAGCGTACGAGTTCATGTTTCAGGCCAGTTCCGACGTCCCTCCCGACACCAGCCGGCTGCAGTTCTGGTTCAGGAGCACCGGCACGCTCTGGCTGGACGACGTCGTGCTTGCCGAGTCCACGGCCGGCCAGCAGTGGTTCCCGCAAATCGCCACCGAAGGGGTGAAAAACTATCTGCCCAACAGCAGTTTCGAGTGCGGCGGCGCCAGTTGGGGCAGCTATACCTACGGGCTCAAAGGCTGGGGCGGCAATCTCTACCGGCTCGAAGGCCTGGTCGACGAGTCCGTGGCGGAACACGGCCGGCACAGCCTCAAGATCAGCCTGTCGCCGGAGACAATGCCCGTCTTCTATTTCGATTATTTCACCCCGGTTCGCCAGCCGGTGCAGCGAGTGCTTGTCGCCAACCAGGGCTGGTTTCACGTCCAGCCCGGCGAGCACCTGACATTGTCGGCATTCCTTCGCGCCGACGCGGAGGGGACCGCGGCGCAACTGGCGGTCGTGGAAGCTCCCACCCGCATGCAGCGCAGGCAAGTCACCGTCGGCCCCCAGTGGCAGCGCTACCAGTTCAGTTTCCGCCCCAAGGAGCCTTTCGTCTTCGTTGCCGCCGGGCTGGATCTTGAGGCGTCCGGCCGGCAGGCGGCCACGCTCTGGCTCGACGCGATCCAATTGGAGCGCGGCGAACTTGCCACGCCCTATGAGCCGCGCCAGCCTGTGGAATCGTTCCTCTCCACCAGCGAACCTGGAAATATCGTGACCAAGCCTTCGGACGGCATCGCCATGGCCGTCGAGGCCTTCAACAATACGGATTCCGAGCAGACGATCCGCGGCAGGCTCCAGGTCACCGATTTCTTCGATCGCCCCGTACTGGACAGCGGGCCGGCAATCACGCTCGGGCCGCACGCCGCGGTGCGAACCGCGCTCGGCACCGCCTGCGCGGATCGACGGGGATACTTTCGCGCAACCTGGACGACGCCAACCGCCTCGCAATCGCTGCGGTGCGCCATCATCGATCCGATCCCCGACAGCGCGGCCGACTCGCCCCTGGGCTTCAACCACGCCTACCCGTGGCAATTTCTGGTCCGCCAGGCGCGCCAGGCCGGCATCGTGTGGTGGCGAGACTGGTCGGCCAAATGGCACTCGGTCGAGCCGGAGAAAGGCAAGTTCGACTGGACCGTCGCCGACCAGCAGATCCATCGCGTGCTGGACATCAACAGCCAGGTCGACGTGCTCTTGCCGTTTCCTTCGGCCCACTGGAACACAACCGCCACGCCCGAACTCGTCGAGCAGGCCGCTCGCGAGGGCCACGGGCGCGACCAGTTGCAGGTGGCCTTCGCGCCCAAAGACCTCAACGACTTCGGCGCGTACGCGGCGGAGGTGGTACGCCACTACCGCCAGAGCGGCCCCCGCCCCGTGACGACCTATCAAATCCTCAACGAAGCCCTCTACACCACCTACGCACTCCCGCAACGATTCGGATACACGCTCGACGACTACTTGAAACTGCTGGAAACCGCCTGGAAGGCCATGAAAGCGGCCGATCCGGATTGCCGCATCGTCATGGGCATCAGCGCCAACATCAATAGCGAGCTGTCGCGGCGGTTTCTCGAATGCGGCGGACTGCGGTTCGTCGACGTGTTCGACCTGCACATGTACAACCCGAGCGTTCCGGCAGAGACCTTCGAGGAGGAGTTCCGCTCCCTTGAGCAGCTCATGCGCCGGCACGGCGGGCCGAAACCGATCTGGATCACCGAGTGGGGCTGCTATGCCGACGATGATCCGCCATGCGTGCCGCAGACCGTGGGCGACGCAACGATGAACCGCTGCAAGTGGCCCAGCGAACGCGCAGCCACCGAAAACATCGTGAAGTTCACCGCCGTCGGCTTCTCGCACGGCGTGCGCAAGATCTTCGTCCACGCCGGCACGTGCGGCACGATCAACAATCCCGATGCCGGCGGCATGCTCTTCGCCTATGGCGGCGCGCCGCGCAAGATGTATCCGGGTATCGCCGCGCTCACCCGGCTGCTGGGGGTTCCCGAAGAGTGCATCAAGGCGGTCAACCGCGAGGACCTGCAGGCTTACGTCTTCCGTGGCAAGGAAAACACCGTCGCCATCGCCTGGTGCGGCGTGGGCCAGAGCCAGCCCTTGACACTGGCGGCCGGGGCCCGGGCCTACGATGTCATGGGCAATGAGATCCCGCCAGGTGCCGCCGCGTTGACCGATTCGCCCGTCTATCTGCTGAGTGCCGATGCAGAGGCGGTCCTTCAATCGGTCCTCGGAGGCAATCGCTGACACGTGAGGCCTCTTGATCTCCGCATGAACATCCCGGAAACTCGGGCTGCATCTTCACCGTGCAAAGATTCTGTCGGCGGTAGGGATCGATATTCCATCCCCGGTAGAGCAGGGCGTCTCTTGCTCGAGAGACTCGCCAACTGCCATAATCGGGCCAGTCGAGCATTCCCAACCTGATCACCGTCCGGCCGTTAGGGGAGTACCAGCCATGAATCGTGCATTCGCCGCAAGCTTTCTGCTCGTTCTGTTCGTTGCCGTCCCACTCCCTTGGCAAGGGTGGGCCGCCGAGCCGCTTCAGGTCGGCGTGGCTGAGGCCGATATCACGCCCCCCGAGGGCTTCCCCATGGCCGGCTACTATCACGAGCGGCTTGCCACCGGCACGATCGATCCGCTCAAGGCCAAGGCCATCGTCTTCCGCTCGGGCGACCAGGCGGCCGCCTGGGTTGCGGCGGACCTCACCGGCGTGTGCCGCGACCTGTGCGTTGCCGTCCGGGAAAAGGTCTCCGCCAGCACCGGAATCCCGGCCGCCCACGTCGTCGTCACCGCCACCCATTCGCATACGGCGCCCGACTACACCCGAAATCTCTACGACTACCTCGGGGGCAAGACCCCCGCCGACGGCCCGGCTCCCTACGCCGCCAGACTGATCGAAGGCATCGCCTCGGCGGTCATCCAGGCCAACAAGGCCCTTCAGCCAGTCGTGCTCAAGACCGGATCGGCGCGGCAGCAGACTCCCGTTTCCTTCAATCGCCGCTTCGTCATGAAAGACGGCAGCGTCCAGACCTGGCAACGGCTCGACAATCCCAATGTGGTCCGCCCCGCCGGCCCCATCGATCCGGAAATCTGCCTGGCCCTGGTTGAATCGGCCGGCGATCGGAAACCTCTGGCGGTGGTCAGCAATTTCGCCCTCCATCTGGATACCCTCGGCGGCCTCCTCTGGAGCGCCGACTACCCCTACTTCATCGAGCAGAAAGTGAGGCGAGAACTCGGCCAGGGCGTCGTCTCGATCTTCGGCAACGGCGCCTGCGGCGACATCAACCATTCGGATCCCACCCGGACCGAACGCAACAAGACCGACTTCATCGGCAACTCGCTGGCCGAAACGGTTGGATCGGCACTTCCCGATCTTCGCGCCGTTGAAAGCCCCGCCTTCCAGGTCCGCTCCGCCATCGTCCAACTGCCGCTCCAGCAGGTGACCGAGCAGCAATTGGAGCAGGCCCGCGAGTTGATTCCCGCCGCAAAAGCCGGCAAGAGCGTCGATTTCTTCGACCAGGTGCGGGCCTACAAGGCAGTCGTGCTCGATCAGCTTCGCAACAAGCCGCCCCACATGGCAGGAGATGAATACATCAACTGGGGGCTCTCCCACCAGTGGGCCGGCGTGGGCGAATCGCTGCCGGTCGAGGTCACCACCTTCACCCTCGGCCGCGACCTGGCCCTGGTCTTCATGCCCAGCGAGATCTTCGTCGAGCTCGGCCTGGCGGTCAAGCAAGCCTCCCCCTATCGCACCACGATGGTGGTCGAACTGGCCAACTGCGTCGAGACGATCTACATTCCCACCCGGGCCGCCCATGCCGGCGGCAGCTATGAGGTCACCAACTCGAACGTCCTGCCCGGCTCGGGCGAGATGCTCGTCGAGGCGGCCCTGACCCTGCTGCGGGAATCAGCCAGCTCGCCGTAACCGCCCCCCCCGCCCCAGCCGGCCGGCCCGGTTTCCGGGGAAACAACACGCCCAGGTGCTTCAAAAACCACGGGCCGCTAGGCTCGTCACACCGCCAACACACCGCCTGCACGCCCCGGCAACGTGATCCTGACCCGTTCTCCCAGCACGTCGGCCGCAAGCTCGCCGAACAGCACGCGCGGCGCCGAGCCGCTCGCGGTCTGCTTGCCGAGGCGGATCTCGATCTCCGCCGCGTCGTCCGCCGCGTTGAGAACCACCAGCAGCGTCTCGGTCTCGAGCTGGCGAAGGAATGCATACTGCCGGTCCTTCGCATAGAGCTGGTGGAACCGGCCGCCGCGGAGCGCCGGGTGGCTGCGGCGCAGGGCGATCGCACGGCGAAAGAAGTCCAGCATTTCCCGATCCCACTGCGACTGGTCGTGCCAGGGGAAGGGGCGACGGGCGTCCTGATCGCGATAGGGATGGTCGTAGCGCTTCGTGCCCGCCAGCGCGATCTCGTCGCCGTAGTATACCGACGGCGTGCCGGGAAAGGTCATCTGCAGCACCGTCGCCAGGCGAAGCGTGGCCTTATCGCCCCGGGCCAGGCTGAGCACCCGCGGGGCATCGTGGCTGTCCAGCAGATTGAACTGGACCTGAGTCGTCTCCCAGTCGTAGGTAGCCAGCAGTTGTGCGATCCGGCGACCGAACTCGGGGGCGTCGATTCCCGGATAGGGATCGTAGCTGCGGCCCGCCGCCAGCCTCGCACTCACTCGGTCGCCGGCCGCGAAGGCGATCGCCGTGGCGGCGAACAGGTAGTTCATCGTGGCGTCGAAACGGTCGCCGCGAAGCCACTCCGGCACCGCGTGCCAGATCTCGCCGACCAGGTAGGCCTCGGCGTTGATCGCCCGAATTCGCAAACGAAACTCCTCCCAGAAACCCGGCGTCGTGATCTGGTCCGGCACGTCGAGCCGCCAGCCGTCGATCCCATACTCGCCTATCCAGTACTCACCCACGCCCATGAGAAACTCGCGGACCTGGGGATTGTCGGTGTTGAACTTCGGCAGGGCCCGGTTGCCCACCCAGGCCCGATAGTTCGCCGGCCTGCGCCCGTCGTAGGCGGAGACCGGCCAGCCGTCCACGTGAAACCAGTTCAGCCACGGGGAATGCGGACCGTTTTCGAGAATGTCGTTGAACTGGAAGAACCCCCGGCTGGCATGGTTGAACACACCGTCGAGAATGATGCGAAGTCCCAGTCCATGCGCCCGGTCCACGAGCTGGCGAAGGGCTGCGTTGCCGCCCAGAAGCGGATCCACCTGGTAGTAGTCGTGGGTGTGGTAGCGGTGATTGCAGGCCGACTGGAAAATCGGCGTCAGGTAGATCGCCGTCACGCCCAGATCGACCAGGTGGTCGAGGTGCTCGGCGATCCCCACCAGATCCCCCCCGTGGTAACCCTGTTCCGTCGGCGCCGAATGCCAGGAAAGGAGGTTGTCGGGCTTGGCAACACGAGAGCTACGGGCAAAACGGTCGGGAAAGATATGGTAGAAAATGGCGTCCTTCGCCCAGGCGGGGCGGCCCTGGGCGGCAGCGCCGCGGTTGTGGTCCGTGGAAAGCGAACGTGGCATGATCCGTGATACAGTCCGGGAGATCATCGAAGGGAGAGAACCCTGGGAACCGATCCCAGAACTCCTCCCCCCCTGTCAATCTGTATTCAGAAGCAGCTGAGGTGGTGAAAACCTTTGAGTTTCGCCGGCGGCAGGAACTCACGCAAGCCCGGGGCTGCTCCGAGAGGGGGACATCACCAGCGAGCATGGCGCAGCGGGCAGACCGTTCTCGACCGACCTGCGCAGCCTCCCCGAAAATCCCGACATTCGGGGCAGATGGGACATTCTCATCAAAGGGAGCCGGCACGACCGACACGACCGGCGCTTGCCGAACGAGCAGAACGGCAAATTCGTTGTCGCAGTCAGGGCAAGCCTCGTATAATGGAGAAGATAGTTTCGTCTCCCTTTTCTGCTCGTGCCAGTCGATGCGAACGGCCCGTTTCCTCATCGCTGCCTTTCTCCTTTCGGGTGTCGCGACGGCACCCACGGCCGCACAGGATACGCTGACTCTCAAGAGCGGGGGACGCGTTGCGGGCGAATTGATCAATCCCAGCCAGATTCCGCGGACCGACTACGTCATCCGCACCGATGGGGGAGTGGTCTTCAGAATCGACCGTTCGCAGGTCGTCAAGGTAAACCAGCGGCGGCCCCAGGCGGATACCTACGAGCGCATCTGGCCCCGCTTCGCCGATACGGTGGAGGATCAATGGAAGATTGCCGAGTGGTGCCGCGAGAACACGCTCACCGAGCAGCGCGGGTACCATCTGAACCGGATCCTTGAGCTCGACCCCGATCACGAAGAGGCCCGCCGGGCCCTGGGCTACGAGCGCCGAGGAGGAAACTGGACCACTCGCAATGATCTGTTTCGCGATCAAGGTTATGTCCTGTACGAGGGAAGCTGGCGCTCGCCCCAGGAGATCCAGTTGCTGGAGGAAGAGCGGCAGAGAGACTCGGCTCAGAAGGAATGGATCGCCAAGCTCAAGGGCTATCGCGACCAGCTCGCGTCGGGCTCAGGGACCGAAGCAGCCCGCCGGGCGATCCTGGCAATGAACGACCCGGCGGCGATCAAGGCCCTGGGACAGGCCCTCGTCGAAGAATCCGATCCGTTCGCTCGCGAGCTGTTCCTCAATGCCCTGGGCAATGTCGGAACCGATCAGGCGGCCATGGCGCTCGCCGCGGCCTACATGAAGGAGCCTGTTGACGAGTTGAAGTACACCTGCCTCGACCATCTCAAGGGCAAACATGTGGCCGTCCAGTTCTTCGTCAATTGCCTGAACAGCAAGAAGGTTCCAGAGATCAATGCCGCCGGCTTCGCCCTGGGCTATCTGGGAGACCCGTCGGCGATCGGACCCCTGATCCGATCGCTGGTCACCATGCACAAACAGAAGATCAAACTGGGCAGTGGGCAGACCTCCAGCGGTTTCGATAGCCGGGGCAACACCGGCTTCTCGGCGGGCAGCAGCGAGGTGACCGTCGACATTCCCAGTCAGAACCGGGCTGTTCTCGACGCCCTGGTCAAGCTGACCGGCCAGAACTACGGCTTCAACGGGGATCAGTGGAGGGTCTGGCACGCCGCCCAGCGCCGCTACGAGCACATCAATCCCCGCCGCGATTAGCAGTTCTTCCCGGCCGCGACCTCGGGTCGCGCAGCCCAGACCACCCCGAGGCCGGCCCCTCGAATCTTGACGCACCGGCCGGCGGCCCCCGCCCCCCCGGTTCCAGCAACTGGCGGCCAGACCGCCCGGTTCGTTCAACCGGTTGCCGCCGCTTCTTCTCCAAGCCCTCGCCAACGGACGTCTTCCCGCAGGTCTGCCAGGCTTCTCCCCCTGACATCCCCGATCTGCGTGATTCTGAGAAGAATGCGTAAAGTTTACGGCCGCCTCGGCCGATATTCGCACAACACCTTGGAGTCCAGGGAGGGATTCCGGCAAAGAAGCCAAGAATGGGATGCTGTTGCGATGGCGGATTTGACACCAGCGGTAGCGGCCAGTGTAGTTGAGGCATGTCGCGGCGGTGCGGCGGAGGCGGCCGAGGCACTTGCACGTGCGCTGGATCTGAAAGGGGTGACCATTGAGGTTGGGGAGCCGGGCCTGGTAGCCTTGGCTTCCCTTCCCGAGGGGTTTGACGGTCCCGGCCTTGCGGTTGTTCTGACCGCGGGGGGCGTGGCCGCAATCTTCGCCATCCCGGAGGCCTCGGGCCTGGTACCCGAGTGGACCGCAGCCCCGGATCCAACCGGCCAGAGCAAGCTGACCACTCTGGCCCAGGAACTGGGAATGATCCTTCTGCCCGAGCAGTTCATGCCCGAGGATTTCCAGGCCGGCCGGGCCAAGAATCTCAAGGGGGCATTTGCTCGCGGCGGAATCGCCGATGGCGCGGCACTCATTCCGCTGAAGATCGCCGCGGAGGGGAAAAAGGCAGCCGCCCTGCTGGTTTTCCCGGCCCCCAAGCCGGGCAACGTGATTGGCACCGCCACCGTGGAGCCCCCCACTGCCAAGTCGGCCCCGAAATCGGCCCCAAAAACGGCACCCAAGCCCGCTGCCAAGCCCGCCGCCAAGCCGAGCGCCCCGCCCGCACCCCAGCGTCCGCCACGCGTCGTGAGCGTGGAACAATTGCCGGCCTTCTCGCGCAGCCTGCTGCGGATCAAGGTGCCCGTGGTCGTCACCCTGGCTCAGAAGCGTCAATCCCTCAACCAGATCATGGAACTTGGCCCCGGATCGATCATCCAGTTCGACAAGTCGTGCGAGGAAATGCTCCAGCTCGATGTGGGCGGCCGTGCGGTGGCCACTGGCGAGGCCGTCAAGGTGGGCGATAAGTTCGGCCTGCGCATCAACGCCATCACTCTGCCCGACGAGCGGTTCGAACCGGTTCGCGGCCCCAACCAGCCGAAGATGCGGCGGCCGCGCTGAGAGGAACACCGCCTGGCAGGGCCTGTACGTAACCTGGCCGGTCTGCGTTCCCCAAAGAGGCTCTGCGGCCCCCAGAGGAGCGCAAGTCCGGACCGAACGCAATGCGACTTTTAGATGTCCTGCCGTATTGTCGACCCAACAAGGCGACACGCCACGGCTGACCGTCCCTCCTCGCTCACCCCTGCCGTGGCAAATCCAGGCCCAAGCCGGTAAACTTGGGAAAATGGCTGGCTCCAGGAGGGCTGATCCGCAAAACCGCTGGTCGTGTCCGGCGGTGAGGCCCCCTTACTGCTCCGAGGCGCTCATGATCCTCCTGATCGACAACTACGATTCCTTCACCTACAACCTGGTCCAGCGGCTCGGAGAGTTGGATCCAACCCTCGACCTTCAGGTCTATCGGAACGACAAGATCGACGTGGCCCGGATCGAGCAATTGGCGCCCTCCCACCTGATCATCTCACCAGGCCCCTGCACCCCCACCGAAGCAGGAGTCTCGTTGGAATGTGTCCGCCACTTTGCCGGCAAGATCCCTTTGTTGGGGGTCTGCCTTGGACATCAGTCGATTGGCCAGGCTTTCGGCGGCACGATTGTCCGTGCCCGGACGCTGATGCATGGCAAGACGGATAGGATCCACCACGACAACCAGGGACTGTTCGAAGGCCTGGAGAACCCGTTTCGGGCAACCCGCTACCACAGTCTCGTCATCGATCCTCCCACGCTCAGCGACCAGTTCGAAGTGACGGCCTGGGCAGAGGAGGCCGACGGGGCGCGAGTGATTATGGGGATCCGCCACAAGAAATACCCCGTTTTCGGCCTGCAGTTCCATCCCGAGAGCTTTCTGACCGACGTGGGTCCGATCCTGCTGGAGCGGTTTCTGGCCGTGTGAGCTCGCGCCAGTCCAGCCTGCCGGAATCCAGGTTCCAGCCCGTCCCCGGAGTTCCGCCAGAACGTTGGCCTCCGGGCCCTGACCTCAGCGACGCCTCTTGCGAACTCCGCTGGAGTTGTCGTCCTTCAGCAACTACAATCACCCTCCCCAATCCCGATCGTCCGGTTCTCCAGGAGACGAGTGGGTCAACACTACCCCGGATCATGATGGCGAAGTCTCCCAGGAAGAACCGTGGTCGAGAGGATCTCGCAAACCACTTGTCGCCCAACATGGGCGGGGTGAAGACCAGGTTCTGGCGTCGGCATCTCAGCGGCGCCTTTGGCCAGGCGGGGCTTGGAGCACTGCTGCTCTGGCTGGCGCTGCCGCGTGTGGAGGCATGGCCGCTCGCCTTTGTGGCACCTCTCAGTTGGATTCTCCTCATCCGCCGGCCGCAATTGCCCGGCAAACGTCCCTATCGGGCAATCTGGCTGGCTGGCCTATGCTTCTGGCTGGCCGAGCTCTACTGGATGACCATGCCCCATCCGTCGACCAGCGTGGGGTGGGTGGCCCTGTCGGCCTACCTGGCCTGTCTGCTTCCGCTGTTCATCGGCCTCAGTCGTGTGGCCGTGCACCGGCTGGGGATTTCGGTCGTGCTGGCGGCCCCGGTGGTCTGGATGGGCCTTGAAGTGGTCCGCGGCTATCTTCTGGGTGGATTCACCATGGCCAGCCTGGGGCACGCGATCTATCAGTGGACGGCCATGATCCAGACCGCCGACCTGGGCGGGGCCTATGCGGTGGGCTTTGTCGTCATGTTTCTGGCGGCCTGCATGGGACGGCAGTTTCGCTTGGCACCCGGCGAGCCTCGCCCCCTGTGGCCGGCGCTGGCCGGTGCGGGTCTGCTGGGCACGGCCCTGGTCTACGGCCATATCCGCATGGCCCAGGCCAACGGCGAGCCGGTAGCCCGCGTCGCCCTGATCCAGGGCTCCACTGCCATCACGCTCGACATGGGCTACGAAAAGAAGAAGGAAATGCATGACGAACACGTCAAGCTCACGCTCGACACGGTGGCCGCTGATCGGGAAATCGACCTGGTCATGTGGCCCGAATCCACCTTCTACTGGGACATCATCACGCGCCAGAAGGGCACTGCCGTGCCAGACTGGTGGTCCGGTACGGAAGAGAGCTTTGACGAGTTTGCCGGGGAGAGCCGGCTGCTGGTGAGCAAGGCGGCCGAGAATCTGGGGATTCCGCTGCTGGTGGGGCTCACAAGGCGGCACTACCAGTCGGGGGTGGAGGCGGTCTACAACACGGCGATCCTGGCCACCAGGTCGGATCCAAGGGCCGAGACGTATGACAGGATCCAGATGTACGACAAGATCCACCTGGTCATGTTCGGAGAGTATTTCCCCTTCGCCGACAAGCTCAGGTTTCTCTACCAGTTCACGCCCGTCAACACGCTGAGCATTGGTCTTCAGGCGGGCAAGGAGCCGGTCGCATTCCAGCTCAATGGCCTTTGCCTGGCTCCCAACATCTGCTTCGAAAGCGTCATTCCCCAGGTGATTCGCCGGCAGGTCAACGAACTGGCCGCGGCCGGAGAGGAGCCGGACGTGCTGGTGAATCTGACCAACGACGGCTGGTTCTTCGGCTCCAACGAACTGGATCTCCACATGATCTGCGGCGTGTTCCGCGCGGTCGAATGCCGCAAGCCTTTCCTGATTGCCGCCAACACGGGCCTGTCGGCCTGGATCGACGGCAACGGCCGGATCCGCCGGCAGGGGCCGCGGCAGGCCACCGGCGTGATCATCGCCGACGTGGCCAGGGACGGGCGCAGGAGCCTCTACCTGTGGTGGGGCGATTTCCCTGCCTGGATTTCTCTCTTGTGCTGTGGCGGGCTTGCCGCGATCGGCTGGTGGGACCGGCGCCGCCAGAAAGCCGTGACATGATGGAACGAAAGAAACAACAGAACGTCTATTCGCCCGACTTCGTCCGGGAGAAATTGCGGGCGATCCCTCGGGAAACGACGCCGCGGCGGATCACGCCACCGATCAAACGGCTCTGCAAGAGACTGGTGGCCGACGGCCTGCCCCGCTTCGTGCCTGTGCTGGCGGCGTCGAGCGCCAAGGCGAATGCCGCCCATGAGAATGTGGAAGACACGATCCGCGTCAACGGCGGTGTGCACGTTCCCGGTTGGCTCATCTGGGAAATGCGCGGAGTGCTTCTCAACGCCGAACGCTACGCTTGCTGGCGGTCGGCCGAGGGGGACCTGATCGACGTCTCGCCCAAGCCGGACGGCGAGAAGCGGATCCTGTTCCTCGAGGGTCCGGAACCGTGGGACGGATCCCGGGTCTGCCCGGTGACCTCGGCGCTTGTCGAGGACGAGCCGGTCCTGGAGTACATCCGGCTCTATCAGTCGCAGCGCCGCCAGTGGGTCAACGAGATCACGGATTTCAAGCTGCAGAAGGAACTCTACCTGGCCATGGTCGCCATGAGCGACCACCTGGCGGCGCAGAAAAGGAAGAAATAGACTCAGACGCCGCTGCCGGCAAGCCCCGCGGTGTGGGGCGGCTCACTGGCGGTTTCGGGACAGGTCCTTGACCTGGATATCCTTGAACATCACCAGCATCTCGTTGCCGGCATGCATCTGCATGGCCAGGCGGCCAGAGGGGCGGCTGGGGTCGTTTTCCAGCCTGGCACTCTCAACCCCGTTGACTCGGACGGTCACGTTACCGCCTTGGGCCGTGATCTCCATCTCGTTCCACTCGTCGAGCTTGAAGTACTTGGCCACCGCTTCCGGCTTGGGCTGCGAGATCCAGGCGCGCCCGTAGCTTTCGTAGATCCCCCCCGTGCTGTTGCGGGGATCGACCTCGATCTGCAATCCGTGAGCCTTGTCGGGCTTCTCGAGCTCCATGCGGATGTAGAAGCCGCTGTTTCCCTTGATCGACTTGAATTTGAATCGGACGGCAAGATCGCTGTAGACGGCGTCGCTCACCAGCAAGCCGTAGAGCTTGGCCGCGGCCTGGGTCTTGCCGACGATGGCGCCATCTTCGACGACCCATTGGCCATCTCCCACCTGATGCCAGCCCTCGAGCGTCTTGCCGTCGAACAGGGAGACCCATTCGTCTTTGACCTCCGCCCCCAGGCCCATGTTGCCAAAGACAGCGCCGCACACCAGAACCAACGCCAAAGGGCAACGTCTTGCCAATCTCATCGTAGTCTCCTCACTTGTGCTGCTTCTGAACGATCAGGTTCGGTGAACGCGGCCGGACCGGCAAACCCACGCATCTCGTAACCTACTGCGGCGTCTGTCGCCGGTCAATCTGGTCGAGGAGGGAACCGGACGATTCATCCGCGGCAGGATCCTGTAGCACTCACTTCCGGCAGCCTGTTCCGCATCTGCTCGAGAACCCCCGGCCGCACCACCACCGTGGCAACGAGCGGATTGCCGATCGTGAACTTGGGCATCTGCTGCCAGTACAACGTGGCCTGGCCCATGGCCTTGAAATCGGCCCATGGAATCAGGGCCGTCTTCCGGCCAATGGATACGTACAGACCCGGTTCGGCGATCCCCAAGGTGGCACAGCGTTTGTAGACAACGGCCCCGATCTGCACCGTCTCGCGGCGCAGGACCACTCCCGCGGGAGTCGTGTCGCTGGAATACGTTTCTGCCAAGGCCCGCCAGCCGCCCGCGGCGCCGGTGGCTGATTTGACGAGGAAGAGAATCAACAACACCAGTCCGACAATGACCGCGGCCGCCGGCAGCACACCAGCAACAATCAGCAGCACAAGCACTGTAGCATTCATCAGTCACCTCAGAAATCGGGCTCTGGATCAAGGCACGCGGATGCCGGGACCGAGGGGTGTGGATCGGGCCCAACCGGCTGCCGGCTCGAGGGTCACTGCTGGAGCCCCGCTCCGTACTCACCGAGGAACCCCAGGTCGCCATAGCGAGCCTGATAGTCTCCATCGATCCAGGCGGCGAAGGTCGTGATGTGGCGGATGCCTTTCTTTCGATAGGTCGCCACGTCCGCCAGAAACACGTCCTTGTTCCAGGGGAGCTTCACTCCGGGCCTCTTCCAGCGGGAGAATCGCGAGACATCGAGCCAGTACTCCAGCACCTGGGCCGTTTCCGCAGGAAACACGGCCAGGTTGGCATCCAGGGCGTGCAGTCCGTCGGCCAGATTCGGATCCTGTTGCTCCGAGTAGGGAATATCGTAGCGCCGCGTGATGGGCGCGAATTCGAGGAAGATGCCCGTGTCGGGCCTGACGTTCTTCGGTGGAACCAGCGTGTCGTGATACGCAAGGTGCGCGACCTGCGCCTTGGGATCGACCTCCCGCAAGGCGCGGCAGATACGGTTCTCGATCACCAGTGCCTGCTCCGACGGCAAAAGCTCCCGGCATTTCGGGCAGCGGCACCAGGGCTTGCCGTCGTCGCCCCAGTAGAAGTAACGGCCGGTGGTTGGACGCAGCACGGCTGCGATCGCAACGGCGTTTTCGCAGATGGTCTCCAGGCCCTGTTCCGAATGGACGCAGCAGTTGGCATCCGGTACCCGTTCCCCCTGGTCGTTCATGCGAAACAGGCCGGGGGCCCTGGCAAACAGATCCCGCGGGAGCAGTTCCTTCATGGCATGAAGTTCGTATTCGATCTGCAGGCCCAGTTCGTGGCACTGCCGGGCGAACCGCTGGCCCGCATCGGACCGCATGCAATCCATCACCGCCTGCGGCGAGTTCTGGTGGTGGAGGCCAATGGTCGTCAGTCCGGCCGCCTTGGAACGCTGGGGCCAGTCGGACAGCGTGAGGTCCTCCGGCACGAGCACGACGCCACGGGTGGAAAGTGCCGGATCGCCGGAGGCATCGGCCCTGGCCGTGCCCGATCGCCAGGCCGCGGCCACAAAACCGCAGAGGGAAGCTGCCAGGAACTCTCGCCGCTCTAGATCAATCATGGTACTCACCGTTCTGCTGAGAGCCTCGGGTCGGAGCCGCTCCCAAGGCTTCTGCCGCGGCCGGCAATCCCCGCGGTGCGGGAAGCCTCCTCGGCCGTCCTGGGATAGGCCCTTGAAGGAAAGTTCTGTCGTGGCCAGGGGATGGGATGCTCCTGTATGTGCATGGCCATGCGGGTCCTTTCCCAGCAATTCTGTCCCCGACGGGCGTACATAGGGTTATATTGAGAGAGGAGTATCATCCTAGCGACCGTCCCCAGGAGCCCACAAGTGCTGTGCCCCAACCTGTTGATGCTCGCCTTGTTGGCCGCCGGGCCGCTTGAACCGGGCGATCATTTGTGCAAGCTCCAGGTCGACGGGCGGGAGCGGTCCTACTTCGTCCACCTGCCGCCTGGGCACGACGCCGGCAAGCCGGCCCCGGTCGTTCTTGCCTTCCACGGTGCGGGCACCAATGCCGTGGTCATGGCTTTGTCTACGGGTCTGAGCAGCAAGGCCGACGAGGCGGGCTTTGTGGTGGTGTATCCCAACGGCACCGGCAGCGGCAGCCTGGTTCTGCTCTGGAATTCGGGCGGATATGCCGGTCCCGGCATCGAGAGCAGGCCCGACGACGTGGCATTCGTCGGAGCGGTGCTCGACGATCTGGCCAAGCTGATTCAGGTTGATTCCAGGCGGGTCTTCGCCACCGGCATGTCCAACGGTGGCATGATGTGCTACCGCCTGGCGGCAGAGCTTTCCAACCGCATTGCCGCCATCGCGCCGGTGAGCGGTACCCTGGCCGTGGAACGCTGCCGGCCGTCGCGGCCAGTGGCCGTGATCCATTTTCACGGGACGGCCGACGGACGCGTCCCCTTCGCGGGCCCCGACAAGCAAGCGACACCCTTCTTGAAGTACAAATCGGTCGACGACACGATCCGCACCTGGGCACGTCTCGACGGCTGTGCTCCGAAACCCGCAATCTCCGAACTGCCCGACACGGCCAACGACGGTTGCACGGTGAAGAAGGAGGTCTACGGGCCGGGCAAGGAGGC
Source organism: uncultured Planctomycetaceae bacterium (assembly GCA_964563135.1). Taxonomy (GTDB): domain Bacteria; phylum Planctomycetota; class Planctomycetia; order Pirellulales; family Thermoguttaceae; genus JAAYAY01. Next base: position 16,335 of record CAZLWV010000076.1, read on the forward strand.
CGTGGAGGTGATTCTCTACACGATCGAGGGGGGCGGCCACACGTGGCCTGGAACTTCGTGGCCCATCACGCGGCTCGGCAGAGCGACCCACGACATTTCGGCCAACGATCTGATGTGGGAGTTCTTTGAGAAACACCCGATGAAGTGACGCCACCTACGCGATCAGCGCGATGATCGCCACCCCCACCATGATCGTGCCGACGGCCGACTTGGCGACGGTGCCCAGCACTCGTCCCCAGAAAGCGGCCTGGCCGATCTTCAGGCTTTCGTCCAGGCCCCGCCCTTTCCACTGCTCACCCAGCACGGCTCCTGCAAACGCTCCGGCACCGGCGAGCAAGACTGCTCCCAGAAGCGGACCGATGATCGGAACAGGCACTCCTGCGAACAGGCCGACCACGCCGCCGGCAATCGAACCGGCCAGGGCAAACACCACTCCCCGCCGGCTCCCGCCGGCCTTCGCCACCCCCAGAGCGCCGGCGAAGAACTCCAGGACCTCTCCGATCGAGGCCAGTGCCAGCAGCACGACGAGTGTCGTCCAGCCCATGGCAAGTGCGGACACGGTCGGAACGACCAACACGTAGCCCAGCGCCGCGGCCACCATCAGCCAGTTGCCGGGCATGCCGAGGAGGGTGAGAATCCAGCCCGTGGCCAGCAGAATCAGAAGAAGGGCGGCCCAAAGGTGTTCCATGACTGTACTCGTGTGGCGTCTTGACCACCGCATTGTCTGAGTTCCGCCGATTCTCGGCAAGTTCGGTTTCCCCGCTCGACCAACCGAGGATCTCCAGCCGACAGTCTGCACCAATTCTTCGAGGCCGTTCATTGCCGGAAAGACTCCCTGGAAATCACTCCTGATTCGGCCTCCAAAACGTTTGACACCCCGACTTCGCCCCCCTAAAGTGAAGGGTGCGGCTGGCTTCTCGGCAGCATGCCGATGATGCGCCGGCACGGCGATCCGAGGTGTCGTGTTGCGGAGTTCCCTGAGGCGGTCTATGGCGGACGTGATGAATACGGCGAAGCGGATGATCGCCAACGCTGAGAAGGTGGTGGTGGGCAAACGTCGGCAGATCATTCTTTCGCTGGTTTCCTGGTTCTGCGAGGGGCATATCCTCCTGGAAGACGTGCCCGGCGTGGCCAAGACGATCCTGGCCCGAACCTTGGCCGCCAGCGTGGGCTGCACGTTCAAACGTGTCCAGTGCACACCCGACCTGCTTCCCACCGACGTGACCGGGGCTTCGATCTTCAACCAGAAGAAGTCGGAATTCGAGTTCCGACCTGGCCCGATTTTTGCCCAGATCGTGCTGGCCGACGAAATCAATCGTACCACGCCGCGGACCCAGGCCTCGCTGCTGGAAGCGATGGCCGAAGGGCGAGTGACGGTCGATGGCACCACCTACCCGCTCAAGCCTCCGTTCCTGGTGATCGCAACGCAGAACCCGGTCGATCACGAAGGCACGTTCCCCCTGCCCGAGGCCCAGCTCGACCGTTTTCTGGTCCGTTTCAGCCTGGGATATCCGAGCATGGAGGAGGAGTTGCAGATGCTGGGGATGCTCCAGCATTCCCACCCGCTGGACCAGATCCAGCCGGTTGTGACGGCCGACGACATCGTGGAATGCCAGAAGGCGGTGCGGGAGATACACATCGACGACAAGATCCGCCGCTACATCACCGAGATTGTACACGCCACGCGGGCCCACGACGATCTGAGCCTGGGAGGAAGCCCCCGCGCGTCGATCGCGCTATTCCGCACCTCGCAGGCCATGGCGGCGATCTACGGCCGTAATTTCGTTCAGCCTGACGACGTCAAGCGGGTCGCCGGCCCGGTTCTCATGCATCGCCTGATCCTCAAACCCGAAAGCCGCCTCCGCAAGGTCACCACGGCCGACGTGGTCAGCGAGGTCGTTGCCAACGTGGCGGTGCCCATCCTCAAGACGCAGACTTCGTGAAGTGGCTTTTCCCCACGCTGCTGATTCTTCTTGTGGCCCTGGTTCTCAACCTGGGACTGCTGGCCTACGCCATGTACGCGCTGCTGGGCGTGATGCTTGTCAGCCGGCTGATGACCCGCCAGTGGGTCGAGCATCTTGAAGGGGAACGCCGCTGCAATCGCCAGTCCTGCAATGTCGGCCAGATCGTGGCCGTCCTTGTCTCGGTGAAGAACCTGGGCAAGCTCCCGGTGGGCTGGGTGCTGATGGAGGACCTGCTGCCGCGGCACGCTCTCATTCATCGCCCGCCCAAGATCAAGGTCCACGGCAGCCGGTTACAGGTTTCCATGTTCCGCCGCGGAGAAACCAGGACCTTTCCCTACCAGTTGGAGTTCAATCAGCGCGGCTACTACCAGGTGGGGCCGCTGGTGCTGGAAACAGGCGACCTGTTTGGCCTCCATCGCCGCTGGCGGACGGCAGCCGATCCCCACTTCGTGCTCGTCTATCCGGAAGTGGTGCCGCTGGAGGGCTACGATGTGGCCTCGCGGCGCCCCATCGGCGAGGTCCGAATGACCCACCGCCTGTTCGAAGACCCCACGCGAATCTCGGGCGTCCGCGCCTACCAGGCAGGCGATCCGCTGAACCGGGTTCACTGGCGGGCGACTGCTCGCACGGGCATGCTCCACAGCAAAGTCTACGAGCCTTCGTCGATCGCCGGCTCCACGATCCTGCTGGAATTCAATTCCGCAGCCTACGACGCTCACCATGAACCGTACCGATCGGAGTTGGCGGTCACGGCCGCCGCGTCGTTGGCCAACGCCCTCTACCAGATGAACCAGCAGGTGGGCCTGGTGACCAATGGCCGTGATGCCGCCGACCGCATCCGCCGCGAGGGCTGGGACCCCGACCCCCGCTCGCGCAAAGCCGCGTTTCACTCCCGAGAAATGCTGGCCACCAGCGACCGGCTCCGGCCACAGGTGGTCAATACGGGCCGCGGCCCCGACCAGTTGATCCGCATCCTGGAGACGCTCGCCCGTGTCGAGCAGACCGACGGGCTCGGTTTCGCCGAACTGGTGGTGGAAACGGCCAGCCGCCTGCCCCGCGATGCCACCGTGCTGGCCGTGCTCCCTTCGGCATCTGCCACGACGGCCGTTGCGCTGGGCAACCTCCGCCGCCAGGGGTTTGCCGTCGAGGCCATCGTGATCACCTACTACGACCACGAGTTCGAAAAGGCCGCCGGCAACCTGCTGGCCGAAGGCGTTCCCCCACGCCAATTGCGGGATCGCGAAGGAATCGCCACAATGTGCAGAGACTACGTTCTCAGTCGCTGAAAACCGCCGTCGGCCGGCTAACCGGGGGTGAGCGACAGCCAGGCCCGGGCTCTGCCCCCAAAATGGCCGTGCCACCCCCCATTCCAGTCCTTCCACCGCTGCGTCACGCCCGTCCTCATCCTTCCGTCCCTCTCATTCTTCCGCCCACATCCACCGAAACAGGACCTTCATGGCGATTCGATTCATCTTCTTCGATCTCGGCAAAGTGCTCGTCAACTTCGATCTGGACCAGATGATGAAGCAGGTGTCGGACGTGGTCGGCGTCGGTGTCGACCGTGTTGCCGCAGCCCTGTTCGACGACCACCTTCACGAGAAATTCGAATTGGGCAAGATCACGATCGAGGAGTATCAACGCGGCTTCTGCAAGCGGATCGGCTGCCAGCCCGATCTGGCCAGGCTGCACCGCGCCGCCACCGAGTTCTTCGAGCTCAATGTGAGTATTCTGCCGGTGATTTCGGCCCTGTGTCAGATCCGTTTCCCCCTGGGCATCCTCTCCAACACGTGCGTGACCCACTGGGACTACTGCCGCGGGCGATTCGCCTTGCTCCGCCAGTGCTTCCTGGTGTCTGTACCCAGCTACTCGGTCGGATTGCTCAAGCCCCACAAGGAGATCTATGATCTGGCCGCACAACGGGCGCAGGTCGCCCCCGAAGAGATCTTCTTCACCGACGACATTCTGCAGAACGTCGAAGGGGCTCGTGCAGCCGGCTGGAACGCCGTTCAGTTCACAGGGGCCCGGCCGTTGGCCGAGGAACTGAGGAAACGAGGGGTGCCGATCAGCTTCTAGACCGGGTTACGTGATTCCCAGAATGGGCCATCTCCTTCAGGCCGCCTCCCGAAGGGTGGTGGCGGAGTCTGGATCTCCTGGAATCGTGCAAGTCTATTCAGGTGCTCTTCCAGAGGCCGTGCAGATTGCAGTACGCCCGGGCGGTAACCTCCTTGGCGTCGGTCATGAAGACGGCCTCGGGCTTGTCGCCCGCTTTGAGAGCCTTGGTGCAGACGAAGCCGTCGCCGATGAGCTGAATGCCCTGGATCAGATGCGATTCCGTCATCGGATGCGGTGTGCTGCCGACCTTCACGAGGTAGCCGCCTTCGATCTTTTCGATCACGGGCACGTGCTTCTCGCGACCCTGGTCTTCGGTCTTTTCGACCAGCAACTCCATGGGCTTCCCGCAATGCGACAGGGAGGATCGGCCGGGCTGCATGACCTGGACGATCGTGTCGCAAACCTGACACTTGTAGAGTTGCAGAGTAGCCTCCTCGGGACGGTCGGCCGCCCATGCCTGCCCTGCCGTTGCCGCCACAATGCCACCCGCACCGACACCCGCTGCCGCCGTGAAGAACTCGCGTCGTTTCATCTGGATACCCTTTCCTTCGTCGAGGTGTAAACAACCAACCCCTTGCAGCCACCCTCTTCGGCGGGGGCTGGGCCGCTCGGCCGATTGGCAGTGTAGGACAACGAGGTCTGAGGGACAAGCGGTCCAGTGCCTGATTCAATTGTGAACCACAACGCGCAACCAAAACGCCAACGCGGCCCACCATGTTGCGCGTTCTATTTGGCAACGGCCGCATCGTGCCACAGCGGCGATCTACCCCTCTGTTAGTGCGTCGCCTCAAACAAAAACCCATACCGCGCCTTGAACTCCACCAACTCCCCTTCCTGCTCCGCACTGAACGCCCCTTGCGTATGCCCGTACGTGTCCATCCACGTGTAAAGCCGATCCCGCTCGTCCGCGTCAAGCACGATCTTCCGGTGCAGATCGTCGCCGGCCAGGTACTGGAGCAGCTTGCTGCAGAGCGAAGGGCTTTCGCCCGGGATGGAGGCGTCCTTCTCGAAAACAAGGTTCTGCAGGTCGTTGTCGGCATAGGCCAGGAGCGAAGCGTGGGCCTTGGGGCCGGTGAGGTCGTATTGCGGGGCTTCGCCGCCCGGGCTGTGGCAGCCCGTGCAGCGGCGGTCGAGCACCGGCTGCACCATCTGGTCGAAACGGAGCGGCCAGGAACCTTCACACCCAAGCGTCAGTTTGGCGGGGTCTCGCAACAAGGTTACGGGGGCGACCGGCGCGGTCGGCGTCTGCTCGCGGTTCTCGTGGCAGCCCACGCACGAAAGGGTCTCGCCCGGCTGCACATAGG
>CAZLWV010000076.1:21761-22158 GCA_964563135.1 uncultured Planctomycetaceae bacterium
CGCCTGGAAGAAAACCGAAACGCCCGATGGGATCTCAAACCAGGCCGAGCCGTCTTCCTCCACGGGCACGCTGCCGATCACGTACTTGCCCGTCTCTTCCCGGCTCACGCCCAGCGAAGGCATGTTCATGTGGGGCTGAACCTTGGGCGGCACCCCCACGATGCGAACCCGCTTGATGGAGCCCCGTTCAATTCCGACCAGGCCGGAGTAGACGTCCTGGAGCAGGAAGCGGCCCACGCTGGCGGCGGCGTAGTGCGACCTGGCCGGCTGGGCGGGCGGGCGGACGCGCGGACGGATCGGCAGGGGCGTCATGCTGGAAATGGCCGGGTCGCGATAGAGCAACTCCAGGTTGCCAAAACGGTCGAGCAGGTAGATGCCCTGGGCGTTGGTCGGGTTG
>CAZLWV010000076.1:22295-36403 GCA_964563135.1 uncultured Planctomycetaceae bacterium
GGTTTCGGGAAACGGCACCTCGGGCGTCAGGCGGGCGATGGGGGCGTCGCCTTCGGTGCCCCGGGTGCGGTCCAGCAGAACGAGCGAGCCACCGGTGATCGAGTGGTGGGCGGCCCCGGTGAACAGGATCTTGTTCGAACCCGGCACCTCACGCGGCTCCATGGTGGCCTGGGGCGCCCGGGTGTAGTTGCCGTAGACAAGCTGGGCACTGCTGCCGTCCTGGTTGGAAGACCAGAGGCTGAAGAAGTGGCCGTTGAATCGGTCGATGTAGTCCCAGCGGCAGTAGAGAATCCTGCCGTCGGCAGCCAGCGAGGGGGTGTACTCGAAGGTCTCGAAGGCCGACAAGGGCTTCATGTCGCGGCCGTCGCCGTCCATGGAGTGGAGGGTGAAAACCGGCACGGGGCGGCGGTTGTCGCCACCGCAGCGGACGTAGCTGTCGGGCAGATCGGCCTGGAGCGTCCTGGCCGTGTTCTCAGCCGAGCACTGGAGAAACGTGCCTTTGCGAGTGGAGAGAAAGAGGATCCGGCCGTCGCTGAGGTAGCGGCCATCGAAATCGTCGTAGCGTCCGTGAGTGATACGCCGCGCTCCGCCGGCCAGGTCCATCTGGTAGAGATGGTAAAAGGCGTCCTCCGGCAGATTCGTCTTGGTCACCTTGTCTTCGATCTCGGCAACTTCCGGATAGTACTTCGCGTAGGCCACGAGCAGGTGTCTGCCGTCGAAGTCGAGATCGGGACCGGCGAAGTTGCCTGCCGGAAAGTCCGGCGTGAGGCAGCGGATGGCGGGCTCTGCCGTCTTGAACCGTTCGAGCACAAACACGCCGCCTCCGGGCCGGGTCCACCAGCCGTAGTGCTGGTCGGAAAGGTGCGGAAACTGGGTCGGAGCGCGTTTGACGAACAGAATCGAATCGAAGTTGAGCAGCGGATGGCCCAGCATCGCCCTGCGAATCGCCCAGCGAGCCTCCCGATAGGCGTTCGTCCACTGCTGCTCGGAAGACTCGGTATCGAGCCGGCCGATCCGTTGTTCGACCCGACCGATCGTATCGCGCAGGGGTGTCACATCGATTCCCATACCGGCCAGTTCGTCGGCAAGCCGGACGCCCCGCCGCAGGGTCAGCGTCACAATCGCCGGCCAGTCGAGAACGGCCTGCGGCGTCCCGTCGGACCACTGGCTCGTGCTGCTCTGCAGGGCAGGTTTGCCGAGAGCGATATTCTCGCGGCTACCCGACTGGAACACCTGCACCTCGTCGAGATGAAAGTAGCTCGTGGTGGGAAGCTGCAGGCGGATGCAGCGAGCCCGCCGGCCGTCGAGCGACACCACCAGCGGCTTGCCGTCGCTGTAGCCGTAGAATACCTGGCCATTGTGCCGGTAGACCTGCTGGAATCGGTCGCTGCCATCGCCCAACAGGACCAGGATCTGGGAGTTGCGGGCCGCCATGCCGCCGTCGCAGCGATTGTAGAGCACGAGCCGATCCAGTTCGACCGATTCTCCCAGGTCGACCTGCCACCAGGGATCCTGCTCATTGGCAGTGTGGAATCCCCACTTGCCGTCAATCACCCCGTCGCAGCCTCCGGCCGCATCGGCAGCGGCCAGGGCCGTTTCCGATTGGAGGGGAAAACGGAGTCTCGCCTGCTTGAGCCAATCCTCTTCGATCTGAGCCGCCTGGCTCACGGTGGGGCCCGGCACGTCGTCAGACTGCACCGCTGCGGCGGGACATGCGCCGAGAACCGCGGCCGCCGCGAGCACTTGGAGGAGAGAAGACCGTTTTGCAGGGCGGCAGGGCCGCCAGCCCATGCGAGCTACCCCTCGGCGAAACGTATCCCGCCCCCGCCGGTCGCTGATCGTCGTGAGGCACATCACGATTCTCGAGGTTCGTGGCACAGAAGTCTCCTCCACAGGGCGGCAGGGCCGGCAAGTATCGGTCGATGAATGACTTGCCCATCTTCCGGTCCGTGCTTCGCCACGGACCTCGGCTGGCAGAGTTGAAACCGGCAAGCTGTTTTTCGGCCGCCGCCGACGGGCTCCAGCCAGCAGCTGGTCGCGAGTTGCCCACTCGGTCACCAGAGGCCTCTGCCACCCGTCGCGAGTCTCGGCAAACACCTCGATGATCCCTGAGAAACCACAGGAGCGGTTCGCCCCGAACCTCTCCGGCCGGATCGGACTCCAACAGCTTGATCTCTGACGGCGCCGGAGTCAATGTGGCGGCTCGGCGGCGGGCCCGTCCTGGATCCGATCGGGTATTTCTCGCGTTGCATCGGCCCAGAAACCTCGCCCCAGTGCCCGGCTGAGTTGCCATGCCGGGCTGGACCGGCAAACGCGACCCCGCTGGAGGGTAGTGGTGTTTGCCTGTTTTGCACAACCAGGGAAAGGAGGACTCCGAGATGGTGAATAGATGGCTTGGTTGGGGTTGGATCGTGGCGGTGGCCGCCGGAATCGGTCCTTGGATCGCTCAGGCCGGCGAGCAGCCGCTGGAACAAATCAAGCCTGGTCGGCTGGCCGAAAAATCGGTCACCGTCTTTCCGGTCGTCATCGTCCCCGAAAAGGACATGGGGGCAGACATCCGCCGACGGATTGCCGAGGTCATTGGCATGATGCTCGAACGGGCGGATATGAAAGACGTTCGCCTGAGCGACAGAGATTTCTTGCCCAAGCAGGGGGACAACATCGACCAGGCGGCCACGTCCTTCGGCCGGTTTGTGGCCGAGCAGAACCTTGCCACACCCTACGCCCTCTACTGCGAAATCCACGGCGAGCGAGAAAGGGGTGTGGATGCCATACGCACCATTGTGGTCGACACCAAGGGAAACGTGGTTCATGCGGAAGAAATCCAAAGTGAAGCGTTTCCCCAATCCGGGCCGATGGTTCCCAAAGACCCCATGAGTTGCTGCATTTTCATCGTCAGTCGGCTACGGGGGCCGTGGAACCTGGCCGATCCGCTCCGCAGCGATGCTCCGAAGGGCAAGTTGCAGGAGAACTGGCGAAAGAAATCCGGGGTGCCCAACGACGAAGAACTCCAGGCCATCAGGGAGCGGGAAGCCAAACTCCGCAAACACCTTGCGGAGAGCTCCTTGGAGATCTGCCCGGTGCACGCAGGGCAGAAGCCGGCTCCGGAGGCGACCGTCAGGCTGGCAGCATTGCTGGCAGATGCCGGATTCGCCTCCGTGAAGGCGGTCGAACAGGGCCCGGACCTGAAGGTGGAGGGGAGTCCCAACGAACAAGAAGTTCTTTGGCGAACCGCTCGGGCAGCTCGTACGTACTTCCAGAAGCACGCGCCCGCGAGCCAATACGTGCTGGTGGCCGATTTTGGCATGGGTGGTACCGACGAGGGAATCAAGGTGGGGGGGGTTCACTGGTTCATTTGCGACCAGCGGGGAGATTGGGTGATGGTGGACTACCAGAACTCGCATCACGGCGATTTCCAGCAGATCGAACCTGATTCCGTTGACGACTGTCTTGAACTGGTCAAGATTCGTGTCAAGAAACGGCTGGCAGGGGCGAATTGAGATTGGAGCGGCCGATGATGCGATCGCCAGCGCAAACCCCAAGCCCCTGGAAGGCTTGCCGCTCGGCGCTGCGGCAGCACCCCCGAGGAACCGACCCTGGAACGCCTCCCCGGCCAACCGCGGTGTGACAATGGAAGGCTAACGAGGCGTTCTTCATCGCCGGACAAGCGGCGACAAGCGAACAAGGCTACGATGCCAACTGAACCCTCTTGTGCTGGGGGCCGTCTCGCACTCTACCTGTGCCCAAGCGAGGCGGCCCCCGTTCTTTTGCACATTTCGGTCCGGTCGGCTGAAGCAGCAGGAGTCTCGGACGGGAGGCACAGTGAGCCGGCAAAGGGTCACTGGCCCTCCGCGGCGCCGCCTGGCAGCAACGGCCTTCCACCGCCTGCCGGCCCTTCCTGTCCCTCGCAAGGAAACACTACCGCATTTCTATCCTACCGACCGCCAGGGGCGTTTTCGGGCAAGCTTGGCCTGGAGAATGTCGAAGGCGATGTTGCAGTCTTCCACGACCTGGAAGTCGTACATGCCGACGCAGAGGAAATCGGCCCCATTTTCAAAGGCGTAACGGAATCCGTCGCGCGGTTGAATCGCCCCGGCGGCGAGGACCTTGAACGCGATCCAGGGCTGTGGGAGCGACCCCATGAAGGCAACCGTCTCGTCGGGCTCCTCGCACCACACGTTGTCCTTCTGATTCTCCGTGCTCGACGACCAGTAGTTGTGGTGATGGAGCGTCTTCATCCAGAAGTCGGGCTCGAGTCCTTCATCGACGCAGCCTTTGATCGTCTGCAGATAGTGTCCGCCAATGCCCGCAGGGAGCCCCGCATCGCGAACCTTCTGGAGCCCTTCGGCGATCCAGTCAAAATGGCCCTGCTTGACGTAATCGTCGGCCGACATCCCCTGCAGGTAGGCCGCGCAGGCGCCGTGATCGATCGCGAATTGAATGTTGTCCAGGTAATCCTGGCGATTCTTCCCTTTGCACTGGGCGATGAACTTGATCGTACCCCCGTGCTTTTCCCAATACTCGACCAGTTGCGGTGCGAGAATCGTGTTGGTGATGATCGCATTGATTCCGCAAGCTTCGCCCAGGCGCAGCGTTTCGACGATGCGCCAGTCGTTGTGGTAGGCCTTGACCAGGCTCGACACGTAGATCAGGTCGCGAGCGTGGGCAAACCCGTTCATGAGGTTGCCCCCCATGACCACGCGGCTCAGCTCGAGATCCTTGATCCTGGCCTTCGGCACCTTGCCCTTGAGCTGGTCGAGTGTCTCGTAAGTGAAACTCTTCATGGATGGGGATGTGATGCCGTCAACCTGCGTCGTGTGTGAAACGAGCGTCTTTTCCTCGTGGCTGAGGTAACCGCGTTTCTTGAGAACCGCCAGGACGAAGGTGCCGAGGATCGGCAGCCCGACCAGCCCGGCCAGCATCCGCCGCCGCGGCAGCGGGGAAGTGGTTTCCGCCCGCAGTTCGGCGGGCACCTGGACGCGAGCCCGTCGGCGGAACATGCCGCCCAGGTAACCGTCGAGCCCCCAGCGAGGAGCCGGCATCACCAGAACCACCAGGAGCGCGAACAGTTCGACGAGATTCTTGTTGATGATCAGGTAGTTGCCCTCGACCGGTCCGGACGGATCGGCGAACAGGGCGGGATTGGCCACATAGTAGAGGGCCAGCAGGGCCACGCCGCCGAGCGCCGCCATGCGGGTCATGCAGCCCACCATCAGGCCGAGCCCGACCAGCAACAGCCCCCAGGCGTTGAGCAGTTCAACGGTTTCCAGCACGGCCTCATGGGAGGCCATCCAGTGGAACCACTGGGCCCCGATCCAATTGGCGGCTTCCAGGTAGCCTTTCGCCCAGCCGGCGGGCTTGAAAAGCAATTTGGCAACGCCCTCGTAGGCAAAATGCCAGCCGATGGCGATCCGCATCAAGGCGAGGGCCAGCGATTGGATCGGATTCAGGTTCGACGGCTTCTTCGTGCCACGCTCGGCCATGGATTCTTGCTCCCCGGGCTGGAACTCGGTGCGCTGCGAGAACTCCATTATGCGGCGCCTGATGCCGAAAAGAAACGTCAGTCGGCCTGCCTGAGACACCCGGATCGCAGGGTCTTCGGTATAGCCCGGCCATCTCCAGACAGGAAGAAAGCCGGGCGACCCGCTCGCCCGGCTTTCTTCAGGAGAGTCTGCAATCGGAGATTGCAGAGTGATTCGTTGTACGGACAGGGGCTAATCGAGGAAACCGACCAGCTCCTGGCTGCGTCCGGGCTGCTGGAGCTTGCGGACCGCCTTGGCTTCGATCTGGCGGATACGTTCCCGCGTGACCTTGAAGATGTGCCCGACTTCCTCGAGCGTGTAGCTGTAGCCGTCGCCCAGACCGTAGCGGAGCTTGATGATCTCCCGTTCGCGGTAGCTGAGGGTCTTGAGGACCTTGCTGATCCGTCGCCGGAGCATTTCCTGGGTGGCACCAATGGAGGGGCTCTCAGCTGCTCCGTCGGGCAGAAGGTCGCCAAAGTGGCTGTCTTCGCTGTTGCCGACCGGGCGGTCGAGGCTGATCGGATAGCGGCTCATGGCCAAGACACGGCGAGTCTCATCGACGCATGTCTCGCTGGCCCGGGCGGTTTCTTCGATCGTGGGCTCGCGGCCGAGTTCCTGGAGGAGCTTCCGGGAGACGTTTCGTACCCGCGACATGGTTTCGACCATGTGGACCGGGATACGGATCGTCCGGCTCTGATCGGCCACCGCACGGGTGATCGCCTGGCGAATCCACCAGGTGGCATAGGTGCAGAACTTGAACCCCCGGCGATACTCGAACTTGTCGACGGCACGCATCAGGCCGGCGTTGCCTTCCTGGATCAGATCGAGGAAGCTCAGACCCCGGTTCCGATACTTCTTGGCGATCGAAACGACCAGGCGGAGGTTGCCTTCGGAAAGCCCGCGTTTGGCCTCTTGATACTGGGCGTAGACCGACTTGAGGAAACGGATCCGGTTTCGCAGGCTGGTCGGAGTCTCCTGGGAGGCCCGGAGGATATTGCGATACTCGATCGTCCAGGCTTCCCGTTCCTCCAGCAGTCCGCCCATCCGCTTGTGCTGGTTGATCCGGTCGCGGAGTTCGTCCACCCGCCGGCTGAACTCTTCGAGTGTGCCGATGAGGGGTTCGATCCGCTGGGTGCGGAGGCCCAGTTCCTCGATCAGGCGGACCGCCCGTCGGCGGCAGCGACCGAGCCGCAGCCAGGCCTCGCGCCGTTCGCGAGGCGACCGGGACCGGCTGGTGGCCACGCGGTAGTCGCGGCGATTCCGCTTGAGCAGGATCTCAAGGGTGCGGAGGTTGTGGGGCAGGCGTCCGAGAATCTGCTCCTTCTCGAGCCGGTCGGTCACGGAGACCTGAACGGTCCGGTCGAAAGGCAGGTCGCCGTCGTGGACGCGGCGGAGCACGCGGACCGCCTGCTGCATCACGTAGTCGCACTCGAGCAGCCGGCGTCGAAACTTCGCCCGTGTGATCTCGATCTGCTTGGCCAGGGCAATTTCCTGCTGGCGAGTGAGCAACGGGATTTCGCCCATCTGCGTCAGGTACATCCGCACCGGATCATCGGACCACGACTCGGTATCTTCGGCGCTCAGAAGCGGATCATCGCCGTCGTCCAGATCTGCGACGTCGTCGACCACCAGATCGTCTTCCAGATCGTCTTCCAGGAGGTCGTCGGGATCCTCGTCGAGCTCAAGCCGGCTGGCGGCTCGGGGCGTCTCCTCGTCGTGCAGTTCGTCCAACAAGGTGTCTGCGTCGTACAAAGCGAATCTCCTACAAGCTATCAGCAATCCCTGCCACCACCTTCGCGCTTTCCACAACCGTGGAACCAATCAGCGCGGAGAACCAATCTGGCCAGGGACACGATGAGCCCTTTCACAGGAAAGGGGATCGAAATGGTTGCACCGTCACGGGAACACTCCGCCCGCCGGCGAGGGCGAATCACGAAATTCTACCACCGGGAAAAATGCGGTGCCGGGGCCGTACTCCATTTGGTAAGGGTTTCGGTTTAGGCACTCGGGACATGCTGGCCCCAGAATACCTAAATACCCCAAGCTCACATCAGCCGCACAAAAAGATACCGTCCGTTGGGATATTCCATCCGTTCAATGCGAGAGTTAGAGCCAGGAGCATCAAGAGACGCTTACCTCAGACAGCACGAATACCGGCGTCAAGCCAAACGGCCAACTGCCGAAAGACGGCGTCCCCCTCGGTGCATTATGGAGGCGGGGTAGCAGATGCTCTCTCACCCGCAGGCCTCTTCGTCGAGGCTGGGTATATCGGGGGCCGGGCCTCTTAATTGTAATCAGTTGAGCCGTCTCGTCCAGAGTTTCCTGAAAAAAGGGGAAAAAAACTCCACCGCCTATCTCTCATTATGACGCTTCCGAAGAACAGAGGTTCCGAGTAACTTGGAGGAGATACACACATCTTGGGTTGGCACTGCTACCGGCCAGCCATCTCTACACCTGTGGGGACGGGGCCTTGCTAACTCCAAAGAGTGGACTTCCGGCAATTCGACCGATCGGGTCTGATCGAACATGTCGCACGTGTCGTAATACATTACGCGGTCAAGAAATCGAGAGTTCTCTTCGGAGGAGGCAACAGAATCGTGAGCGCCAAGTACCTGCTGCCCTGTTCGTGTGGACGGAAGATCCCTGTGGAAACCACGCAGGCAAGTCAGGATATCCAATGCTCCTGCGGCAAGACGCTCACGATACCCACCATGCAGGGGATTCGGCGTCTGGAACCCTATCTCGAGCCCGTCGAGCAGCGAGTGGGCGCCGCGCCTTACAAGGGCGTTGCCCTGGGACTTGCCCTCCTTGGGCTGGTGATCCTGGCAGTCGCCGGAACGAAGATGTACCAGAATTACGCCACACGTCCCGTCCTCATCCAAATGAAGTACTTCAATCCGTGGGAGACCTGGGTCCTGTGGCACGACATACTTCATCAGGGGGTACGATTTCCGGAATACAGCGAGTCGCCGTACATTACGGCCCGACGAATCTACCGGCGTGACATGATTCTCTGGGGCATCCTGGCCGGGGTGGGGGGGGCGGCACTTGCCGCGGGCGGAATCATTGCCATGCGCGGCCGGGCGTGCGGGGGCAGCACGACCTGATCCTCCAGGGGCTTCGTCCCCCGGCGCAGGTTGCGAAAGGGCGCTCTGGTGGCCGCTTTCTGCGCGGTGCCGTTCATGGGGTCGAATCGTCGCACTTCAGGTCGCCGGCGGCGTACTGAACGCCGTCGAGAACGAACCGCAGCATCGTGGCGCTCTGGTAGCTTTCCGGATAATGGCTCGGCGAGCAGTAGAACACACGCCCTTTCCCATGGGGCTTGATCCAGGCCACATAGCGTTTGAATTGGCCGGCAAGTCCTTTCGGATCGTTGAGCCCTTCCACGTCCATCGAGAGAAGCGGCCGGAACTGCATCTTCTCGTAAGCCCCGTTGAAGCAATAGGGCTCATCGCGATGGATGAAGGGGCCCTTGCCGCGGAAGGCGGCCACAAGGGGATGGTTCTCGTCGACCGGGCGAATCGTGACTTCCTGGCTCGGCGGATGGTAGTGGAAGGCGCCGCCCACCATCTCGGTGAACCGGGTTGAGTTGTTCAGCAGCGTGGGGGCGCCGTGGACCACGACCAGGCCTTTGCCGCCGGCCACGAAATCGAGCATCGCCTGCTCGAGCGTATCGGATTTGGCTTGCCGCTGATCGGCCGTCATGCCGGCATACCTGGGGTTCTTCTCCAGCTCGTCGAGGAACAGATTCCGCCGCGGCCCGACAGAACAGTTGTTGTTCAGCACGAGCACGTCGTATTTGGCCAGATTCTCCGGCATGAGCTGCTCGATGTCGACGGTGACCGTGGTTTCAAAGGCCCCGGTCTTCTTGCCGAGAATCTCGAAGACCTTGTCGACGTGGGGCATGACCTTGTGGTCGAAACCCGTGCGGAGAGAGAACACGAGCAACTTGCGGGCGCCGGCCTCCACGGTGGCCTTTTCGGGGGCGAGCTTCTCGATCTTGGCGACGGGGATTGTTTCGGCGCGGGCCATGGCAACGAGCGCTGCGACGGCCAGCACGCAGGCGACAAGGCGGGATGGTTTCGGCATGGGAGGACCTTCTGCGAGCATCGCGGGGGGAGGAAATCGTCAATCAGGGGTGTGTTTGGTGGTGGGAAACGGCGGTTTTCGCCTATTGTAGCACGAACGGATGCCGCCCCGGGAGCGGATACAATTCAGCGCCCTCAGTTCTCAGTGATGAGAAGGCCGCAGTCCTCCGGGTAACCGTAAACTTCCTTGAAGATCATCATGGCGGTCCGAGCCGCATCTTCGGCAGACCGGAAATTGGCATTGAAGGAGAACTGCGTCCCCACCACGTGACCATACGGTTCGTCGAGCAAGCTGTTCTCTTCACCCGTAACTCCCATGCGACGAAAGAATTCGACGGCACGATAGAACTCGAGTTCAGAGAGCGTCTGTGAAGGCAGATCGAGCAACAGCAATTCAGCCGCGGAACCTGCAAACTGGACGAACTTCCCGGTTGGCTCGTGCTCGACGATCACGAAGGCGTCGTCGTTTGGCCGGACCATCAGCGACGAAAGAGCGTGTTGAATGCGTGTGAGATTGTCCATGGTGTTCCCGGGAGCGTGTACGGAGTTTTGTGCTCGTGATACGGCCAGAATGGGACAGTCCCATTCCCGGGCGTCTGACGCGGCAAGGGCCGAAGTGCAACCGCATTTTCCAGCGCGGCGGCCGGCTTTTGCCTATTGTAGCACAACAGAGCTTGGCCAGCCTTCCTTTGTTCAACGGGCGCAAGTTCCTTGGAGATAAAGTCTTACGTTACAGCCGGCGCCGGCGAAATCGGTGTAGGTCCAAAACGTACCGGCAGATTAGAATGGCGAGGTTTTGGGGTAAACCTTGGCAATTCAAGGAGAGAACTGAGATGATTCAGACTCGGACCACCGGTGGAAAACGGACTGAGGGGTTGGGGTTGTGGACTTGCTGGGCCGCGATGTGGATGCCGGCCTTGCTGCTGGCAGCGGCGGTAGCGGGCGGGCCGTCGGACGCCGGTGCGGCCGAAAAGGAAAACAAGCCTCCCACGGGGCTGGATCCCACCGCCTTGCGCTATCTGCCGGACGACTGCCGCGTGATCGCCCAGGTTGACGTCGACGGGATGTTCCAGAGTGAGCTGGGCCGGAAACTGGTATCCGCCGCGTGCGAAGACGACGATTTTTCACGAATGCTCTCGCTGCTGAAACTGGAGAAAGAACAAGTCCAACGCCTGGTAATAGGATCGCGCGAGTTCGGCGCCGATCCAGAGGCCCAGGGCGTGACCATCCTGTTCTGCAAACTGCCGGTGGTCGAGGTTGCACCGACCAACGGGTGGACCGCCGAGGAGGTTGGGCCGCACACGATCTGGACCAGGTCCGACAAGAAAACCTCGGCATTCAGCGTGGTCGAGGAACGGATCGTGCTGGCCGGCACCCCTGAAGCGATCCGCCGCGTCCTGCAGAGAAATGCCCCCGCCACGCTGCCTCGAGCGCTCGGTGCGGCCTGCCAGGCGGTCAAGGATGATGCCGGCGCGACGTTTTCGTTTCTGCCGGTTACCTTGGCTCCTACCAACGTGTTTGAGATTCCAACGGCAGACGAACTGCTGAAACGAGTCGATGCGATCACTGTCGAAGCGGACTTCGACGTCGACCTGGCGGTTCGGGTGTCGGCGATCTGTCGCGACGAGGCTACGGCGCAGCAACTCAATGGCGTGGGCATTGCCGTCCGAGCTCTCTTCCAGAGCCAGGGCATCGAGCAACTCGATGCCAATGTCCGGCAGATATTCCAGTCGCTTCAGTGCCACGTGGATGGCTCGGTCCTGACGGTAAGCGCGGAGGTGCCGGGGGGGCTGGTCAACGTCGGGAGCAAGCTTGCCTCTGACACTGCGTCGGTTGTGCAGGGGTCGACAAACGGTCTCTTGCCGGCAGTTCCAGTTGGAAATGCCTATCGTTCGCCCTACTTGCCCGGGACAACGCTCAGTTCTGTGGCGGTCGCAAGTCCGCAGCCGGGCTTCGTTCTGCCAGCCGGTTCGGCCTACAGCAGCGGGTCAGGCTACGGGCCATCCCCCTCCACCGTGCCCTACGCGTCGCCGCCAACACCTGCCGCTGCCGTGGCTTCGGGCGTAGTGTCTGCTTGTCCGGTGGTAGCGGCAGCTCCGGCAGCCGTTGGGCCTCCTTCCGGCTCGCCTTACGCCTGCTCCACGCCCGGCTACACGTCGCCTCCGCCGGCCGCTACCTACAATCCACAGCCAGCACCGCCCCAGGCAGTTGCTCCTGCCGCGACGTCTGTGTGCCCGACGGCAGCGACAACGCCGGCACCTGTCCGGAATCCGTATTGCACGGCCACTGGGGCCGGCACGGTTCCGACAGCAGGCTGCCCCGCCACGGTGTACGCACAGGTGGCATCCACCCCTTATGGCCCCTACTACTACTCCCCAACGCCCAACGGCAATTCTGGAAACTATTCTTCCCCGGCCGCTGCCCAGCGGGTGCCGAACCCCACCATCCAGATTGCCGACGTGATCCGCATGTCGGAGGCGGGGGTGGACGAGCAGGTTCTGGTCCGGCACGTTCGCAAGGGCTGGCTGGCAGCCGCACTGACGGCCGACGACCTGATCCTGCTGACGGAGAAGAAGGTAAGCAGCACGGTGATCATGGCCCTACAGGATCTGCCGACCAGGTAGAAACTCAGAGCAAGTCAGCGTCACACGTGCTCTTGGAGCTCGGCCGCGTTTGGCGGGACGACGCTTGACACGGCGGCCTTCGGCAACAAGAGTAAATGGTCGGTTCCTCCCTGACGGGCCTGCTCGCCGCCTTTCGGCGGCGGATGGCACGAATGAGCGTATTGGGCACGCGGGGGGGCTGCCGGGCAAGTTCTCAAACCCTTCTTCCCCCGGAACAAGCCGGGCGGGGCTATTGGTGTTTGCGTATTGAATGAACGGCTGGGCAGGCGGTTTTCCGAAGAACCCGGGCTTCCGTTGTCAGCCCTCCGTTCACTGAATATGCGGGGTTCCATAATATCGCGTGGAAAGACCTGTTATGAGCGGCGCTGTCGGACTGCTGGAGACCACGGGCTTGACGCCGGCGCTCGTCGCTTTGGACGTGATGGTCAAGTCGGCGCCAGTCCGGGTGACCCAGGTTGAAATCAACGATTACTGCGGCGTCGTCGTGAAGATCACCGGCCCGGTCGACGCGGTGTTGGCTGCGATTCCGGCAGGCCGTCAGGTGGCCGAAGCGATGCAAGGGGCCCCGATAAGCCATGTGATCACCGACCTGTCGGATGAGGCCCGGCGGGCCGTCGATTCGCCGCGCCAGTACAATCCGCTGATTCAGCAGGACGTCGTGTTCCTGGCGGAAGCAGACACCTCTTTGAGCGAGAAAGAACAAAGCACCATGAGTCAGGACCGTTTGCTTGCCCTGGGATTGATCGAAACGCAGGGTTTCACGGCCGTGTTTGAGGCGATCGACACGGCGTGCAAGGCGGCCAACGTGGAAGTGGTCGGCAAGGAGAAGCTGGGCGGCGGCTACGTGGCGGTCGTGGTGCGGGGGGAGCTTTCCGCCGTCACCGCCGCGGTGGAGGCGGGCAAGAGCCGGGTGGGCGAGTTGGGCAAGTTGATTGCCGCCCACGTGATTGCCCGGCCCAGCCAAGCCGTGTTGAGCCTGTTGCCGAAGCTGTAAATCCGTTCCACTGCAAAGATTTCAAGCCGATTTTTCGCAAAGAATGCCGGCGGCCGGCTCTATCTTTCAGCATGCCGGCATTTCTGCTCAAATCGGGGAGTTGATCTTCGGTCGCCCCTTCGCACGGGGCGGATACAGAACCGAATCAGTCTGTTGCAGAAAGGCTGCCACCTATGAAAATCGACTTCGCCAAGCGTGCCCCCGTAAATCGCCGGACATTCCTGCAATCCAGCGCGGCCGGACTGGCCGGGCTGGCCCTGGCAAAATCGCTGGGCTTTGCTGCGGAACCGGAGGGCTCCAAGAAGCGGGTGGGGCTGATCGGAACCGGGTGGTACGGCAAGGTGGACCTGCTGCGGCTGATCCAGGTTGCGCCGGTCGAGGTGATTTCGCTCTGCGACGTCGACAAGCAGTTGGTGGCCGAAGGGGCCGAGATTGTGGCCTCGCGCCAGGTCTCCAAGAAGAAGCCCCGCACCTACGGCGACTACCGGGAGATGCTCAAGGAGAAGGATCTGGACATCGTGCTCATCGCCACGCCCGATCACTGGCACGCCCTGCCGATGATCGCCGCGGTGGAGGCCGGGGCCGATGTCTACGTGCAGAAACCGATCGGCGTGGACGTGGTGGAATGCCTGGCGATGGTTGCGGCAGCTCGCAAGCACGGCCGGGTGGTGCAGGTGGGCACCCAGCGGCGGAGCACCCATCACCTGATCGAAGCCCGTGAGCTCATCCAGGAGGGCCGTCTGGGCCGGATCGGACTGGTGGAGACGTATTGTTACGGGCGGCGGGGGATCAGCAACCCGCCTGACGAGCCGCCGCCGGCAACGCTGGATTACGAGATGTGGACCGGTCCGGCGCCGATGCGGCCGTGCAACAGGGAAAA
>CAZLWV010000077.1:0-36153 GCA_964563135.1 uncultured Planctomycetaceae bacterium
ATCAACGAGTTCGAGAAGCAACTGGCCGATTTCGGCACGGCGATCATCAAGTTCTGGCTGCACATCGACCAGGAAGAGCAGCTCCGCCGGTTCGAAGTCCGTCAGCAGACGCCGGATAAGCAGTGGAAGATCACGGAAGAGGACTGGCGGAACCGGGAGAAGTACGAGCAGTACCGGATGTGTGTGGTGGAGATGCTCCAGCGAACGAGCACAACCTACGCCCCCTGGACGATCCTGGAGGCGAACTGCAAGCTCTATGCCCGCATCAAGGCGATCCGCACGGTGGCCAAGGCCTTGGAGGATGCGCTGGAGCGGGCATGACCGAAACACCCGCGACTTGAGCCGGAAACGCTCAGAAGATTGCGACACTGGCCCCAATTCGGCTTGCGCACCCTCCTGCTGCTCGTTCTCCTGACAGCACTGCCACTCTCCTGGATCGCCACTCGCCGCTACCGGCTGATTTCCACAGGTTCGGCAAAATCCCCGTCCATCTTCACCGGCAGCATGCACACTCGGCTGCCGTCCCGGTTGCAGAAATAGAGCCGCGATTCCGAGAGCTGCCGGCCGTGCCCGTCTGCCCAGAGGGAATAGAAGTCGGGGTGGGCATTGACCGGCTTGCGGCAGTAGCCGTGATTCAACTGGCTGTCGTGAGTCAACTGGCGGACTTTCGTCCAGGTGGCTCCCTGGTCGCGACTCGTCCAGATGGCCACTTCACCACCGGTGTTGCCGCGCTGGGGGCCGGGCTCCGTGGGGCCGATGACCCGCCAGAGGCCGTCTTCTTCGATGTAGAGGGAGCCGGTATCGTAGTTGTTGTCGGAATTGGTGACGCTGCGGATCTCCCACTCCTGGCCGGTCCAGTGTGCAGTTTGCCAGGTTCTTGGATCGTTGACCGGCCCCGACTGCCAGCCGCCGCTGGTGAGAAAGAGAATGACGGGCCGCCTCTCGGCGTCGTAGGCCACGTCCTTCATATAGACGTTGCGCTTTTCGCTGCGGTAGTCGTGGACGAGGGCTGGGCTGGCGACCGTTGTGAGCGGCAACCGGAGTCTCTCCCCCTGGGCGTTGCGCCAGGTCTTTCCGAAATCCTCGGTTTCCATGTAGTAGAGGTTGGTGCGCCAGTTGAGGCCATCCGGCGCGGGGTGCATGTTGAAGGCGGTTCCCACCTTGTTGCCGCAGGGCCAGCTCACCTGGTAGTGGCCCATCTCGATCATCGCCAGCTTCTCACCTTCGCTCCAGGTGCGGCCGTCAGGGGAGGTCATCTGGAACAGTTGCCGGCCCCCTTCGCCGTAGCGGGTGTGCAGGAAGAAGAACCCCTGCCCTTGGAGATAGTAGGGCTGCGTGTAGGAGAAGTTGGTGATCTGGACGAGTTCGAAATCGTCGACGGAGTAGGGCTGTTTGCTGACGGAGATGAAGGACGGCCGGCCCGTTCCGTGGGAACTGGAGAAGATCCAGAGGTAGCCCCGCTCGTCCATCGAAATCACCGGGTTGTCGTGGGCGTCGTCGGTGTGTTTGTCGAGCAGGACCGTGGGACGGGGCACCATGCCCGTCTTGTGGTCGTAGTAGGAGACCATGTGCAGGAGCGTCCGCCGCTTCCCCTCCCCCTCGGTGCCGCCGTAGCAGAAGAAGGTCTTGTCGACTTCCGGGGCGTAGATGGCAAACGGCCGGTGCTTGGCGCAGTACGTGCCGAGGCCGCCGCTGTACTTGAACACGTACTCGTCCCCCTGGGCCTGATTGGAATACCAGATGCCCCGGTAACCGTCTGTCTTGCAACAGATGAGCAGACTGCCCGTTTTCCTGGCCGCATCAGGCCCACCGGCTGTGGCACTCTTCCACACCTGGTCTCCAGCCGTTTCAGCCGTCCAGAAGGCCACGACAGAATCGGCCTTCGGCGGCGTGCCCTCCGCCAGCCTGGCCACGGAGTCGGCATCGAGTGCCTCCCGGCAGATGCACACCCGGTCGAGCTGCCCATCGAGAACCCGGCTTCCCGCCGAGATCGCTCCGATCATCAGGGGGGCGTCCGACTGGGGAATCCGTCCGACGGCCTTGGTTTCCGCCTCCAGCTTCCCGTCGACATAGAGCTTGATCGCCTGGCCGTCGTAGGTGCCGGCCAGATGAACCCATTTGCCGGTCGGCGGCACGGGCACATTGGCATGGGTGTACTTGTCGGTTGCATATTCCACCAGCATCCGCACGGTGCCGCTGTAGACGTAGAGTGTGAACAGCTTGCCGGCCTCGCCGCGGCTGAGGATGATCTGCGAACCGTCTGCCTTATCGAGTTTCACCCTGGCGGCCAGCGTGAACGAGTCCAGGTCGAAGAGCGACCCGTCGCCGACCTCGGCGTAATTGGTGATGCCGTCGAACGCGACACCAGTCGGTTCGGCAGCAGGAAGCACCGTAGACAGGAGCATCGCGAAAAGGCTGATTGGAGGAATGCGTTTCATAGAGGTCTCACAAGGTACTGTCTGCTATGGCTTTGTTCCCAGACTGGCCCACTCGGCCGCCTTGCCACCCTTGGGCGTGCGAATGACGCGGGCCGTTTCGCCAAGGTGGATTTCGTCCACTATACCGTTCGGAAGGCTCAATCTCACGTTCGTCAAACCGTCGTCCGCCCTGGTGGATTCGATTTCCACAGAAGGCGTCGCTTCCTGGGGATAGGGCATGACGACATAGACCAGTTGGGCCGGTCCCTCCGCCGCCAGCGTAAACACAGCCGTGGGGACCTCCCGCTTGCCGTGCTCCGGCCGCTCGGCCTGGGGAGTCTTCCAACTCGGCCGCCAACGCTGCCCGGCCACGAATCCCTGCAGCGCCGGCTCCGTCTGCCCCTTGACGATCTCGAGGCTCAAGCCTGGTTGTCCGGCTGCGGCGATCAGGCAATTCGGCGCCGGATCGATCGTACGCACGGTCCGGCCGTCGGCATCGATCTGGGCTTCGTCCGCATCGAAATGAAAGAGCGATTCGTAGCGATGCGGGCCTTCGCCGCTGAAGCTGTCGACCACGAGCCAATAGGCCGGCTTGACGAACAGAACCTCGCGGCGATGGGTCACACGGATGGCACCCTTGTCGCCGTAGCCTTCGTCGTACTGCCCGGCCGCATAGTCGAGTGCGTCGCTGGTTCGCCACACGTTGGTTGCCGGGGGCCCGTCGACCCGGTAGGTCTCCCGCGGCCGGTCGCGCCGGCGCTGGGGCTGGCCGTCCACCATGACCGTATTGTGGGCTGGCGTGTCGATCGTGTAGCGTCGCCAGGGGCTCGAATCGTAGGCATAGTTGCCCGGATCGATCAGATGGATCTTGCCGAAGGCGTACATCATCAGGCTGAGCTTGTCCTCGTGCTGGTGACCGTAGCCAAAAGGCCCGGCGTCCATGATGAGGTATCGGACCTCCGGATCCCAGCCGCTCCGCATCACCATCTGCCCGGCGTATGGGAAGTAGTGGCTCGTGTGGTCGGGTGGAGTTCCACGCGTGCCCCGCGAGGCGGCCCAGTCGAAGACGGGATCCTTGTAGAGTTCAAAGGCCGTTTCCATGCTGCCGGTGATGCCCGACGTTCCTCCGTCGTTCAGTGCTGGAGTCTCTGCGTTGGGCATCTGCACATAGAGGTTGTAATCGAACATCCGTCGCAGTTTTGCGTAATAGTCGCCGGGAAGCGGCACGCCGTTGAGAATGGCCGTCGAGGCCAGGCCCAGGAAGTTGTTCAGCGAAACCTGGTGGTAGCCGGTTGTCAATTCAATTTGGGAACCATCCGGATAGACCTGGTTGTCGAGCTCCTTGTATTGCCGTTCCAGCCCGGTATCGCGCCACTGGGCAGCCTCCTTCATCTCCGGGAGCAGAATCCCGATCGTACCCAGGCCGTTCGACTCCATCGTCAGCCAGTTTCCGCCACGGGTCGGCCAGTTCATCAGATGACGGGCGTGCTCGATCATACTCTTGGTCATCACGGCCGCCACTTCGGGGGTGAAATGCTCGGAGTCGAGCACTCGGTACAGGCAGTCGGGCCAGGTGGTCGACTGCCGGATTCCGCATTCGATCGTGCGCCACGTGTAGGAGCTGTTTCCCGAGGTGAACAGCGGAACCGGATTCTTCTCGAC
This sequence comes from uncultured Planctomycetaceae bacterium, assembly GCA_964563135.1. GTDB lineage: Bacteria > Planctomycetota > Planctomycetia > Pirellulales > Thermoguttaceae > JAAYAY01. The sequence goes on from CAZLWV010000077.1 coordinate 4,080, forward strand.
CCAGTCGACCCACTGGTCGCACAATTCCTTGGCGAACCGCTCCTCGCCCCCCTCCCAGTAGGCTTCTGCGAGGGTCCGCCAGTGGAAGAAGCGATTGATCGAATACGTCCACTCACGATAGTGGTTGGGGTCGGCTTCCCAGTCGATGTCGGGGCCGAAATCGTGGCCCTGGATGAGGTGTTTGAGAATCTCCTCGGCCCGGGAGAAGTCCGGCCGGTCGCTGCTCAGGATCATGGTCAGCTCAGCCCGGGTGGCTTTCGGAGAGTAGCACCAGAACTCCAGTGCCTCCACATCGGTCCAGTCGGTGGGGGCTTCGGTCGTGCGAATCGCCGTCTGCAGGTTTTGCCGGGCCCACTTGCCCGATGATTCGCCGCTCCTGGCCTGTTCCTTGCTGACCGCCAGTCCGGTCCAGCCGCTCGTGCCGCTTTCGAACGTGCCCAGGTCAATGCTCTTCTCTCGGCCGACCAGGCGGACGTCGTCGAAGTAGAGGACCGTCTCCGGATCGGGCTCGTGCCCCCAGCCGCTGGCGTTGATCGTGATCGAATCGATCCAGTGCCAACCGATCGGCTTGCGGGCCGAGCCAAAGTCTTTCTTCGTCCAACGGAACTGTTTCCAGCCAGTCCAGTCGACGCGAAGTCCGTGCGAGTAGTAGTCCGGGCCGTCGGAGCCACCGGCCGGGGCGGTTCGGTTGCGACTGGGGCGCTGGCGCCAGTCGACCGTCCAAAGCGGCTTCGGCCGTGAGCGCAGATGCTCGAGCCAGGCCGTCTTCGCTGCGGCGAAATCGCCCTGGCCAACCGCCCGTTTCACAGCGCCCATGTCGGGGCGTTCCAGGTCCATGGCGTCGAACAATTCTTCATCCGACATCCTCGGTCCCCGCACCCGATCGATGTCCATGAGGCGGAAATCGTCGAATCGGACTTCCGCGTCCGGGTGTGGCTGGTTGTCCCAGCCGCTGGCGGTGAAATGGATCCGCTGAATTTGGTCCCAGCCCAGCGGCTCCCGGGCGGCGCCGAATTCGCTCAGCGGCACGATCAACCGCTTCCAGCCCGTCCAGCGGTCCAGGCGGAGCTTGAGACTGTAGTAATCCTCGCCGTCGCTGGCCGGATTCTCCGAACTCAGGATCAGCATGAACGCCGCATCGACCTTCCTCGCGTTGTACATCCAGAAACTCACCGCCGTATGCCGGTTCCACTGGTGAGGGATGTCCGAAATCGTGGCTGCCGGCCGTTCTGGCATCTTGCACCACAGGCCCGACGCCTTGCCTTCTTTGAACTGGTCGTGATCCAGCTCCAGGCCCTGCCAGCCGTCGAGCGACTCGAAGTCGGAAATCACCAGGTCCGGGATTGCCTCCGCGGCCAGGCCGGTTGTGCTGAGTGCCCAGAGCGAGACGAGCAAACCGAGAAACGGTGCCGAACATCGCATGGCCGTCGGTTTCGAACGGGGCGCCGGGCCGATCGTCTCTCGCTCCTGGGCAATCCCACGCGGATTCGTCGAATATTGTGCTGGCATGAGAATTCCTCCTTTCGTCTGAACATAGTGCCGCTGGGACCGGCAGGCAAGTCACGCCCGGATTCTGCGTCCCGAGGGCGGTATCGACTTCAGGAAGTGGTTCCCCACTGCATGAACGGCACGTTTCCCGCCGGCAGTCTGCACACACATGCATTTCGGCGGCAGGCATGCCACCGCGGCTTTCGGCTCCCTGGCGGCAAGTCCACGCCCCAGGGATGATTGCGGGCCGCGGATCGTGTATACAGGAAGCAGGACGGGTCCATCCAGAAACGAGATTTGTGACGAGAGAACCGTGATGATCGAAGCCGCCATGCTCGGGAACGATTTCAGCCTGGAGTTCATCTCGGCCCGGCTGATGGGCTTCCGGATCCCCAAAGAGCCGTTCGAACCCAACGGCCAGTGGCAGCTTGACTACGGAGTCTACTCGTTCACTTCCCTGGCGCAGGGACCGGTGCCCGGCGGACTGGTGGGCAGCATGACCCTGGCACGAAAGCCGCTTCAGGAGGGCGAAGCCGAGCTGACACTGAACTACAAGAAGAACGGGCCGGGAACCGTGCAGAAGGTTGCCGGCAAGATCCGCTGCAAGACGGATACTCTGGCGACCCCCGTCCAATGGGAATACTCGGTCGAGGTGGTCGACGCCGAAGGCAGGCCCTATCCCACCTCCCGGATCGCCAAGCGGGCGGAAGTGTCTGAAGGGCGTGTCGACGTGGTCGACGACCATGGCACGTGGCGGCTGGCGATCAACGGCCCGTTGGCAATCAACTGGGCCCTTTGGGACGCCGTGATGCGAATGCCGCGGCAGAAAGCCGAGCCGATCCGGTTCACAATGCTCGATCATTTCGATCAGATCAAGCAGCGCCAGACCATCGCGCTGCGCAAGTCGTCGGTCGTCACCCTGGGCCAGAGTCGCGTGCAGGAACAGTCCGGGCAGAAACTCGAAAAGGGGCGCATCGGCCAGGCTCGCCGGGCCACGACGGGGGGCGAAGAAGTCACATTGCACGGATTCGAACAACTCGGCGAGGGGATCGTCCCCTGGGTCTACTGGACCGACGATCAAGGACGCCTCCTGTTCGTCATTGCCGGCCTCGAAGTCTACATCCTCGACTCCTGGTAGGGTGGGCCAAGTGGACCAACACCAGCCCCTACTGCACAACCCAGGATCACCTCATTGCCGCCAGCCCAGCTCCATCACAACCCCAACGCGGCCCACCACATGGTACGTCCCACCTCATGAGGTCGGGTTTCTCGGTAGGGTGGGCCAAAGCGAAAAACACCCCAGGACGCATTCTGCATTCACGGCAGGAACGCCCAACAAAACGCGTTTTTCAGACCAGGGAGCGACGGCCCGCCAGCAGACGGCCTCCATCTGACAACATGTGCATCTCCCAGCAACCGCGCACCACTTGCCGACACCGTTGACCTCCGAACCAAGGCCAAAACAATGCACTCTTCAACCCAGAATCGCCGCCTCCGGACCAATCGCCGGCAGTTTCTGCAAGCCACCGCGGCGGGCGCCGGCGTCTTTGCGGCCGGACTAGCGCCGTCGACGGAAGCCGCCGAGCTACCGGCCCTTGCAGGTTCGAAGCCGAACTTCCTGTTTGTGATCTGCGACCAGCTCGGGCTCGACGCGATTGCCGCCCACGGCTGCCCCGACGTTCACACCCCCAACATGGACCGGCTCATCCGTCGCGGCGTCAGCTTCACCGGGTCGCACAGCACCAGTCCCGTGTGCTCGCCCGCCCGAAGTTCGCTCTTCACCGGCCGGATGCCGGTCGAAACGGGCGTGATCTCCAACAATCGGGCGATCCATCCGAGCTGCCCCAACCTGGGGCAATGGCTCACCCGGGCCGGTTACGAGTCCTATTACGGCGGAAAATGGCACATCCCGGACGGTTATCCCACGAAGATCGCCGGTTTCGAGGTTCTGCCCGTCGGGGCCGGGCAGGGCGACCTGGTCGATACGGTGGTCTCCCGCTGGGGCGAGTCGTTCCTCAAGAGCCGCACCAGCAAGACGCCGTTCTGCCTTGTCGCTTCGTTGATGCAGCCCCACGATATCTGCTACTGGGCCATCCAGGGGCCGCGGCTCGTGCCGAAAGAGCTGCCGTTTGAGGCCCTCGTGGGCAAGCTGCCGGAGCTGCCACCCAACCACAAGTCCCGCCCGCCCGCACCGGCCAAACTGGACAAGATGGCCTATAAGGGTTTTTCCGACGAGCAGTGGCGCTACTACCTTTACATCTACTATCGCCAGGTGGAGATGGCCGACGCCGATCTCGGACGGATCCTCGACGCCCTGGACGACTCCGGCCAGGCCGACAACACGGTCGTCGTGTTCACCTCCGATCACGGCGACGGCCGCGGGCGGCACAGCCACGTGCAGAAGTGGTACCCGTACGAAGAATCGGTCAAGGTTCCCATGATCGTATCCTGCCCGGGCAGGGTGGCCGAGGGTGTCGTCGATGGGGAGCACCTCGTCTCGGGGCTCGACGTGATCTGCACCCTGAGCGACTACGCCGGACTCGACGCCCCACCCGACAGTCAGGGACGTAGCCTGCGGCCGCTGCTGGAGCAGAAATCGACCACCTGGCGCGACTTTGTCAGCAGCGAGCATCACATCGACGGGCGGATGCTGCGGACCAATCGCTACAAATACGTCCGCTACCCAGGCGATCCGGTCGAGCAGCTCTTCGACATGGAAGTCGACCCGTGGGAGATGAAGAACCTGTATGATGATCCCGCCCTGGCCGACGTTGTGGCTGACCATCGCAAGATGCTCGACGCCTGGGAGTCCTCGCTCAAACCGGTCGAACCCATGCCCGACATCAGCCGGCGGCCGAAGCGGAGGTAGGGGTTATGACCAGTGCCGGATGACGTAGACGTTCGGAAATGTGAGGATGGGAGCAGTGCGGTTGTGGTCTGCCGGATGATTGCTGCGGTCCTGTCTGTTCTGTTAGAATCGGCCAGGCTGCCGCACCCACGTTGCCGGCCCGGTGATGGCCGGACCCCCGACGTTGCCAGTCGCAGAGCGCTCTACTGCGCCTCCAGCAAGCCTGCCGCAGCCGCCGATCGACGCTTGCACAGTCACTCTGCGAGGGGGGCGGGCCGAAGCCCGGCCTTGTGCGGCTTCCCGCGAGGTGGCCACAAGCGTCTTCCATGCAAATATCCATTAAATCGTCGACGGTTGTCGCCGAGATTGTCATCCGCTCGGAGTGAGAGAATGGGTCGCCGCGAAGAGGGGTGCGTTGCTGCTTCACGCGGAAGCGGTGTCGTTATCGGTGTTGTCAGCGATACCCATGGGCAATTCGACACCACGGCCGAGGCGGTGCGCGTCATGGAAGACAACGGCGTGGAGCAGGTGATCCACTGTGGAGATGTGGGCGATTCAGCGATCGTGGGACTCTTCCGGCCGTTTGCCGCCCATTTTGTCGCCGGGAACTGCGACAGTGCCGTGAGGCTCCAGATGGCCGTTGAGGCGGCCGGCCAAACTTTTCACGGGCGGGTGGGGCAGTTGCAGTTGGAAGGGCGAAAGATCGCCTTTCTCCATGGCGATAGCCATCTGGCCGTGGAGAACCTGCTCGCGGAAGGCCCGTGGGATCTGATTGCCCACGGTCATACCCACCGCGCCCAGTGGCATCTGGCCGGCCAGACGCTGATCCTCAATCCCGGGGCCTTCGCTCGTTGCCAGCAGCCTTCGATAGCCCTGGTGCGCCTGCCGCAGCTCGAGGTCACACCGGTAATGCTTCGCTGGATGTGACCGGTTCGCTCGGCGGCAGCATGGCCCCGGTTCCGGCCAGGGGCGAGGCTGTTGTCGACAGGATGCACGGCGCAATCTGGCGCTGCCCGCAGGCCGTGGCTTCCGGCATTCCCAGGACCCGGTCATAGACTCCGGCCACTCCGCGCGCCATGGAGCACACCGAGAATCGCTGCCGCTGATCGTCGGCCGCCTGTCTCGCAAGGGCTTCCAGGTCGATCTGGCCGCCGGCCACCCGCTTCATCGCCAGGGCCAGGCTCGCCGGGTCGTTTGCCCGGGCGAGCAGCCCGTTCTTCCCGTCGCATATCGCCTCTGGGGTACCTTCCACATCGGTTGCGATCACCGGTCGGCCGCATGCCATCGCTTCCAGCACGACCATCGGCAATCCCTCGCCGAATAGGCTGGGCAGAACGAAGCAGTCGATCTGGGCGAGCTCGTTCTCGATAGGGCTGCTGAAACCGGTCCAATCGATTGCGTCGTTCACGCCCAACTGGACCGCCAGGGTTTTGGCCTGCCGTTCGTATTCCGCCGACTCGAATCGGCCGATCGCCCGCAATCTCAGCGAATGACCGGCGGCCAGCAGGTCGGCCATCGACCGCAGCAGGATCTCGAGTCCTTTGCGGGGCCGGAACAGGGCCGCCATTCCAAACACGACCGGTTCGCCCGGCAGCCGCGGCCGCGCCGGCAGGAGCTCGCTGCAGGGGACGCCGTTCGACACGACCGTGATCCGCTCTGCCGCCAGACCCATCCCCAGGTATCTCTCGCGGAGGCTGCGGGAGACCGCGATCAGATGACCGGCCATTGCCAGGCTCGCCCGTTCCATCAGGGCGTTCACGCTGTTGCGCAGCCGGCTGGTCGTGTCAGCCGCTGCCGGACTGTGGATGTGGTAGACCAGCGGCACGCGTGCCATCGCAGCCGCAATCGACGCCACCATCAGGGCTCTCGGCGTGTGCGCGTGGATCAGATCGAAGTGCTGCTGTCTGGCAAGCCGCTTCAGCCACCACGCCGGGCGCAGATCCAGTCGGTGCCGCATGCGGCACTCCCAAAGGGGAACCAGCCGGTATTTTCGAGTTTCCGAGAACTGGCCCGGCTTCACGCAGGCAATACCCGCTTCATACCCGAACCGCGGCAGGGCCCCGCCGAGCAGATCCTGTACCCTCTCGGCCCCCGCGTAGTGCTGGCCGTTGACCACGTGCAGCACGCGGCGCCGTATCCGGGCGTCATCTTCGCTACGATCGCTGCCAGCGTCACCCCTGTTGGGGCCCTGTTGCCAGAAGCATTCGACCATGGTTCTTCCTGAAAGGGGTGCTTTTTCGCGCAGACCGTGGGTGTACCTGCGGAAAGTCAAGAAAGCCGCCACCCAAGTATAGTACGGGTAGTGGGCCGGAAGAGCGGTTCGCCCGGCAAGAGAAAGAGGCGCTCGGGCTGTTTCCCGGGCCATCGGGGGGCACGATCCTGATAGAATCTCTGCCGGGCGATGTGGAGAGTCGCCCGAACATGCCTGCCCCCGCCGGCCGGCCCCATGGTGGGCCGGCCCGTTTGCAGCACGATCGTCAACCGGCCAGTCGGGCAATGCGATTGACGGGCTGGAACACGTCGAGTTCCTCCGACATGTACCGATACTGCATCAGGTACGCGTCCTCCGGCGTATCTTCGTAGTAGTCTCGCAGCACCGAGATCGCTCGGAATCCGCTGTCGCGGAAGAACAATTGGGCCGCAAGATTCGTCTCGCGGACTTCCAGAAGGATCCTTGTTCGCCGTTGGGCCGAAAGCTTGCCGACGAGCTTGTGAACCATCTGCGTCCCCACTCCGCGCCTGCGCATCTCGGGCGCCGTCGCAAAGTTGAGTACCTGGATGCGGTTCTTGTTCAGCTCGTAGATCATGAAGCCGACAACCCGGTCGTCGTGCTCGGCAACCATGCCGATGCAGTTTCGCTGCCGGAGGCAACGGATGAAATCGTCCTCCAGCCACGGGAACTCGAAGCTTGCCGCTTCGATCGCAAGAACCTCAGGCATATCCCGCCGGATCATCCAGCGGATGTGAGTACGAACGAGTTGTTTTTGATCGGAACTCATGTCGGCCTCCCTCCTTGTCGGCCCAACACTTCAGGCTGGAGTGTGCCATAAGCGCCCGGCAACCGCCCGGCACGGGGTCGCCACAAATCACTGCGGCAGGAAGCAATCCTGCTTCCGCGGACGCCGCTCTCATCGATTGCTCAGTAGGCTATCACAACGGCCGAATCCTGCCAAGACGAACTGGGCGGAAGCAACATCCGCCGGTTTTCATCGCTGGCCCCCCGGCTCGTCGCAGCGGTTCGAAATCCGAGGTTTCCCCTTATCCCTATCGGGAAAAAACCCGGCATTCTGCGGGAAATCGGTCCACTGGCCGGGCCTTCGAATGGAACCACCCAGACGAGCATATACCTGCAGGCTGGCACTGGCAGTTCGCCCGGGCCGCGACTTGCCATTCAGACCCGGCCGGTGGGACTGAGCCGAAGGATCGCCGATCCGCTGGACCGAGGTCGACGCCAGTCGGAGCGCAAGGCGGCAACCAGGCTCACCGCCACCAGGAGCAGACCAAAGAAGCTCGGCCAGAGCCAAAGCCACCAGCACAGTCCCAGCACCGTACCGCACAGATGCGGCCAGCGATGGATCCTTCCCGTCGTCCAGAACACCAGCAGCGTCAGCAACACGGCCGACACGCACATGATCGGCGACACCGCCAGGGACCCACCCTCTCTGGATCGTGGCGAATCGATCCTCAGAACCAGCGGAGAGGCACCGTCTTTGGCGAAGTAGTATCTCGCTGCGCCCCGATCATCCATGCGGGTCCACAAAACCCCGGGATCGATCCTTGATGCAGACGATTTAGCCAGTTGCTCCCAGATAGCCGAGGCGTTGAGTTGCCTGACAAGGGCTTGCCGTTCCCCGTCGAGTCCCTCCAGTTCGGTTCGCTCGGCCTGCACGGTGGCCTCCGGCACCAGTGCCAGGGCAGCCTGCGCGTCCTGCTGGGCCGTGATCCACTGGCTGAACCAGCCTCGGTACCAGGACGGTTCATCCTCCAACGAACACCCGGGACGATCCGCGGCGCGATGGATGAGCCCGGTCACATTGCGAAGCCGCGCGATGGCAGCCTGTTCCCGCCTGACCGGCTCCACGGCGCCGGCCACCTCGAATTGTGCCTCTCCCGACAACGTCCACAACGATCGTTGGATGGGTAGACCCTCGAGCTGCGGAAACGCCTCGATTCTCGCCCCCCCGCGCTCGTCGAGGGGGACCGTTCCCGCCAGCACCAGTTCGAGCCGCTGCGGCAGCGCCGTCCGCCCCAGCGGAATCTGCCACGTATCCTCGCCCCTCTTCTGCGGCAATTGGGGAACGCCCCGGTTGGAGACCGCCACCAGTTGCCACGGAGGAGGCACACGCAGAACACACCAGTCGCGATCGCCGGCCTCCACGTCGAGCAGGGCCACGACACAGCCCTCGCCACTCTGGTCCAGACCGATCCGCACGTCGGCAAAGCAGACCTGTGCCGGATCCGGGCTGCGGCGCACCGTTGCCCGGAAGTCATCCTGCTCCACCCGGTAGGCCTCCCAGGCCAGTCCCGGCGCCTTGGCCACAATGCGGGTCGGCACGTTCGTTGGCAACAGCCCGGTGTGATCCCACGCAATGGCCGGAATCGGGCCCACAGGCAGCACAACCAGTCGGTCGGCCTTGTCCATGCGCTCGACGTTGTTCAGCCTCTTCAGGCGAATTCGCGGAACCGAGATGTCCCCGCCCCTCTCCGGCACGAGCGGCCCGGATACGGAGAACTCCAGTTGGCTTCGCAACGGCGGTCTCAGGACCAGTTCCTGCCGCTCCCCGTCGATCGACTCTTTGATCAGCTCGGAACTCACGATGTAAGGCCCCGGCCAGGCCTTCGAGGTCTCGATCGTGATGCGGTCCACGATTCCGCCCCGCACCTCCAGGCGGCAGTCGAAGTCGGCCGTCCATCCGTCGGGCGTCTTGCGGATCGAAATCACCTGTTCGTGGAACACGACCTCGGGAATGTTCGCCTTGACGTGGGCGATCGCACTGACCGTACCCTGTCCGTCCACTCCCCATCGCGTGACGATCCTCCCTTGCCTGCCGTCCGCAGCAATGTCGCCGGGCGGCCCGAAATCCTTCATTCCCTCCACCGACTCGAGAGTGACCGTGGCTTCGTGATCCCGGTAGATATCGATCGCGCCTGGTTCGTTGGTCACGCCCTGGAGCGTGATGGCTCGCAGTTCGCGGCGCTCGCCTTTGCCGGAGACGTGACCGCGCACCTCCACCGTGTGGCGGCCGCTCACGGGCGCGTCGAAGAACAGCACGATCTGCTCGCGGCTGGGACGCGCCCAGCGGACCACCACCGGCACATCGCCCACGGTCGCTGCCGCTTCGTCGATCACCAGGTCTGGCTGCACCGCCAGGCGATGCTGGAACAAGTAGCCCTGGGTGGTATCGACGCTGGCCCGATACTGATACCGCGTTTCGTTCAGACCATACCCCACCGACATCTGCCATTTGGCCGTGCTCTGAGGCGCTTTCGGCTTCGTGCCCAGTTCGAAGGACGCATCCTCGCTGTTGAGCTGGACGGCAACCATCGGCGGATCCGCCTCTCCAACCCAGGCGTCCACGAACTCATCCACGTTGATCGCCGAGACCTGTCCCGAAGGAGTCTGCTCGTATTGCAGCATCGGCCCGACCGTCGCCGCTACCCAACGCTGCGAAACTTCAACCCCTTCGCTCCGCAGAGTCGGCAACCGCAGGTTCCCCACGCCGGACGTGCCCAGCACCTGGAATTGGCAGCGAACGATGACTTTCGGGCCCACGACCTCCGTGAGAGACAGCCTCTGCCGCCTGGCCTGCACGTGTCCGGCACTGGACAACGGTTGCTCCTCGGGCAGCACGTCCGCCAACCTCGCCCCTTCGACCTCATACTTGCCCCGCTGGTTCAACCGCGGGTCGAGGACCAGTACCGGCTCGCTCAGCGAATCCAGGCCAACGTCGAACTGGAACTGGGCATCAATCAGTGCCCCCCCTAGAGTAACGTTCAGCCAGAGCAACTCGCTGACGCGAGTGGCTCGGCCGCTGTTGGCACGCCCGGTTTGCGGCCACTTGACCGTGAGCCGATCGACCGGCCCCAGTTCGGCCTCAAGACTCAACGGTTCCCGCATCAGACGGCCTGTCGCCGTGGGAACCTCGACCGCGGGAGCATCGGCCGGTATCGCCAGCCTCAGACGCGATGTCATCAAGGGCGGGATGCTCAGATGAAAGCCGTTCTCATTCAGGCCAACTCCGGGAATCCGCTGAAGCTGCAGTCTCAACTGGCACCAGTCAGCCGGCTCGGGGGAGAACACAAACTTCCCGTCCGCCCAGGTGTACTTCTCTTTGTCGACCTTTCGATCATTGAGCCACACCCCCTCGACACTCCATTCGTCGACCGTTTTTCCCAGCATGATTTCCACGGGCTTGTTTGCCCTTGCGATTTCCAGCGCGAACTCCGCCGTAAACTCCGTCAGCGTCAAAGGGTCGCCGGTTGCCTGCCAACTCAGGCGGCCCTCGTAGTTCGCCTCTCGCAGCAGCCAATCGGGAGATTCCGCCTGCTCCAGCAGTTGCGAGTGAAAGGACTTGGGAAGGAAATAACCGGTTGGCTGCTCATCTTCATCCAGCGGGGCCAGGATCAACGCGGGAGACTCTGGCCAGACCGCCGTCGCAGGCGTCTGCGCACCAGCTTCCCCCGCAATCGCTGCCGCTGCCAGCAGGCAACCCAGAACCGTTCTCGTGGGGCTTGTCGAATCGGTCACGCTGCGTTGTCCCACAATCCGACCCGGGCTCTCCCGGCGTCGTATCGTGCCCAGACGAAGGAACAGACCAGCCGTGCTTCCCCAGAAACACGCCGACAGCCACGGCGTCCAGAAGTCCGGCGAGTAGGCCGCTCCCAGAAAGAATGCTGCCATCGGCATCAAGGGCAGCCAGGCAAACCGGATGGCCACGGTCCAGGTGAGAAATCCAACGATCAGGAAGCAGCCCCACAAACACGACTTGACCAGGTTGCGGTCAACCACAACCACGGTCGCATCGGCCAGGCTCGTCAGATCCATCTCTCGAGCCGCCCAGCCCGTCGTCTCGCGCGGCTCGTAACCCGATCGACTCAATGCCTGCCAGGGAGATACGGCCTGCGACGGGAGCTTGAGCCAGCCCGACGGTGAAACCAGCAGCGAAGAAACCTCGGAACTTGCCCGTGCGATCTCATCCGCCCAGGCGGCATCGGTCACCTTCCAGAGAACGTCGATTCCCTCGCGCTGAAGCCGTTCGCCGTGGGCCGCGGCTCTTTGGATACTTGTCACCACGATATGCTGCCCCGAAGACGCCAGCGCAAGCCCCATCTGGTTCAGGAGCCTCGCCACCTGGTCCGCCCGGTTCCCTCCGCTGGGCAGCGAGATCTTTGTCTGGGGGGTAACTCCCTCCGCTTCGACTGCCGCCACGTCGACGAGCGGCTCGATCTTGCCCCCTTCCGGCCACAAGTCGTACCAGACCGCCGCCAGCTCGCCGCGATCCACCAGCGCGCCGAAATCCATGGCTTCCGATTCCGGCGAACCGCTGCCGCCGGACGGCGATCCGGCCATGTTTCCGGGCTTTCGCGTGGTCGCCGGCCAGCGCCACCAGTCGCTTGCAAGCGGGTCGAAGGGCTGCAGCTCGCCTGCCCGGCCCACAGGTCCCAGCACGCACCGGGGCCATCGCCTCGAGCTGCTCGAAAAATCGAGCATCTCTTTCGTGTTCAGGATCTGATGCCCGGGCGGAAGCCAGACGATCCATTTCCTCTTCAGCACCGGCAGGTCCGGCTCGGGTACGGGCGTCTTCAACCGCTGCACCACGGACCAGCCGGCATCGTCCGTTCGGTAGCAGACGGTGATCTCGTGGAACCGGCAGTCTCCGCGAAGCCGAACGCCGAGGCTCGTTCCCTCCCCTGTGGTTGAGGATTCCAGCGGTGCGCGATGGCCGTCGATCTCCACGCTCTCGATCGAGTCAACTGGCACTGAGGGCGGCAGCAACAGATGCACGAACGGAGCCCCTGCGCTTTCCACACGATAGGTCGCCACGTGCTGGCCGCGTCCCGTCGGCTCCAGACGCGATTCCAGTTGGCACAGCCAGATCCATGCTCTTGGAAGACTCGCAGGAGCCGTGTCAACCCTCAGAACCAGCGGGGCTTTGCCGGAGGAATCGATTTGCTCCGGATCATACCGGTAAACCGATCTGGCGATCGCGTTCCCTTCATCCGAGGTGTCCGGGATCTCCGGGCTGAAGCTGCGGTTCTCGACCCGGACCGGATCGGCACCCGAAATGCCGATGGATACCCGTCCTCTCTGGCCGGCTGCTTCGGGAAGCCGCGCCACCCCGATCGGTGTCTCGTCCGTTACCGGGAAACTCCGCACCGCGCGAATCTCGAACGGTTCGCTGCGGCTGGGGCGAAGCCGCACTTCCCAGCGATCCAGTTTCAATCCGTCCCTCGACGAGCCGTCGGGAGAACCCGCAATCAGCCGGGCTTCGTCGCCAGTGGTAAATTCCCATCGAACCGGAACCCCCGGCCGCCGCATCATTTCTACGGCGACCTCTTCCAGCCTGGTCGCCTCCGGATCGATCCGGAAAACATAGCTCTCGCTTGCCTGGGAGCCCGACACGGATACCAGAGCGTCGATCTCGGCCGAGTAGACGGACGGGCGGGGCTGAATCTGGATACCCAGTCCCTCGTCCCCCTCGTGAACGTAGATCTTGCATCGCGGCAGTTCCGCCAGCAGATCGGGAAACAACTGGTGCTCCCGCAGGGAAAGATCCTGCGGTTCTCGCTGGACGACTCCATCCGTTCCGCTCAGTTCGATCTGGTAAGGCTCGGGCGAATGCAGCGCTACCAGGGCGGTCCTTGGCCGGCTGGAATCGAACTCCACGGGAATCATGTCGCGCGAAGGATAGCTCTTCCCCTCTGTGGTCTCCAAGCGGCGCGCCGATATCGCGAGCTCAACAGGCGACTCGGCCGAAAGAGGCTGGGCCAGATCCACCAGGAGCTGACCCCCCGATTCTCCATCCGGCTCCACTCGCCAGTCGGCGATTCTCTCGGGCGGAGTGGCCTGGATCGAGTCCACGACCCATGGGCCCGTTACTCTGCCGGCGAGCTGGAAGTATTCCTCCTCCGCCGCTTCGAATACGATGGTCTGAAGCCCCTGGATCTGGCCCCCGCTCATCTCGATCAGTACCCCGTAGTCGACCTTCGGAGGCATACGCTCCTGGCCGACAACCACGTCGATCCTCGCGTCTCCCGAATACAGCTCCACATCGATCCCGACCGCCGACTTGCGCGCTGCCTGCGGTCGCAACGGCAGAATGCGGCCATTTTCCGAGGTCACGTCGTTCAGCCGCAGAGGATGATCGACCAGGACCGACGCAAGCGACTCGCGCCAATGCACTCCCTGCACCTTCACTCGCGGAAGGCGCCACGGTTCTCCCTGACGCACCGACTTGGCGAGGGCCGTCAGGGTCAATTCCCGGTTCAAACCCTGGATCGGCTCTTCCGGCTCCAGGACTACCCGCTTCTCCGCCCCCGCCGTCGCCGAAAGGTCGCCCCACGGGACCGCCCTGTCGCCATCCCGAACCGAGATCAGCGTCAGTTCCGAACCGACCAGCAACTCCAGGCGGCCGAGCGGCTGCCCCAGCACGTCGAACTGCATTTTCACCGTCAGTTCAAGCCCGCCTGGCGACAGACTGTAGAGCATATCCTCCCGAAGCTCGGTCAGTTGGCTGTGCCCCTCCGGATCGTCCTTGGGCGCAATCCGCAACCGCACCTGGTTCAGCCCTCCCAGGATGACTTCCCAGACGTGCTTCCCCTCTTCCGGTTCCTTCACGATGCCTGCGGAGACGACGGGGATTCGATCTTTGGGCAGCGTCAGAAGAAGGCGCGACGACGGGCTCGGCGGCAGCCTGATCTCAAAAGCAACTCCGCCCAGGGTCTCGCGAACACCGCGGAGCGACCAGTTGACGTCCAGTCGTCCCCCCTGGGGCACTCGCAGCTCCATCTGCCCGTTCGGGGCAAGTCCAAGGTGAGCCAGTACGTGGTCCCGGTCGGCCCATGTCGCCGTTCCCAGCGCCAGGTTGCATGGACTGAGCGGCAGAACCGCCTCGATCGGCCCCAGGTGATCGATCTCCAGCACCGCCTGCCCGCCGACCAGTTCGTCATTCTCGAATCGCGCTTCGTAACGGGCAGATCGGACAGCCGGCGGGAGGTTCTGCCGGGCACGCTGCAGCATCTCGCGAAAATCGCCCGGCGAGACCCGGATATGGTCCGATGTGCCGTCGGGCCACCATTCCGCCATCCGTTCCTCGGGCCCTTGCACCAGCACGTAGTCCAGCCTTGCCGGTTCTGGGCTCTTCGGCGAGGCGGAACCGCCCGTCGCCGGTGTTTCCATCTGGCAAACGGCATTCTCGGCGGTGGCTTGCACAAGGGCCCAGACGGCTATCAGAATCGCCATCGCCCGTGCCGCCAGGCGCAGCCCACCTGCCGGCACTCGCCATCGCTCGATTCCTGGCGATGTCCACACCTTCGAAGCCTCGCTGGCCATCTCTTGCCGTCCCCGTCAACCTTCTGGAGCCTGAACTGCCGCTGCGTCCGGCTCGTTGGCCGTGGGGCGCAGAATCTCGACTTCCGAAGAACCGAACAGCGTCTGGGCCGAGTCTTTTTCCGCGACCGGACCGGCCAGGTCCCGCCGGACAGTTCGCCGTCGGCGCTTGGCCACTCCGCGATAGAGAATTGCCCCAAGCAGGGAAAGCACCAGTCCCATCCCTGCTGCCTGCGCAGCCAGCAGGGATGCTCCCGGCCACACCACCGCCGCTCCCACGACGGCGATCACCGCCACAAGTCCGGCCAGCGGGTGACGTGCCGCCGGCAGGTAAATCACCGCCAGTCCGATCAGCAGTGCAAGACCGGAAGCCCCGCCCACGATCCAGCTCCGACACGCGGTCACCAGATCGACGGGCTTGGCGGGCCCGAAGGCGCTGAACAGATACTGGCTCATGCCGCGTGGCACCGGAGCTTCAGAATCGACCTGCACCAACTCCTCCAGATCCGCCTGCTCCATGGTCGGGGTACGCCCCCACCAGAGCCTGTTCCATTTCCACTCGTACTCGGCCGTGTAGTCCTTCGGTCCAGTGACGATGTGTTCGTTCCCCGGCAGCACGAGCTGCCAGTAACAGCGGCGGACCCAGACGTCTTCGGCCAGCCCGGGCAACTCCACGTGCATCCTCCCCCGCGGAGGACGCGATCTCGAGAAGAAACCGAGATCCAGAACCCGCTCGCGGGGAGCCTCCTCAGGCGCAAGATTCACCCGCAACTTCAGATCGGGTTCGAGCGAATAATCGGCCTCTCTGCGAAGCTCTTTCCCGTCCAGCCGAACCACCAGGCGGTTCGTGTCCGCCCCGTTGGGCAGCGAAACCGTCAAGCGGTTCCGATCGCTCGTGAAACGGTAGACCGCGCGATCGCGGCGCTCGCTGCTGGTCATGATCGTCTGCAACCACGCCGCATCGATCACCGCCGACCCCAGCGTGTCCAGGTCCACCGGGTGAACGCCGAGCATAATGCAGTTCTCGGGCGTGTCGGCTGCGAACTCGGTGATTGTCGCCGCCGCGTAGCTCCCCCGCTGATTGCCGACTTCCTGCCACACGCTCCCGCGCACCCAGATACCGATCCCGCTCTCGACGGTGGCTCGAAGACGGTGCCCCGTAAACGTCGCACCTTCCGGCACAATCAGCGGAACGATGCAGGAGACCGACGTCAACGGCTCCAGCTTCTCGATCGGAACCGTATAGTCCGCCGTCAACTCCAGTCGCCCCTGACGCGGCCCCGGCAACACGATCCTGCGCGAGATGGGCCCCTCCGCCGCGGTCGATTGTTCGCTGCTGACCGCCGAAACCGCCTGCCCGTCGAGCGAGTACTCCACGCCCAGTTCCGCCGGCACCCGAATACTCAGCGCATTGGCCGGTTCGTATTTCACCTCGTAGCTCAGTCGTTCACGAACGGTTGCCTTTCCAGCCGCGATGCCCACCTCGGTCGACAGATCCACCGAGATCTCCTGCTTGCGGATGTTCATCGTCGCCGCAAAGCTCGCTTCGCCCAGCTCATCGGTCTCTCCCAGAAAGCAGAGAGGTTCTTGCTGGAATCCTCGCGGCTGCAGCCACGCCGGAGGCGGACCCTTCTGGCGCTCCAGCCCCAGGACCTTGACGTCTCGCAGTTCAATGTTGTCGGCCGGCAGCACGGCCAGCGCCGTCGAACTCAACGAAGTCGCCTCCGGCTTCGGCAGGCGGAGCATCAGAGAACGCTCCGTCGGCTCGATCGCACGGTGGGCGTTGAGTGTCAGCTCGAATTCGCTCGTCAGGCCCTCCTGAAGTCTGATCACCAACATGCCCGATTCGTCCAGTCCGCACGCCTCCGGAACCACTCGTTCTTCCGGACCGACACGGTCGAATTCCCAACCCTTCAGGTCGATCTTCAGTTGATTGGCCTTGTCGCCTCGCACCGCATATTTCAGGGTCGCCGCGAGCCGCGCCATGCCCGGCTCGATCGATATCTCGTGTCTCGGCTCAGCTTTGATCCGCACCTGCTTGGGAAACACCCTCGCCGCCAGGGAAAACGGCTGCTCATGGTACCCGTATCTGGCAACCAGGTTCTCCGGACTCCGGCTCGAGGAAGCCTGCATCTCCGGCTTGACGCCGCGCCCCGGCTCGCAGCGAACATCCCAATTCCCCCGTGCATAGACCTCGATCCAGCCCGTCTGGTCCACCGCCTCCAGCACCTCGAACCCTGCCAGCGAGAACTGGCCCTTCGCAGCCCGCAGGATCCGATCGCGAACTCGAAATCCATCCGCAGCCAGCCCTGCGGGGGCCAGCAGACCCTTGGACGCCGGATCCTTGTTGCTCATCGCGCGAAACGACACGCTGGCCGACTTGGTGTCCTCCAGAGGTTCCGGGAAAGAAACCTCCACCAGTTGGCCTTCGTGCGGACTGGCATCTGCCGGCGGAACCACCGTCAGCGTGTACTTGGGAGACCGCTCGTCCATGAGAACCGCGCCCGGAGGCAGACACACGCGGAAACTGCTCACCTGCTGCCCCGAAGGGCAGTCCACTCGTACCGTCAGCTTGACCTCGAAGGTCACGCTGTTCAGGGCCACCGACGCCTTGATCTCCCCCGTGGCGGTCAGAACGGGAGCCGCTTCCGCCGTGTTCCCGTTACGCTTTCCCCAGCGGAGGTCGATCTCGTTCTGAAAACCGCTCAGCGCCAGTTCGGTGGACTTGTTGCTCGCCCTCTGGGTCAACTCGATTCCGTCCGAGACCTTGGCCACCGCGTCAGCCATCGGCACCAGCAACGTCAGCTTGGACTTCAGTGCCCGCGGCACCGAAAGCACCAGCCGGTTCTCTTGCCCGATTCCCGTCAACGGAACGGAAAAGACCAGGCTGATCGTTTCCTCAAACGGCTCTCCACGCCCCCGAATCCACAGCACATAACCCCGCCTTGTGTCCGTTGTCGCGTCCGCCTCGTTCCGGGACTGGAAACCGATCCGCTGATTCTCGTTCTTCGCTGCGTCGGGCAGCGCACTGAATGCCGCCTGGTCGAACCGGAGGGGAATGGTCACCCACTCATCACGTCCCCGGTTGACGGCAATCCTCAGCGTCACCGTCAGTTTCGCATGGTTCGCCCCCTCCGGAACATCTCCAGTCGCCTCGAGCGATAGGATCTCATAGCCCGACTCGTTGCCCCCCTGCATGGCTTGATCGGCGTACCTTTGCAGCACCTCGAGCAGGGTTCGCGGAGCCCCGTTCTCGTCCATCAGAGTGATGGTCTTCAGCGGGCCCGGCTGCAGTGCCGTGGTTTCTGCCGGCTTGGCGGGATCCACCTTCCCGTTCCCCGTCTCCTGCGCAGCAACAACCGCGCACCCCAGAACGAGGTGGCAAAGAACCGTCGCAATGAACCGATGCCTGATCAAGGCGGGCTTCCTGATGCTGAACGCCGGTCGGTACCCCAGCTATGCTGCCATCGTATCTTGAAGGCCCAGCATACGACAGGAGATTGACAATAAGAGAAGTCTGGCAGAAGAGGTTGACTCTTCTAGTTTACCCAGACCCTATGGATCATTGAAGAACGAAAACCGATGTGTCAGCTCGCATCTCGTTGTAACCGCTTGCTAAGAAATGATTTACGGGACGTGCCCTGCCGCGGTTTTCTCCTCCCGTCAGCCCCTGTGCTCTGTCACAGCCAAGAATCGGGATCGAGACTGTGGAGCGACTCGGCGATTGTCGCAGGATTCCGCGCCATTCATCCCAAGATCAGGCTGTGGCAGAGCACCAGCACCAAGCGGCTCAACGATCGCAGGATCCCAGACCCGTCTACCTCAAATGGACCGACGCGGCCAGATCCCGCAACTGCTTCATCAACGTATCGTTGGCGGCCGAAAATAGCTGGCCTTCCTGCACACGGAAAGGGCCTCCATAAGGGGATTCGATCGAGCCTCCTGCTTCTTCGATCAGGAGGGCACCGGCCGCGACGTCCCAAATCTTGGTGCTGTAATTCCACGTCACGTCAAAACGGCCTGCCGCTACGTAGCACAGATTCAAGGCCGCCGACCCGGTCCTCCGCACCGCCTGGCAGGCGACCAACGCCTCGTTGAACAGCCGCAGATCGGGACTCTCGGGCCCAACTACACACGGAAGTCCCACAGCAGCAAGACTTTGTGATAGCTCTGTCACTTGGCTCGTGTGGATCGCACGGCCGTTCAGCCGTGCCCCGCCTCCCGCCTCGGCCAGATAGCATTCTTCCCCCAGTGGGTTGTAGACGGCCGCCACCAGAACTCGCCCTTCACGCTCCAGCGCCAGCGAGACACAAAAATGGGGTACGCCATGCACGTAATTGGTCGTGCCATCCAGGGGATCAAGAATCCAACGATACTCCCCGTTGCCTGCAACGGTCCCGCCCCCACCGGCCTGGTCTTCTTCGCCGATGAACCCATGGCCTGGAAACGCCCCGAGAACGATCCGGCGCACCGCCTCCTGGCTGGCGAAATCCGCCTCGGTGACCAGATCCGCTCTTCCCTTCTCGCGGACCTTCGCCCGCCCCAGCATCCTCGCAAGAATAGCTCCCCCCTCTCGAGCCGCCTCTTCGGCGATCGCCAGAAACTCTTTCATACCTGTGCCTTAGCCGATGGAAGCCAGCCTCCGAGTACTGCCACGCCGCCCGACGCCGCTCGCCGTTTCGGTCGGGTCGTCACCGGGGCCACCTGCAAGAACCTGCAATTCCTTCGCTCCAGACCGCAGACTCTGCGGATTCTCGCCATCCGATCGCCTGTTTAGCAAGGCGATCCCATCCAAAGAAGGGGGGCACCTGAAAAAAAGATGACCTCAGAGAATTTTTGGCAAGAAACTATGGACAAGAGCGTAAGAGTTGCTATCATCAGGTTCAGGTGAGAAGGGGGTCAGGATAGTCATGGAATGGCGGTCCAACCCGTTCATACTTAGCTCGGATTCATTCAAGTTTTTTATACGGAACGCTTCGTTCAAGCCATCGGCCTCTTCTCTGTTCCGGCCCCGCCGTTTCGCGTTGACTGCGAGCGGCGGGGTTTTTTTGTTCCTGTTCGCTGTCTTCGGATCCAACTGACTCTCAGTCTCCTCACCGGTTCTTCGATATGTCTGGCTGGAAATTGGCGGGAAACTCAGCTCAATGGACCGATGACTCTGTCTCTCTGACATTCAACAAGACGGCCGCTGCCGGCGGCCTCTGCGCTCTTGTTTCCCCTCTGGCTACGGAACCGGTACTGGAATTGTTCGCGGTGACTTTCCCCGTTTTCGATCAGTCGGCGGTGGATCCCTCCACTCAGGTTGATTTCTGCGGCCCCTCGATTCATGCGGAATTCGGCACAAGAGACCGCCTTGTCAGGGCAGAGGTAGCCTGGCATGCCTCCAGGACCGGGGCAGCGCAGACAATGATCGACACAGTGGTCTCCGTCGGGACTCCAGTCCTCGATGCTTTCGTGAGTGTTGAGCTTCGCTCCACCGTCCAGTCTTCCGACGTTCTGGCCCTCTCGGCCTCCGTCCTCGGCCAGAACAGCGACTGGATCCCTGTGGACCCCGCCGGTGCTGACGCCCTTCCCCCAGCCACCTGTTGCGTCCTCTTCCGCCCTCGTGGCACCGGGGTGAGCTATGCCGAAATGGTGCATCCCAGTGACCTCGCTGCTTCTCGGCTCTCGGGTGGCTCCGCAGCAGAACACGCCGTCCTGCAACACCGGCTCTTCTCGTGTTCTCTCGAAAAGGGTGTGGTTCTTCGAGCCAGACTTCGAGGCGTGTTTCTTCCTCGGGTTGCCGATTGCCCAGCTGCTGCGGCCGAGTTTGCCCGCTTCGTCTCAGCCGATCCGCCGCTCGGCCGCTGAAGAAGGGCATCTTTGTGGGGCCAAAGAGGCAGATTGCTGCGCTGTCGGCCTCACGCACATCTCCCGATCCGTTTCACCACCGCCGGCCTGCAAGCGACGGATCGTGGCGGCGGCCTCCTTGCCCTGGCACCTCGGAATGGTCGGGGCTGGATATCTACCTCGCCGCTGGTTTTTGGGATCGCATGGGCGGTGGCAGAATTCTCGCCGGACTGCTAGACTGACCGCTTCCAGTCCCGGCCTGGCGCCCGCAACAGCATCGGGCTCCCCTCGGCCGGTCCCCACTCTGCCAACACCTGTTCGGGATATTGTCGAGCCGTGACCGCCCCTGCCCTGATTTCTGAGAACTTCCTGCTTCAAAACGATTCCGCCGTCCGCTTGTTCCACCAGTTCGCCCGTGACATGCCGATCATCGACTACCATTGCCATCTCCCTCCCGAACAGGTGGCCATCGATCGCCGGTTCGAGAACCTGACGCAAATCTGGCTGAGCGGCGATCACTACAAATGGCGTGCCATGCGGGCCTCTGGGGTCGCCGAACGCTACTGCACGGGCGACGCCTCCGACTGGGAGAAATTCGAGAAATGGGCGGCCACCGTCCCCCGCACCCTCCGTAATCCGCTCTATCACTGGACCCATCTCGAACTGAACCGCCCCTTCGGCATCAACGACCGGCTCCTCAGCCCTGAAACGGCCAAGGGAATCTGGGACCAGGCGGGCGAGATGCTGGCACGCGACGACTTCTCATGTCGCGGGATCATGAAACAGATGAATGTCGTCGCCGTCTGCACCACCGACGACCCCTGCGACCGCCTTGAACACCATCAGGCCATCGCCGCCGATCCCTGCTTCGATATTGTGGTTCTGCCGACCTTTCGGCCCGATAAGGCCATGACCGTCGACAACCTGGCCGTCTTTAACCCGTGGGTCGACCGCCTGGCCGAGGCCGCCGACGTGCATATTGGCAACTACTCCTCCTTCATGGCGGCGATCCGCACCCGCCATGACCACTTCCACGCAGTAGGCGGCCGACTCTCCGACCATGGTGTCGAAACGTTCTGCGACGCCTACGCCAACGACTTCGAGATGGAGACCATCTTCCAGAAGGCCCGCACTGGAAAACTCCCCTCGGTCGAGGAAGTCCAGAAATTCAAGATGACCATGCTCTACGAGTTCGCCCTCCTCGACCACGAAAAAGGCTGGACTCAGCAGTACCATATCGGTGCCATGCGGAACAACAACACCCGTTTCTTCCAGTCGCTCGGTCCCGATTCGGGGTTCGATTCCATGGGTGACTGGGCTGTCGCCCACCCCCTTTCCCTCTTCCTCGATCGACTCGACCGCGACGACCGGCTCGCCAAGACGATTCTCTACAATCTCAATCCCACCATGAACGACGTCCTGGCCACCATGATCGGCAACTTCCAGGACGGCGCGACCCCCGGAAAGATGCAGTTCGGCAGCGGATGGTGGTTCCTCGACCAGAAAGACGGTATGGAGCGGCAGTTGGAGGTGCTCTCCAACCAGGGCCTTCTCAGTCTCTTCGTGGGCATGCTCACCGACAGCCGCTCCTTCCTCTCCTACACTCGCCACGAGTACTTCCGCCGCATCCTCTGCAACCTGCTCGGTACCGAAATCGAGCAGGGCCTGCTCCCCAACGATTTCGACCTCATCGGCTCGATGGTCCAGGATGTGTGCTACCACAATGCGGCCGGCTATTTTGGCTTCGAGCTGAAAGCCAGCAGCTCGCGTCCGGTCTGACACAGCCGCAGTACCGGCTTCACCCGTCACGATCGATTCCCCCTAGCGCCCTTGGGCAAATCCTGCTGCTGCCGTACCTAGATAGGGGGGGTGAAGGCGTTCTTTCCCGGCTGTGAAAAGAAATCCCAGGAAATTTTCCGATTGGGCGAACCTCTTTGGTTTTTTTGCGTCTATCTTACCGAAACCAACGGGGAGACATTGTTTCCTCGGGGGTCGGGGAAAGCCCCAATGGGGTTGACACCGGTTCCGATCGGTGGCACCCTTACAGTAGAAGCGGGAGCCCCCAGGCCATTCGGCACGCCCTCCATTCTCAGGATGGCTGCTACTGGCGGGGGGTAGTTCCCTCTTCCCAGGTATTTCGCGAGCACCGGTCAAGAAAACTGCTGCCTTGAGATGGCGGTTCTGGTTCTCGCACAAGTCGACATTCTTACACCGCGCATGGCGCCGAGGTTGACCATGGCTAGCTTCACACACACGACGACCGTCCGGAACTTTGATGTCCGTGACCTCTCCAAGCACGTTTGTGCTGTCGTTCGCGTTGTCGTAGCTACGGCCACGGCCTCGTTGCGCCTTCGTCTTATTGCGCGGATTCTTCTTGCACGGCTCATCCAGCGAGCCGCGGCTGGGCATCAGGCCCTATCCGGCCTGTATTCGCATCAAGCCGCCGGCATGCTGGGACGGCCCTCAGGCTCGGAGATGAAACGCTTCGGCCTGTGGCGCAGTCCGAGGCCATGTCTCGCGACACTTCCTGGAAGGTTCTGAATCTCCCCAGATTCATAGCCATCCGCCTGAGAAGGAAGAGACTCGCGAGACCCGCGGCTGAGCCGACCGGGCTGGTAGCGTTTCCACGCTCCTGTTCCGCTTCTGCTCGATCCGACGCGGCGCTTCGTGTTCGTTTTCCCGCACACTGCAAGAAGAGATTCCAGGCGATGTTCACTCAATACACCACCAATACCCTTGATCAAGACGAATTGACCCAACTGGTCATCGACGCCCAGGCAGGAAGCCGCGAAGCCTTCGAACAGCTCTTCCGGCAGTTCCAGCGGGTGGTCTACGTGACGGCCTTCCGCCGGCTGGGCAACGACGCTGAGGCTCAGGAGCTCTGCCAGGACGTGTTCGTCCAGGCCCTCCGCAAGCTCGACCAGTTGCACGACCCGGCCTGCTTCGGCGGCTGGATCCGGTCCATCACCACGCGCATGGCCATCAACCGGGCGGTTCGGTCCCGGCCCATGGCCTCGCTCGATACCGAGGGCACTGCCCCGGCCGGGGATGACGGTGTCCAGACGCCTTTGGCTCATGTCCTCGCCGAGGAGCAACGTGAGCAACTGCACGTCGGTCTGAACCGGCTCTCCGATATGGATCGCAGCACCCTCACGGCGTTCTACTTCCGCGGCCAGAGCCTGATTCAGATGAGCGACGAGTTCCACTCGCCCGTCGGCACGATCAAGCGGCGGCTCCACGTTGCCCGTAAGCGGCTGGCCCAGGAACTGGAGACCCTGGCTGCAACCTGATCCCGATCGGCCCGGCGGCTGGAACAGGCATCCCCTATGGATTGGCCTGACCAGCCCGCTTTGCCAAAGCAGCCGGGGCTCTCGTCCATCGCTCGCCATCAACCGGCGACCCAACGCCCCGGCGGCACTTGCCCTCCGCGAGTGCCGCCGGCTTGGGTCGCCGGTTTGCCTCTTTCAGGGCGCCGCGCTCACCGCCTCGGTCGATGCCTATAATTCTGCGGGCGTCCAAGATGTCGGCGAGATTGTCGCCTTCCCCCATCAGAAGGATATAGAGCGGGCCGACCGTTTTGCGGTCGACCAGACAGGCTGCGCTCCGCCGGTCTGCCTGTAACGTCTGCACCAACGGGATCGGCTTCCTCCAAAAGGTCGTCAAGCTTCTGGTCGATTCGGGGCCGGCAAGGGCCACGTTCCACCCGAAATAACCTGTAGCGCTGACTTCGCGCGCGGAGCAATTGGCAATCTTTGAAAAAAGCGAGATTCTCTGCCATGTGGGGCACAGCCAAATTGGAGCAGTCAGTCTCCAGGGGCACCGTTCCTGTCGCCGATACTCCGGCAGCCATCGGCGCCCTGCCCGTATCAAAATCTGCTGCCCGTCCCGTTCCCGTCGAGATCCGGCAGGTCACCTCCCGCCGCCTGCTCAACGCCTTCGTCAGGTTCCCCTGGCAGGTCTACGCCGGCGATCCTGTCTGGGTGCCTCCTCTGATCCACGACGTCAAGGAATTCCTGAATCCACGAAAACACCCCTTCCTCCTTCATGGTGAGGCTGCCACCTTTCTGGCCTTTCGCAACGGTGAGGTCGTCGGACGCATCCTCGCCAGCGACGACCCCCTCCGGGTCAAAGAATCGGGGGAGAACCGCGGTTGTTTCGGCATGTTCGAGTCGATCAACGACCCCCTGGTTGCCCGGCATTTGATCGATGCGGCCTCCGACTGGCTGCGGGCCCGCGGCCGCTCCTGGATGCTCGGACCCATCGACTATTCCAACAACTACCCGTGCGGTCTTCTCGTCGACGGATTCGACACGCCGCCGCGCTACATGATGAATCATCACCCTCCCTACTACGCCGGCCTGCTGACGGCCTGCGGCCTGGAGAAGTCGAAAGACCTTTTTGCCTGGTGGTTCGTCGATCCGCACGACATTCTCGCCAGGTGGCGCCGCCTGGCTGAACGTGCGGCTCGGCGCGATGCTGTCCACATCCGCACCTTCCGCCGAAATGACTTCGACAACGAAGTCCGCCGCTGCCAGCAGGTCTACCACGGTACTCAGAAGGATTCCTGGGCCTACACACGCCTCACGGAGGCCGAGTTCCAGTACATGGCTCGCCGCATGGCCCAGTTCGGCATCTCCGACCAGGTACTCCTTGCCGAGGTCGAGGGCAAACCGGTTGGCTTTGCTATCACCTTGCCCGACATCAACGAGGCCATCAAACCCCTCAACGGACGCCTGACCCGCTTCGGCCTGCCCATCGGCGTCATACGCCTCGCGCTCGGCATCCGCCGCGTCAAGACCGCCCGCATGCTCGTCCTCTGTGTCCTCGACGGCTATCGCCATCGCGGCATCGGTGAACTCCTCGTCCTCCACACCCTCGACTACGGAAAGAACACCATCGGCTATACCGGTGCCGAACTCGGCTGGACCGTCGAAGGCAACGATGCCATCGATCGAGTGATCGAACGTGTCGGTGCCCGACGCTACAAAACCTATCGCGTCTACGAGAAGTCGCTCACATAGACAGGCCGGATCGTTCGCCCCGCACCTGCCGGATCCAGCCAACCGGCCTGAGGGTCCGCTCGTCTGCCGGTTCGCCCGCCCTGAGCGGCCGGCGCCTTCGGCTGGGCGCTAAACGACTGCACTCCAGCGGGTTCAGGTTCTCAGACGGCATCGAAGTGGCGCTGTCCAAACAGGCTGTGTGGGTACCGCTTCGCACGGATGCTTGCCCTGCCAACAGAATCGGACGCCCCGGCAAAGCCATTTGCCGTGGGCGTCCTGTGCTGCTGCCCGTCGGGGGCGCCGGTCACATACCCGCCGTGGTCGGAATGCTCGGCGGGAGATTCGCGGCCACGCCCGGCGCGGCGGCCTCCACATCGACCCGCTCAAGATCCCACACCCGCTGCTCGGCGTTCACGCTGATCCGGTAGGTGCCCGAGTCGAGGGTCCGCGTGGTGGCCTGGCCCGTACCCGGGTCGAAGCTCACCACCAGCGGAGCGTTCTCCTCGTACTGGCGGGTGCTGTTGGCCCCCACCTCGTGGATCGTGTTGCCCACGATGTACTTGAAAGAGAACGGGTTCTCGCGGTTGTCGAGAACTACCCGATAGACCTTGCGAAACAGGTCCCAACCCCCGGCGGTTACGAGAAACTGGAAGGTGCCATTCTCAAGGGTGTAACGGGCGGTGCCCAGCAGGCCGCCGCGGTCAAAACGCACCTCCACGCTCGCCCCCTGTGCGATCGTCTGCTGGTAGCCCGGGGCCAGCGTGTACTGCTGTCCTCCAGCCACGAAACTGATCGACGCCCCGTTCTTCTCGGGATTCACAACCACCACGGCCAGACTGGGATCGGCGGGCAGGGTCGGCAGCGGATTGGAGGGCACATAGCTCGAGCCCGAGTTCGGGTACACGGGGACGTAGCCGGGGTAGTACCCGGGATTGTGTCCGGGATAGGGCCCCGGATGATGGCCCGGGTGATGGCCCGGATGATGGCCTGGGCCGGAATTCAGAATGCTGCCGATTCCGCTCACAATGTCCACCCAGTCCGGTTTCGGCGGATTGCCGCCTCCGTTTCCTCCGCCCCCGTTCCCGCCTCCGTTGCCTCCCCCATTGCCGCCTCCATTGCCGCCACCCCCGGGCAAGGGGTTCATCCCAAAAACTCCTGCCCCCGGCAGTATGGCTGGCGCGCCGGGGATCGCAGGAAGAGGTTTCAGGTTGGTCACAATGGCGGTGGAACTGTTGAATTTCTTCTTGATGGTTGCTCCAGGAGCAATCAACCCATTGCTCTTCATTATCCCCGGGGAAACCGAAGGGGGAGCGGCGTGCGAGACTTGCACCAGCACGCAAGTCGCGATCAGGGCAGCGGTCAGGGACACAGTCATGCGGCAGCCGGTATTCATGGTCTTCTCCTTCAAATCGGAACATGGGCAAGGGGGGGGGATGCCGTCCAGGCTGGGCCGATTCTGTTTGGGCCGCAACGGCTGGCATCTCGTATACCTGCAACATGCCCGGATTGCCCAAGGAGCCGACAGCCAATCTTGAAGTTGCCGGCGGGGGAGATGCATAGCACGTGCTCAATCGAGCGCTGCGAAAGAGCCGGGTTTTCAGCAAGCAGCACGATTGCGAGGCCTTCGAGGAGATGATCGCGGAGGCCAAAGAGGGGGGTGCCAAGGTACGTTGCCAGGCCATGTCGATGACGCGACTGTTCCGATAATCATCGGACCGGGGCACTGGCCCTGATTCCCGTCTTCTCGCGGAGGATCTCGACGGCCTTGTCAAACGTCGGATCGCCCTTGCCGGCATGCTCAACCGTCACATCGGGTTGGATTCCCCGGCCTTCGATGGGCGTGCCGTCGGGCTCCATCGATACCCAACGAGAAAACCAGACTTTCACGCCGTTGGGCAGCGTCACGGGGTGCGGATTGCCGCTGGCGCCACGAGTGGGTTGTCCGACCATCGTCACGTGATCCATGGCCTTCATCATCAGTGCGAAGCCTTCGCCGCTGCTGACGCAACCCGGGCCGATCAGGCAGACCACGGGACGCGTGAACGGCTTGGAAGTCGCCGGCTCGATATAGCGGGCCCGCGATTCGCGGAAGTCGTCGGCGTTCGGACCGGAGCGGATTTTGGACCGTGCGTAGAGATATCGTTGGTCGGCGAAGAGCCCGGCTATCTGCCGGGCACGAGGTTCCGCACCGCCGCTGTTGGATCGGAGATCGACAATGAACCCCGGCGCATCGCTCATCGCCGTCATTGCGTCGATCAACTGCGCGTAGAGATTGTCGTCCGCAGAAGGCAGCCCGAGGATGGCCGCCACGCCAAAGCCTTCCTTCGTGCGGCCGGTGAACCCGACCCGGCCGAATTGTTGGCACGGATCGAGTTGCCGCTCGACGGCCTGCCGATTGAAATTCCCGCGATACCTGGACGAGTAGGAAGACACTCTTCGCCCGTCCGGCAGTTCGATCCAGACGTGAAGATCCTCCAATTCGGCGAGCATTCCACGTATCGCGTCAGAAAAGCCGTCAATCGTATCAGCCGATTCGGCTTTGTCGCGGTAGCGGGCAGCCAGGTCGTCCCAGTCGATCCCCTTGATCGCCGTGAAACTGTAGTCGTTCTTCAAACTATCGACCAGAACCTCGAAGGGGCGACCAGGAGTCGCCTCCAGGATCCTGAGGCCCTTGACGCTGAGGGTACCCGTCTTGGAGAGGAAGATGAGTACCTTCGTTTTCGCGGCGTTGTGAGGCACTCGGAAGTCGAGCCTCTGCTTCGTCCACCGGGAAATGCGTGAGAGATCCTTGACGGCCATATCGATCTTCTTGCCGGCGGCGTCGAAGTACATCACGCCCACATAGCAATTGTCGAACTGGTGGCCTTGTATCTGAACGCCTTTCGACAGCGCCTGGAACTCAAGCGTGTACGTGGCACCCGCCCGCACCGGCACCTCCTGCCCAAGGTCGTGCCAGGCCATCGTCGACGCATCGCCGACGAGCGACAAACCGGGATCGTTCAGTCTCACAAGTTGGGAGGTCGGCTCGTCGGGACCATTCTTCGCACCGATGCCGACGTTCCAGTTGTCCGGCCGGCCGTTCGTCCAATCGTTGAAATCGCCGTTCTTCAAAAGAGACAACGATGGTATGACCGGCGGAGGCGCGGCGGGCTCGGCATCAGCGGCGTCCAGGGCACTCGGCCCGTCTGCCGCCGTGACGGCCACATTCCTGACGGCCAGAATGCCGCTCTTGGACAGAAAGATCACCAGTTGGGTCGATGCGGCACTCTGCGGTACCGTGAAAGCCACGCGATGCCTTGTCCAGTCTCGGCTGTCAGCCGCCACGTCCTCGATCTTCCGGTCCAGCGGTTTTCCGGCCTGGTCCAGGATGATTACCCCGACGTAGCAGTTGTCGAACTGGCGGCCGTCTTTTCGGATATCCTTCGTGCGTGTTTCAAACTCCAGGTTGTAGGTTGTATCGGCACGCACGGGTATCTCTTGGCTGACCGAGTTCCAGGCCATCGTGGCCGCATCGCCGCGCAGCATCAAAGCGGGACCCTGGATCAACTGCACCTCGGACTTCGGCTCCTCGCCGCCGTTCCTGGCACCGATCTCGACCGTCCATCCGTCCGGGGCTCTGTCAGTCCATTTCTGAAAGTCGCCATTAGTGACAATCGATTCTGTCGATTCCGCTGCAAACGCGATTGTGCCAGATATGCACGCAACACAGCATACTACCGCAAGCATGACGCCCGGTACGGGAGTCCTCAATCCACGTTTCATGATCGCTCTTCTCTTCTTTCTTCCTTCGAGGCTGACTTGCCGCCAGGAATGGACGGTAAACGCCTTGCCGCTCTGAACAGAAATACCCGAATGTTGGAGCAACCGAACCGTCGGGTAACGTCAACGAGACCATCCCGACCACTTGTTCGCTTGCGACGCTCCAGTATTGTAGCAGCCCTTGACCTGATCGTTCCACAGCAACCGACGCCGGCTGGAGAGCGACAGCCGGGGCCTTGACGCCCCCCCTCAATTGAACGCGCTACTAAATCGACCCTTGGGACCCATCCTTCCCCGCCGCGCCGACATCCGGCCGTTGCCGCCGCCGACAACGTTGAGAAATCGGCACACGCAATTCGTGTCTAGCGAACGAAAACAGTGAATTCGTGTCGATCTGCCAGATTTCGCCTCGGGGTCGCCTAGGGGTCAACGCGTGACTCGTGACAGAGTCGGCATTTCCGCGTAGAATTCCAATATGGCAAGACCCGTCCGAGTCGAGTTCGTAAACGCCGTCTACCACGTCACCGCACGAGCAAACGAGGCCGATCGTCGCAGCATCGCCATCTGGAAGTCAGGTCCGCTACGGCGGCCGGCGGATGACCGAAGGAACCAAGGTTTCTTGGTTATCGTGATGGCAACGGCGTTGATCGCGTGATACAAAGGCTGGGAGCACGGGCAAAGCAGGATCGACAGCTACAGGTGTTGGCATGCGGCTTGTCAAGAGGCGAGCGTTGACCCCGGATCCAAGTCATACGGGAATGTCTCGTCCATAACGGAACGGAAAGCTGCCCAGTTGATCATGCTCACCGATGAACTTGCGGAGAAGTATAGGTACGGATGGGTCAAGCCACGTGGTAGAGAGCGGTACTGGAAAAGGAGACCTTAGTACATACCTCTATCATGAGATCCTCTTGTCCACAATGAAGCCTGACCCTGCCATGTTTTTCAGACCAGTCTTTCGAAATCCGAAGTCCGTCGCCTCCGCAGGGTCATCCTGGGCTGGCTGCAATTGGCGTACTGGGGCGGATTCGGAGGCGAGGGATTAAGACATTTTGACCGACCGGTCTTCTCTTCGGATTGCCAAAACGTGCGAATCCGCGCGAACTTTGAGGGCGGAGACATCGAACGTTCTATTGAGGTCTTCGTGAACACACTGCGGTCCTTTCACCAACACAGCACCACCATTGAAAGCATTTCGATTGGAGCATCTTCGTCTCCGGGG
Organism: uncultured Planctomycetaceae bacterium; assembly: GCA_964563135.1. Lineage (GTDB taxonomy): Bacteria > Planctomycetota > Planctomycetia > Pirellulales > Thermoguttaceae > JAAYAY01. The sequence goes on from CAZLWV010000077.1 coordinate 34,775, forward strand.
GACGGATAAGACGGATAAAGGCTGGCAAAGGGTTGAACAAGCACCCTCCGCCGCGTTAACATCTGGTATCATCACCGGTGGGCAGACCCAACCATCACCGATGGATGCCTGTCAATGTCCTTGTGAAGGTTGGGTTGCGGGCTTGCCGCGCCTCGGCAGAAAGGAACTCACGATGAATCGATCCCCCGTCCTGTCCAGAATGGGCATCCTCCTTCTCCTGATCGTCGGGTTATGCGTTTGTCCGGCACCTCCCCTCCAGGCCGTGGAGTACCACGTGGCGAAGACCGGCGGCGACACCCATCCCGGCACGCAATCCCAGCCGTTTGCCACCATCTCGGCCGCGGCCGCGGCGGCGCAGCCCGGCGATGTGATCACGGTGCATGAAGGCGTCTACCGCGAGCGGATCAATCCGCCCAGGGGCGGCTCGTCCGCGGAGAAGCCGATCGTCTACCAGGCCGCCAAGGGCGAGACGGTTTGCGTCAGGGGTTCCGAGGTGGTGACCGGCTGGAAGAAGGTGGGCAACGATACCTGGAAGGTCACGCTCCCCGACGCCTTCTTCGGCCAGTTCAACCCGTTCAAGCGGTTGATCACCGGCGACTGGTTCAGTCCCAAGGGCCGCGTCCATCACCTCGGTGCGGTCTACCTGGACGGCCACTGGCTGACAGAGGCGGCCACACTCGACGAGGTCCTGGCCCCCGCCGGCGAAAGCCCGCTTTGGTACACCCCGGCACCGCTGGCGGCATCCGAGTTGCTGAACGTGGCCTGGTTCCAGCCGCAGAAGGCGCCGGACCGGGTGAGCGCCGACGGTTTCAGCGCCCAGCAGGGGATCAAGACCATGGTCTGCCGGGAGGGCGGCCAGAGCATCGGCTGGATCGACGAGGGCGACTGGGCACGCTACGACAACGTCGACTGCGGAGCGGGCAGCGAGCAGATCGAATTCCGAGCCTCCTCCCAGTCCGGCGGCGGGACGATCGAAGTCCACCTCGACAAGCCCGACGGCCCCCTGCTGGGCACCTGCACCGTCGAGGACACCGGCAACCAACAAGTATTCAAATCGTTCACTGCGAAAATCCAACCGGCGCACGGCAAGAAAACGATCTGCCTGGTGTTCCGCTCCCGCCGCAAGGACGCGGCTCCGGTCGAGGTGGAGGAGGGCGCCACCACGATCTGGGCGCAGTTCAAAGGCGTCGACCCCAACCAGGGCAACGTCGAGATCAATGTCCGCGAGGCGGTCTTCTACCCGCAGAAGACCGGCGTGAACTTCATCACCGTCCGCGGCTTCACACTGGAACACGCCGCCCCGAACTGGGCGCCGCCCACCGCAGAACAGGTCGGCCTGATCGGCACCCACTGGTCCAAGGGCTGGATCATCGAGAACA
>CAZLWV010000078.1:0-3164 GCA_964563135.1 uncultured Planctomycetaceae bacterium
TGAAGCGATCCGAAAACACTGACCAACAACAACTTGCGGACAACGCAACCGGCTCCCACATGGCCCAAAATCGTTGACTCTCGGTGTCGATATGGTATCATGTGATACCGGCGTTTGCAACAGTGCATCAGGAACCGCATCGATCAGGACCGAATCGATGGCCGCGAAGCAGGCCGATGCTGGGAAGCTCGCAGAAATACGTCGGCTCGCGGCAGACCCGAGCCGGGTCCAGGTGACCAAGACCGTTCAATTTGACCTGATGGCTCACCGGCTGACCAAGGCCGACGTTTGCGACGAGATCATCGCCTCAATCGACCGGGGTGAGCCCGTCAAGGAAGTCGTGCTCCACAGCTTTCCAGGTCTCGTCGGCCAGACGGCCTATGAGATCAAGCCTCGCATGAGGAACACCCTCTTCTACATCAAGGTCACTCTGATTGAGTTGGGGAAGCCGGGCGAGTACATGCTCGTCGTTTCGGCGCACCCGGACCATTGAACCAATGCGACGACCTGATTGAAAGAGACGACCATGACCACCACCCAATGCCCGCTTTGTGGTCACCAGACCCTGGAACACAAGCACGGCGAGTACCGTTTTGAGCCGCCGCAAAATATCCCCGGCGGCACCATGATCATCGCCAATGCCACTTGGAACACGTGCACCCGTTGTGGTGAAGAGATGCTGCCGGACGAATTGACCAGAGCCATCGAAGCCGAACAGTACCGGCGGCTGGGGCTGCTCCCGCCGTCGGAGATCCGCCAGGTGCGGCAGAAGACCGGCTTGTCGGCCGTTGACATGGCCAACCTGCTCGGCGTTGGCGAAAAGAGCTACACGCGTTGGGAGAACGGCCGGTCCATCCAGAACAGGTCGAACGACACCTTGATTCGACTGCTGGACAAGAACGCCGACGCGCTGGTGATCGTGGATGCAGAACGCAAGCCGGATCGCGACAAACGGCTCTCCCAGTATGTGAATGGATTGCGGACGCTCAAAGGCCAACGCCAGCATGGGATGGCCGCACACGGCGGTGACCTCGGCCTGGCGAACACGGAAAGCCTACGCCGGCGACTGCGTGAAATCGTGGCTGCGCAGGGGAAGAAGAAATGACGACGTTCAACGCAACCTGCCTGGAATTCGAGCCTCGTGAACTGGTCACCTACCTCCTTCGCGAGTCGGGGCAGTTTGAGCGAGAGTCAGTGAATACGGCCCATCTGCTGGACTTTCTCGGGCTCGATTACGTCAGCTTCAATTTCGACCTCGAACTTCCGCAGGAAGCCAAGCAAACGGTTGGCGATGCGCGCCCGAAGGCACTCATCTCGTTTGGGGACCGGATTATCGCGACGGATTCAGAACTGGACGAGGAGCGAACGCGGTTCGGCATTTTGCATGAGGTGGGGCATTTCGTCCTTCCTCACCACGAGCACTCGCTCTATGTTTGCGACGAGATCGGGCTGAGCCCCTCAACGCGGCTGGTGTTCGAGAAGGAAGCCAGCCAGTTCGCCGCGGACCTGCTATTCCTGGGAGATCGATTCGCCCTAGAGGCGAACAGCCGCGCGATCAACGCCGCAACCGTCAAACGGTTGGCCACGAAGTACGGTGCATCCTTCGAGGCGACGGCACGCCGTATGGTCGAGAAGAGCTTCCGGCCGTGCATGCTGGTCGTCTTCAAGAAGGAGCCTCGACAGAGCGGCGTCGAATTGGGCCAGCCGCCCGCCTGGTCCGTCCGCGACTGCATTGCTTCGGCAACGTTCAAGACCCAATACTTCGAGAGCGTCTCCGGGGCCGTTCCGCCTGAGGTGGTGGCAGCGGTTGCCCAACCCGGCCGCGACATCGCCATTGGCCACAAGATCGAAGTCGCCGTGCGATCATCGAACGACCAGCAGGAATCCCAATTTATCGCGGAATTCTTCAGCAACACGTATAGCATCTTTTGTCTGCTCGCGCCGAAATAGGACGCGAAGCAGGCAAAAGACCCCTTAGCAAAGAGAAGTGGTTCTGCGAGAAATACGGGCCAAACTCTGGCGAGTTCGGCTACGGTTTGGCGACGTGCCACCCAGATCACTCTCCTTCCGGACTCGCGTCCGGATCACGCGTGATAAACACCCGATCCAATTGCGTCCCCGGTTCCCGCACGCGGAACTGGAGGGGGGTGCGGCCGGCGGGGAGGGTGAATTGGGCGGGCTCTTTGGCTTTGTCGAACGCCACGGGACGCCATCGCCATCCGCTGGCGTGCAAGGTGTGCCAGGAGGCGGAGTTGCCGGCGGGATTGAGGGTGTCGTCGAGGACGACGTAGAACGAATCGGTCTCGGGATCGGGAGCCAGCACGCGGGCCCAGAGGTAATAGGTGCCCGCTTCGGCGACGTCCAGTTGGAAGGTGACGCTCCCGGTCCGCGAGTAGCTCAGCGCGTCCTTGCTGCTTCCCACGCAGCGGCCGGCAGAGGCGGCAGCATCGTCGATCACGACCATCTCGGGAAACACCAGCCCGTCTTCTGCCTCCCACGTGGCTTCACCCCCGTTGGGGATCGCGATCGGCTGCAGCCGGGCAAGCTGCCGGCGATAGCTGCGAATCGGCTCGACGTCGTCGAGAATCCGTTTTCCAACGTCGACGGCATCCGGTCCAAGTCCCGGGCATGCGATTTCGAGAACGGCGCGGCTTGGTTCGGGGACCAGGTCGACCGGTGAACCGCGGTCGAAGGGCGCTGCGGCCGAAAGGCTGACGGGTCCGTCAACGCCGGGCACCTCGAGGCGAATCCCGGCCGCGGTGGCGTCTATCGTGACCGGCTCTGCCGCCTCGAAGGCCGAGCGCCAGGCCTGGAACTTCTCGTTCGTGTCCAGTCGACTCCCCACGCGAATCCAGAAGGCGGCGCCTGCCTGGGCGGAAACGGACGGGCGGTGGTGATCGATCGTCAGACGCATGGCGCCGAACTCGTTTCCGTCGTCGACCAGGGCCATGGCCGGCGCGGTTGTATCCTGGGCATGGGCCCACAGCACGCGGATGCCGATGGCCGCAGTGCCATAGCGAACGACCAGCGGCTCGGCAATATCCAGGGCTGTGCGAGCCGGTTTGTCCTTGGTGGCTTGGGTGAGATCGACGGACTTCCCGCCGATCCAGACGCCGTCGTTCTGGCGGCGGAGGACGAAATGGCTCTGCAGATTGGTGACGACG
>CAZLWV010000078.1:3214-7159 GCA_964563135.1 uncultured Planctomycetaceae bacterium
AGGGCGTCGCAGGTTCGTTGAGCCGCGGTCCAGAAGGGTTTCAGATGCAGAGCCTTCGGGTGTTTGGCGCTGCCGGTCGGGTACTTGACCTGGCCGTAGGGGTCCTCGCGGCCGTCGGGGATAAAGTAACAGCGGACCGCCTGGCGGTCCCCCGGCAGATCAACGGTCAGGGGCATGTCGTGGGCACCGTAGCCGGAGGCCGAGGTGCTCAGCGTGACGTCGTCGTAGAGCATGTGGGTCCGCGATTCGACTGCCGATTGGCCCCAACTTTGGCGAACCAGGCGAGGCATGTCCAGCTTCAGTTCACCGTCGAGAAACGTGGGCGGAGTGAGGGGTGCGCGGAGGGGGTGAACCATGGCCGGGCTGGGCGTGATGGGCTCGTCGATCCAACCGGATACCTGCAGATAGCGGTCGAGCGAGCCAAACCCGCGGAGGTAGTCGTAGGTCCGACTGTGGGCCCCGGCGAGGCGCTGGGCCGGGGCAAACCAGTTGGCGGCGATGTCGGTCCAGAAGAGACGGGCCAGAGCCCGGGCCTGCTGCCGGCCTCGTTCGCGATCGGCTTGGCTTTCGATGAAGTGGATCCCTTGAAGATCCACGCCGTAGTAGCTCGGGCTGCAATACTCGCAGGTGCCGAACCGCCAGGTCCACAGGCAAATCAGGTCCAGCCGCCGGTAGCCTTCCTCCGATACCTCGGGCCGATCGAAGGCTTCTCCCAGCCCGATCAGGTTGGCGGCGTTCAAGAAGGCGATGTTCGTGTAACTTGTCCGGACCCGATGCCGCATGCAGCCTTCGATGCCGAAGGTCATTAGCTCCCGCAATTGCCCCCTAGCCTTTTCCGGCATCCACTGGCGATGAAAGATCCACGTGAGCAAGGCGTCCTGCATGCAGAACTCGACGGCATTCTGGTCGGTGACTCGCTCGTCGCGCCAGTACCAGCGCAGGTTGCCGTAGCCCGGACTCTCGGGATCGCGGTCCTGAAACCGCGCGGCCAGCTCGTAGAGTCTCGAGAGCCGCTCTTCATGTTGCCGGGCTTCGCAGAGTGCCATGGCGGAGGCAAACAAGGAGCGGCAGCTCAGGGATTCTTTGGGGTCTTGCTCGGCAATGGCGCGCCAGAAGCGGTCTTCGCCGCCGGCACATCGGCGGAGGAGTGCCTCACGATCCGGTGGAGCCGAGAAACCGAACTCGGCGAATACAGAAACACCGGTGAACATCAGCAAGAGGATGAGGGAGTGTCGGGAAAGGGAGGATATTGCAGGCGGGCTCCATGAGGAGGAGTAACTGCGCGAGGCAGCGGCTGGAAGGATGCCATCAATCGTGACCCCACGGAGGGGCGGAGTCAACCTTCGGCCTCTCGAGCGGGCTCCTGCCGAGAGTGGCCCGCGGTCCTGGCCCGGCAGGATTGTCTGCTCGTAGAGTCGTTCGGTCATTTTTCGGGCATGTTCCTTGTTGCCACCGGGGTGGCACTTCCCTGAGTGCGGCGACCGGCGTGGTGTGTGGGGACGCCGCGTCCTTCGTTCCTTAGGGCGTGCCCCAACGAAAGTCCAACCGCTTTTCACCCCTCTGCCGTAGGGTCTCGAACATTGCTCTCGCAGAATTCTGTAACACGGCGTAGGTTGATACGTAGTATTGGTGAAACCCCGGCAAATACCTTTACGAGCCAACGGGAGCCGGATCCTTGTTTCAGGGCGTCGACGCCCGTGGAAATTGGAGCGGCTGCGGAATGGCGACCAGGGATCAGCGCGGATGAACGAGCCTGGGCAGAGCGATCAGCGACACTGGGTGCTCTCGCTGCTGGAGGAGCACGAGACTCGGTTGGTGCGATATGCTGCGCGGATGCTCGGCGACGAGGATTCTGCGCGCGACGTGGTGCAGCACGTATTTCTGCGGTTGTGCGAGCGGGGGCCGGAAGAGACGGAGGGGCGAGCCGTCCAGTGGTTGTTTACGGTGTGTCGTAACAGGGCGATTGACGTGTTGCGGAAGCGTAAACGAACGACGCAGTTTGACGAGGGGGCGGTCGAGTGCCAGAGCGGCCGCGAGCCGGGACCGGCCAGCCTGGCGGAGCGGCACGACCTCTACCGGCAGCTCAACCGGCTGGTGGCCTCCCTGCCGCCTTCGCAGCGGGAGGCGGTCGACCTGTGGGCGGAAGGTTTCAGCTATCGCGAGATATCGGACATCACGGGAGAAGGAGAGGGAAAACTGAGAGTGCTGGTGCACCGGGCATTGAAGCGGCTGCGAAGCGACCCCGTGACGCAGCGGATGCTCGGGAGTTTGGGGGGGATGGACGAAAAGCGAGCGGTGTCGCTCGAGGGTAAGGTGCGATCATGAACGAGCACGAACGACCCTACAACGGGCAGATCGACGAGGCGTTGCTGACGGCCTACGCGCTGGAAGAGCTCGAGGGGCCCGAGCGGGCGCTGGTCGAGGCTGTGCTGAAGACAGACCACAAGGCCCAGGAGGCGGTGGAAGAGATCCGGACCGTGGCCGGCCACCTGCGGGATGCGGCGGTGCACGACGAGGTGTATGCGCCGTCGGCGGCGTTGCGGGAAATGCTGGAGAAACGGCTGGAGGGAACGGTGGCAGCGGTTGGGGAGGGAGGCCCCTTGCCGGCCGACGCGGAGGGAGAAGGGGCCTCGCATGCAGGGAGGGGAAGCGGGACAAGCGACGACACGACGCCGGCGGCGACCCCGGAGCCCCGGGCGAAAACCGGGGGCGAAACGGGTGAGACGCGCGGCCCCAGGCGGCGGCGGTGGGCGTTTTTTGTGACGGCCGCAGCGGCCGTGCTGCTGGCGGCGGTAGCGATTCCGTCGCTGCCGGTATTCCAGGTGGGGAAACCTTCCGACGTGGCAATGGACATGGCGCCCATGAAGGCTCCGGCGGGGGCCGCGGAGACGCCGGCCAGCGAGCCGATGGCCGTTGCGGCGGCCGGCATGGAGGAGACGCTGGAGCGTTCCGAGAAGACGGCGGCGACCGACGCATTTGCGCCCCAGGGAGGCAGACGTGGGGCCGCCGGCCAGAGGGCTGAAGGCGAGCTTGCCGAGACGGCGGTGGAAAGGTGGCAGGTTGACACGGCCGAACAGCTCAAGATGGACCAGGCCGGCCCGGCATCCAGGGCTGCGGCGCCGGCGGATCGTCCGGTGATGAAAGGAGCGAGTCAGCTTCCCCGGGAGGCGGAGCACCTGCCGGAAACGCCCTTTGTGGCGACTGAATCGAAGGACGCGGCCAGGGTGGCCGCGGGGCGCGCGGCAACCGAGTTGCCGCTGGCGACGCCCGCGGCTGAGGAGAGCCAGTCCGGTCCATCGCTACCGTCCCTCGCCAAGGCGTCGGCTCCGGCGCGGGCCTGGTCGCTGAACCAGGCAGCAGGGCCGGCGGCCGTGCCGCTTCCCTACCCAACCGAGGCCGCCGGCAAGGGAGGCCCTGTGCCGCTGGCCGAGAACCAGGCGATGCCGCGGGGCAAGTCGGCCTTGGGGATGCCGGGCGTGAGCCCGCCTGCTGCGGTTCCACCGGCGAGCGATCCTTACGCGGCCGCGGGAGTCCAGACGAGAGAACCGGCAAAGGGCGAGGGCCGATCGGGGGCCATGGCAGACCGTGAAGGCGGGGCGAAGTCGGGTCCGTATGAGCCTGTGGCGGAGCAGAAGCTGGCCGCGATGCCCAAACCGGCGGCGTCTCAAGCTGCCTTGCCGGCCAGCGACATGCAGGGATTCTTGGGAAGACCCAGCGCGACGCTGCCTGGCGGGGCCTACGCGCCGGTGAATCAGCCGCAACCGGCGGCGCCCGGTTACCGGCCTGACAGCGCCCTGGGTGGCGCCTTCGGAGGCGGGGGCATGGCCGGGATGGGCATGGGAGGCAGGGAAGGCATGGGTATGGGTGGTATGGGCTCCGGTGCTCAGCAAGCGGCACCGGCCCCAGGCGGGCAGATGCCGGGGTACGAAGGGCAAGACGGGTACA
>CAZLWV010000078.1:7169-19979 GCA_964563135.1 uncultured Planctomycetaceae bacterium
CCCCGAAACCGGCCAGGGGCTCACCGGCGCCTACAACGACGCCATGCGGCGGGTGACCTTCGGTGCCGGCCCCGGCATCGTGCAGCAAATGGCCACCAACACGGAGCAGTACGGGCCGGCGCTGGAGAATCCCTTCCAGTCGCCGGTCACGGAGCCGGAGAGCACGGTGTCGGCCGACGTGGATACGGCTTCGTATGCCAACGTGCGCCGGTTCCTGGAAAACAATCAGGCGCCGCCGCCGGGGGCCGTGCGGGTGGAGGAGATGGTCAATTATTTTCCGTATGACTATCCCCAGCCCAAGGACGGCACGCCCTTCTCTATGAACATCGAAACCGCCTCCTGCCCGTGGAACGAGGCCCACCGGCTGGTGCGGATCGGCCTGAAGGCCAAAGACATCGACCCGAAAGAGCGGGGCCCGAGCAACCTGGTGTTCCTGATCGACGTTTCGGGCTCGATGCGGGATGCGAACAAGCTGCCGCTGATCAAGGACGGTCTGACCATGCTCGTCGAGCAGCTCACGGAAGACGACCGCGTGTCGATCGTGGTCTACGCCGAGGATGCGAAGCTCGTGCTGGAATCGACCGAGGGAACCAAGCGCCAGGAGATCCTGGAGCGGATCGAGGGGTTGCAGGCGGCCGGCTCGACCCACGGCTCGGCCGGGCTCCAGATGGCCTACGACCAGGCGATGGCCCACTTTGTGCGGAAGGGAAACAACCGCGTGATCCTGTGCACCGACGGGGATCTGAACGTGGGGATCACCGATGATCACGAGCTGGTGAAGCTGATCCAGCAGAAGGCGTCGAACGGCGTGTTTCTCACCGTGATCGGGTTCGGGACCGGGAACCTCAAGGACGCCAAGCTGGAGCAGATTGCCGACAAGGGGAATGGCACCTACACCTACGTGGACGGGCTCAAGGAGGCCAGGCGGGTTTTTGTGGAGCAGGTTTGCGGGAGCCTGGTGACGGTGGCCAAGGACGTGAAGATCCAGGTGGAGTTCAATCCGGCCAAGGTGGAGAGCTACCGGCTGGTGGGCTACGAAAACCGGCTGCTCGGCGCGCAGGATTTTGCCGACGACATGAAGGATGCCGGCGAGATCGGGGCAGGGCACACGGTGACGTTCCTCTACGAGGTCGTGCCCACGAACCTGCCGATGGGCCAGATTGCCGCCTTGAACAATGCGGCGGCGAACCTGCGTTATATGACCAACGCGCTGACCGAGGTGGCCGAAAGCGGCGAGTTGCTGGCCCTGAAGCTGCGGTACAAGCTGCCGGACGAGGAGCAGAGCCGGCTGCTGGAGCTGCCGGTGAAGGACTCGGGCAAGCGGTTCGGCGAGGCGTCGAGCGAGTTTCGTTTCGCGGCGGCGGTGGCCTCGTTTGGCATGTTGCTGCGCGGCTCGCAGTACAACCAGGGGCTGACGTTCTCGGCGGTCGAGGAGTTTGCCGCCGGCGCCGCCGACAACGACCGCCAGGGGCGCCGGGGCGAATTCGTGGACCTGGTCCGCCGGGCGCGAACCCTCTACGGCGACACCGCACAGGCCGGTGCCGACGCGATGGCAGTTCCCCCGGCCGCTGCTGCGGCACCGGCCGAGCCGGCCGCCGAGATCGAGGTGCCGGCGGCCCCGATGGAGGTGAAGCCGGAGTAGCGTTGGGGTGACATCATCGCCTATTCAGGATCGGCCGATCATCAACCACCCACGATTCTTTCTGCCATCTGCAACTCGAAGGGGCCGGTTTGACGAATGGACTTGCAGGCTCCTTGGGGCTATTTCGAGCCTGGTAGTCCATAGCCGAGGAGCCGGCCGTCGGTGAGGGCGACGAAGATACGGCCCGCCGAATCGATTGCCAAACCGCTCTTGACCACTGCGCCCGGCAGTTGCTCAGTCCAGGCAATCTTGCCGGTTTCCAGGCTGATGGCGGCCAGGGAGGAGGTCGTGCGATCATCCTCGCCGGTGTGTCCGGCAGCCAGGAGCTTGTCGGGGCCGACGATGAAGGCGTTGTAGCGGGGGCCAGCGGCGATTTTCCACAGCGGCTTTCTTTCGGGGGCTCCGCGGCGCTGGGCCTGGAAACCCCAGCGCGAGGCCGGCTTGAGGGGCCCGGGGGTTCCCGGAGGCAGAGGCTCCATGAGTGCCAGATCGCTGTGCTGGCTGCCTTCGTAGCTGGCGTCGTAGACGAGTTGACGCCCGTCGGAGAAGGTGTGGTCGAGGGAGACGTATTTGCCGTACTCGGGGTAGTAGGCGTAGAAGGCGGTGTGGAAGCTGGAATTGGGCTGGTCGCGAGGCTCGTTGAGGCACTTGCCGGTGTGGATGTCGTAACGGGCGAACTCGTAGGCACCGCCGCCCAGGAACCGGAGCTGGCCATCGCTCAGCAGCAGTTCGCCCTGGAGGCTGACGCCGCTCTGGGTGACCTGGGAGATCTCGCCGGAGGTGTCGTTGTACCACTTGACCTCGCCCGAGAGGGCATCGAGTGCATAGACGTGGGTGCCGTCGTAGTGGGCGATGCCCGCGGCGGCGTAGACCGTGCCGTCGTCGACGACCACGCCGCCGGCAACGGGCCAGCGGGAGATGAGCCGGCCGTAGACCGGGATCCGCTGGTTGGCCGGAGCGGCCTGGAAGGTCCAGAGGATCTTGCCGGTGGCCGCTTCGAGGGCATAGACCCGCCCGTCAGCCGAGCCGACGTAAAGGCGATGGTTCCAGAAGGCCGGGGGGAAATAGACCGGGCCGGCGGTGAAGGCCTGCCAGACGGGCTGTCCGGAGTCGGCCTTGACGGCATGGACCACACCGTGGCGATCGGCGAAGAACACGAGCCCTGCGGCCGCGGTTGGGGCGGTGGGAAAGGCAGCATCGGGGAGCCGGAAGTCCCATTTTTGCCCGACCGCGGGGGGAACCGGCAGAGCCGTGTTCATGGAGCGGGCGGGATCGCCCTGAGAGGTGGGCCAGTCGGCGGGACTTGGCAGCGGCTGGACCGCGGCCGGATCGTCAACGTGGCGGGTGAGCCGAGCGGGGCTCAGTCCCGGACGAAGGTTGAAATCGCCCGCGGGGCCGAGGCCCACATGGCCGTAGGCCGAGAGCTGGCAGCCGCACATCCAGGGCCCCCAGAAAAGATGCCCATCGGAGATGATCACACCGTCCTGGCACGGTGGCCGCATGGGTGCGATGTGGCGAGCCGAATTGGTGGCGGTTTCGAGCCGCACGGTTCCGCCGTTGGCACGGAAGAAGACACTGTCGAGGGAGCCGGTGGCCCGTGTGCAGGCGCGGCGCTGGACGAAGCTGGCGAGGACCTCGCCCTCGTAGGAGAACTTGAAGCCGGAGTCAGCGATGTCCTGGGCACCGGCCGCATAGAAGCCGTCGTCGCGCAGGACGATCTGGACGTTGCCCCGGTCCTTTGTCCAGAGAAGGCGGCCATCTTCCGTGCTGGCGACGACAAGCCGTGCACGCTGGGGGCCGGCGAAGAAGAGGTGTTCGGGGCCGGCCTTCATGTAGGTCTGAGTGGCGTAGCCGGTGATGTAGTGCTGAGCGGCGCCATTGGGGCCGATGGCCTGGAGCAGATCGGGATCGGAGTTTTTCCAGAGGAGCTTGCCGTCGGCGGCAGACAGGCAGAGGAGGAATTTCTCGGGGCAGTAAGCGTAGATCCGCCCACCGATCATGCAGACGGCGCGGCTGTCGAGGAGTTCCGGCTGGCGGTGGGTCCACAAGACCTTCTTGGTCTGCGGATCGATGGCCAGGAAGGTGCGGCCGAAGCCGAAACTGGTTTCGGGATTCTTGTACTCGTGGCCTTCCCACATGCCCCAGGGCCAGTGTCCGAGCCCGGGCGTGTCAGAAGGCTGGGTATGGATGGGCGCTTCCGGTCCGCCGGCGAGGACGTAAAGGGTGCCGTCGACGAGGGCCATCCATTTCCAGACCGGGCCATCGGAGTCGGGGTGGTCGATGAGGATCTCATCGCGGGTCTTGCCGGTCCGGGCGTCGATGAGCGTGCAGGACCGGTTGTCGGCCAGGTAGAGGGTGTCGGGGGTGGCGACCATCGTGTTGCGATGGATCATGAAGCCTTCCGTGAGGGGGCGGGTCCAGAGAATGGAACCGTTGTAGGCGTTGATGCCGAAGAGGATGTTGAGCTGCTCGTTCTGGTTCTTCTTGTGGGCGATATGGCCACAGGCTCGGAAGATCCGCCCACCGGCGGCCACGGTGACCTCAGGCATGGGGGAGAACATGGGGCCGGCAAGGAACTGGGTAAGATAGGGGGCGAGGGCGAGCTGATCGGTGGATTGGGGATTGTTGTCGGGAGAGTGGTAGGGGTGACTCCAGGAGTCGGTGCCGTCGGGGACCGGCTTGGTGACCTCGCGCTGGTCGAGGCGGGCGACGCCGCCGGGCCGGAGGACACGAAGGATCTCGTCCAAGGGGGTCTTGGGCGGATCGGCGGGAGAGACGACCAGGTCGGCGAGGTTATTGCCCAGGTGGATCGAGTCGGTTGAACCGGGCTCGATGAAGACGCGGGTGCCGAGAAGCTTGCGCTGATAGGCGAACTCGAAGGCATCCCGAACCGCTTCCTGGGAGGAAGCCTGAAAGAGAACGATCCACTCGGTCTGGCGGACCAGCCCGTCGAGGAGCGGGCGATGCGGATCGGCGACCTTTTCCAGGACGACGCAGATTCCGCGTGCGGCGCCCACCTGGGCCGTCACGTCTTGCGAGTCGGCGGCGGGGACCGGCACAGGCAGGCCGATGAGGCCGGCGATCAGAAGAGCGGCCAGGCAAACGAGGAGGCGAAGAGATCGAGCCATGGTAGATTCCTCCCGGGCACATGGTTGGGCGAGGTGGCTTCGCGTGCCGTTCATTATGGCGGCGGGAGGGGCCGAATCAATCCCGAGGGGGCAGGGGGAGGATCTGGAAGGGGGGGAGGCAGGGATGGGCCCCGATTTGGAGGCCAAGAAAACCAGAGAGGCCTCAGGGACCGCATCTTGCGGGCTGCCTGAGGCCATTCTGAAGGAGCCGGCGCCTTCGCCCTGGGTGTCGAACGAAGGCTTTCCAGGGCGGGGACGGGCCAGGCGACCAGCGGCGGCTCAGTCCTGGAGATCGAACTTGAAGACGTTCTGGGCGGCGTCTTCGGTGACGGTGCAGGTCAGTCCGGACTCGGAAGCGGAGATGTACTTGGCGGGCAAGAGGTCGGCCCGTTCCTTGCGGGTGGCCTCTTCGTCGATATCCTTACCGTAGTTCGGATCGCTGGAGTCGATGATTTCGACCTTTTCGACTTGCTGCTTTTCGACACCGACGAGGTACTTGCCGGGGACGACGCCGTCGCCCTTGTCCTTGTAGGAGAACAGCCGGACGGTGCCGTCGGCGCCGGTGACGCCGGTGGCGCTGGGGGCCTTGTGGCCATCGGGGCGGAGGGTCACCATCGCACTCTCGACCGGAGCGCCCTTGTAGGTGATCTCAACGGTGGTTTTGAAGTTGGCGGGAATATCTTCCTTGGGGCCGCAACCGACCGCAAGCAACATGGCAGCCGCAAGAAACGAGAACCATACGGAACGATGCATGAGCGGGACCTTTTCTTGGAAACAGAAGCCAGGCAAAGTGCAGTATTTTTCGGATGGGGATGGGTGATGGGCGGACCCCGCCGGAGGAACGGGATCCGCCGCTGCACCCAGAAGTACGTTCTCCAGAGCCGATCCGCGGGAGACGGCTGTATGGATCAGTGGCCGCGGGAGACTCCTCATGGAGGGAGGGTCTCCTGAGGGAATCAGAACTCGCCGGCGACTTCACCGCCGCGGATCGATCCGAGGGCACCCCAGACGCCGTAGGGGCTGGGGCCGGACTCGACCTCGAGTTGATCGCTGTAGCCGGAATCAATGGTTTCGGAGACGAAGCGGATGGAGCCGTCGGCCATTCCGACATTGGCACCGCCAGGGTGTTCGCTGGAGGCGGAGTAGACGCCGCCGGAGCTGTCGCCGCTGTAGTAGGTGCAGCTTGCGCCATTCGGCGGGAGGATGGTGGTGAAGGCGGTGAAGTAGGGACGCCCGTCGGACCATCGCCAACCTCGCTGCTCCGTGCTGGTGGACACGGCGTAGGTGGTCAGGTACATGCCGCCGGTGCCGATCTGGGCCTCGCAGACGTTGGCACGGCGCCGATGGAAGCTGCTGTTGCCGCGATCGACGGGGAGAATGTCGGTATCGCCGCCGCGGAGGACATTGCCTTTGACGCGGCGAGACTGGTCGCCGGAAACGGACTCGGAGAGGGCGATGGTATTGCTGGTTCCGTCCTTGACGGCGGCGATGCCGTTGGCCGGGGCCTCGCAGTTGCCGTCGCCGATCTGGGTGCCGTGGAACAGTCCGCGGCGTCCGCCGTTGGCGTGACCGGTGTGGTTGTCGTGGATCGAATCACCGTAGCAGAAGTAGTAGGAGCGTCCGCCGAAGGGAGCCTGCTTGACATTGCTGTCCGAAGGGCAATGGTAGGACGAGATCTTGGCAGTGGTGAAGGCGTTGCTCGTCCAGGGGTTGTTCCAGTTGCCGGTCTGGGACTGATCCCAGAGGGGCTGCTGCTCGATGAAGGGGAGGAGGACGACGAAGCCGCTGTAGGCGTTGCTGGTGGTGGTGGCATTGAGCCTCAAAATTCGGCCCTGGGGGAACACCTGGTAGGTGTCGTGGTAGTTGTGCATCGCCAGGACGATCTGCTTCATATTGTTGGTGCACTGGGATCGGCGGGCGGCCTCCCGGGCGGCCTGGACGGCGGGGAGGAGGAGCGCAATGAGGATGCCGATGATGGCGATCACGACGAGCAACTCGACCAGCGTGAAGCCACGGAGGGCTCGGCTGCCGGGGCGAGGGCAACCTGGGGACAGACACTGCATGAGAGAATCTCCTTCAACAAGAACAACGGGATTCAGCCTGCGCAATTCTCCGCGCACGGGGGCAAAAGACCGCGATTCCTCCGGCCAGGCAGACGGCAGCGCGCAGGGGATGCGCAACCGCGTTTCGCGAACCGGAAGACAGAGTACAACAGGGGCAGCAGCCCCTCAAGGTGGGAAACGGCATGCGGGCCGCGAAGTGTCATCTGGTATTTTATAACCAGAACCCAAGACACTATCGCGTGTATCTTGTACAATCTAATCCAGGGCTGGCCGGACTGCAAGCCTCAAACAGGACAAATTGCGCGGACCAGGAGACGCCCCGGGGGGACGGCCCTTGCACGGGAGAGGGTTCCCCGTCGTGTGTCTGCGGCAGCTGCCAGTTGCGGGGTTCCAGTGGAGTCAGAAAAGGCGAGCAGCGGTGCCGGACGCAAGAGAGCATTGGCATCATACCCAGCCGCGATGCCCGGGCACATGAATATGTATTCATGTACCGTGTCGACGCCGCATCCCCAAGGTTTCGCCGCGTACGAACCCCCAGGACGGGTCTGGCGTCATGGAGCAGCGCGCTGAGCCAGGCCGAGCAGGTCCGCCGGCCGGGCGATGAGGGCGCCGGCCCCGGAATCGCGGAGTTCTTCTTCCGGGCGGAATCCCCAGAGGGCCCCGACCGGGAACATGCCGGCCGCCCGAGCGGTCTGCATGTCGGTGGCCGAATCGCCGAGGTAGAGGAAGCCGGCGGGAGCCAGGCCCAACGACTCGACGATCTGGAGGGCACCGGCCGGGTCGGGCTTGCGGGGAATGCCGTCGCGCTGGCCGAGCACGGGAAAGAAGGGCCAGCGCGAGAGGAACCTGGCCACGCACTGCTCGGTGAACGAGTGCGGCTTGTTGGAGAGGACGGCCAGACGGATGCCTCTGTCGACAAGGCCGTCGAGCAGATCGGCAATGCCGTCGTAGAGACGCGTCTTCCGATCCCAGCCGTTCTGATAGACCTCGCCAAAACGCTGGATACAGGCCTCGACGACAGCCGGATTGCGGCGGCCCTGCGGGAGCGCCTTTTCAAACAGCAGGCGGACGCCGCCGCCGATGAAGAAGCGGTAGTCGTCGGCCGGGTGAGGCGGACACCCCATTTGAGCGAGCACGGCGTTGGCACTGTCGGCGATATCGTCGAGGGTGTCCAGGAGGGTGCCGTCGAGGTCGAAGATGATGGCGTCGTACATGAGAGCGGGAAGGGGAAAGGGGAGAGCGGAAAGGGGAGCGGGAGCCAGATGACGTTGGCGGCGAGAGTCAGGGGGGAGAGGGTCGGATCATGGGGTTATGCGGTGGCGACACGGATTCCGTTTTCGACGGCCAGGCAGATCCGGTCGAGTTCGGCAAGGGAGATGGCAGGGGGAGGGATGATTACAACCACGTTGCCCAAGGGGCGGAGTAGGACGCCTTCGGTGCGAGCATGGTCGCAGACGCGGATGCCGCGTTTTTCCTGCCAGGGGTAGGGGTCCTTTGTGGCTACGTTGCGAACCAGTTCGACACCGGCCAGGAGGCCGCACTGGCGGACATGCCCCACGTGGGGCAGCATGGCGATCCGCTGGAGGTGCTCGGCCAGGCGGGCGATCTTGGGTTGCATCCGCTCAAGGGTACGTTCTTCCTCGAAGACGTCGAGCGTGGCCATGGCCACGGCGGCACCGAGGGGATTTCCACCATAGGTATGGCCGTGGAAGAAGGATCGGGACTGGGCGTAGTCGCCGAGGAAGGCCTGCCAGACGCGGTCGGTGGTGAGGGTGGCGGCCATGGGCATGTATCCGCCGGTCAGGCCCTTGGCGAGGCAGAGGAAGTCAGGCGCAACGTTCTCGTGCTGGCAGGCGAACATGCGGCCGGTGCGGCCCATGCCGACGGCCACCTCGTCGGCGATCAGGAAAACGTCGTAGCGGCTTGTCAGGTCGCGGACGGCCTTGAGGTAGCCGCGCGGGTGGACGATCATGCCGGCGGCGGCCTGCACGAGGGGTTCGATCACCATGGCCGCGATTGTCTCGTGGTGTTCGGCCAGGACCGACTCGAGCTCGGCCACGGCATGGTCGAGCAGCCCCGCTTCGGTGACTCCGGCCGGCGGGCGGTAGGGATCGGGGGCGGAAAGGCGGTGGGTGGCAAACAGGAGCGGCTCGAACATGGCGTGAAACCGGGCCACTCCACCGACGCTGACGCTGCCGATCGTGTCGCCATGGTAGGCATCGGCCAGCGCGAGGTAGCGGGTTTTTTCCGGGCGGGGCACGGGGCACTGGCGCCAGTACTGGAAGGCCATTTTGAGCGCGACCTCGACGGAGGTGGCGCCGTCGTCGGAGAAGAAGACATGGGAAAGGCCCTCGGGGGCGAGGTCGACCAGGCGCGGGGCGAGCCGGATCGTGGTGGGGTTGGAGCATCCCAGGTTCGTGACGTGGGCGACCCGCTGGAGCTGATCGCGCAGGGCGGCATCGAGACGCGGGTGGCGGTGGCCGTGGACGTTGCACCAGAGGCTGCTGGTACCGTCGAGGTAGCGGTTGCCGTCGACATCGACGACCGTGCAGCCCTCGGCCTGTTCAAGGATCAGGGGCTCGTATTCGGCCATCTGGGTGAAGGGATGCCAGACGATCTGGCGGTCCCAGTCGGCGAGCTGCTGGCGGGTGGGATAGTCCATGGTTTCGTTGGTCATGGGTGCGGAGGCGGACCCGTTCGGTTGCGGATCGGGCCAGTTGGAGGCCGGGTGTCTGGGGAAACGGATCAAGGGGATGGCGGGATCGGGGCAGATACAGTGTGATTGCGTCAGGCAACCCGGTCAAGCCCGCCCCGGGCCGGCCGGCAGGGCCGCGTAGTCACGTCCGGCACCATCCGGCCGAGGCGCCGCCTGGCAAGCCGCGGCACGCCTGCGCTGCGTCAGTTCCAGGCCACGGTGACGGGCATCCCGGCCTGTAGGCCGAGCCGTTTGGCAGCGTTGCCTTCGACGATGGCCAGTTCCAGTCGGCCGGTGGATCCCACCAGGGCGACGAACATATCGGCGTGCTGCTGGGCGTAGGCACTGAGGATGCCCCAGGTCTCGTAGATGCCGCACACGATACAGACGCGTTCGTCGGTCGGATAGCCTGCCAGGAGGTCGGCGGTGATGTTGGTGATCAGGTTGCCAAAGGAATCGACTTCGAGAATCACGCCGTCGATACGGCCGGGGCAGACCCGCGGCTTGGGGAATTCCAGAATATGGACGGAAGCGGCGACGGATCCCAGACGGGCGGGGGGGACCCCCAGGCTGAGGTGAGCCGCGACGGGGGCCATGATGTCGCGCCCCTGGAAGGTGCTGGAGACGGGCTGGCGCCAGAACTCGGGCTTGTCGATCCGCACGATCACATCGGCGGGCGCGCGGCGCAGGAGTTCACCGAGAAGGCCGTTGTCGGGAGCCACATAGGTTTGCTCGCCGATCAGGGCGCAGACGATGGCGCGGTCGGTTCCGACGCCGGGGTCGACGACGGCCACATGGATGGTGCCGGCCGGGAACAGTCCGGTGACGTCGGCCAGGACACCCGCGCCGTGGCGGATATCCTGGGGCCGGATGTCGTGGGTGATGTCGACGAGGGTGGCGGTCGGATTGACCGAAAGGATCGCTCCTTTCATGGCGGCCACGTAAGGGCTTCCGGTGCCGAAATCGGTGGTGAGGGTGATGATGCTCACATCTGCTCGATCATCTGGAGGCAAATTTCCCGGACCCGGGTCGCATTGACATTCGGGTTCTTCTTTTTGGCCTGACCGATCAAGGAGCCGGCCGCTTTAAGTTTACCCTGCTTTACGTCGTCGACAACCTTGGGATTCTCGGCCAGGAGTTGGGCGCAGAGGGATTCCAGCTCCGACTCGTCGACCTGGGCGATTCCGAGGGCTTCCATCGCCTGCTCGGCGGTTGCCCCGGTTTCCATCATTCGGGCGAGGACTTCGCGGCCGCGGCTGGTCTCGATACCGGCATCGCGGACGCGCCGGATCAGACCGGCAAGCCGGTCTGCCGGAACGGGGAAGCGATGGATGGGAATCTGCTCCTCGTTGAGGGTGCGGAGGACCGACTGCTGGATCCAGTTGGCGGCGGCCTTGCCGTCGCAGCAGCCGTCGGCGACGGCGGTGAAGTAGTCGACCAGCGGCCGCCCCTGGTTGACGATGACATCGCTGTCGTAGGGAGTGATGCCGTATTGGCGGACGAGCCGATCCCGCAGGGCGGCCGGCAGTTCACCCAGGGAGCGGCGGATCTCGTCGATCGCCTCCTCGGTCATGGTGACCGGCACGAGATCGGGATCGGGGAAATAGCGGTAATCGCTGGACTCTTCCTTGGAGCGCTGCCCCTTGGTGACCTGGGCGGCCTCGTCCCAGCCGCGGGTCTGCTTGGGGACGTCGCCCAGTTTCTGCCCGGTTTCCTGCCAGACTTCCCACTGGCGCTGGGCCTCGTAGGCCAAGGCCCGTTCCACCGCACGGACGCTGTTCATGTTCTTGACTTCGACGATGGGCGTGGCGACGGTGCCCTGGGAGGTATCGATGTGGAGGTTGATATTGGCATCCACCCGCAGGCTGCCTTCCTGCATGTTGCAGTCGGAAACCTCGAGGTAGTTCAGGAGCAGCTTCAGCTCGGTGAGGTAGTTTTTGGCCTCGGCAGGGGATCGCATGTCGGGCTGGCTGACGATTTCCAGCAGGGGCGTGCCGGTCCGGTTCAGGTCGATGCGGCTGTCGGCCTTGCCGGCCACCTCGTCGTGCATGCTCTTGCCGGCGTCTTCTTCGAGGTGGGCGCGGATGATCCCGATGCGGCGGATCCGGCCCTCATCTTCCGGATCGAGGATGTCGAGGTAGCCGTCGCAGCTCAAGGGCTGGTCGTACTGGCTGATCTGGTAGCCCTTGGGAAGATCGGGATAGTAATAGCCCTTGCGGTCCCATTTGGTATAACGGGCGATCCGGCAGTTGAGCCCCAGGGCGGCCTTGACGGCCAGAAGATAGGCCTGGCGGTTCATGACCGGCAGGGCGCCGGGGGAGCCGGTGCAAACCGGGCAGGTCTGCGTGTTGGGCTCGGCGCCGAACGTTGTGCTGCACCCGCAGAACAGCTTGCTCCGGGTGAGGAGCTGCACATGGACTTCCAGGCCGATGACGATGCGGTAAGGTTGGCTGCCTGTGGTTGACATACGGCGGATGCAGGAAGGCGAAAGTCACGGGTGGAGGGATCCCGACTCTGCGTCGAGCCTGGGGCGTTTCATGTGCCAATCGGTTGCCTTCTGGAACATGGCTGCTGCGCGGAGGAGGCGTTCTTCTTCAAACGGGGGGGCTTGCAGATGGAGGCCGATCGGCAGCCCATCGGAGCTGAGACCGCAGGGAATCGAGATGGCGCCGATGCCGGCCAGGTTGGTGCTCGCCGTGTAGAGGTCGCAGAGGTACATGGCCAGCGGATCGTCGACCTTTTCACCGATCGGGTAGGCGGGGGTCGGAGTGACGGGGCCTGCGATCAGGTCGACGTGCTGGAAGGCCCGGTCGAAATCCTGGCGGATCAGGCGACGGACCTTGAGGGCTTTCAGGTAGTAGGCGTCGTAGTAGCCGGCGCTGAGGGCGTAGGTGCCGAGCATGATTCGGCGTTTGACCTCCGGCCCGAAGCCTTCGCTGCGGGTCTTGCGGTACATGCGCACGAGGGCGTTGTCGAGGTCTTCCGCGGCTGCGTGGTTGCCGGCCGCTACGAGCCTCTTGTGTTCGGCTTGCAGATCGGCGACGACCTGTCTGGTATCGGTGCGGTAGCCGTAATGGACGCCGTCGTAGCGGGCAAGGTTGCTGGAGGCTTCGCACGGGGCGATGACGTAATAGGTGGCAACCGTGTACTTGGCGTGGGGCATGGAGACTTCGCGGACGGTCGCCCCCATCGACTGGTAGACCGCGACGGCCTGGCGCACGGCGTCGGCCACGTCGGGGTCGAGGCCGTAGAGGACGATCCCGCAGCGCACCATGTCCAGAT
>CAZLWV010000078.1:19989-20288 GCA_964563135.1 uncultured Planctomycetaceae bacterium
CGCCAAAATGCGCGGGGACGATTCCGAGACGGAGTCCTTCGAGCGGCTGGTCGACGGTCTGGGTGTAGCGGGGAACGGGGCGGTCGACGGAGGTGGAGTCCTTGGGATCGTATCCGGCAAGGACTTCCATGAGGAGGGCCGTATCGTGAGCCGTCTGGGCCAGGGGGCCGATCTGGTCGAGGCTGCTGGCGAAGGCCACCAGTCCATAGCGGCTCACGCGGCCGTAGGTCGGTTTGAGGCCCGTGATCCCGCACCAGCCGGCGGGGGCTCGGATGGATCCGCCCGTATCGGACCCGATG
>CAZLWV010000078.1:20386-36096 GCA_964563135.1 uncultured Planctomycetaceae bacterium
CAGGGGTTGCGGGTGAGCTGCCAGGCGGAGTTTTCCGTGGAGCCCCCCATGGCGAACTCGTCCATGTTGGTCTTGCCGACGATCACCCCGTCGGCAGCCCGGAGCTTCTCGACGACCGTGGCGCTATAGGGGGGGCGGAAGTTCTGCAGGATCCGCGAGGCGCAGGTGGTCAGTTCGCCTTCAGTCGCCAGAAGATCCTTGACCGCGACCGGCAGTCCGCCCAGGGGGCCGACGGGCAGCGAGGAGTTGCGCCGGCGGTCGACATCGGCGGCCTGGCGGAGGGCGCCTTCGGGATCCAGGCGAAGGAAGGCGCCGATCTGCGGATCGCAGGCGGCGATTCGGTCGAGGAACGCGCGGGCAACCTCCACGGAAGTCAGCTCCCGGGCATTCAGCTTCGCCAGCAGATCGGAGGCCGAAAGGGCGGTGAGCGACAAGGCAACTCCTTCCGATCAAGAATCGCCAAGCACGGCCGGCACTCGATAGCACTCCTGGTCGTGCTCGGGGGCGTTGGCAAGGGCCTGATCTCGCGGGAGGCTGGGACAGGCCTGGTCGGCGCGAAACACGTCGCAGAGCTCGACCGCGTGGGCCATGGGCTCCACGTGCTCGGTATCGACCTCCGCGAGCAACTCCATGTAACCCAGAATCTGCCCCATCTGGGTCGTCATGGTCTCAAGTTCATGGTCCGTGAGCAGCAAACGTCCCAGCAGAGAGACCTTTTCGACCTCTTCGCGAGATATCCCCATGCTACTTCTTCTTTTCGGTGGCGGTCTTCGCGCCCTCCACCGGCAGCTTGAAGGGGGCACTGCGGACGGCCTTGACCACGGCACCGCTGCGGAGGCAACGGGAGCAGACGCGAACGGTCTTGTTGGTGCCGTTGGAGGTGGTCACGTGCACGCGCTGCAGATTCGGCTTGAATTGCCGGCGGGAAATGCCCGTCACCTTCGTACCCACACCACCCAAGTACTTCGCCTTGCCACGATGAGCTATCGTATTGCCCATCTGTGTCGACTTGCCACACACTTCACAGACGCGAGCCATCGGAACATCACTCCAGTTAGATCCGTTTTGTTTCGTTACCCCGCCAGGGGACTAATCGACACCGGGGGCAAAATTCTCAGTATATAGGGTATGTTGCGGGACGCAAGGGTCGCCGAGCCGCGAAAGGGCAGGTTCTGCGGGGGATGTACCCACAAGGAGAGGGGGTCGCCGCGGCCCGTCGTTGCGGGCGAGCAGTTCTCCTCTGATCGACCGGGTACGGCCGAAACTTGATTTGACCAAGTTAAGATTGGCAAGCTGGGAGAAAAGAGACTATCAATAGATAAGGGGGCGAACCGAAAAAGGGCAATTGGAGACCGGCGATGTCAAAGCACCTTCTTCCTCTGGGGTTCCTGGCGGTCTTCCTGGGCGCGGCAGTGGCAGCCCCAGGGGGCGCCTGGGGGGCGGAGGAGCAGGCGACCAATTATGTGTCGATCGAAACCACCGCGGCGGGCGAGCCGATGCTTGTGGTCGACTATCCGTGGTCGGTGCACAAGAACGCCACGATCGAGGTGCGGACTTATGTGGCGGGCGAAGAGGACTCGGCGCGAATCCGGCCTCTGCAGTTCCACCATACCTACATGAAGGACTCGGTCACGATCACCGTTTACGACGTTCAGGCGGGGGGGGCAGAGACTCGAACGACGGCCGAGTTTCTGCGGGGAAGCATCCAGTTTCAGGCGCTGGGGCAGCGAAACCTGCTGAACAGGCCGGCCGTGTGCGTGACGTGTGAGACGGAAGTGCTGAAGCCGAACAAGGAGGCTTTTCCGGACCGGGCCCGGTGGGCGATCTATCCCTTCCTGGAGCCCTGGGCGGCTGACCGCGACACGCTCTTCCTCTCCCTGCCTGAAGAGACGTTTGCCGCTCCCGTGAAGATTCGCGTCTTCTTGCTCCGCGACGGCCACCTCCTCTGGTCGGAGAGCGAGCCGTGGCCGGGCCTGCCAGGCTACACGCCGCAACCGGCGGCCAAGCAGCCGGCGCGGCCCGCCGGACCGGAGGCCGTCGAGAAGGCACCGGCTGTCGGACCTGCTGCCGGCCCGGCAGAACCGGCTCAGCCGGCAGCCCAACCCGCGGCCAATCCGTTCGGTCCGTGAGGGGAGCGGCCCTCCGGGCCGATTGTCCAGGGTCCTCGGAAGCGGCCGCCGGCTCGCGTGCCGGACCGCGGCAGACCTTGGCGCTGGGTCAGGGCTTCTTGTCGTACTGGCGGGTGATGGCGAGCACTTCGTCGCGGACGAGGCGATTGGTGGCGACGGCCTCGCCGGACTGGATCGTGGGATTGCCTTTCCAGTCGGTGAATGATCCGCCCGCCTCTTCGATGATGGGCTGGAGCGCGGCGGCATCCCAGAGGCTCAGATAGGCATCGGCCATCACTTCCGCGCGGCCGGTGGCCACGAGCATGAAGCCGTAGCAGTCGCCCCAGGTGCGGGTCAGCCTGGCCGCCGCCTGCAGACGCCAGTAGGCGTCCTGGCGTCCCACCTCGCCGAAACAGCGGACCTCGCTGGTCAGGAAGAGCCCTTCGCTCAGGCGGGGGCAATCCGAGACGGTCGCCCTGGCCGGCGGCGCCGAACCACGAACGTACCAGGCACCCAGCCCCCTGGCGGCGTAGACGCACTCCTGGAGGGCCGGAATTCGAATCACACCGACCACACCCTCGCCACCATGCTCTACGGCCACCAGGTTGCCGTAGAGCGGCACGCCGTGGATAAACGACTTGGTGCCGTCGATGGGATCGAGAATCCAGCGGTAGCCGCTCGTGCCGGCCACCGCGCCGAACTCCTCGCCGAGGATCGCATCCTGGGGATAGGTTTCAAGAATCCGGGCCCGGAGATGCTCCTCGGCACTGCGGTCGGCAATGGTCACCGGCGAGTCGTCCTGCTTGCGATCAACCGCAAGCCCCTCCTGACGAAAGTACTCCAGAGTGATATCGCCCGCCTCCATTGCGATGGCAACCGCGAAGTCCAAACGATCCTGCAATGTCTGATCCATACTGCTCACAAGTCGATCCTTTCCAGCAATCGGGAGCCGGGCACTCCAGGGCGGCAGGGCCGCCGGCCGGTACGAGCTACCGCTCGGTTTCCATTGGCCTGCTCCCGCTGGTCGCGAGTCTCTCTGCCGAGATCCTAACGATCTCTGAGGTAGGTCGCACAGGGCGGCAGGGCCGCCGGCCGGTACGAGCTACCGCTCGGTTTCCACTGGCCTGCTCCCGCTGGTTTCGTGCGGAAGGCGGAATGGCCATCATGGTACCCTGCGGCGATCCGGACGGACAGGCCGTTGCGGCTGCGGCCGATTGCCGGGCTGCCTGGCGAGTTCCGATAATTTTCGGGTAGAAGAGGGGGTGACTCTCGTCCTTCACTGGCCCAACGCGGATGCACCGGCAGCCAAGGCGGGCGCGTTGTGCTCGTAGAAGGTGGGCGGCTCGTGAGTCCAGCCGCGGGCGAGGCGGGCCTCTTCGCGGCGGGCTTTCCAGAGCACGTAAGGACCGCCGAGAGCGGCGGCAAGACGGGATCTGAGGCCGTACTGCTGATGGAGCTGCTGGAGCAGGCTCGCCATCTTGGCCCGCATTGCCGGGTTGTTGCGGTAGTACCGGCTCATGGCCCAGATGACGGGCGAATAGGTCGTGGGCAGATCGGAGCTTTCGCGGGCGAAGCGGCGGCGGATGCGGGGGTCGGGATGGTTCTGGTAGCGTTTCCAGCCGGCCAGCGTGGTGCGTACGACGCGGGCTACGCTTGGCCCGTTCTGCTCGAAGTCGCGCGAGAATGCCCGCAGGATCAACTCGCTCTCGAGCCCGGCGGGGATGTGGGGATGGCGGTAGTTGAAGCGGAGTTGTCCGTGCGTATCGGCAGCAGGGCACTCCCGCTCGCTGACCAGGCGCCCCTGGGCCGCCATCTCGGCATGGAGCGGCGTGCCGGGAACCGGGGTATAGAGCATGAACTGGTGGAAGTCGGTGTCGTGCCCCACGGCGAAGTCGATTGCCGCGTCGATGTTCTCGGGGGTGTGTTCCTCCAATCCGATGATCGTGGAACCGAGAACTCGTATGCCGTGGGACTGGAGTTGGCCAACAAGATCCCCGGTGTTCATCCCCTGGAGCTTCTTGTAGCGGGCGTCTTCGCCTTCCAGGCCCATCCAGACCCATGAAACGCCCATGGAGACAAGCTGATCGATGCGGTAGCTGCAGAGGGCATTGGCGGAGCTGAAGACGTACAGGCTCCAGGATTTGCCATGCTCCTCGATGAGTTCCAGAAGACGGAGGGCGCGCGGGCGGTGGAGGAGGAAGTTCTCGTCCATGACGAAGAACGACTGGACCTTCATGGACTCTTCGAGTTCGCACATGATCGCGAACAGTTCGTCGCCGGTCTGGTAGAAGTTGACGAACTTCCCCTTGCCGCCGAACATGGCCGAGGTGGAGCAGAAGTTGCATCCCAGCGGGCAGCCGACCGAGGGGATGAGCGCCGCGGCGATGTCGCCCGGCCTGACCTTCAGGTCGATTCCCAGGCTGCGAGTGCCGAAGCCGGATCGAATGTGCGGATGGGCGATGGGCCGACTGCGCTTTTCGCCGAGAAACGAGCGGAACCAGCGGACGCCCTCGCCCCGGACGATATGGTCGGCATCGATCTGCCGGTGGAGATCGGGAACGTTGGCGATGTGGCCCCCCACGACAATGGTGGCGTGCGGCTGATGCTTCCGCACCAGCCGGCACATCTCCTTCACCTTGAGCAGGTTGGGCATGATGCTGCTGATGCCGACCACGTCGTAGCGAGTGCTGCGGAGCTCCTGGATGAAGCGGTCGCGGGTGGGGAAGTCCAGGAGCGTGCACGGAGCCTGGATATTGGCCTGAATGAGCATCAGGCCCCAGGAACGGTGGAACATCCGCAGCGAGAAAGGCCCCTGAACGCGGGTAACCTGATTGTGGTAGAGCTCCATGGGGTTCAAGGCCCGGCTTCCATAGGCATCGTCGCGGGCGTAGGGCCCGAAGACGCTGGCCAGCAGCACACGGGCTCGAGATCCCAGGGGGTGGCTGGGAGATGTTTGCGGAATGGGGGGCGCGACGTGGGTGGGCGGATGGAGCGTCAACATGGCCAGACTCCGGGGACGGTTTTCGGATCCGTTGAATCCTAATCCTTGTCGGCCCTGCGCTCGTCACGAGTACGTTTCGGTTGTGTAATAGATTGGTAATTTGCCCGGCGATGCCGTGCGGACGGGGGACGGATTCGGAGAGAATACGGCCCGATGGGGGACGGGCGGGCCTCGTCCACGAGGCAGGCATGCAGCCAACAGGGATGACACCGGATGTGCCCGGATGGGCCGGCCGCCTGCCCCTTGCGGGTGCTATCAGGGCAAGCGACCGGGGTGCCAGGAACGTGGGGTGTGCTAGAATTCAGTCCTTCGCGGTACCCCGCGGAGAAACGCGGGGAGATCAGCGTGTGATGGAATCTGGCATGCGAGGTCGCCGTGGTCAAGAACGGAAGCGTTCGCGTGTGGCCGGGCCGTCCTTATCCCTTGGGCGCTGCCTGGGACGGGTCGGGGGTCAATTTCGCGGTATTCTCGGAGAACGCGAGCCGGGTGGAACTGTGCCTGTTCGATTCGGTTGACGCGACCTGCGAGTCGTCGAGGATTTCGTTGCAGGAGCAGACAGACCTGGTCTGGCACTGCTATCTGCCGGACCTGGGGCCGGGGCAACTCTATGGTTACCGGGTGCACGGCAAGTACGATCCGAAGACCGGGCACCGCTTCAATCCGCACAAGATCGTTCTGGACCCCTACGCGAGGGTCGTTGCCCGTCCGATCCGCTGGTCGGACACGATGTTTGGCTACCGGATCGGCGACCCGGCGGCGGACCTGTCGCTGGACACGAGAGACAACGCGGACTGCGCGCCGCTGGCAGCGGTGGTTTCCTCGAGTTTCTCGTGGGGAGGCGACCGGCCGCCGCAGACGCCCTGGCACAAGACGGTGATCTACGAGGCGCACGTTCGCGGTTTCACGATGCGGCACCCCGGGGTGCCGGAGAACCTGCGGGGAACGTATGCGGGTCTGGCTTCGGCGGCGGCGATCGCACACCTCACGCGGCTGGGCGTCACCGCGGTGGAACTGATGCCGGTTCACCACCATGTCGACGATCGCCACCTGGTGGAGAAAGGGCTTTCGAACTACTGGGGTTATAACACACTGGGCTTCTTCGCGCCCGAGACGAGGTACGCATCGGTGTCCTACCTGGACGCGGTGCGCGAATTCAAGACGATGGTCCGCCGGCTCCACCACGCCGGGATCGAGGTGATCCTGGACGTGGTCTACAACCATACGGGAGAAGGAAACCATCTGGGGCCGACGCTGTCGCTCCGCGGGCTGGACAATGCGACGTACTACCGGCTGGTGCCCACGGACCGGCGTTACTACATGGACTACACGGGCTGCGGCAACACGCTCAACATGCTCTCGCCGCGGGTGTTGCAGCTCATCATGGACAGCCTGCGCTACTGGGTGCTGGAGATGCACGTCGACGGGTTCCGTTTCGACCTGGCCAGCAGCCTGGCCCGCGAACTCCACGCGGTCGACCGGCTGGGCGCCTTCTTCGACATCATCCACCAGGATCCCGTTCTGTCCCAGGTGAAGCTGATCGCCGAACCGTGGGACCTGGGGGAAGGGGGCTACCAGGTGGGTAACTTCCCGGTGCTGTGGACGGAGTGGAACGGCAAGTACCGCGACACCGTGCGGCGATTCTGGCGAGGAGACAGCGATGTGGTCTCGGAGTTTGCCACGCGGCTCTGCGGGAGCAGCGATCTGTACGAGCACAGCGGCCGGAAGCCCTACGCCAGCATCAACTACGTGACCTGCCACGACGGGTTCAGCCTGCGGGATCTGGTCAGCTACAGCGACAAGCACAACGAGGCCAACGGCGACGGGAACCGGGACGGCGACTCGCACAACCTGAGCTGGAACTGCGGGCACGAGGGCCCGACGGGCGACAAGACGATCCGCCAGCTTCGCGACCGCCAGATCCGCAACTTCCTGGCGACGCTCCTCCTCTCGCAGGGCGTGCCCATGATCCGCAGCGGCGACGAGCTGCGCCACACGCAGATGGGCAACAACAACAGCTACTGCCAGGACAACGAGCTGAGCTGGGTGAACTGGCACATCGATGCCGACGACAAGCGGTTCTTCGACCTGGTCTGCCGGATGGTCCGCTTTCGGCACCAGAACCCGGTGCTCACGCGCCGGCACTTCTTCCAGGGGCGCCAGCTCCGCGGCCAGGACCCGACGGACATTCTGTGGCTCACTCCGTCGGGCCGGGAGATGGCCGACAGCGACTGGCGTTCGGCCAAGGAGCGGGTGCTCGGAGTCCGCCTGGACGGCAAGATGATCGGCGAGGTGGACGAACGGGGGCGTCCGATCGTCGGCCAGACGCTGCTGGTGCTGCTGAACCCCCAGAACCGCCGGATTCCGTTTGTTCTTCCGTTCGCCGATCCGAACGAGCTGTGGCGACTGATCCTCGACACGGACAACGAGTTTCCGCGGCGCAATCGCTTTCTGGGCGGAGACCGGTTCGCTCTGGCGGGGCGCTGCGTGGCGCTGTTCGCCCTTCAGCCTTCACTGCGAAAGAGAATGGAGCAGTTGTTCCAGCGGAAGCCGGAGACGGGGAAGGCAGAAAGAGAGTAGCAGGGGAAACCCGAAACTCGAAATGCGGGATTCGCAGATTTGCGGCGGGCTGGGGAGACGGGGCGGGGGCAGAAGAAAAGCGAGCGTCGCCAGCAATTTCCGTATTGCGGGCGACGCCCCACGCTGCAGCGTTTCCTGATGTGGCGGCAACCAGGAGGAAGCGGAGAAGGTGCCGCCGCTCCTGACCGGTGAGCCATCCTTGGCTCACGCGGCTCCACACTGTTTCTTTTCGCTTGTGTCCCGGGTTTTTCTGGGGCTACTTCACGTCGTCGAGGTTGACGGGACGGCCTTCCTGGGCGGAGAGGAGGGAGGCTTCCAGAACACGCTGGGTCTGGTAGGCGTCTTCGAAGTCGGGGATCGGAACGGTGGGCTGCTGGCCGGCGAGGACACGGAGGATGTCGTAGGCCTGGTTCGTGAAGCCATGCTCGTAGCCGATCAGGTGCGCATCGGGCCACCAGTTGGCCACGTAGGGGTGGTCGGCGCCATGGGTACAGATGATGTTCGTCCAACCCTGGACGGCCCGCGGGAGGCGGGCGTCGTAGTACTCGAGCTCGTTCATGCGCTCGAAATTGAACCTGAGGGAGCCCTTGGTGCCGTTGATCTCGAAGCCGTTGCGGTTCTGATTGCCGGTGGCCTGCCGGGCCGCCTCGAAGCTGGCGACGGCGCCGCCGGAGAAGCGGGCGAGGAACAGGACCGTATCGTCGACGGTGACCTTGCCCTTGCCGCCGGCCGCCTTGCCGCCATCGGCAAGATTGCCGCCGGCAGTACCGCCGGCCAGGGTGCGCTCCTTGATGAAGGTCTCCATGTGCCCGGTCACGGCGGCGATGTCGCCCACCAGGAAGTGCGCCAGGTCAATGGAGTGGGTCTCGGCAATGGCGCCGGCGATCTGGGTGATTTCCTGGCCCGTCACGAAACGGGTCATGTCGATGATGTGGGCATTCAGGTCGCCATGGGCGCCGGAGCCGGCCCACTCTTTCTCGAACCGCCAGAGAAGCGGGACCGACTCGCCGGCCCAGTCCTGGAGATAGAGGGCTCGCACGTGGCGGATCTCGCCGAGCTCGCCGGCGGTGACCATCTTGTGGGCCAGGGCGACGGCGGGAACGCGGCGGTAGTTGAACCAGACGAAAGTCTTCACGCCCTTGGCCTTCGCGGTCTGGGCCATCACGCGGGCGTCGTCGAGGGTGCCGGCGATCGGCTTCTCGCAGGCGACGGCCTTGCCGGCCTCGATGGCCGCCCGTGCCGGCGGGGCGTGCATGTAGTTGGGAGTGACGATGTCGACCAGGCCGATGTCGCCGGAGGCAACGAGGGATTTCCAGTCAGTCGACGCGTTCTGCCAGCCCCAGTTGTCGGCGAAGGCCCGGGGATTCTCTTCGGGCTGCCCGAAGACCGTGTGCATGACCGGCTTGAGCGGCGGTTTGAAGAACTTCGCGACCTGACCCCATGCATTGGAGTGCGAGCGGCCCATGAACCCCTGGCCGATGAGGGCGACATTGACGGTTCCCATTCTGGTATCTCCTCAACTGCAGCGACTAGGATTGGCAAGCGATGTGGCCGGCCAAGTGAGCGATTTGAGTACTTGTTGAGCTATCTGAAGCCGCAGGACTTGCGGTCGGGAGGCAGGCAAGGGGGGGTCAGCCGGCAAAGGTTGTTTTGCCCTGCAAGGGGCC
Source organism: uncultured Planctomycetaceae bacterium (assembly GCA_964563135.1). GTDB lineage: Bacteria > Planctomycetota > Planctomycetia > Pirellulales > Thermoguttaceae > JAAYAY01. The sequence goes on from CAZLWV010000078.1 coordinate 29,740, forward strand.
GCTCGAACAAGATGCCATTTCTCCCGGCTGCCGACCTTTCCCGCTCGCCCACTTGGCTGAAGCGTTACCGATTCTGAAAGACTCGAGAAGGACTCCCACAGGTGAGCCGTCGGCACGGCCCAGGGGCTCGCCGGCGGTCTGCGGAGTGGTCATTGTTTGGCGTTTATAGATAGTCCGGAGGCCGTTTGCAAGTGCCCGCCGCCCCAGGCCGGCAGTTTCGCACCCGGCGCCGGGCGGACTTGACGAAGGAGGCGGCTGGAGGGCAGGCCCCCCCGTCCGGTTCGCCCGCGGACCCGCCGGGCGATCTTCTGGCCGGACTGAACAAGCGACATCTACCTGGATGCGTTTGAAAAAAGCCGGTAAGATGCGAAGAGGAAGGACGTCATATCCAAGGCTATTCAGAACGAAGGGGACCTCGATGGCTCGTTATCGCACCTACGGCTGGGGAGCCGGTCTGGCAATCGGCTTGATTCTCGGTCTGGCTCTGGGCGGCCTTTGGCCCGACTCGCCGCTCCATGCCTCGGCAACCGACCGGGTGGAGAATTTTGCCATCGCGACCGGTTTCGTGGACACCGACATCGAGGCGGTTTTCTACCTTGATTACCTGACGGGCAATCTCAACGCCGCGGTCCCCTCGCGAAAATCGCAGGCATTCCAGGCGTTCTTCACCACCAACGTGCACCAGGATCTCAAGACAGCCTTGACCGCTGCGGGTGTCCAGGCGCCCCAGAGCCCGAACTATCTGCTCGTCACGGGAACGGCCAACATGGTGAATCGGGGCAACGCCTACTTTGGAAAGACGATCGTCTATGTTGCCGAGACCAACACGGGCATGGTCCTGGCCTATGCGGTGCCGTGGTCGCGCGAGGCCTACTCGGCCGACAAGCTGTACAATGGGCGGCTCATCCCCTGGGCCAGCCAGCAGTTCAGTGCCGCCATGCTCCGCACGCAATAGCGATTTGCCCCATGAAGCTTACCGTCAACGGCGATCTTCACGACGAGCCCGAGGGACTCAGTGTGTCGGCCCTGCTGGAACGACTGGACCTGGCCGGCAAGTTTGTGGCCGTGGAGGTCAATCTGGAGTTGGTCCCCAAGGCCCGGCACCCCCATCATGTGCTGGCCGAAGGAGACCGCGTGGAAATCGTCACGCTCGTAGGTGGAGGATAATCGGCAGAAATGGTCTCCGAGGATATCAGCGACACACCACTGAGAATCGGCTCGCACCGCTTCAAAAGCCGGCTGATCGTCGGCACGGGGAAGTACGCCACCTACGCAGGAATGGCCAAGGCCCTGGACGTGGCAGGTGCCGAGTGCATCACCGTGGCCGTTCGGCGGGAGCGGCTGATCGATGCCCAGGGGAAGAACCTGCTCGACTTCATCGACACGGGCCGCTACACGATTCTGCCGAACACCGCGGGTTGTTTTACGGCCGAAGATGCGGTCCGCGTTGCCCGTCTGGGTCGCGAGATCCTGGATCAGATGGGCAATCCAGGCAAGGATTGGGTCAAGCTCGAGGTGCTGGGCGACGCAAAGACGCTCCTGCCCGATCCGGTGGCCACACTCCAGGCAACGGAGCAGCTTGTGGCCGACGGGTTCCAGGTTCTGGTCTATACCTCGGACGACCCGGTCTGCGCCAAGCGGCTCAAGAACGCCGGGGCGACCAGCGTGATGCCGGCAGGCAGCCCGATCGGATCAGGGCAGGGGATTCTGAATCCAAACGCGCTGCGGATCTGCATGGAGTACCTCAAGGGAGACGATCCCGACTATCCGGTGATTGTCGACGCGGGGGTGGGCACCGCCAGCGACGTGACGTGCGCCATGGAACTGGGGGTGGACGGCGTGCTGCTCAACACGGGGATTGCCCACGCAAAGAACCCGATCCGGATGGCGCACGCGATGCGGCTGGCGTGCCAGGCGGGGCGTCATGCCTTCCTGTCCGGCCGGATCCCCAAGAAGCTCTACGCCACCGCCTCGAGCCCGGCGGAGGGAATGATCGTGTAGCGTGCCGGGCGCCGCACGGTTCGTTGCCCTTTCGCCTGTCAGTAGCCGGAGTGGGAGAAGCTCTGCCGAAAGGTCGGCTGACGAGTCTTCGTGGCGGCTGGCGCCGGCTCAATCGTTGCGACGTGCCGGCGCGGCACGTCGCCATGCGAGCGGGAGCATGGTGCGCCTTGAACGGGGCTCCCATGCCAGCACATAATCGGGCGATCTTTCTGGCGTGTGGTTCGACAAGTGCGAGGCTCTCCATGCTCATCGAGATCTGCCGTGCAGGTCGCCAATTCGACGGCCGCTGGGCCATACGCGATTTGTCAACGAGTCTCCATCCGGGCTCGACGATTGCCGTGTTGGGGGCCAACGGTGCGGGAAAAACCACCCTGCTTCGACTCCTGGCCGGCTGGCTCCCGCTGAGCGAAGGGACGATCCGGTTCGATGGATCGCCTCTGCGGCACACGGCTACGCGATTGCGGCGGCGCGTGATGCTGCTCGACGACACGGTACGACGGAGGCAGACCCCGATGCCGGTCGACGTGCTCAGCCAGCAGATCGGCGATTACCAGGCCGACCGCAGGGGCATCGAAGACCAGTTGGCCGACTGGTTCGAGGCCCTCGACGTTGCCAAGGTCTATCGAACCAGCGTCGACGGGCTGTCGAAGGGTGAGTGGTACAAGATGCTGCTTGCGGGCATGTTTGTGATCCGCCCCGAGGTCTGGCTGCTGGATGAACCGTTTTCCGGCGGATTGGATGCCGCCGGGCTGCAGACGCTCGAAGACCAGATCCGAAAGCATCGCGACTCAGGCGGCATCGTGATCGTCACCAGCCAGTGGCCCGACCATGCACGTCGGCTGGCCGACCGTGCGCTGGTGCTTCACGAGGGACAGTGCGTGTGGGACGCAACGCCGTCCGAGCAAGTACCGGCCGAGCGGTTGGAGATGGCCGATGGTTCGCTTCGAGCGGTCTTCCAAGGGTTGGGCCGTGAGCATGAACGACGTTAGGCCGCAGCCTCAGAACGTACGCCGCCGACTCCGCCGCCGGTTGCAGCAGCGGTATCTTCGCTGGCTTGCCCGGCAGCCGGCCAGGAGCGTGTTTCTCTCGCAAGGCTGGCGGGACTTCTGGCGTGCCTGCCGGCGGCATGCCCGTGCGCTCTACAAGATCCGCGCGATGCGGATCCCGGCAATCTGCGCGGTCGCCTGTGGGGTCCTTCTTCTGCTCGGGGTGGCTGCAGCAATGGTTGCCGGCGCTGTTTATCTCCCGATCGCTCTGCTCCTTGCCCCTCCGGAGAATTGCGCCTTCGCCGATGCGACCGAGCGTTCTGCCGTTGTGCTGACGCGACTGACCACTGTCCAATCCGCGGCCCTGCCGCTGCTCCTCGTGTGGGCATCTCAATGCTTCGGACACTGGCCCCGCCTGGAAGAGCATCGATTCTACAGGAGCAATGCTTCCTCGAAATATGCCGGCTTTCGCGCCATTTTCTGGACCCTTCTGGCGTGTTCCGCAGCAGTATCCGTGGGCGCAACGGGGGGAAACGGGGCAAGCGGTCATGGAATGGCCGCATCGCTGGTGGTGACGGCGTGCTTGGGGTGGCTGGCATGGACCGCGGTCAAGAGACTTCTGGCGGTTGCCTTCCCGGTCTGGGCCTCGCCCGAAGCGGTGGCCATCGCGGCCGCCATGGTGCTCATGCTGCTGATGCCGGTTGCGGGGCTGTGTTATAGTCCGGTGATTCTCGATGTCTCGCGCCACCTCAAGTCGCTCGGTCCCTTCGGATGGGTGAACGGTCTGCTGCTCGGCGCGAGCGTTGGCCGTGTGCAGGATTTGCTGCCGCTTGGGATCTGTTGCGCTCTGGCGCTCATTCTGGGCTTCCGCCTCGACCGTCCCACGGCCACCTGGACATTCCGCCGCCGCCTGCTGGCAAGGCATCGGACTGGAACGCCACGATGCCATGCAAGAGCAACGACCGCCGGGGAGTTGCACGTTGCTGACGATCTGCGCCAGGCGCTTTCCGGCAACGGTTGGAGATCCTTGCTGCACCCGCGGTGGATGAGAGACCGCGCGACGCTGCTGATTCTTCTCTGGGGAAGCACGATCGCGGCGCAACTGGTCTCTGCAGGGATCGTGCTGTTTCTGGAGCGTTTGGCGAACGAAGCCGGATCGGTTCCGACGCTGGACGAGACACGAGTGGCGCGCGACCTGATGGCAAGCGTTGCGGCATGGAACGTGCTCTTGATCGAGGGTTGTGCCGTTTGCTTTCGAGACCAGTGGGGGCTCGTGCAATTTGCATGGCGCCCCTTGTCTCCCGTTCAGCTCTGGAAACAGCTTCAAACAGCCGGAATGCGGCTGGTGCCGGCTCAGATACTGTGGGCGCTCCCCTCTCTCGCCTTGACGGCGGCAGTCGCTCCCGGGCACGCCATGAAAGGCTGCTGGGGCGTCGCGCTGGCGCTGTTGGCCTCTGCTGCCCTGCGGACGCTTCTTTCCGGCGGCGCCTGCTACTATGCGGCCAGTGCCAGCATGCGATCGTGGATTGCCGCAATTCTCCTGATCGCCGGCGCTGTTGTCGGTGGGGGGCTGGGGGTGGCCATCGTGGGAAATGCCCTGGCGATCTGCGTCGAGCCCGGGTGGACCCCAGCGGCCGTGGCGCTGGCCCTTGCACTCCAGCAGATCGCCGCCCTCATGGCCTTCGGCATCGCTTGGGGAATCTGGCACTCAGTCGGCCCTTCCGCCAAGGGTCCACAGCCCGCCGCTGCGGTGGATGAGCACTAATATGGACTTGCGTGAGTCCAGGAGCGATTCCAGCGCCGCCACCCACCTTGCTTGGGTGGAAGCGGCGTTTTCCTGGAATCACGCAAGGCCACTGAGCCGACCGTTCACGGCCAATTGCATTTCGCCGGCAATTCTCCATAATGACAAGTTTCCATTTTCCCGCCCTCAACGACGAGGATGAGCCGGCATGATCGAGAAGATCGGTGACCGTGGCGTGACTTTCGATGACGTGCTTCTCGAACCGCGATGGAGCGAGGTAGTTCCATCGCAAGTCGATGTCAAGACACGTCTTACGGCTTCAATCCAGTTGAATATCCCGCTGATCAGCTCCCCGATGGATACAGTCACGGAGAGCCGGATGGCCATCGCCCTGGCCCAGGAGGGGGGACTGGGGATCATCCACAAGAATCTGTCGATCGAGCTGCAGGCCGATGAGGTGGCCAAGGTAAAGCGTTCGGCCAACGGCATCATCTCCAACCCGGCAACGCTCCCCCCTCATGCCACGCTCCGCCAGGCCCACGAACTGATGGAGAAATCGCGGGTCTCGGGGATCCCGATCATTGAGGGTAGCGGCAAGCTCTGTGGCATCCTCACCCGCCGGGATTTGCGGTTCCAGGAAGATTTCGACCAGAAAATCGCCGACGTCATGACCCGTGATAATCTGGTCACGGCAACGGGGACCGTAACGCTTGAGGAAGCTGAGAAGATTTTAATGGAAAAAAAGGTGGAGAAACTTTTGCTGGTTGACGAAAATTTCTCCCTGACGGGTCTCATCACGATTAAAGACATCGATATGATGCGGAGCTTCCCGAATGCCTGTAAAGATGGGCAAGGGAGGTTGAGAGTAGGGGCCGCCGTGGGAGTCCACGATTACGAGCGGGCCGAGCGACTCATCGCGCAGGATGTGGATGTTCTGGTGGTCGACAGTGCCCATGGCCATTCGGCCAACGTGCTGGAAACCGTCAAACGACTGAAAAGAGACTGGAAGATCGACGTTATCGCCGGGAACGTGGCGACCGAGGAAGGATCTCGGGATTTGATCAAGGCCGGTGCCGACGCCGTGAAGGTTGGAATCGGCCCCGGTTCGATCTGCACAACTCGCGTGGTTTCAGGAGTGGGCATGCCGCAGGTCACCGCAATCATGCGGGCGGTGCGGGCGGCTGCCGATTCGGGCACACCGATCATTGCAGACGGCGGGATCCGTTATTCGGGAGACGTGACCAAGGCGATTGCCGCCGGGGCCCACGTGGTCATGATCGGCGGACTGTTTGCGGGGCTGCAAGAGAGCCCCGGCGAGATGATCCTGTACCAGGGGCGGACCTACAAGGTTTACCGCGGCATGGGATCGCTTGGTGCCATGGTCAAAGGTTCGAGCGAACGTTACCGCCAGGCGGCGGGCGCCACCTCGGACAAACTGGTTCCAGAAGGAGTGGAAGGGCGAGTCGCATTCAAGGGGCCCCTGGGCCCGTTCGTGTATCAGCTCGTAGGGGGGCTTCGGGCTGGTATGGGATATTGCGGAACTCGCACCATTGAAGAATTGCGCACGGATGCGCGGTTCGTTCAGGTATCGCCGGCAAGTGTGAGGGAGAGTCATCCCCATGATAT
>CAZLWV010000079.1:0-32179 GCA_964563135.1 uncultured Planctomycetaceae bacterium
ATCTTCAACGCCAGCTCCGCCTCACCCGTCTCCACCGCGAGCCTCTGGGCGCGTTCCAGCATTCCGTACCGATCGGGCGCGTTGTCCCTCGCCTGGTCGCTTGCCACCAGCAACCGGCGAGCCAGTTCCGCCTTCTTCTGGGGCGTATTGGCCGACGCCACGTCGAAGGCGTCGTCGACACGGGCAAGAATCGGCGCCAGCTCCCGCACCTTCCGGGCCGGAGGAGAGGAGGCGGGGTGCGAGGGAGGCTCCGCTGGGCCGTCCGGAGGGGATTCGTGCGACAGCGTTTCGGTCTTGCCGGCTGCCAGAGCCTTCGGGGCCGATGGAGGAGTGACCGTGGGAGCCGGTTTCACGGGCTCATTCGGGGCCACGGGGCCCGCGGGCCTGGAGGGTGCGACCAGCTTGAGCGGCTCTCCCCAGCCGGGTCTGATCGTCAGCCTGCCGCGGGGCTCGAGGGTGATTCTCTTGGCAAATGGCGGGTATCCCCGCCGCAGGGCGACCAACTCGTGCGAGCCAGGCGCGCAAGGGATTTCCAGCGGCGCGGAGAGAGGCAGGGTCTGCTGCACTCCGTCGATCAGGAAGGAGACTTCGTCTTGGGGTGCCCCCGCAAGGTCGAGGACCAGAACGGCGCCGGCGGTCCGGCTCTCGCGAGTCGCCAGGGCGATGGCGATCACGGCGAGCAGAGCGGCAACTGCTCCTGCCAGGGCCACCAGGATTCCCCAAGGACGCCGGGAGCCGGCGTGGCGATCCCGACGGACTGGGGCGCGAGGGGTGGGCCAGGGCTCGACAGTCTCTCCATCCAGCTCTCCATCCAGGCCCGGAGCGGGAGAAACAGGACGAGCCGCCTGGACCGGGCCGGGGGGGGGCAAGGGAGTTGTGGATGCCAGAGGAGGAGGGGCAGCGGACACCGGCAGCGGTGTTTCTACCAGACGCAGCCGCTGGTCGTAGTCGGCCTTCTTATCTGGATTCAGCAGGCAGACCCGGGCTGCCGCCACCTCGTTGAGGAGTTTCTGCGACTGGGCCGCGTGGCGGCTTGTCTGAAACGACCGCAGATGGGCCATCCTCTGGTTGGCCGCATTCTCGATCACTTCCGGATCGCTTTCGTAGCGGACCAGTCCAAGGAGACGGTAGTGATCCGGCGGTTGCTCGCTCGGAGGGATTCCCAGCCATCGATGATATGGATCGAATACTCCGGCCACGTTCTCTTTCCCACACAATCTGCCGGACCCCACCGCTTGGAGTCAAACCATTACCATGGCGGAAGGGAGGCATTCAGGCCACAAACCGCCCCAAGTCCTGCACGGCCCCGCGTGCGCCAGTTTCTTTGGTAATAGGTTCGGGCCTGGAATGCAAGAGGCCTGCGCGGGAACCGGCCGCGGGAGAGGCGGCTACTGGGGTGGAACCGTGTCGGCGGGAAATGGCCCGACGATTTCCGGCGGAACCTTGGGAATATCGAACGAATGGTCCAGGGGGAAATGATAATCGGGCCAGTTCGTGACGTCCCCCGTATCGTACCGGAGCGCACCGAGTGCCGCTTGTTCGGACTGGGCAGAACTCGAAACGGGATTGGGGGAAGGGGGGGCGTCGGGTCCGGCCTTCGGGATGCAGCCCAGCACCGCCGACCCTGCGAGCAGACAGAACGCGGAGTATGAACATCGCATGACAGTGTAACTACCTGCGCCGACCGTGCGCGGAGAGTAACGAAGGCCGGTGTCTATTCTACGCCCCTCCAGACCGACGAAAACCCATCATCCCAATTCTTTGCCGGTCGGAAACGCGCCGCTTCCTGCTACCCGCTCATTCGGGTTACGCGGCCGGACTGTCCCGATCGGATTCTGCCGGTTGGGGCGGGTGTGCCTGGGGGGGTGGAGCGGCAGAAGTGGATCCTGGGCGAGTTCGAGAAATTCTAGCGTCCAGGCAAACCGATTTCTTTAAGGGGAGTCTCCCGGCGGGAGATACCCTGAAGATGGGGCAGCCAAGCGGACTCCAGTCGTGTGAAATCCAGGGGCAGATCGCCATGTCCACAGTGTCGAGCAGGCCAATGACCAGCCAGGGCGCGGACCGGTTGATTCGGGTCCTGGTGGTTCATCCGTTGCGTGTCGAACGGGTCCGGTTGATTCGCCCTTTGCGGCCCATTTTGGACTGAGTGTGGAAGTGTGCGAAGCATCGACCGTGGCGGAAGGGCACCGATGCCTCGGCGAGGAGCATTTCGACGTGGTGCTGGTCGGCCAGATGATCGACCAGGAGCGAGGTCTGGATCTGGCCGCGGGGTGGGCAAGCGACTTTCCTGAGACGGCGGCAATCCTGGTGGCGGACGAGGATTCGCCCCAGCTGGCCAGGGAAGTGGCTCAGTCGATGGCCTGCGACTACGTGGTACGCGGGCAGATCGACGACAGGCAGCTCGCCAGGGTCATTTCGGGGGCGATCCGGCAGATGCACCTGCATCGCGACTATCGCCGCATGGTCCGGCGGATGAGCGAGTCCCATGAGCAGCTCGACCACCTGATTCGTGCTCTTTCGCACGACATGAACGCCAACTTCATGCTCATGGAAAGCTCGTTCTCCAGGCTCCAGCACGCGCTCGAGCAGAAGTCGTCCGACGACAAGGACCTGAAGGAGATGGCCGCTCATGTGCGGGCCTGCATGACCGAGTCGAGACGGTTCCTGAACGACCTGGTGGGCCTGGCCCGCACCGGCCGTGTGGAGATGGAACCCGAGCTGGCCGACACCGATGGCGTGGTCGAGGAGGTTCTGTTCGAGCAGCGCGAACTGCTGGGCAATCGCAACGTGGTGGTTGAGGTGGGCCCCTCGCTGCCGAAGCTGTGGTGCAATCGGCACCGCTTGAAGCAGGTGGTCACCAACCTGATCCGCAACGCGGTCAAGCACGGCACCGATCCCGGAGAACCGCGAATCTGCATTACGGCGCAGTCCGACTGCGACCAATCGGGCACCGCCCTGCTCCGCATTCACGACAATGGGCCCGGGATCCCGGCCGAGTGGCAGGAAGAGATCTTTCTTCCCGGGCGGCGGATGCCGGGCACCGAGTCTGAGGGTTCCGGCATGGGGCTGGCGATCGTCCGCAAGATTGTGCAGCACTATGGCGGAACCATTGGCGTGGTATCAGGGCCCGAGCAGGGCACGGCTTTTGAGATCCGGCTTCCGACGGTCGACGGAGGGGAGGTCGAGCCGGAGTGCTCGCAGACCCTTCCCGAGAATGAGGCAGTTCCCCCCGATCGCCGGCTCGACCACGACACGCCCCACGAGGATCCGCCGCTCCATCCGCACCGCAACCCCTCCCGCCGCACCAAACCGAAGCGGCACTTCACGGGTTCTGACAATTGACGGTGGCGGAATTCCGGCTATATTCGCAACCCGTTTTCCAGTAAGCGGTTAGAATGCCGCGCGTCCTCTCGCCCGGCCAGGGTCCGAACCTGAGCCTCGGCGGAGCGCGTAGAATGGCAATAGCGGTTGCGAGAAATGACCCGTCGGGAGAAAATTCCTGTAACGGACTTCTCCGCTGTGCATCGAAATACTTGAACGAAGAAACCGAACATTCCCCTATCGGCCGGCGCTTGCAGAGAATCTCCGCTGCCGCCAGCCGGCGGGCAACTCAATGATCAGGAAACACAGGCGATGATACTCGACCCCGTCTACTTCATGCTTGTTGGTCCGGCCCTTCTGCTGGCCTTCTGGGCGCAGATGATGGTCAAGTCGGCCTACGCCCGGGCCCAGCAGCAGCCGGCATCGTTGAGCGGAGCGGCAGCGGCGCGTTATGTGCTCGATTCGGCCGGATTGCAGAGTGTTGATATCGAGATGACCCCCGGGCACCTCAGCGACCATTATGACCCGCGTCACAAGGTGCTGCGGCTGAGCCAGGAGGTCTACCAGAGCCGGTCTCTGGCGGCTGTCGGCATCGCCGCCCATGAAGCCGGGCATGCCATCCAGGACGCCCGCAGCTACGCGCCGCTGGTGATCCGCAACGCGGCGGTGCCCGCGGCCGGGTTCGGCAGCAATATGGGGCTGACCTTTGCGCTGCTCGGGGTGATCTTCTCGCTGAAGCCGTTGCTGCTTCTGGGCATCCTGCTGTTCAGTGCGGTGGTTTTCTTCCAGGTCGTGAATCTGCCGGTCGAATTCAACGCCAGCAGCCGGGCCAAGGAACAATTGGCAACGTTGGGCATCGTGGGGCCCGGCGAAATGCCTTACGTCCGCAAAGTGCTCAACGCGGCCGCGATGACCTACGTGGCGGTCACGCTGCAGGCGATTCTGACGCTGCTCTATTACGTGCTGGCCTACGCTTCGCGGCGCGACTGAGCCACTGGCTGGTCCGCGCTTCCGGCAGGGGAGGCGTGCGGGATAGTCCGGCAGCAGGCCATCGCCCCTTATCGCTCCGCCAGCGACGCCTGCTGGCGGAGCGAGCATCGAGACTCTCACGGCAGGTAGAGCACACAGACCGGCGATCCGACCTGGAGCTGGCTCCCGGTGGGTTCGAGCAGGCCGGTTTCCTGGTCGATGCGGAAGGCGACCACATTGTCGGAGTTCTGGTGGGCCGCCAGCAGATATCGCCCCGAGGGATCGATACCGAAATTGCGGGGCGATTTCCCGCCCGACGGCGCGTGGCCCAGAAGGGTCAGCTTGCCGGTGGCCGGATCGACGCGGCAGATGGCGATGCTGTCGTGCCCGCGGTTGGACCCGTAGAGGAACTTGCCGGAGGGATGGACATGCACGTCGGCCGTCGTGTTCTGGCCGTCGAATCCTTCGGGCAGGGTGCCGATCGTGTGGATCTCGGCGAGCGAGCCGTTTTCGGAATTGAACTGGAAGGCCGTGATGGTCGACTGAAGTTCGTTGATCGCGTAGGCATAGCGCTTGTTCGGATGAAACGTGAAGTGGCGCGGCCCGGCTCCCGGGGCGAGCGAGGCGAAGGCCGGGGCGCTGGGCACGAGCTTCCCGCCGTCGAGCCGGTAGATGAAGATCTTGTCGACTCCCAGGTCGGGGGCATAGAAGAACCGGCCCGCCGGATCGGGATTGATCGAATGGGCATGGGGCCCCTTCTGCCGCGGGCTGACGCTCGAGCCCTCGTGCTGCACCAGCCCGGTCATTGCACCGAGGCGGCCGTCTTCCTCGACCGGGTAGCAGGCGACGCTGCCGCCCGAATAGTTGGCAACCATCACGAACTTGCCGCACGGGCTGACGGAAACGTGGCACGGATGGGCACCGCGGGTGGTCTGCTGGTTGAGCAGCGCCAGCCGCCCCGACTTGGGGTCTCGGGCCAGGGCGCTGACGGCCCCGGCGTTTTCGCCGCCGAAGTTGTTGACCTCGCTCACGGCGTAGACAACCGCCTTCGTGGGGTGCAGGGCCAGAAACGAGGGGTTCTCCAGTTCCGCGGCAAGCTCGAGCGAATCCAGCTTGCCCGTCTCGGTATCGAGCCGAGCCTGGTAGATTCCGCGGCTCAGGCCGCGCGTGTAAGAGCCGAGGTAGAGGGAGCGTGGCTGGCCGGCAATCGACGAGGTCGACGCGATCAGCAGGACGAGGCATGCCAGCGGCAGGCCGGTGCGTGAGACGGCATGTTCTGTGAGGTGGTTCATGGCGAACATCCTGGCCGGTAGGATTGGAAAGGGACCCAATGGGTATCCAGCATAATCGAGGAGCTCGGCCAATTCGAGGTGCCAGGGCACGTCGAGGGCCTGGACCAGTCCAGTGCGGCGGCCGTGACGCAACGGACTCAAAGGACTGTGGATGCTTTCGTTGACCGCTATGGGAAGCTACCATGGGAGGTCGAAGCCTCGCGAGCCGAAGATGGATGAGCCGCTGCCGTACGCCGGTGGCGAGCGGGCGGTGCCGGTCATAAGGCATTTCTAGTCCCTTCCTGAAAGGGGGAAAGCACGATGGCTCTGATTGCCGCGCTCCTGATCCGAACGTTCGTTTGCGAAGCCTTCCTAATTCCCGCCAACTCGATGGCCCCGACATTGCTCGGTCCCCACTGGCAAAGTGTGTGCCCAGACTGCGGCCAGCCCAATTTCTGCACGCCAGTCGATCCCCACAACGCGTCGGCGAACCCGCCGCGGATGATCTGCAGCAACTTTCACACCCACAAGGTTTCGGATGTGCCTCCGAGAGTATACCTGGGGGACCGGTTCCTGGTGACCAAGTTCCTCACGCCCAGACGTTGGGATATCGTCGTATTCAAGTATCCGGAAGATCCCTCCATCCTATACACAAAGCGGCTTGTCGGGCTGCCAGGCGAAACCGTTTATATCGAAGACGGCGCAGTATGGATCAACGGCAAGAAACAGGATCCTCCTGACGCGCTGCGCGGCATCGAGTACTTGTCGGAGATCCCCGATTTTCCCGACTGGCCTTTCGAGTTGTGGGGTACCAAGGATCGGCCGGCCGTCCTCGGCAACGACGAGTACTTCGTCCTGGGCGATTTCTCGGCCCAGTCCAAGGACTCCAGATTGTGGCGGGAGGGCGCGCCGGGGCATAATCCATATGCCGTTCCCGAGTCGTACCTCCGTGGCGTCGTCACCCATGTCTACTGGCCGCCCCAGCGATGGCGGATCCTGCGCTGAACCGGCCGGCTGCCAACGGATGCCTGACCCATCCGCCCCTTGTTGCCCCAATTCCTCCGATGGACCTTTCCCATGCTCCCGCTCCTGCTCGTCGCTCTGACAGTTCAGCAACCGGCCCATAACCCGCGGACCGACTGGTTCCAGGAGGCCGGCTACGGCGTATTCGTCCACTATCTTTCCGGACTGCAGAACGATCCCGACCAGTTTCACAGCCTGGGCCGCGAGACGTCGTGGGAGCAGTGCGTGGCCGAGTTCGACAGCGACGCCTTTGCCGCCACCATGCACGAGGTGGGAGCGGGTTACGTGATCTTCACCGTCATGCAGCGCAGGCGGACGATGATCGCACCCAACGCCACTTTCGATCGCATTGCCGGCTACCAGCCGGGGGAGGCCTGCGCCACCCGCGATCTGGTGGAGGATCTCTCCCAGTCGCTCGCCCGTTACAAGATTCCGCTGCTGCTCTACTTCACGGGCGACGGCCCGATCGACGATCCCCAGGCCCGTGAGGCGTTCGCCTGGACCGAGCCGATCAGTGAGACGTTCGTCGAGCGCTGGTCGGCGGTGGCCCGCGAGTACGGCGAGCGTTACGGCAAGAAGGTGGCAGGCTGGTGGGTCGACGGCAGCTACCCCTGGCTGGGCTACAACGACAAGCATCTTGCGGTGTTCGCGGCGGCCCTGCGGGCGGGCAATCCCGACCGGATCGTGGCCTTCAATCGCGGGGTCGATCCCAGGGTTATGCCCTACACGGCGCACGAGGACTACACCTGCGGCGAGCAGAACCGGTTCTTCGACATGCCGGCCGGGCGATTCCTGGAGGGGGAACAGTGGCACATCCTCTCCTACCTGGGCGACCGCTGGGGCGCGCCCGGCTGCGGCTATTCGAAGCGCGACCTGGCCGACTACGTGTTCGAAGTCCATCGTCGCGGCGGGGTTGTTTCCATCGATGTGATCCTGTTCCGCGACGGTTCCCTGGACCGCTCCCAGGTGGAGCTGCTCAAGGCGGTTCGCCACGAGCTTGACCACGGCACCGCCCGCCCGCCGATCCCGCCGGGCAACCTGGCCTGGCGGAAGCAGTCGCTGCTGCTGAGCCTCGATGGTTCCCACCCCTTGCAGGTCAATGCCGATCGCCACTTCCCCGGGCTCGCGGTGGACGGGCGGCAGGATACCTTCGCCCTGGCCGGGGGCGAGTGGCCGTGGACCTACGAGGTGGATCTGGTCGACACCGCGCCCCTGAGCCGCGTGAAGGTGACCTTTGGCCCCGGCTACGCGACCCATTTCGAGGTGAAGACCTCGACCGACCGGCAGGCCTGGCAGACAGTGGCCGCCAAAACCGGCCACGACGGAACGCCGTTCGAGGCCACGTTCGCCCCGGTCGCCGCACGCTATGTCCGGATCTCGGCCCTGGAGCCCGACGGCCCGGACCAACCGGGCACGCAGATGTCGGTCGCCGAACTGGAGGTTTACGCGGCGGAGGATTCGCCTGATGGCCGCCGGTAGCGGCCGGCGATCGAGGCGGCGGACAAGCAGGTCGGCTCGTCTTCGGCTTCCGCTGGTGCTGCGTCACGGCTGAGAACTGGGATCGAGACTGCGGAACGGCTCGACGATTGTCGCATGATTCTACGTCACTGATCGCAAGATCAGGCCGTGACAGAGCACTAGGCCTTCCCGCTCCCGGCCGCTTTGTCTTGAAGGATGGTGAGCATGGTTGGATCGACGCGGAACATGCCTTCCAGGGTGAGGCGGCCGAGATTGCCCAGGGAGAGTTCCACGGTCTGGCCCACAAGCCCGTCGTCGGCCGTCAGGCCGTATCCCTTCAAGGCCATCAAGGCGGATCGGATCGCGGTATCGACGGAGGTGATGGCCTTCATCGCGCAGCCGGGCTTGGCGCCGTCGCAGACCAGGCCGCTCAAGTCGCCGATGACGTTGTTGACCGCCAGGGTGATCCGCTGGATGTCGATTCCCGCCTGCTGGTAGACGATGGCGGTGGCGGAGGCGATGCCGGCGGCCATCGCGCAGCCGCAGATTACGGAGACTTCTCCCAGGAAGCACTTGATGTAGGCATTGACGAGGTGGGCGACGGCGATGCTTCTGAGGATGCGATCGGCGGCTACGCCCATCTCGCGGCCGACGAGGTAGGGGGTGAGGATGGCGACCACGCCCTGGTTACCGGATCCGCCAGAGGTCATCACGGCCTGGTTCATTCCGGCCATGCGGGCATCGACGGCGGAGGCCACGCGGAGTTTGGCGCGGAAGAACATGTCGTCGGCAAGGAATGCCTCCCGCTGCATGAGACGAAGCTGATAGGCGGTGCCCCCCACCTCGAAACCCCATTCCGACATGGCCAGGTTCATCTCCACGCCGCGGCGGAGATGGGCCATGTCGTCTTCGTCGGCCCCGTCAGCCAATGCCAGCACCTCGGCCATGGCCAGCCGCCGGAGTTCCTGGCGGTAGGCCAGTCCGGGGGCCTGCGGCGCCGGGCTGTCTGCCTGAAGGGCGAGACAACCGTCCTTCTCGATCCGCTCGATCGTCAGATGCCCGCGGGCCAGGATGCAACGGGCGGTGTGGCGGCTGCCTGCCACGGCGGCATCGACATAGAAGTCGGTCGCCTCGCCGGCGCACTCGATGCGGCACGCGCCGGCCTCGATCAACGTGCCGGCACGCTGGAGGATCTCGGCCGTCACATCCTGGAGCAGCAGCAGTTTCGCCTCGGGCCTGGCGAGGACCGCGCCGAGCGCGGCGGCGATCAGGTTTCCCTTGGCACCTCCGCTTCGCGGCACGATCACCGCCGCCCCATTCTTGTAAGTCCCGGCATCCACCCGGAGCGTCAGCCGCTCGACCGGCTCACCGAGCTGGGCTGCCGCGACCGCCGCGGCATAGGCACAGGAGATCGGCTCGGTGCATCCCAGCGCCGGATAGACTTCGCTGACAAGGACCTGTTTGAGCAGACTCACAATCGTAGTTCCTTCCTCAAGACCGATGGGCCGGCGAGCCCGAGTGTGCCAGGCAGAGGCAGGCCGCCCCGCTGCCAGTCGACTTCAGAAACGCTCGCCGCCCTGGAACCGGCTCCAAACGCCATCTTTCTCCGTGCAGGAGACGGTCTTCCGCAACCTTGGAGGGACTCTTCGTCGTGCCGCGACTGCCGGCCTCCGGCCACCGCGTGGCCTCAGCCGTCGACCAGCACGCGGCCGCTCGGATCTTCTCCGGCCAGGCTGGCCGCCAGTTGCCGTGATTCTACCTGCGACACGGGCTCACCTGCTACCGGGTGAGCCACGCTCATGGTCGATCCCATCGAGCCCAAAAATGGGGACGGTCTTGCGATCGGCTTCTGGGCGCCCGCATGCCTCGTCGGCGCAGGTGTCCACGGGAGAATCCCGCCATCTCGTGGAAGCGTTGTACCGCCTCCGGGCAATCGATCCGCTGCGGGCAGTCCTGGAAGCTCGGTCTGGAACAGGCCGTGAAAGTCCTGAAGCCGAGCCCCCCCGCTGCTTCCCGCCGGTTCTGGAGAAGCTGTCAGGCCGTGCCCGGGGCCCCGGTCGATGGGCCGATCATGTTCCGCCCCGCCACGGGTGGTTCATTCCCGAGGCGTCCTTATTGATTCGTGGCTCCCGACCGGGGATCATGACAAGTCGGTGTTTGCCAGGTTCAGGCAGCAGGTCACCTCGTTTCCCGTCGTGCCAGGTCAGGAGGAGTCGCCATGCTTTCACCGCGCTTCATGTTTGCGGCCGCGTTGACCCTTGTTGCGTGTCTGGCCGGCTCTGCCGCTGCGCAGCGGCCATTGTGGGAGCCGGTGGGGCTGTCGGGCGGGGGCGGGATGTTTGCTCCGGCCATCTCTCCGGCCGATCCGGAGCTGATGATGCTCAACTGCGACATGAGTGCCGCCTACCTCTCGACCGACGGCGGACGCAACTGGCGGATGATTCATCAGGCGCAGCTCCGGACCGATACGCAGTGCCGGCCGGCCTTCCATCCGACGGATCGGAATATCATCTATGCCTCCTCCGGCGGCCGGCTCCGCGTCTCCCGCGACTGCGGCAGGACCTTCGCATCGTTGGGCGACCTGCGAAGGTCGCTCCAGGGAGAAATCGCGATCAACCCTTCCGACCCAAAAGTCCTGCTGGCAGGGACTCGCGGCGGGCCGTGCTGCCTGTCTCGCGATGGAGGAGTGACATGGACCGAGTGCAGGGGGCCCGAGGGCACGGTGCTCGGGTTCCACTTCGACCGGACCGATCGCGGGCAGACCGTTTTTGCCGCCACCGAGCAGGGTGTCTGGCGCTCCGGCGATGGCGGGCGCACCTGGAGCGAGAAGACGGCCGGCCTGCCGTGGAAGGAGATCCAGGGATTCGCGGGCGGCTCCAGCACCCAGAAGGGGCTCGTCATGCTCTACTGCACCGTGAAGAGCAAGGAGGAGAACGGCGCCTTCCGGGGCGGCGTCTATCGTTCCGGCGACCGGGGCGATTCCTGGCAGCCGGCCATGGGGAAAGGCATCAACACGGAAACCAGCCAGGCCGACCAATGGGCCTACGGTCCCATCGCCCAGTACCGGCAGCTCCTGGCAAACGACCGGCAGCCACTGACCGTCTACGCGATGAACACGAGCACGGGCTTCAGCCCGCCGCACCACGATACGGTCTACCGCAGCGACGACGGGGGCGACACCTGGCGCGACACGTACTTTGAGGATCCCCGCTTCCAGCGCTACAACATTGCCCCCAACTACGTGACCGCCTCGACCGGCCAGTGCTACAAGGGAGGCGAAACGCCCTTCGGGGTGGCGATCTGCAGCACCAATCCCGACCGGGTCCTGCTCGTGCGCGGCGAAGTCCACGTGACCCACGATGGGGGCCAGACCTGGTTCAACGGCCACACCTACCCGGCCCCGGGCGCCGTTGTGGGGCCCGGCAGTGCCTGGGTCTGCAACGGCCTGGTGGTGACCACGACCTGGAACTACTACATCGATCCTTTCGAACGCAACCGGCATTACATCGCCTACACGGATATTGGCATGGCCCGATCGCTCGACGGCGGCTACACGTGGAGCTGGTGGGACAAAAAGTCTTGGGCTCCCTGGCGAAACACCTGCTACGAGATGGCCTTCGACCCGGACACACCCGGCAAGATCTGGGGCGCTTTTTCCGATGTGCACGACATTCCCAACGACAACATCATCTCCGAGCGCCACGGGCACGAGCGGCCCGGGGGGGTGTGTATCTCGCGCGACTTTGCCGCCTCGTGGCAGCATGAGGCCGTCGGCATTCCGCCCAAGGCGGTGACCTCGGTCGTGCTCGATCCCCGCAGTCGCAAGGGCTCACGCACTCTCTACGCGGGCGTGTTCGAGGCGGGGGTCTACAAGTCGACCGACGACGGGAAGACGTGGACGCTCAAGAAGAGCGGCCTGGGAGATCCGCAGAACATGCGGGTCTCGCGGGTGGCGCTGCATGCCGACGGGACACTGTTTGCCATGATCTGCGCCAAGCGGCCCGGGGTCGGCAAGCCGCTTCTGGGCGATGGTGTCGGACTCTACCGGTCGACCGACGCTGGGGAATCGTGGGAGAAGGTCAACTCTTCGCAGCCCTTCCTGTACCCCAAGGATTTCTCGGTGCATTTTCAGGACAGCCGCAGGATCCTGGTGGGGGTGTGCGACGCCGACCGGCAAGACAACTCGGGGGGACTGTACTCCACCGAGGACGGCGGCCGCACCTGGCAGCGCATCGGCCGCCAGGCCCGCCAGACCTTTGGCGGATACTTTCACCCCAAACGCGACGGCTGGATCTACATGACGCTCACCGAGGGCGCCCCCGGCGCCGGGCTCTGGCTCAGCCGCGATCGCGGACAGAGCTGGGAGGCGTTTGACGACCTGCCGTTCTCCAACATCCAGCGGGTAGTGTTCGACCCTGAGAGCGACCAGCGGATCTACCTCACCACTTTCGGCGGCAGTGTATGGCGCGGGCCGGTTGAGCCGGCCGGTCCGGCAAGCCCGTAGAATCGGTTTGGAACCGGTCCAGAACCGGTCTCCGGCAGGACGAGACTCCGCCTTGCCGGAGGTTTGGGACCAACCAGGAGTGCCGGCTGGACGCAGTGCAGTCCCGTCCGGCCGCGGGAGTGAGAACGAATTCTGAGACGATCCTCAATCGATGGAGCATGACGATGCGCAACGTTTTACGAGTACCCCACATAGCGTGCGCGGTTGCCGGGCTGTTTCTTCTGGGGCTGGCCGGCGGCAGCTTGCCGGCCCAGCAGACACAGAGCCTGCGATTCGAGGCGGAAGACGTCACGGAACCGAAGGAAGCCTGGAACATCAACAAGTTTGAGGACAACAAGTGGAACCTCTGGTCGACTGACAAGGATGCCGAGAAGAAGTGGTCGGGCGGGGTGGTGCTGCAGTCGCCGCGGGTGATGGCCGACCGCGCCCGTCCGGAAGACGGGGCTCCCGTGCTCCACACGGTCGTCAAAGACATCCCGCCGGGCAAGTACTATGTCGACCTGGGGGGCGTCGGCCGGCCGATCGCCATATCGCTCGACGGCAAGGTATGGCAGAAGTGCGAGGGATCCAGCTCCAACCTGGGATTGATCGAGGTGGGGGCGGATGGGTTCGAGCTGTGGCTCGACGATCGATTTGCCTCGGCGGTCAATCCGGGATCCTGCTACTACGACTACCTGGAATTCACGCCGCTGCCCGACCCGAGGCGGAAGCCCAAGGTGGAGGGCTATGCCGCCAGTCGCGTGGAAGAACCGGCGGGCCGCGGCGTGGTGGCTCTGCCCAGGGGCGACGGCAGTGTGTACGTGGGATGGCGGCTGCTCAAAGACGATCCGAAGGACGCTGCTTTCGAGGTGTACCGCCGCACGGGATCGGCGTCCGCGCAGAAGCTCACCGAGACGCCGGTTTCGAAGACCACCGACTTCGTCGACAAGGACCCGCCCGCCGGTGTGGCCAGCCAGTACGCAATCGTGCCGGTGGTGGGCGGAAAGGCCGGTCAGGCTTCGAAGGCGGTTGCCGCCGCGCCGGCAGGGAAGGAGCGGGGTTATGTTTCGATCAAGCTCGACGGCGACCACACGTTCCAGAAGTGCGGCATTGCCGATCTCGACGGCGACGGCGCCTACGACTACGTGATCAAGCAGCCGAACTCCAACATCGACCCCTATGAGAAGTACTGGAACCGCAGCCCGGAAAGCTACAAGATCGAGGCCTACCTGGCCGATGGCACCTTCCTCTGGCGCTACGACATGGGATGGGCAATCGAGCGCGGCATCTGGTACTCGCCCATGCTCGTCTACGACCTCGACGGCGACGGCAAGGCCGAGGTCTGCCTCAAGGCGGGCGAAGGCGATCCTCGCGACGAGGATGGGCGAGTCACCTCCGGCCCGGAGTATCTGGTGGTTCTCGACGGGCTGACCGGCAAGGAAAAGACCCGCGTCGACTGGCCCAAACGGGAGGATTTCCCCAGCTACAACCTGGCTTCCCGGAACCAGATGGCCGTCGCCTATCTCGATGGCAAAACGCCTTCGCTGATCGTGGTCCGCGGCACCTACAACGTGATCCAGGTGCTGGCCTACCAGTTCACGGGCGGCAAACTCCACCAGCAGTGGCGCTGGAATGACGCCGAAGAGGGGGGCCGCTATCGCGGACAGGGGGCCCACAGCATGCACTCGGTCGATATCGACGCCGACGGCCGCGACGAGGTGTTCCTGGGATCGGCCGTGCTGGACGACAACGGGGTCGGCCTGTGGTCGACCAGCCTGGGGCATCCCGACAACCACTACGTGGGCGATATGGATCCTTCGCGGCCCGGCCTCGAAGTCTACTATGGAGTCGAGGCCCGCAACTCGAAGAACGGCTGCTGCCTGGTCGACGCCCGTACCGGCGAGATCCTCTGGGGAATCGACGTCCCCACGCGGCATATCCACGGCACCGGCATGTGTGCCGATCTGGACGGTTCCGTACCGGGTATCGAGTTCTATGCGTCCGATACCGATGCCGAGAAGAAGTCGAACGTCCGCTGGCTGTTCGACGTCAAGGGCAATGTCCTACGCGACGATCTCGACTGGAGCTTCGGCTTCCGCACGATCCACTGGGACGCCGATCTTCAGCACGAGATGCTGCGTGGAAAACGGATACTCAATTACGGAAGCGATGAGCCGATCGCCCAGATCGAGGGATCGGCGGTCGGGTTTGCCGACATTCTGGGCGACTGGCGCGAAGAGCTGATCGTGACGGTGCCGGGCGAGCTGCGGATCTACTCCACGACGATTCCCGCCGGCGATCGCCGCGTGTGCCTCATGCAGGACCCGCTCTACCGGCTCGACGTGTGCATTCAGGCCATGGGCTACACCCAATGCCCGATGACGACGAAATGCCTGTCGGCCGAGTAGGCGAGTCTATTCTGCCTTCTCAGCCCCCAGGGCCTGGGCGGTGGCTCGCAGAATGAGCTCCTCGGTCATGGGCGGCACCCAGCAGTAGTGGTCATTGTAGCCGTCCCGCCAGCACTGGTCGGTGGGCACGTAGCCGGCGGCGCCGTCGCCGAATCCGGCCACGACCACTAGCGAATCAGGACGGAGCCGCTGAGCGGCCAACTGGTAGCCCACGAACATCTCGGCCGGGAGGATCGTGAACAGGGCAGCCCCGTCGGCCAGATCCAGGCACGGCACATCGACCGGTTGTCCGCGATCGACGCGCTCGCGCCAGCTCAGCCCGAGGGCGGCACTGATCCTTTGCCAGCGGGTGGCCTGGGGATCGGCCAGCGTTTTCTGCATGGCCTCGATCGTGTAGTCGCCGTCGTCCCTGGCCGGCAGGGGCAGTTCGGCCACGCGGAAGGTCGCCTTGGTGAGCGGTTGCCGCTGGGTATTCTTCCAGGCTGCCAGCATGCCCTGGTAGAGCCGGTCGGCGAGCACCGGCCGATTGGCCGGATCGCCCGTGTTGTACTTGCCCGCGGTCGTATCTCCGCCGCAGCCGGTGAAGTAGATCTGAAACACCCGCGGATCGTCGCTCTGCAGCCTGACGCGGGCGATGCCGGGGAAGTCGGCCGAGACGCTCCCCTTGCCGTAGTGGCTCATGGGGTGGATTGCATAGCAGCTCCAGGCGAGCACCGGCGTATCGCCGTCCCACAGGCTGATGGTTTTCAGCCAGGGATCGATTTCGCCTTCCGGTGCGTCGTAGAGATTGCCGCTGGCGCTGCCGCGCCACCACGTGATCTTTCCCTGGGGGTTGACGACGCGGCGATTGGACGCGAGCTGCTCGACCTTGGCCTGGCCGATCCCCAGGTGGGTCACCCGCCGCCAGGACGCGAGGGATTTCTTCAGAGCCTGGGCCGTTCGCTGAACGGCCTGCTCGTGAAACTCGGGGTCGCAGTTGGAGCGGGCGAGCCCCTGCTCGTCGAGCAGTTTCTGCGCCGCCAGATCGCAGATCGGCGCGTCGTGCTGGTGGACCGTGGCAAGCATCACCCGCTGCCGCGACGTACCTGCCGCCTCAGCGAGCACGTCGCGCCAGCGATCGTAGGAATCGTTGTTGCACTGGCACCAGTCCAGGGCGATCACCACGACCGGCTGGTCGAGCCCGTCGAGCACAAACCCTTTGGCCAGCAGCGGGTCGACGATCTCCTTGGCGTCTTCCACGCCTCCCCCCATGCAGGCGTGGCCGACGGGGATCGTGATGTCGGCCTCGAAGGTGGCCACGCGGTACTCGCCGGCTCGAGCATGCACGGCGCTGCTGCCCAAGAGGAATACCGACAGGACAGCCCATCGAGCGATGTTTCGTAGATTCATCATTTCCCCCAGTCCGGCTCATTGGCAATCGCAGTGGTCTTTTCCCAATCCAGTAACCGTTGTGTGTCGGGCCACTCTCGCGCCAGGGCCCGCCACCAGCGACCTCGATGTCATCCGTCGTCTCCTATCCGTGTTTCATCCGTGGCTGCCGGTTCCCTTCCCGGCTCTGGAGAGCTAGCTACGGGCTGCTTCACCTATTCCACCACTAGAATCGAGTACACGTCAAGCTGCGGCACGGCAACGGTTGCACGCCCATCGGCCCACGCGACATCCAGCGACTTGCCTTCCGGCTGCATGGTAATCGACTTGGGGGCCTGTTCCAGGCGGATGGAAACCGTCAAGGGCCCGACCGGCTCGATCTTCGTGATCCCACCATCCGGCGCATCGGCGTGGGGGCCGGAGGTGTTCACCAGGTGAATCGACAACTTGCCGTCGAGTGTTCTCGGACTGACGTCCACGTCCTTGGTGCCGGCCAGCTCGACGATCGGTGCCGGGAATTCTCTGGCAAGGATGCCCGCGAAGGACTCGTCGACCGCCGCGACCGACACGATCGCCAAGCCGCTCTGTTCCTTCAATTCGGCTTCGAAAAGCTTTGCGGGGCCCGCTCCGATGAGCAGTAGTTTGCCGCCCGATTTGGCATAGGCCGCCAGTTGGTCGCGGAAGTCCGGTTCCAGGTATTCCCAGCCCGGTACGACAATCAGGGGCCACTCGGACAATTTGCCCTTCAGGTGATGCTCGCTCACAACTTGCACCCCGTAATGGTTCTGGAGGACCTGGGTCAGGGCCTGCCGCAGCACGGCCACTCCGCTGGTCCCGGACCAGTGGAAGAGCCGGCCCGACTGGCGGTAGTGGCCGGCCGTGGAATAGAGCAGCGCGATCTGCGGCACGGAGACCGAGTGGTGGCAGAAGGCTTGCCGGGCGCGGCAGAACCGGGCAACCTCGGCCATCACGTCCATCTCGGCCGGATTGCGGAGGGCACCGTCGCGGTCCTGCTTGAAATAGGCCTGGTAGCCGCCCCCCATGGCCAGCACGATCGCGGCTTCCTGCATGAGCTGGACGGCCGGCTTCTGCTTGCCCGTCTTGCGGCTGAAGGACCAACTCATCAGGTCCCAGGGCACACCCTGGTTCTCGAGGCAGCGACCGGCAAACCGGGCGGAGCTCACGCTGTCGTCCGGCGAGAAGTCGCCCGAGAGGCCTGCCACATTGGCCGAGACCCGTTCGGGCATGTGATCGCTGAAGGCCCAGTTGCTGATGACCTGGAAATCGGGATGGGAGGCTTTCAGTTCGTCCACGTAGTGGCGCACGTAGCGGCGAAAGCCTTCGCGGTTGAAATCCAGCCATTCGTTCCAGTAGGGTTCACCGGCCTTGCGGGGGGCGGACTGGGCGCCCGTCTGCTTGCAGAACTCGCTGACGGCCTTCTCTCCATAATCGGGTGTGGTGGCCCAGCAGTCGCCATCCACCCAGACGCCGTCCACACCGTAGTCGCCGGCCAGCTCGCGGAGCTGAGGGATCATGAGCGCATCGGCGTAGGGGCCAAACACCGACGTGGCCTTGTCGTCCGGCTTGCCGTCGGCGTTGACGGCCGCCCAGTCGGGATGGGTCGCCACGGCATGGCCATCCCACACACCCGAGTAGTGCATAAACAGGGGCACGCCGCGCCGGCGCGTCACGTCGCGCCAGATCCGCAGCGGATCGCCGACGAAGCCCGGGGCCGGGTTGCCGATCTTGGTCGGATAGCTGGAGTAACCGGGATGCCCCTTGCAGTCGATCTGAATGTAGTCGGGATGCACCTTGTCGATCACCAGCTCGACCATCTCGGGCGTGGTCCGCCGGCCGACCTGGGTGCAATCCGGTCCTGCATGGAAGTCGAAGTGGATGCCGAGGAAGGCGTCGGCCCGCCGCATTCGGGGCGGGTCGGCGGCAGCCGACTCGCTCGGCAGCAGAGCGGCCAGCGCCAGCAGAATCGCACAAGTAGGCAAAGATTGCACAACGCCGGCACAAACGAAGAACCTGCGGGCACTCATGTCGGTGGGCTCCTGGAAGCTGAGACACTACGGGGATGGCCGTATCATGGCATACCGGAAAGCCGCACGCCAGACTTTCTTGAAGGCAGTGCCGGACAGACTTCCTGTGCCCGGCCCCAGGGCTTCCCCCCCTTTCCCATCGATCGGCAGAAAAGGAGTGTCGATGCCGATTCCCATGCCAAGGCCGCCGCTCCGCTGATGCAGGACCGCACTCCCGGCCATCCCCATTTCGGCTTCTGCCGGTGGCGGCGGTGGCGGTGGCATCACCTGGAAAGCTGCTGGCCGGCACTCGCGGCGAGCGGAGCAGCCGTCGGGGCTTCCAGACACGAGGCCTGCACGCGGCGGCCGCGCTGTTTGCCCAATTTCGGCCAAGCGGCCCGATGGCGCAGTCCGACCCAGTTGCGGCGGACAAGACCCTTGTGGAGGGAACCGGCTGATGACAACGCCCGCGACGTGCTGGCGGCAGCTCCGTCACGGGCGACCGGGGCCGGTTTCGGGACGCAGCGGTCCGCGGGCCCGCCGGCAGGCCGGGTTGCCGCGGGGTGGTTCAGCCGCCGCGAACCGACCGCCGGCTTCAAGTGCCGCCCGAGCTTCGGGTCAACGGGGAGATTTGTCCTCCCCGGAGACTGCCTGAGCCCTGGCGGGTGTCGGCAGG
The DNA here is from genome assembly GCA_964563135.1 of uncultured Planctomycetaceae bacterium. Classification (GTDB taxonomy): domain Bacteria; phylum Planctomycetota; class Planctomycetia; order Pirellulales; family Thermoguttaceae; genus JAAYAY01. Next base: position 19,002 of record CAZLWV010000079.1, read on the forward strand.
GGGGCGGTCAACGACTGATCGGGCAGCGGGGCCTCGGCCGGGGTCGGCGAGGCCGGGGCCTCGAAGATCGGGGCCTCGCTTGTCTGCAGGCGGGTTCGCCAGCCGCCGCCGATGGCCTTGTAGACGGCGACCAGGTTGAGAGCCACCTTGCCGCGACTGGCGGCCAGATTGTCCTGCTGCTGAACAAGGGCCCGCTGGGTATCGAGCACGCGCTGGTAGTCGGCAAAGCCCTGCTCGTACTGGAGCATGGCAAGTTGAGTGGCCTTTTCCGTCTCCTGGACGCCCTCGGAAAGGTACTGCACTCGAACCTTCTCCTTGAGGAAGGAGACGATGCCGTCTTCCACCTCCTTGTTGGCCGTCAGCACCGTGTTCAGGTATTGGAGGACGAGCTGGTTGAAACGCGCATCCTGAACGAAGATGCTGTTCCGGATGCGCCCATAGTTGAGGATGTTCCACTGGAAACCGGGACCGATGGAGCCGGCCAGGCTGTCCCAGGCGTAGAGGTCTTTGAACTGTTCGGCGTTGAAGGCGATACTGCCGGTGATGGCGATGTGGGGATACAGTTCCGACGTCGCAACACCGATCTGGGCGCACTGGGCCGCGGCCTGACGCTCGGCACGGCGGATGTCGGGGCGGCGCGCAAGCAGGTCGGCGGGTATTCCGACGACGATCTCCGGCGGCACGGCGGGAATCGCTTCCGGACCTTCTTCCAGGATCTGGAGATGTTGGGGAGCCAGCCCCAGCACGATGCACAGGCCGGTTTCCGCCTTGCGGTGCCCTTCCTCCAGGGCAGGAATGAGCGAACGGGTGGCTGCCAGGGCGGATTTCCCCTGACGCAGATCGAGCTCGCTCACCACTCCCTGCTCGAAGCGATGCTGGATGATGCGGAGGGTGTGTTCCTGGAGCTCCACGTTCTTGCGGGCCAGGGCAAGCCGTTCTTCGGTCGTGCGGAGCTGGAGGTAGGCAGATGCCACCTCCGCCTGGATCATGACCAGAACATCGTCATAGTTTTCAACCTGGGCGTCGAGGCTGGCGTCGGCCGACTCGATCCCGCGGCGAATGCGGCCCCAAACGTCGAGCTCCCAGCTCGCGTCAAACCCGGTGATCCAGTCGCCGTAGTCCATGCGGATCGGGAACTCGCCAAACGGATAGGCATTTTCGCTCATTCCCTTGCGGGCGTAGCTGCCAAACATCTGCTGCTCCTGGGGCAACAGATTTCCGGCTGCAATGCCGCGCTGGGCTCGGGCTTCGAGGATCCTCTGGCCGGCGATCTTCAGCGTGAGGTTCTCGCGGTAGGCCGAGTCGATGAGCCGGTTGAGGACAGGGTCCCGAAACACGGCCCACCAGGAGCTGTAGTCGGTCCGCTGGCTGAGCACGTTGGGGTCTGCCGCATCCAGCCAATTGTCGGCCACCGGGGCGGCCGGCGGGCAGTAGTTGGGGCCCACCTTCAGACCGTTCTGCCACCATTGGCTCATGCTGTGGCACCCGCCTGCACACCACATCGTTGCCAGGAGCACACACCACAGACCGCGATACCTGATCAGGCGGTAGATGCTGGGGGAGCTGTCGCGACAGCCGCCCACCGAAGCATCGTCCCCAACCCTCTGCATTCCTGCTGGTATCACTTGACCCTCCTAGTCAAGAATCTGGGCATTTGTGTTCAACTTGGCAAAATGGGGTTCATGAGTATCGTCGGTAGAATCAGGATTTCCCGATCACCAATCCTGTGTCGGGTTGCGGTTGTGCGGGAAGCTGCGGCGGCGCAATCGACACGATCGAAATTTCCGTCTCAGACGTCATACTCCGCTTTGCGAGCGGCAGGGCGTGACCGATTGATCTTGACGATGACTGGCGAGTCACCTATTGTTATACGAAGTCCAGGGGCATGGTTCTGGGTATCACGGGCCAGCGCGGAGCGCGGAGGTAGGGCATGGCGAATCTGATGGCACGCAGAAAGACGCTCGTCGATTCGATGATGCGCGATGCGATCTACCAGGGAGCGATTGCCGTGCTGGGGGAGCACGGGCTGGGCGGTACGACGATGGATCGGGTGGCAGCCGCGGCGGGAGTGGCCAAAGGCAGTCTCTACAACTACTTCCGCAGCAAGGACGAATTGCTCACGTTCGTGCATGAGAAGACGATCCTGCCCTTGCTGGAAACCAACGAGGAGATCTCGGCCAACAACCAGTCGGCAACTCAGAAGATCGAGGCGATGACCCGGAACTGGTACCGCTATGTCCGCGAGCATCGCGCCACGTTCCAGATCCTGATCAGAAACAGCAATTGTGAGGGGGTGCTCAAGGAAGCCCGTGTCAACCGGGAGAAGGCATCGGTGAACGTGGTTGCCAAGATCATCCGCCAAGGGGTCGATGCGGGCGAATTCCGTCCGATCAACGCGGAATTTGCTGCCGAGATGTTGCTGGCGGCGGCCAAAGGGGCCCTGGAGCTGGAGGTTCGCGAGGGGGGGACGCGGCCCGAGGACGAGATCACCGGCACTCTGCTGGCCATCTTCCTTCACGGTCTGTGTGCCGACTGAGGGCAGCGGGGAGCGGTGTCGAGAGGAAGACATTCATCTGTCGGGGGACGCACGATGCTTGTGAGTGTTGAAGGGTGGTCGAAGACGAACCATGACGGCGGCACGATCGAATTCGTTGCGGTTCAACTGGAACATTTTGGATTCATGCTTTCGCGAGCCCAGGCGGAGGAGTACTGCCGGAAGCTGAGTCAGCTCCGGGCCGGCCGGCAGTGCCACAGCGACGCCGGAGATACCTTGTTCGTGGATTACGACACGACAACCTACGACTCGCCGTTGGTCATCCTGGCCACGACCCACGACGCTCCCCACTGCGGCTGGTTCTGCGACATTCCGGAGCCGGCCGCCGACGAACTGCTCCAGAAGCTGCAGGAACGGCTTCGGAACGGCCACAGCGAGGCCGGAACTACAACTTGACGGGAATTCGATGACCATGGACGGAAATCGCGCTGGGCTGCTTGTGGTGCTCATCACGGGGATCCTCTGCGGGGCCCCCTCGACCAGAGCGGTCCGGGGGGACGAAGGCCAGTTTCGCAGGCTTCCCGAAGTGGAGTCCGACTTCTATGTGGCGTCGCGAGAGGGTGTTCCCGCGGCGAGCGATGCGCCCGAGGATCCGTCTGCCTGGCCGTGGCAGTGGCATATCCGGCCGCGGGGATTCGTCTACCACACCTATTGGGCCAGCGCCGCGGAGCCGCGGCTCTCGACGCAACTGATCGATGAGGACCACGACGGGGCGTTTCTCGATTCGAACATCGGCGGGCGTTTCGGGGTCGTGCGGTTTGGTCCCAAGGACCGGCCGGAAGGCTTCCAGATCGATGTCCTCGGCGGCGCCAAGCTGCGCCAGGACTGGGACGACGGGCTCGACGTTCTGGCCTCCGACTTCCGCTACGACATCCTCGGGACGTACGGGGTGGGGCCTCACCGGTTGAAGCTCGGGTTCTACCACGTCAGCGCCCACACGGGGGACGAGTTTCTGCTCAAGCATCCCGATTTCGATCGGCTGAATTTTTTCCGCGACTGCGTCGTGGCAGGCTATTCCTATTATCCGATTCCGCAGGCCCGGATATATGCCGAGACAAGCTGGGCCTTCGATCACGAGTACTCCGAACCGTGGGAGTTTCAGTTCGGCGTGGACCTCGGTCCTCAAGAGGCAACGGGAGTACGCGGGGCCCCGTTTCTGGCGATGAACGTGCACCTGCGCCAAGAGTTGGACTTCGGCGGCAATTTTGCCTTGCAGGCCGGCTGGGCCTGGCGGGGCGAAGACTCGCTGGACGGCCTGTTGCGGATGGGTGCCTACTTCTACGAAGGCGCGTGCCCCCACTTCTCGTTCTACGCCGAGCACGAGCGGCAGATCGGGTTTGGCGTGTGGTACGATTACTGAGCCGGGAGACGCAGCGATGAACGATTTTGTCCAGGTCGTCACCACGACCGGGCGGGAAGAGGACGCCCGCCGGATCGCCGATCTGCTGGTGGAGAAGCGATTGGCGGCCTGTGTGCAGATCGTGGGGCCGGTCAGGAGCGTTTACCGCTGGGAGGGAAAGGTGGAGTCGGCCCAGGAATGGCAGTGCCAGATCAAGACACGGCAGGCTCTGCTCGACGAGTTGTCGGAGGCGATCCGCGAGGTTCACCCCTACCAGGTTCCCGAGATCATCGCCCTGCCGATCGTGGCCGGAAGCCGCGACTATCTGACCTGGCTCGAAGAACAGACCGGACCGGAGTGATGGAGCACGGCCACGCGGAGTGGCCGGCCATCCCAGGCCGAGGTCAGGCCGGTTCCTGTTGGGTGGCGCAGTGGAAGGCGCCCAGCCCCCACACCAGGTCGCGGGCCGCGAGGCCGACGATGCGGCGGCCGGGAAAGAGCCTCTCGAGGACTGCAATCGCTTCCGGGTCGGCCGGATCGTCGTACTGCGGAACGATGACCAGCCCGTTGGCGATGTAGAAGTTGGCATAGCAGGCCGGCGCCCGAGTGCCGTCGAAGTACACGGGGCGGGGCATGGGAAGTTTCACGACCTCCAGCGGGCGCCCGGTCAGGTCGGTCTCATGGCGAAGCTGCTCGGCCGTGGCCTGGAGCGAGGCAAAATTGTCGTCGTTCGGATCTCGCTCGATGGGCACGACAACGGTCGACGGTCCCACAAACCGGGCCAATTGATCGACGTGTCCGTCGGTATCGTCCCCCGCCATGCTGCCGTCGATCCAGATGATGCGCTTGGCGCCCAGGTAGTCGGCCAGGTAGCGCTGGATCGTCGCCGTATCGGCGCCCGGATTGCGGTTGGGGTCGGTCAGGCAGGATCTGGCGGCCAGGAAGAGGCCTTCGCCGTTGGTGTCGATCGCGCCCCCTTCCATGACGATTCCGGGGCGGTAGACGTGCCGGCCGGTGATTTCCGCAACGCGACCGGCCGCGGCATTGTCGGCGTCGAAGGGTGGATATTTTCCACCCCAGGCGTTGTACTCCCAATCGACCAGCGCCGGCCGGCTGCCTTCGGGACCGGAAAGGAATGTGGGGCCATGATCGCGGATCCAGGCGTCGTTTGTGGGCACGTCGTGCAGGACGACGTTGCCGAGCGAGCCCACCATGGCCCTGGCCTGCTGCAGGGCGTCCCCCGAGGCCAGCACATGGACCGTCTCGTGCGGGGCCAGGGTTTCGACCAATCGCCGCCACACTTCGGGGATCGGGCCAAACCGTCCCGGCCACGTGTCGGGATTGTGGGGCCACGACAGCCAGGTTGCCGCGTGGGGTTCCCATTCGGCGGGCATTCGGTAGCCGAGTGCGGCAGGAAGTGGTGAATTCGTCATACTTGGGTCATCCGTAGGTCAGGCTCCGCCTGACCCGATCAACAAAACATTGAAGTAGGTCAGGCCCCGCCTGACATAATCAGCGGAGCAATTCGAGTAGGTCAGGCTCCGCCTGACCCGATCAACGGAGCAATTCGAGTAGGTCAGGCTCCGCCTGACTCACGTAATCAACGAAATATTAGTAGGTCAGGCTCCGCCTGACTGGCATAATCAACGATATTGCAGCAAATCACGCTCCGCCTGACCTGATCAACGTAGCAATTCGAGTAGGTCAGGCTCCGCCTGACTCAAATCAACGAAATATTAGTAGGTCACACCCAGCCTCTCCCACCACGCTTCAATCCAGAAACCGTCGAGAGAGGCCCTGATAGGCGTCGACGCGGCGATCGCGAAGGAACGGCCAGTGGGTGCGAACCACGTCGATCCGGGCCAGGTCGCAGTCGGCAAACAGGATCTTCTCAGCCCCGTGCTCCGCCCGGGCGAGCAGATTTCCATTCGGATCGGCCACGAACGAGGCTCCCCAGAATTCGAGCTGCCCCTCGGTTCCGGTCCGGTTGACGCCGGCCACAAACAGCCCGTTGGCGATCGCGTGGCTGCGCATCATGGTCTGCCAGGCGTCGTGCTGGGCCGCTCCGAAGTCTTTTTTCTCGTCGGGGAGCCAGCCGATGGCGGTGGGGTAGACGACGATCTGCGCTCCGGAGAGGGCAAACAGCCTTGCCGCCTCGGGGAACCACTGGTCCCAACAGACGCCCACGGCGATGCGGCCGTAGCGGGTGGAAAAAGAGGGGAAGCCGAGATCGCCCGGGGTGAAGTAGAACTTCTCGTAGTAGAGCGGATCATCGGGAATATGCATTTTGCGGTAGACGCCGGCCGTGGAACCGTCCGCGTCGAAAACCACCGCCGTGTTGTGGTAGAGGCCTTGAGCGCGGCGTTCGAAGAGGGACCCGACCACGACGACTCCGTGGCTCGCGGCGGCCTCGGCCAGAGCCTCGCTCGTGGGGCCGGGGATCGGTTCCGCCTCGGCGAAACGCCGATGGTCTTCGCTCTGGCAGGGGTAGTGTCCCGCGAATAGTTCGGAGAGGCACACCACGTGGGCCCCGCTGGCCGCTGCCTGGCCGATGCGGTCGAGGGCTTTGGCGACATTTGCGTCTTTTGCCGAGGAACAGCACATCTGGACGAGTGCCAGGTTGACGGTTCCTTCGCCGGGGGCCGGGAGATGGGAGGATGGCATAGGAGCGGACTTTCGCGGTCATGCGCAGGGAAGCATCGAATTGCTCTATTGTAGCGTCGCGGCGGGGGTCCCCCAGTGGCAAAGCTCGCAAGGGGCCGGTCTGATCCGACTGAAGACATCCGTCACGAGTCTCCTGCGCCGGTCAATCGCAAAGAGACGGGAACCGGGGCCGATCGAGATTCAGCAGGAGAAGGCATTTTGCCGAAATATATTTGCCGTTATTCAGCAGTTTTTTATGTTGAACACAACTTAATAGAATGAAGTTATCGCTGTTCTAGTGTGCTCTAAATTGGATAAATCTCGGGTGTTTTGAGAGCGTCAGTCCATTTTTCGCCGATCTTTTGGTGGGGTTGGGTTGACATCTATTGTGATTAACAGATAATACTTGTGTTGAAAGCATTCTTTGGAGCCACGAGTTTCTCGCCGATGAGAAGTACCCTCAGCCTGGAAGATCAGGTGATCGCCGCGTTACGCCGAATCACGAGAGCCATCGACCTTCATTCCCGGTTGTTGCTCAAGATGAGTGGGCTCACATCGCCGCAATTGACTGCTTTGAACGCAATTCAGCGGCTGGGACCAGTGAATGTGGGGGCTTTGGCTCGGGAGATCCATCTGGGTCATGCCACAGTGACGGGCATCCTCACGAGGATGGAAGAGCGGGGATTCGTAGTTCGAACGCGTGGCAGCCAGGACCGCCGCAGCGTGCTGGTCGAGTTGACCCGCGAGGGCCTCAAGATCATTGAGGAAGCTCCTTCACCGCTTCAGGATCGCTTTCATCAAGAGTTGTCGCGCCTTCATGAATGGGAGCGAACGATGATCCTGGCCACGCTGCAACGGATCGCGTCGATGATGGATGCGGAGGCGATCGAAGCAGCCCCGGTTCTTGTGTCGGGGGTGGTGGGTGCATCTCAAGAAGATGTCTCTCGCTATCTGGAGAAGGCAGTCGTGCCCGCCGAAGAAACTCCCTTGGCGGAAGAACCGCCTGCCACGATCAGGGAAGAATGTGACTCAGAGGAGGACCAATCGCATGAAGAAACACTCTCCGGAGAAGGTGGCCCTGGGGACTTGGGCAAAGCTAACTGGGTTTGCTCAGGGTGAAGAAGAGGTGTTTCATATCGTTCCGGATGCCGAGGCAGATCCGATCGACAACAAGATCCCGCCAGGCAATCCCTTGTCGCGCGCTTTAATGGGAGCGAGAGCCGGCGATACAGTTGTTTTCTATCCGCCGAGCGGCCAAGTGGAGCTGAAGATATTGGAGTTGGGGCGTTCCTAGCCACGCGTTCTCTCAGAATCTACTACGGCTGCCTCGGCGCGACTTCAAGGGATCGACCAGGCAGCACTGTGTCAAGGAGGTTCGATCATGTCGGCAAACCTGCAAGGTCGAATCATGATGATTTCGACTCACGGCTACGTGCGTGCACTGCCCGAATTCGGCAAACCTGACACGGGAGGTCAGGTGGTTTTTGTCCTGGAATTGTCGAAGTGCCTCGCACGCATGGGGTATCGCGTCGATATCCTGACGCGGCAGTTCGAACAACAGCGAACCTGGGAGCATGTTGCTCCACGAGTGCGTATTCTCCGCTTTCCCTGCGGCGGCGGTGAGTTTATTCCCAAAGAGACGCTATGCGAGCACATCCCGGAATGGGTCGAGCACGCCAAGGAGTTCTTCGTCGCGAAGGATCTGACGTATTCCTTCATCAACAGCCATTACTGGGATGCAGGCCTGGCCGGTCAGGCGTTGGCCAATCACCTGGAGATCCCTCACGTTCATACTCCTCATTCGATTGGCGCGTGGAAACGTGACAACATGGATGGTCCCCCTGAGGAACTCGAGCGGAAATACAACTTTCGCCATCGCATCCGCGAAGAAAAGGTTGTTTACGACGAATGCGATCTAGTCGTGGCCACGACGCCGCCACAGCGTGAGATTCTCGAAGAGAGCGAGTACGACGTGCCGTCCGAGAAAATCCGCGTGATTCCGCCCGGCTACGACGACATGCGTTTCTTTCCAGTTTCGCGAGCATCGCGGCGAGCGGTCAAACGCGACTTGGGGTTGCAGGGGTCCATCGTGCTGGCACTGGGAAGAATGGCTCACAACAAGGGCTACGATCTTCTGATCCGGTCGATGCCCGTCGTCTTCGACCGCGTGGAAGACGCCAGGCTGTTGCTGGCGGTCGGTTCCACGGAACCCACGGAGCGGGAATTGGAGCAGATCGTTGAGCTGAAGGCTCTGGCCGAACGACTGGGCATCGGGGATCGGATCCTGTTTCGCGACTACATCCCTGACGAACTGCTGGCCGACTACTACCGTGCCGCCGACGTCTTTGCGCTGAGCAGTCGCTACGAGCCATTCGGTATGACGGCCGTCGAAGCGATGGCCTGCGGCACGCCGGCCATCGTTACCACGGAAGGCGGCCTCTGGGAGCAAGTGACGTGGGGCATGGAGGCCGTCTACGCGAATCCCTTTGATCCCGATGCCTACGGGCATGCGATCGCGAGCGTGCTGCAGTATCCGCGGGTCGGCGGCCAGTTGGCCAAATTCGGTTCGCAGAAGGCCCGGGCGAAGTTTACGTGGACCGGCATCGCCCAGCAGTTGCTGATCGGGTTGCAGGGCTCCAATCTGCCGGTACGGTATCGGTGTGGAGTTACGGCTGCCGACGACCGGGATGAACTTGACCCGGAGGAGGAAACGTGGAAAGTGACTACCTCCTGATCAGCGATCTCGACGGAACCCTGTTGGGAGATGATGCCGCGCTGGATCGGTTCGCCAGCTGGCATGGCACCGGTTGCGCGGCGATCCGCCTGGTCTACAATTCAGGACGTTTCTTCGATTCCGCCGCCGCCCTGATCGAACAGACGGCTTTGCCCGCGCCGGACTCGATCATCGGCGGTGTTGGAACGCAGATCCGCAGCTATCCGGCAGGCACGGACCTGGTGAAGGGCTGGCCGCACGGCTTCGTGCGATGGGAGCGGGACGTCATCGCGGCAGAACTCCGCCGCTATCCGCAATTGGAGCCTCAACCCGACGAGTTTCAGGCGGAGTTCAAGCTGAGCTACTACGCCCACGGTTTGGACCGCGAGTACCTGGATCGGGTTGCAGACAAGCTTGCCGAGGTGGAGCAGGAGGTTGAGATCGTCTACAGTTCGTCGCGGGATCTGGACGTCCTGCCGGCCGGAATCAACAAGGGTACGGCCGCTGCTCAGTTGGCCAAATGTTGGGGATTCGAGCCGTGGCAAGTCCTGGTCAGTGGAGATACGGGCAACGACAAGGCGATGTTTGCCCAGGAATTTCGCGGGATCGTGGTCGCCAACGCACACGAGGAGCTCAGGAAGATTCACGCTCCTGCAATCTACCATGCCAAGGCAGGATTCGCCGCAGGGGTCCAGGAAGGAATCGAGTTCTGGCTGGCTGCTGACTTGGACCTCGAACGTGCAAGGCACCGCGGAGATCAAGCATCCAAGAACCTGAACTCAAACCAGGAGTCACGCTGTTGGATATACGAGATGCTGTCGCAGGCGTTCTCAGGACGCTCCCGGCAAGAGAAACCGAGGAGGAGCCGCGCATCCGCTTCGGACTTGTCGACGGACAACTCAAGTTGGCTTGCGGCAAGGAACGTCTTGGCGACACGACGGTTCAACATCAGCGCGAGTCGCTGATTGTTATGCACGCTCCGACCGGTTCTACGATCGCACTTTGGACGTCGATGAAGCCGGCACCAATCTTGTTCTGGAACAGGCCTCGCGTCGCGATCTTCAGTCGCCCGATTCCAGCGATTCCGGATTGGCGTGGAGGTAGTGGCAGGCTTTGAGGAAGCTGGCCGCGGACCAAGCCTGGTAGGCCTTGCCCATGGGCCGACCGGTCACCGCGTGGTGCCATTCGTTGAACTCCCACTCGTGTTCCTGGCCCTGTGCGCACAGCCGGGCCAGCTTCACGAGTTCTCGCCGCGCGAGATTGGTCATGCCCAACTTGTGGCAGTAGCGCACCCAAAGGCCACCGATAAAGGGCCAAATACCGCCGTTGTGATAGTGGTTGGGCAGGTTGAGAACATTGACCGTGAAGTACTCGCGCCATTCGGGATCGCCCGCGTGGACGGGCGGATAGAGATTCTTGACCGGCCAGGGCTCATTAACTCCCGCCCCCCACATGAAACGGAAGGTCATGGCGGCACGCTCCTTGTCGACGAGATTCATGATGTAGGCGAGAAGGTTCGCGTAGACGTCGCAACGCCAACTGTAGTTGAACGGCGAAATCTGAGCAACGAGGTACCGCGCGTCACCGAGCCCGAACTGGACTTCCGAGAAACTCGGGATCCCTTGCGTCGGTTCTGAACCGGTGGACGGCCAGAAACTGCGGAGAATGAGTCGGCGCACCTTTTCGGCTCGCGCGGCGTGCTGGGTTGCGCCGTTTTCATCTCCCAGGTGATTCAGAATCTCGGCAAAGGCGACCAAGCAACGATACCAGAGCACCTCGTCGTAGAGCACGTGATAGCTCCGGGCAAACAAATCGGTCCAGTCGCCGGCCTCGGGAATCTCGAGCATGCCGCAATTGTTGGAGTCCTGGGCGTTGAGCCACTCAACCGTTCTGGCCAGGGACGCTGCGTACTCCTCCACAACCGACCAGTCTCCGGACAGCTTCGCGTGCCGCCATGCCGCAATGACGATCCACAAGGCACTGTCGATGGAGGTGATACCACCGACGCCGCCATACTCGGCCTCACCTCCGTCGATCAGAACGTGTCCGGGAATCTGGCCGGAGGGGGCTTGATGGTCGAGAATCGTCTTGAGCGTTGCCTTCCGGCATCCTGCAATTTCTTCGTCGTCGAGATCAAGAGTCCAAATCAGGGTCTTGGCACCGTCCCTTGCCCAGATTGCTCGATAGTTGAGGTCGGTGCCGTAAACCTTGTTGTCGGCGAGCGAACACGCGGTGAAGCCTTTGGGAGTGATGTTACGCCGAAGAGCCTCCAACGCCTTGCGGTAGGCAAGCTGCAGCAACTCCTGCTCCTCGCCGCTCAGTTCGCGATATTCACTTGGCTCAAAGAGGATTTGTCGTGACATGATTCGCCCAGCTACACTTCAGAAATGTCGGCTACTCGACCACTCCGTCAGGATAACCGATGGACTGCAAATTCGATAGGGAACGTTCCGACCGGATTGATCTTCTCGCCCGGGTGACCGAGAATAGGAGAATCTGGTGAACACGCCGTCCAACAAGAAGAATGACCCCGACACGAGGAGTGGAAACGAATGCTTGGCCTGACTCTCGGAGTGGACCAGTACCTCAGACGCCTGTGCGAAGAACTGAACCGGGTCGACCGGGGGGCCGTTGAGCGGTTCTCCCAGGCCATGTACGAGGCCTGGCAGAACGGGCGATTCATTTTCGTGATCGGCAACGGAGGATCGGCCGCCACCGCCTCCCACTTCTGCGAGGACCTGAACAAGAACATCCTCTGTCCGGGCCAGATGCACGACGACACCAAGAAACGGATCCGCGTCCTCAGCCTCACCGACAACGTGAGCTGGATCACTGCCTTGAGCAACGACCTCTGCTACGAGGAGATTTTCGTCCAGCAGTTGCGGCATTACGCCTCGCCCGGCGACCTGCTGGTGGCCATCAGCGGTTCGGGCAACAGTCCGAACATCGTCAAGGCGGTCGAGTGGGCCAACCAGCGAGGCCTCAAGACGTACGGCCTGTCGGGCTACAACGGCGGCAAGCTCAAACAGCTCCAGCACGACGGCATCCACATAGCCCTCGACGACATGGGGATGGCCGAGAGTATCCACGGCTGCGTCATGCATTGGATCGTGGAAGATGTCCACGCCCGGGTCAACGCCAAGGGGCGGTTCGCCTGAATGCAGGGATGCGCAAGTCGTTGCCGGGCAATTGGCAGCTCCCGGCGGCGAAGCGGCGCTAGGCACACGCTGGCCCGTTCGAGCACCCCGGCACACCATCTGGCAAGATCTCCCGAAAGGAGCACCATGTTCACTGCCTTGCGAAGCGCCACCATGTTTCTCGTAGCGGCGGCCATGTCGGGCAGCCTGCTGGCCGAAGAGTTCCGCGGCATGAGCTACGTCGACAACGGGACCATCCGCGTGGGGATCAATCTCGAGATCGGCGGGGCCATCACCCACGTCTCCCCGTCGGACGGCGCGGAGAACATCATCAACAGCCACGACTGGGGACGCCAGGTCCAGATGTCGTTCTACTCGGGCCCGACTCCGTTTGTTCCCAACGGCAAGGAGCCCAGCCCGACGTGGCGTTTCTTGGGGTGGAATCCCATCCAGGCCGGCGACTGCTACGGCCACGGCTCGAAGGTCATCGCCCACGAGAACGACGGGAAGACGCTCTATGTCAAGTGCATCCCCATGCAGTGGCCGCTCAACAACGAGCCGGGAGAATGCACCTTTGAAACCTGGATCAGCCTGGAGGCAAACGCGGTGCGGGTCCGCAGCCAGATCAACAACGCCCGTGCCGACAAGACCCAGTATCCCGCCCGGGGCCAGGAACTGCCCGCCGTGTATACCAACGGCAACTACTACCGGCTTTTCACCTATGCGGGTAATGCCCCGTTCACGGGGGGCGAACTGAGGCAGATCACGAAGGTCTGGCGGACGGGCGCGCCG
>CAZLWV010000079.1:32189-35938 GCA_964563135.1 uncultured Planctomycetaceae bacterium
CCACCGAGAACTGGGCGGCCCTGGTCCGCGACGACGATTTTGGCATCGGCGTCTGGTCGCCGGGCACCTACACCTTCGTGGGCGGTTTTGCCGGCGAGCCCGGTAAGGGGGGCCCAAAAGACGCACCCACCGGCTACATCGCGCCCATCCGCTCGGAAATCCTCGATCACAATATCCAGTACGCCTACCAGTACGTGCTGATCGTGGGCAAGCTGGATGCCATCCGCCAGTACGTGCGGGAACACCGCCAGGGGCAGGGCCTGCCCGACTACAGGTTCGAAAAAGACCGCCAGAGCTGGACCCTGCGCGACGGCTCCGATGCCGGCTGGCCGCTCGACGGGGCATGGACGGTCAACCTCGACAAGGGCCGGCCGCTCCTCCGCGGGCCCGACGCCTATTGGCTCGCCGCCGACGCGCCCATCGTCTACCTGCAGGCTGCGTTCAGTACCGGGCAGGCCACCGCCGTCCTGGCCTGGGAAGGTCTCGAAGGCCCCGGCGGCGAGTGCCCCTTCCCCGTTCAGCCCGACGGCCAGGTTCGAACCTACGAAGTGAACCTCTCATCCACGGCCGGCTACACGGGCCCCTGCAAACGCCTGCTTCTGCGTCCGGTCGACGCGGGCAAACAAGGCGGCACCGTCCGACTCGAGTACCTCGGCGTAGAACGGCCCCAATAGCATGCCGGGACCGGTGGCCATGATCGACCGCGAAGACGTAGTGTGCCACTGCCTACTTGTTGGCAGTGCTTGAGATACTGCACAGGGATCATGTTTCCGGCAGTGCCGTCGACCCGGGACTACAGGCCGTCGGCGGCCGGTGGATAGAAGTGAGCACACTACGGGCTGAAGCGGCTGCACGCGAGCCAGTTGCTTGCACCTTTCGTGTGCCACTGGCGTCCCGCCAGGGAATGTGGGGATGACGCCAGTATCTCGCCATTGACGCGTATTGACATGTCCGCAAATTCGCGGATACTTCTGATTGACGGTGCTACACACACATCCACCGGTTTTGACGTTTCCCGTAGCACGCCGGTAGCACGGACATCAATCTGGAGGTATCTGGCATGGCGAAAACCGCCGAGAAAACCGCACTCTCCAAGAAGCGGATTGAACGGCTGCCGACCCCGACCAGCGGCCGAAAAGCCTACCACGACAGCAAGACACCGGGTCTGACGATCTATGTCATGCCGACCGGTGCCAAAGTCTGGTACGTCTACAAACGGGTCCATGGTCGTCCCGTCCGGTATCGGATTGGATCGTTTCCACAGACGACCGTGGAACAGGCAAGGGAGGTCGCCTCCCAGGTTCTCGGGCGGATTGCCAAGGGGGATGACCCACAAGCCGAACGGCAAGCCCAGCGGGCGGAAATGACTTTCGGCGAGATGTTCGCTTGGTGGCGGGACTTCTGGGCGGTGCCGCACAAGCGGAAATGGCAGGAGCCCCAGCGGTTGTACGACAAGTTCCTCAAGCGGTGGGCCAACCGGCCTGGGTCGTCAATCAGCGGCAAGGAGGACATTATCCCGCTGCATCGGTCGATCGGCGCTGATGGGCGTCGGCACTACGCCAACCGCGTCCTGCAACTCGTGAGGGCCATCTACAACCGTGCAATCAGTGACGCCGGATGGGAGGGGCGAAACCCGGCAAAGGGGGTCGCGATGTTCGAGGAAGAGTCTCGGGCAAGGTTCCTCGAGGATGGCGAGATCTGCCGGTTCTTTGCCGCCGTGGAGAAACAGGACCAGGACTTTCAGGACCTGGTTTGGCTCGCTGTGCTGACCGGCGCCAGACGCTCCAACCTTTTCGGGATGCGGTGGGACCAGATCCAAGGCGACCTGTGGCGTATCCCGAGCACGACCACGAAGTCGAAGAAGCCAATCGAGGTCCCCCTTGTTTCAAAAGCCCTCGAGATCCTCCTACGCCGTCGTGGAGAGGTGGACGATTCGCCATGGGTATTCCCGGCGGCAAGCACGTCCAGCGGGCACGTAGACCGGCCTGGGAAGCCCTGGGACGAAGTGAGGAAAGCGGCCAAGCTGCAGGACTTGCGATGGCACGATCTGCGGCGATCACTGGGCAGCTGGGCGACGATGACAGGGAGCAACCTGCCGACCGTCGGCAAGATGTTGGGCCATGGCGCCGGATCGAGCGCTACGGCCGTCTATGCCCGACTCGACAACCACACCGTCAAGCAGGCCGTGGAACGTGCTACGGATGCGATCTTGGAACGGGCCACGAAGCCGTCGAAACGGAGGGCAGGGCGATGAATCCTGACACCTGGAATATCCGCAATGACTTCCTTGATCCACTCGCGGCACTGCTCTGGGAGTTCTTGAACGTCGACGACAAAACGGCGATCGGAACCAAAATTTTTCGGCTGTTTGACGATGTTGAACGAGCGAAAATCTGGCTGGAAGTAAACGTCTCCAGCGACGTTGCGGGCCGTTTTTCCACGGAGATGCATGAGGTCCGGCAGGCGGTTATTGAAAAGAACGAGTGGTTTGCTGTTGGCCCGATGTGCTATTTGGAAAGACTCTCCCAGGCTCTACCGGCCACCGATAGCTTTCGCGGGCCGTACAGCATTGTGGAACTTGAAGGGCTGTTCGACAAAGGGCGAACGACCATCTTCGGTTGGATCAAAGCAGAGCCGGAGAACTTCCAAAAAGTCGGCAAGGAATACCGTGTGCGAGAATCCCGACTGCCAAAGAAATAAACCTTTTCCGTTCACTTCCGTCCGGTTCCGTTCATAATCGTTCACCCTGGCCTTTTTCTCGTAGACGACCTGCAAAACCTCTGTATTTTGGATTTCAGTTGACGGCAACGAAGTCACAAGTACGGAGGTTTTTTCATGTCTACGGTTCTAAATCAGCGGGCCCTGCTGAGCCCTGCCGAGGTGTCCGAGGTCCTGGGGGTCAAAGAGCAAACGCTCGCGGTCTGGCGATGCTCTGGGAGGCATTCCCTGCCATTTTTGAAGGTCGGTGGCTCCATCCGGTACCGCAGGGCTGATCTGGAGGAGTGGCTCGCGGCTCGTACGTTCATGTCGACCGGCGCGGCCGACGCTGCGGGGATCTGAACAAAAAAGCCCGGCTATCGCGAGCGACCGCGGCCGGGCAAAGGAGAATGCATATGGATTCTACAGCGACAAACGAACTGAAGCAAACCAAGGGGCAGCTATGAGCCCAGTCCTGCCCGATGGGACGATCGACGCCATCGCCGAAGTCGGCGCCATCCCGTTTGCGGTGTTCTGCAAGCTGCTCGTGCACAGAAACCGACAGACCGGGAAATGCTTCCCGAGCGTCAACACGATTGCGAAGGCGGTTGGAGTCGACCGCTCGACCATCATTCGTGCAATCCGTGTTCTGGAATCAAAAGGGTGGGTCACGGTTGTTCGGTCCGAGTCGCCTGGCGGTAGGCCGCTATCAAACCACTACATCCCCGCCCCCCGTTTGTTGGTAGCAGAGAGCAACCAACAAGATGCGTCTGTTGGTGGCACAGAGCAACCAATTGGTTGCACAGAGCAACCAAGGGTTGGTGGCACAGAGCAACCAGAACCCCAAAGAAAGAAAACCCCGAGAATACAACCCCATAAGAACGCCGTGGAGTTTCCGGCGGTCTTGGACTGTGAGGAGTTCAAGGCAGCTTGGAGCGAATGGGAGCAACATCGCCGCGAGAAGGGGAAGGGGAAGGGGCTCACCCCGAGCGCCGTAAAGCTCCAGTTGGCGGAATGTGCCGAGTGGGGCGTCGAGCGAGCCGTTCGAGCTA
>CAZLWV010000080.1:0-13127 GCA_964563135.1 uncultured Planctomycetaceae bacterium
ACACCGCACCCATCCGCGTCGGTTCCTCTTGCGCGCGAACCAGCCGATCCAAGCCTCCCCGATTGTGGCAACTCAAATCGTGGGGCTGGGGCCCATATCGGCCGGGCCGTACAAACTACCCTATCGTGTCAGCCATCCCGGGCATGGCATTTTCAATCCAAGCGACGTCCCGTTCAGCCCCCCTTGATGGAGGGAAATCGTGTTTCGCCCCTATTGCGGGCTTCGTGGCTCAAGATGCCGCGGTCGCTCACTCGAAACCAATGGTATCGATTATTCCGTGGGTACACACGGCGGAATAGGCAATATAGAAAACATGCGGCAATTGCGTGGATTGGTGTATCGGCCGGAAACGACTCCAGACTGTACATACGCACTAAGCCTAAGCTAATTTTGAGCATAGGCATTCGACACAACATATATCCCGGCAGGATCCGCAAACAATTCTCCCCTCCGAAGCGTCAAAGATGATTGGCGCTGGGCCGTGCGGAGAATCGTTGTGGCTACCACGATTGCGTTGATTCCAACCGTGCTTGCCCCACCTGAGGCGATCCGGGCAAACCGTCTTTTTGCGTTTCGCCTCCCCTGAAGGAATTGGCAGGCAACCCCGCGAGATCGTGTCTCATGAGCGAACAAACCCTTGATCCGCAACTGATCGAACAGACCAAACAGCAGATTCGCTCGCTGGTCAATGAGATCGCCCAGTTGTCGAAGTCGAACCTCAGCCCCGAGGAATTCTATGGAGAGTTCCTCCCGCGGGTGGTTTCGGCACTGGCTGCCATCGGCGGGGCTGTCTGGACCCTTGAGGACCAGGGCCGCCTGGCGCTCCAGTACCAGATCAATCTCCAGCAGACGAAGCTCCGGGAAAACGAAGAAGCCCTGATGCAGCACGGTCGCCTTCTTCACAAGACGATCGCCTCCGGCGAGACCATCCTGGTGCCGCCGCACTCGGGCGCTGGCGACAGCGGCGAGGCCGCCAATCCGACCGATTTCCTCCTCGTTCTCGGCCCCCTCAAGACGGAGCTGGAGACGATCGGCATCGTCGAGGTGTTTCAGCGTCCCGACTCCGGTCCCAATACGCAGAAGGGCTACCTGCGGTTCCTCAAGCAGATGACCGAACTGGCGGGCGATTTCTTCAAGAGCCGCCAGCTTCGCCACTTCGGCGACCGACAGGTGCTCTGGAGCCAGCTCGAGGAGTTCACCCGGGTCATCCACACCAGCCTGGATCCCCGCGAAACGGCCTACATGATCGCCAACGAGGGCCGCCGCCTGATCGAGTGCGACCGGGTGAGCGTGGCCATTCGCAGAGGAAACAAGTGCCGTATCGAGGCCGTCAGCGGCCAGGACCTGTTCGACAAGCGTTCCAACACGGTTCGCCTTCTTGGCGAGCTGGCCACCGCGGTGGTCGCCAGCGAGGAACCCATGTGGTACTCGGGCGACACCAGCAACATGGCACCCCAGGTGGAAGATGCGGTCCAGGAATACGTCGACGACTCGCACTCCAAGACCGTGGCGGTCCTGCCCCTGTTTCCGCCGGGCAACGAGGAGGAAGAAGACGATCCGGACAAGCGTGAGGATTCGCCGGCGCCGATCGGAGCCCTGATCGTCGAGCAGATCGAAGACGCCCGCATCCCCCAGCGGATGATCCAGCGCGTCGACGTGGTGGCCAAACACAGCGCCACCGCCCTGAACAATTCGCTCGAACACAACAGCCTGTTCCTGATGCCCGTCTGGCGGACCATCGGCAAACAGAAATGGATCCTGCGGGCGCGGACCCTGCCCAAGACGATCGCCATAGCGGTTGCTGTCGTGGTTGTCATCGTCGCCCTCTGTGTGGTCCCCTACCCCTTCAAGGCCCAATGCACCGGCAACCTCGAGCCGGTCGAGCGCGGCCGCGTGTTTGCCGAGATCTCCGGCAACGTGGTCGAAATCCCCGTGACCCATGGAACAAAGGTCGTCGCGCCCAGGCCCGACCAGGGGATCGAAGGCACCCTTCTGGCCAAGCTCGAAAGCGACAACCTGGAACTGGAGATCGAGAAGAACCAGGGCCAGTTGGAGGAAGCGATCGAACAGCTTGCCTCGATCGATGCAAAACTCGCCAGCCGGATCGTGGACCCCAACGAACGAAAACAACGCGAGGGGGAGCGGGAGCAGTTGCTGGCCCGCAGGAAGAGCCTCGAGCTTCAGGCGGCCCTCTACCAGAAACAGCAGGAAAGCCTCCTGGTTCGCAGCCCGATCGACGGCGAAGTGATCACCTGGGAACTTGAAGAGCGCCTCCGCAACAGACCCGTGGAGCGGGGAAACCTCCTCATGGAGGTCGTCAACCCCAAGGGCGATTGGAAACTGGAACTGCGGATGCCGGAGAAGCGGATGGGACACATCGATCGCTATCTCCGCAAGCTGCAGCAAGACGATCCCAAGGCCAGCTTGCCGGTCGAGTTCATCCTGGCCACGCATCCCAACCGGCCCTACCACGGCCGAGTGGTTGAGATCAATGAGCGTGCGGAGGTTCGCAACGAGGACGGGGTGTCCGTCCTTATCAAGGTCGAGTTCGACGACAAGGAAGAACTGCCCGAACATCTGCGTCCGGGGGCGGAGGTCAGCGCCAAGATCATGTGCGGCTACATGCCGGTGGGCTACGTCCTCCTCTGCGACGCGATTGCCTATTTCCAGAAGAATATTGCGTTCCGGTTCTGAGCCCGCCGGAGGCGGGTCTGGTGGTGGACGCCTAGGAAGGAAGAGGGAGTATAGCAATGCAGATTTCAGCCATGATGTTGACCGCCGCATTGACGATGTTCGGAACGCAGAACATGACGGCTGCGTCCGACGGTTCGTCAATCGTCGTGCCCGACTGCGTGGTGCTTGCCATCCACGACGGCGACGTCCCCGCCGATCTTCCCGCCCAGCAGGGCGGGGTTCTGCGGACCGTCAACGTCAAAGCCGGCGATCAGGTCAAGAAGGGCGATATCCTGGCCACCGTCGACGACGAACAGGAGAAACTCAACCTCGATGTTTCCCAGCAGCGGCTGGTGATGGCTCGGGCAGAGGCCGACAACAACGTGAACGAGCGCTATGCCAGGGCGGCAGCCGGGGTCTACCACTACCGGGCCCAGATGGTCGGCGAAGCCATCGAGAAGGTGCCCGACGCCTACTCCAAATCGGAAGTGGCCACCTACCTTCTCCAGGCCCAGCAATACGACCTGCAGACCGAGCAGGCCATCCACGAACAACACCTCGCCAAGCTGGGTGCGAAGGTCCGCGAGGCCGAACTCAAGCTGGCCGATCAAGGCCCCGGTCGACGGAGTGATCGAAGAGGTCAAACAGCTCGAAGGAAGCTGGGTCCGCGCCGGCGATCCCATCGTGCGGCTGATCCAGATGGACCGGCTCAAGATCAACGGCCGTTTCAACTACGGGTCCCTCACGCCGGCCGACGTTCGCGGCAAGCCCGTCGTCGTTACCGTTCCCCTGGCCCGAGGCCAGACCGGACACTTCAAGGGACAGGTCGATTCGACCAGTTCCGACTACTCGGCCGGACAGATCGCGATTCTCGTCGAGGTCATCAACCAGAAAGACCCGCAGACCGGGGACTGGCAGCTCATGCCCGGCATGAGGGGCGAAATGCATATCCAGGGAGTATCTCCCCAGTAGCCGCCGGTCCCCCGAACACCCGGCCTGGCAGACTCCTTCATCCCCCCGGTTCCTATGGCCACATTAGCAGACAGCCTCGTTTCCAGTTCTGCACGCAAGCTCTCGGTCCGCGTACGGGCCGATCTGACGGCGAAGCAGCAGCGCTACCACGGCCGCAGCTACTGGGTCGTCAAGGAGCCCGTGGGGCTGAACTACTTCCGCTTCCAGGATGAAGAGTACGCGATCCTCAAAATGATCGATGGGACCCGCAGCCTGGATGAGATCAAGGACGAATTCGAAGCCAACTACCCGCCGCAGAAGATCACCCTCGAGGAACTGCAGCAGTTCCTCGGCCAGTTGCACCGCAGCGGCCTGATCGTGGCCAACGTCCCGGGCCAGGGGCGGGAGTTGCGGAAACGCCGCGACGAGAAACGCCGCAAGCAGATCCTCGGCTCGTTCACGAACATCCTCTGCATCCGTTTCAAGGGCATCGACCCGGAATGGCTGCTGAACTGGCTGTATCCAAAGGTCCGCTGGTTCTTCTCGCCGACCGTGTTTGTTGGCTGCATGATCATGGCGATCGTGGCACTGGCGCTGGTGCTCGTCGAATTCGACGTGTTCCGCTCCAAGCTGCCGACCTTCCAGAACTTTTTCAGCGCCTCCAACGCCGCCTTTCTGGTGATTACGCTGGGGCTGACCAAGGTTCTCCACGAATTCGGTCACGGGCTGTCGTGCAAGCACTTCGGCGGCGAATGCCACGAGATGGGCGTGATGATCCTGGTGCTCACGCCGTGCCTCTACTGCAACGTGTCCGACTCCTGGATGCTGCCGAGCAAGTGGCATCGCGCGGCCATCGGCGCTGCGGGCATCTACGTCGAGATCGTGCTGGCGTCGATCTGTACCTTCATCTGGTGGTTCACCGACGAAGGGCTCCTCCACTACCTGTGCCTCAACGTGATGTTCATCTCGTCAGTGAGCACGATCCTGTTCAACGCCAATCCGCTCCTGCGCTACGACGGCTACTACATCGTCTCCGACCTGGTGGAGATTCCCAACCTGCGCCAGAAGGCCACCTCGATCCTCAACCGCAAGATGGGCCAGTGGTTCCTCGGCCTCGAACCGCCGGATGACCCGTTCCTTCCCGAACGGAACCAGATGTTCTTCGCCCTCTACACCGTGGCGGCCGTAATCTACCGCTGGTTCATCATGGCGTCGATTCTGTTCTTCCTCTACAAGGTCTTCGAGCCCTACGGCCTGAAGGTCCTCGGCCAGGCGATTGCCGCCATGGCCGTGTGGGGGCTGCTGTTTCAGCCAATTTACAATTTGGTCAAGTTCTTCTACGTACCAGGGAGGTTTCACAAGGTGAAGAAACCCCGCATGTACGCCGCCATCGGCGGCATCGTGCTCGTGGTGCTCGTCGTCTTCTTGGTACCGTTCCCCTATTCGGTCATGTGCACCTTCGTCGTCGAGCCCCGCGATTCCAGCAAGATGTGGGTGGCGGTGCCGGGCAAACTGGCCGAAATCGGGGTCGAACCCGGGCAGCGGGTCGGGAAAGGCGATCTCCTGGTGAGGATGGAAAGCCCCGATCTGGAGCACGAGATCATCGGATACGAGGAGGAGGTCGAACGGTACCGCATCCAGTTGAGCGTTCTCGGCAGCCTCGGTTTCAAGAACCAGGAAGCCGAGCAGCAGATGCCCCAGATTCGCAAACTCCTGGAGTCGGCGGAGAAAAGGCTCGCCGAACGGCGCAGCGATCAGCTCCGCCTGGAGCTGCGGGCGCCGAAGACCGGCATCGTCTTTCCCCCGGCGTGGGTCCCCTCCAAGGAAGATCCCGGCGGCCGGCTCCCCGCCTGGTCGGGAACGCCCCTGGAGACCTGCAACAAGGGGGCGACCCTCGAGACGAGCGTTCCCGTCTGCGAGATCGGTTGGCCCGAATCGATGAATGCCAATATCGTCATCGATCAGTCGGTGATCGACTTCGTCATGGTGGGCAACCGCGTGGAACTCAAGTTCGACGAGATGCCCCACGACACCTGCGAAGGCGTGCTCATCGACATCGCCCCGGAAGAAATGGATACCGCCCCCCAGAATCTCTGGGCAAAATACGGCGGCGAGCTGGCCACCAAGCCCGATCCATCAGGCACAGAAAGACCCCTCTATCCATCGTACCTGGCCCAGGTCCTCATCGGCACTCACGGCCATGGGCTCGACTACAAGGTGATTCGCGGAAAGCTCGAGAATCCGGCCGGCGATACGTGGCTCGTCGATTACCTGCCCCCCGACGCCGAAAAGGACCAGTACGGCGGAGTGTTCCGGCTCGATGCCTCTGCGATTCCCTGGACCTACGGAAAAGGCGACTTCGTGGAAATCCGCGGGCATATCGGCGACGACCAGAAGACTTACGTGGTGGAGCAGATTCGCAAGGTCCACGAGCTCAACACCATGCTCCGCCCCGGCCTGCGGGGCAGGGCCAAGATCCACGCCGCCCCGCAAACCCTCGCTCAGCGCGCTATCCGAATCGTCAAGCAGACCTTTGCCTTCAAACTCTGAGCCTGCTGCCAGATGGAGCACAGGTCCTCCGCCCCGTCATCCTTCGCAGCGGGGCGGGTCTCCTGGCCCGTCCTGCACGTCCCGGGGATGGCGTTCGCCATCCTTCGCAACACAGGCCTTCCACGCCCGTCACGCCGGCCAGTCCCTTGCCTGCGAGAGATCTCACGCACCGATCTCAGGCAACTGGCCGTCCTCACCCAGCGGCAGGGTCCGCAGGTCCGTCAGGATCTCCAGGTCCCGGCGATCCAGGGCCTCCTCCCAGTAGGCCTCCGAGCACTCCACCTGGCCTAGGTGCAGCGTGTCGGCGATCCACAGGATCCGGCTCCGGCGGCGGTCTTCCGGGGTGGAGGGGAGCGCGGCGGCGAGAATCTCGCGGTCCGTCTCGTAGTCCAGCGGCGCCATGGCGGCCGAGACATGCTCGGCCGTGATCGCATTCAGACGCGTGGCCGCCAGGTCCGTCCGGCGAAGCAGGCTGCTCCGGCAGAACTCGGCGATCCCCATCCCCACCGCATTGCCGTGCGTCTCCTCCGTGAGCCCGCGGATGGCAATCCGCTTCACCTTGGGTGTTTCACTCTCAACCGCCTTGTGGTCGTCGAACTTGCGCCCCACCACGTTTGTATCCAGCCCCGTGCCGCTGATGTTCTTGCCGATGCGGTCGATCAGCAGGAGGTCGACCCTGTCGAAAGGCAGCCGGGCCATTCTCTCCTTGGCCATCCGCAAGAGTTCCACCTCGCGTGATTCGAACTGCTCGGGCCGTACCGCTTCGATCCGCGCTGTCTCGTCGTGGGCGTTCTCGATGATCGCCAGGCCGGCCAGGATCCCGCAGTTGGCCAGTACCCGGTCGACCACGCTGTGGATGATCTGGGCGAAGCTGTAGTCGACGATCGCCCGGTGATACACCTCGGCCCCGTTCTTCTTGCCCAGGCCGATGAGCATCATCTTCATCAGTCCGCTTTCGATCGGGCCGGCAAACCGCGTATGCGGCTTCACTCGGTTGCAGACGACCACGTGGTCGGCCTCGTAGGCGTGGCGATCGAAATGGACCGGAAAGCCTTCCTTGGTCTCTGCCACCACGACCGTTTCCATGCTGGAGCGGATCGGGCAGCCCATCGACTGCTCCGTGATTCCGTACGAGGCCAGCACCTCCAATTGCCCCTCGGCTGTCCCCCCGCCATGGCTCCCCATGGCAGGCACCAGGAACGGTTCCGCTCCCAGCCTCAGGAAATGCTCGACCACGGCCCGCAGGATCAGGGCCATATTGGCCACACCCCGGCTCCCGGCCGTGATGGCCACGGTCTGCCCCGCCTTCACCTGCCGGTCCAACTGGAGATCGGCCAGTTGCCGGTCGACCTCGCCGGCGATGTCGTCGAGGCGCTCGGTCGAGAAGTTCTGGCGGACGCGAAAGATGCGGGGAAATTCTGTCACCGTGGCTCCTTGGCTGGATACACAGGCACTCTTTCAGGGCCAGGATCTTGGGTCTGGGCGGCCGGGATCGAGCCCTGCCCTACCCCCCGGTCGCCTGCGATCAAACCGTGGGCCGCGACCGGACCCTGTCTGAAGATCGACCGGGCAGAGGGTACCGCTTCATCTTACCCGCCCGCCCGCCAGACGACCAATATCAGCCATAAGTCCCAGTCTGATAATTACTTGTAGCGAATTATCTGCCGCGCAATCTGCTTCCCTCCGGTTCCAAGCCGATCTGGAGCCGATCGGCCCGAATCGCTACAATCGCCCGGCCTTTTTCTTGCCACCAGCCACCGAGGGAGGTGTGTCATGGCAACGGTTACCGATCGACGAGTCCGACCTGCCCCAGCCAAAACGGAAATCCAAGCCGCGTCGAAACCGCGGCGTCGATGGCGGTTCTTTCTGGGCCTCGCACTCGTTTGCCTGCTCACTCTGCTGGCTCTTCTGCCTGCGATTGCCAGCCGGAGCCCCGTGTCCGGCTGGATAGTCGCGCGCGCCACAGCGGGCCTCAACGGGGAGGCCTCCGTGGGCTCGCTCCATCTGGGCTGGTTCTCCTCGCCCGTGCTCGCCGACCTCGAAATCCGCGACTCCCAGCAGCGTACCCTGCTGGTTGTCGAGCAGGTTCGCGTCGAACGATCGCTCCTCGATCTAATGCTGAATCCCAGCGATTTGGGACGGATCCGCCTGGAGAAGCCCGTCCTCACCATTGCCTACGACGGCACGGGCACCAACCTGGAACAGGTGCTGGCCAGGTGGCTCCAAGCGGACGCAATGGAGAGCCGTATTTCGGCCGAACTTGCCGTGGCCAGCGGAACCGTCGTCCTGAGCGATATTCGGTCCAGCCGCAACTGGCAGGTCAACCAGATCGACCTCATCGCCACGGTGCCCGCCGGCGAACGAGATCCGATCGACGTTCGGGCATCCGGAAACATTGCCGACGCTGCCAACAGCGGGCGTTTTGCCCTGAAGCTGGCCGTCAACCGGACGGCCGTCCGCGAAGACCCGCTTTCGGCGATCGAGGCCCTGGAGGCCGAACTGGAGAATACGCCGCTGGAGATGTTCGCTCCCCTGCTGGCTCGATCCATCCCGGATACGGAGCTTGGCGGGTGCCTCAGCGCCTTTGCCAAATGCGAGGTGACTGGCGGAAGCATTCAACCCGAGATGGCCATCCAGTTGACGGCCGTTGTCGACGACTTCCTCCTGGCCGGCAGCGCGGTCCAGGGCGACCGGCTTGCCATCGACCGGATCGAGGCCGGTGGCCGTGCCTCCTGGCGGGGGAGGCTCATCGATATCGAGCGGCTGCGAGTCGAGACCGAACTGGGCAATGCCGTGGTGAGCGGCGGTTTCAATCTCCCCGACGAATCGTTCACCACGCTCCTCAAATCGCTTGCCGAGCAGACCTACCGTATCGAGGCCGGCGTGAACCTCGCCTCGCTCGCCTCCCGGCTCCCCAACACCCTGCGGCTCCAGCAGGGGCTCAAGATCGAGTCGGGCGATGCCACGATCGTGCTCGAAAGCCGCCGCGCCGGCGACACAATGCGATGGGACGGCCGGGCCGATGTCAGCCGGCTCTCCGCCAACCGCGGAGGCCAGCAGATCCGGTGGCCTGAACCGATCCTCGCCAGTTTCTCCGCAAGCAAAAACCCCCAGGGACTCTCCATCGAACGCCTCCAGTGCCAGGCAAAGCACCTGCAGCTCAGCGCGGCCGGCACACCACAACAGGTCGACGGGTCGCTCAGTTTCGACCTGGCGGGGCTGGCCGAAGAAGTCTCGCAGCTTGTCGACCTCGGCGGGCTGAAGATGTCGGGCAATGGGCGCGGCCGTTTTCAGTGGCAACGCCAGCCCGAAGAGCGCTACACGGCCGACGGCCAGCTCCAGGTGGACCAGTTCCAGCTTGCGCTGGGTGACCAGCCCGCCTGGTCCGACCCCAGCCTGCTGCTTCGCGGCGACGTCCAGGGAACACTCCGAGCATCCGAGATCGCCGTCCAGTCCGGCAAGCTGCAGCTCCAGATCGGCGACGATCAGGTGACGGCTTCCCTGGCCGAGCCCGTCGACAATATCTCCCGCGCCCCCGCCTACCCGCTGAACTGGAAGACCGAGGGCGACCTGGCCCGCTGGTCTTCGCGGCTCGGACCCATTCTCTCCCTCGGCCAGTGGCAGATGGCCGGCCAGCTCAACGCCGAGGGCCGCATCGACCTGGCCCAGCAGGAAGCCACGCTCCGCAGCGCGAAGATCCGCGTCGAAGAACTCTCCGTGCGCAGCCCCCGGTTGAATTTCTACGATCCCGATGTGGAGCTGACCGCTGCGATGGCCAAGTGGGTCCCGGCCCGCAGTCGCATCGAGATCCCCTCCGCGACCATGTCCGGCCAGACAATCGGGGCGGGGGTTGAACCTCTGGCAGTCGCATGGTCCGGCGGCAACATCAGCCAGCTCGACGGCACCCTGGCGGTCCGAACGACCCTCGATCGCGTCCAGCAGTGGAGCACCGCCACCGTGACCCAAGCGCCCAAGTGGATGCTGCAAGGCAACGTTGCCGGCCGGGGCAACTTCCACACGGCGGAGGGAAAGACCGCTTTCGACGGAGAATTGTCGGTCGACCAGTTCCAGGCCAGCCACCAGTCGGGCAAGAAACTCGAGGAAGCCCGGCTCCGGCTCACCGCTCGCGGCCAGTCCGATCCTGCCGCCCGCGCCATCACGCTCAGTGCGGCGAAACTGGAATCGGGGCTCGTCGGCGCCGATGCCGCAGGGAAACTGGTTCTTTCCGGCGCCGGACCGCGCGTCGATCTGGATGGCCAGTATCAGTACGACCTGGTGCGACTGTCGGAACTGGGCCGGCTCCATCTGGGCATCCCGTTGTTCGCCGCCGGGCACGACACCAGCCCCTTCTCCTATCACGGCCCTCTCTCGCCTGCCGAGGCTACGGCCGCGCTGGACCTGAAATGGACCGGCGCGGAAATCGCCGGGTTCCTCATCGGTCCGGGCGAGCTGAAGACCCAGATGGCAGGCGGCATCGCCCATGCCAACCCGGTGGAGGTCACCGTCAGCGAAGGCCGCGTGGCTCTCAGGCCCCAGGTTACCTTCTCTCCCCAGGGATCGATTCTCCAGGTCGAACCGGGCCGCGTGGCCGACCGCATTCGCATCAGCCCGCAGATGTGTGCCGGAGCCCTTCAGTACATCGCCCCGCCCCTGGCGGGCGTGGCCACCGCGGAAGGCACCTTCTCCATCGAGATGGAGCAGTGCTCCATTCCCCTCGATGCACCCGAGAAGGGGGACCTGTCCGGAAAGATGACCGTCCATGCCGTCTCGATCGGCCCGGGGCCGCTCATTCGCGAGCTGGCCGGCGCGCTCGGCTTCGGCCGCACCGCCCAGTTGAGCCGCGAGTCCACTGTTCCCTTCCGCATGGTCGACGGCCGCGTCTACCACCGCGACCTGCAGCTTGTCTTCCCCGAGGTGACCATGAAGACCTTCGGGTCGGTGGGACTCGATCAGTCGCTGGCCCTCATCGTGGAGATGCCCATCCCCGACAAATGGCGCACTGGAAACCAGACCATCGACAGCGCCATAGCCAACCAGGCCCTGCGTCTGCCCATCGGCGGCTCGCTCATGGAACCGGCGATTGACCGCCGCGAACTCGAGCGGCAAGCCGGCCAGTTCATGCAAGGCGCGGTCCGCAATGTCCTGGAAAAGCAGCTCAACCAACAACTGCAGCGTCTCCTCCAACCCAAATAGCGGCGTCCTGCACACCCACCTCTGCCCCCCACGTCGCGGGGACTTCCGGCTGAAGAACCAGAAAAACCAGAAAAAACGGTACAACCGGCAGAGCTTGCCAGCCGATGATGTTCTACGAGCGCTAGGCCGCCTGGACGGCCTGTGGCTGTATGGATGCGGCCCTGCCGCTCTGGGACTGTTTGGAATTTGGAGTGACCCCCATGCAAGTGAAAGTCTATACCCCAAGGGTTGTCGAGATTCCCAGCGAGTATCTGCCTGCCCTGGCCAAGCGAGCCGCCGATAGCCTCGGGGATCGGGCCGGCGACGTTTCCGCAACCCGCGGCCACCTGGTCCGCCAGGCCGTTCAGGACGGCTTGCTGCGCCAGTTCGACGATCTGGTCGGGGAAGACGGGACGGTTGATCTTGTGTGTGATCCGGGCATGGAGATTCCCCTCGAGTTGGAGAATCGAACGCTCACGCTGAACGAACTGCTCGATGCCCTGCAGGTCAAGCGGGGCTGGGGCGATGTCAAGGCGTCGGAAGCGGCCTGAGACGCGTCTGGGTCGGAGCCTGGGCCCCAAGGCGGCTGGTACTTCCCTCCCCTGGGAAACCGGACAAGTGGCCTTGGGGAAAGGTCCTCACCGTCTCGTCGCGCAGCCCGTGCGGGCCCTGCGTGAGCTGATCCGGGACGTGCAGCCTCGGGCTTGGACACTGGTTTGTCTTACGTTGCGTCCTCGGCAGTTGCCGTTCCCGATGGACGGCATTCCGAAGATCCCACGCGGTGCACGCGGCGGGAGGGGGGAAATGGACGCGGCTGCATGGCGTCGCTGGAAACAGGTCCCTGGACCACCGGCCGATGCCTCTGCGGTCGCCACGGGGCCCGTCAATGAAGAGGCGGCTCCCTCAGCGTGCGGAGGAGTCGGGTTGTGCAGAGACTGTTGAGCCGCGTGCGAACGTGGTTGAGGCTTTCCCGGCCTGGCTGCGTGGAGAGCACACCAGAATGCGACAGGAGTACGTCGATGTCGGCGATGCCGCGTCCCCAGCAGATGGAGCGGGTGCTCGAGAATCTCGCCCCGGAAACAAAGGTCGCCTCGGCCCGTAAACTGCAGCCGGCACCCCCTTGGCGGGTTGTTTCCCGAGACGGCTCCACCAGCTCGCTGGCGAGCCTGTCCGAAGCGGCCAAGGCCGAGTGTCCTGACTGTCTTGCAGGGCGTTGCGGCCAGAATCCCCAGGGTTGCCGCTGTTCGGGAAGTGGCGGCGGTGCAACCATCTCGCTGGAACGAGTGACGACGATTCCGAAGCCAAAGACGATTCCGGCCTCATCTCTCGAGGTCGCTCCCGGCCCGACCATGCCGCAGGCGAAACCTCAGTTGTTCGGTCGGGGACAACCATCGCCGATCGACTTCCTCCAGTCGCCCCGCCGCGAGCACGAGGGCACGGCCACCCCGGTCTCGGCTTCGAGCGGCAACAGGGTCAGCCTTCCTCACACCTGTCGGCCGACGGATAGCGCCAGCCCGGATCCTTCTCCAAGCTCATCGGCCTCCAAGTTCTTCGGCGATGACCTCCAGAAGGTCGTTGATCGGTGGCCCCGTCTGTCGCGCAGTACCCGACGGGCGATCCTTCTTCTGGTAAGCACATCCAACGAGGCGGACAGCGCCTGACGTGGATCCGGCCGACAAGCGGTGCGTGGCTGACGGCCGGATGGTGGGCCCACCCCGTGGGTCAGGCTGTGCCTGACCCATGCATTGCCCACCCCGTAGGTCAGGCTCCGCCTGACCCAT
>CAZLWV010000080.1:13227-35623 GCA_964563135.1 uncultured Planctomycetaceae bacterium
GCATTGCCGGCCCCGTACCCCCGTAGGTCAGGCTCCGCCTGACCCATGCATTGCCGGCCCCGTACCCCCGTAGGTCAGGCTCCGCCTGACCCATGCATTGCCAGACACCCCTCCGGCGGGCTTTCCCCCGTTGCTCGAGCCGCGGGTTTCTGTCTGCCCGCTGGCGATCGCAAACCTTTGCAGCTCTTGGTTTTCTGTCGGCCATGGGAGCCGTTCCCTGGACTCTTTGCCGCGGCACATCCATTTCTTGATGAGGCAAAACCGGCGGAATTCACAGCCGGCAGGTGCTGATGTCCGGATATTCCGCCTGTATGGGCCGTAGGGCAGGAGCATGTTTTTCCCTTGTCCTCCGGTTTTGCGGTCGATGCCACAGAGTAGGGCCTGAAGCGGACGTGCCAGTCGCCCGATTTGCGGGTTGCCCTGGCGGCTGTTCAGTCTGCGTGCCCTGTGATGGAAAGCCTTCGGGCGGTTGCTTCGACACAGCGATTCCCTGAGAGCCACCGGCAGAATCCCGGTGGGACCGCCTTTTGAGCAACTCTCTGGTGATCAACTCCACCTGACAACGGACTTGGCAGTGGTTCAGAGCCCCACCCCGCAGAACTCACCCAGGCGTTACGAGCCAGCCACAGATCGGCAGCATGAAGTGCGTTGCCCGCTTTGTAGTCGCACTCTGGTGGCTGCCGCCGGGAGCAGGTCGTCTGCGAGAGTTGCGGTTTCACGTTCGAGCTGCCGCCCCCGGCACCTCCGGGCCACGGGATCGAAGTCAGCCCGGTCCGGAGGCGGGAGGATCCGCTGGACTGCTGGCTGGCGGGAGAGCCCATCCGTCCGAGACAGGTCAGCGACTGGGAACGTTTCCGCCAATGGAGCCGGCAGCGTCCCGTCATGTCGCGAGCGATCGCGGCGACGGGATTTGTCACCCTGCTGGTCGCGGCCGTATCGACGGCCTTGCTGCTGAGCATCTCGGTGGCCAGGCAGCAAACCTCGCGTTCGCTGTCTCTGCTGGAGAAGCAGCACTCCCAGACCCAAATTCGCCTGCAGTCGGCGGAGAAACTCGTTCGCCAACGCGAGCGGGAGAGCCACCGGGCCGCCGAGGCCTGCCAGGAGGTGCTTGCCAAGCTCCACGAGACCGAGGCCAACCTCAACGCACTTCAGAATCGCTATGATGTGTTGTCCCAAGGCCGCGAACAAATCGAAGCGGCCGCTCGTCTGGCCCTCGTCAAACGTCTGGCCGACGAAAGCGCTCGTCGCCTGGCGGCCCAACCGGCCGAGAGCCTGTTCCTTGCCGAACGGGCGATGACGTACCTCAGCGCCGAGGGCGAGGCCATCGACAGGGATCTCGAACAGACCCTGCGGGATGCAGCGGCACTGGCGGGCGACCAGGCCCTGCGCGGTCATTCCGGACCAGTCGAGGCGATCGCCGTGAGCCGCAACGGCCGCTGGCTATTGACAGCCAGCACCGACAAGAATGTTCGGCTCTGGGACCTGCATGCTTCGAGCCTCGCGATCGCTCGAGGGGCACCAGTCGCCCGTCCGCCTTGCGGAGATCTCTCCCGATTCACGTTGGGCGGCCACGACCGACGACAACGGCCAGATCATCCTCTGGGATCTCCAATCCGCCGATCCTGCCGCGTCCAAATGGGTGTTGCGAGGCCACTTGGGAAAGATCTACGACCTGACCATCAGCTCGGACAGCCGTTGGCTGGCCGTCGCGGGGACGGGCGCTTTCGAAGAGGAAGACAACAGCGTTCGGCTCTGGGATCTGAAGAGCCTGGCCTGGCCCGATGGCGTGCAGCGCTCCCCACTGGCCGGCGAGGAAGTTGTTGCGGCAGCGACGCGGC
The DNA here is from genome assembly GCA_964563135.1 of uncultured Planctomycetaceae bacterium. GTDB lineage: Bacteria > Planctomycetota > Planctomycetia > Pirellulales > Thermoguttaceae > JAAYAY01. The sequence continues at coordinate 15,066 of CAZLWV010000080.1, forward strand.
AGCCGACCATCCTCCGCGGCCACCTCGGGCCCGTTCTGGCAGTGGCCATCACCCCGGATTGCCGCTGGGTGGTGACCGGAAGCGAGGACCAGACGGTCCGGCTGTTCGATCTGTCCTCCCATTGCCCGGCTGCTTCCCAGATCGTGCTGCGGCAGCACTCCGGACCAGTCACCAGCATTGCTATCAGCCTGGACGGACGCTGGATGGCGACCGGCAGCCACGATCGCACCGTGGGGCTCTGGGATCTGACCACTCCCCAGCCCGGTGCCCGGGCGACCGTGCTGGACGGGCACAACGGGGGCGTGCACTCGGTGGCCATCGGTTCGACGGGACGTTGGGTGGCAACGGCGGCCTACGATCACACGGTCCGCGTCTGGGACATGAATGCCGTCAACCCGGCCGCGAAGTGCGTTGTGCTGGGCGGGCACAGCGGCGAGGTGCGATCCATCCTCTTCAGCCCCGACGGCTGCCGGCTGATCACGGGAGGCGACGACGGTACGGCTTGCGTGTGGGACCTGGAGGCGTCTGACCCGGCGGCCGCTCCGGTGATTCTGCGCGGACACTGCGGGCCGATTGCGGCCCTGGCAATCACCCCCGACGGCCGAAGGATCCTTACCGGTTGCCGACAGACCGCGGACCGGACCGATTGCCTGGTTCGGCTCTGGGATCTGCCCGTCAAGCAGGTGCTGGAAAAGGCCCGCCCGGTGATCGCCCGGCGAGTCAGCGCTTCGGAACAGGAAAAACTGCTTCTGGAAACCGCCAACCGCCAGAACGACCAGGGTCAGGGCGCACCCGGTCTTCAGTAGTGCCCCAGGCAAGAAGAATCTGCCTGGCCCAGTTCTTCATGGATGTCTGCATGAAAGATGCCGTGGCCGCTCGACCGGAGACCGCAGGATGCCGGGCTTCCGCCCGTCCCCCTCGTGCCTTGACGCCGAAGGCGTCAAGAGAAGCTTCCGTTGAGGCGGGGCATACTGCCGAGGCCCCGGGCCGGCTCAGCGGTTTTGACGCACGGCAATCGTTCCTGCCAGGCAGGAAGATGGCGATTTGGACTGCTTCGATCGACATGATTTGGAATCCCTGCTCTCCAGAATGTCCGACACATCCGCTGTCAAGGAAATGCCCAAGCGCCGGGAATCACCGACGATGACCCTCCGAGTTCGCCGTCTGGCTGAATTCTCATCGACGGTACCCCCCCGGTGAATCGAGGCGCCTCTGGTTTGCCCTCCGGCTCGGTCTCATCCATTCTTTTCCTCACAGGCATGCATGCCGGCATGACCCGGCAGTCCACCCGAGAGAGTTAAGAAACCAAAGGGGGGGAATCAGCCGGCCAGATGGCAATGGTCTCGCCGGACCGGTGGTTCTACCGGCCGCGCAGTCGAAACAAGCGGGAGATCCCTCTTTTCTTCGCAGCATCCAAAGTGTCCCTGCCGCGGGAAGCCGGCTCCGTCAAAGCACGTGCCATGACTAGCGGCGGAAGAATGTCGCGTTCCTGCCCTGCTGCGTGGAATTGTCCTCCGCGAAGGAAACAGCAGGCGTTCCGTGCAATTCACGATTCCCTCGCGCCAGGTGGATGAATACATTTGCATCGGGACATTCAACGTGGAGAGCAGCCCCGCGACCAGGGGGAACTGAGATCCCTGTATGGATCGCGAAATGAGGGCGCCCAGCGGGAGCCCAGTGCTTTGCCTCAGCTAAGAATTGGGGGCGAGACCGCGGAACAACTTGGCGATTGTCGCATGACTCTACACCATGGACCCCCAAATCAAGCCGTGGCAGAGCACTAGTGCTTTGTCTCAGCTCTCAACAACGGTGGAGTATGGACACCGGGATCAAGCTGAACGACGAGTCGATCGCGCAGGCGGGGCCCCTTTCTCCACTGTGCGTGACACCTGAGACTCCGGTTCGCGAGGCGCTCCTGGTTCTCAAGTCGCAGCATCGCGGGGCACTCCTGGTTTGTCGCGACGGAAAGGTGGTGGGAATCTTCACGGAGCGCGACGTGGTTCGCATCCTGGTCGAGGGGCGCGAGGGCGACTCGGTGGCCTCGGCGATCCGGCACATGGCGAAGAACGGTTATCGGCGTCTTCCCGTGGTCGACCACTCCAATCGGCCCGTGGGGATCGTCGATGCTGAGGGGATCGTTCACTTTCTCGTCCAGGATTTTCCCAAGGCGGTCTACAATCTGCCTCCCGTTGCCAACCCGGTGATGCGAGAGCGAGAGGGGCCTTGAGCGTTTTTGCGATCACCCCAGGACGGTTCCTGCATTTTCATGAGCAAGTTACAGGCAAACACCATGGCGCCGGCTGAACAGCGGAAATCCGTTGTCGATTTGGACGCTGCGACCGTGCGGTTTTGTGGCGATTCCGGCGATGGAATGCAACTGGCGGGGACCCAGTTGACGAACACGTCGGCCCTGGCAGGCAATGACGTGGCTACCTTCCCCGACTATCCCGCCGAGATCCGTGCGCCGCGCGGCACCAAGGCGGGCGTGAGCGGTTTCCAGATCCGTTTTGCCGCCGACAAGATCTTCACACCTGGTGACCAGGTCAATTCGCTGGTGGTCATGAACGCCGCGGCCCTGGCAACCAATCTTCAGGACCTGGAACCGGGCGGGATCCTGATTGCCAACGAGGACGGGTTTGGAAAACGCGACCTGGAGCTGGCCGGCTACGACGACAACCCCCTGGACAATGGGAGCCTCAACTCCTACCAGCTCTACCGGGTGGACATGACCAGGTTGACCCGATCGGCGGTCAAGGAATTGGGGCTTTCCACCAAGGAAGCCGATCGCTGCCGCAATTTCTTCGCCATGGGCCTGGTGTTCTGGCTCTATGACCGGTCGCTGGAGCCGACCGAACGGTTCATCCTGGAAAAGTTCGGTCGGCGTCCCGCGGTGGCCGAGGCCAACCGCAAGGCACTCCATGCCGGATACAACTACGGCGTCACGACGGAAGCGATCATCCGGCGGTTTGCCGTGCGCCCGGCCGAGTTGCCCTCGGGTACCTATCGCAACATCACGGGCAACCTGGCACTTGCCTGGGGTCTGATGGCCGCTGCCGAATTGAGCGGTTGCCGCCTGTTCTACGGGACCTACCCGATCACGCCGGCCAGCGACATTCTCCACGAGTTGTCGCGCCGGAAGAACTTCGACGTCCGTACGTTCCAGGCGGAGGATGAAATTGCCGCCATGACCTCCGTGATCGGAGCCGCCTTCGGAGGCGCCATGGGGGTCACCGGAACGAGCGGGCCGGGCGTGTCGCTCAAATCGGAAGCCATGGGGCTGGCCGTGATGACCGAGTTGCCGATGCTTGTCATCAATGTGCAGCGGGCCGGCCCCAGCACCGGATTGCCCACGAAGACCGAACAGTCCGACCTCCACCAGGCTCTTTACGGCCGGCACGGGGAGTGCCCGGTTCCCGTCCTGGCGGCCCGCAGCCCCGCCGACTGCTTCGAAGTGGCGATCGAGGCCTGGCGAATCGCCGCCACCTACATGACGCCAGTGATGCTCCTTTCCGACGCCTATGTGGCAAACGGTTCGGAGCCGTGGCGGATTCCCGAGCTGGCCAGCTTGCCACGGATTGTCGTGAACCATCCTGGCCCGGCGGCAAACGGCCAACCACCGTTCCGGCCCTACACACGCGACGAGCGTCTGTCGCGGCCGTGGGCGATCCCGGGAACCCCGGGCCTGATGCATCGCATCGGAGGACTGGAACGCCAGGACCAGACGGGAGCGGTGAGCTACGATCCGGCCAACCACGAGTTCATGGTCCGGCTGCGGGCCAGCAAGGTCGCCGGCATTGCCGACGATATTCCTCCCCAGGAGGTGGAAGGGCCGCAGTCCGGGTCCGTCCTCGTGCTTTCCTGGGGGGGCACCTACGGGGCCGTGGCCACCGCCGTCCGCCACCTCTGGCAAGACGGCTCTTCGGTCGCACACGCTCACCTCCGCCACCTGAATCCCTTGCCGGCAAACCTCGGACGGATCGTCCAGCGCTACGATCGAGTGATCGTTGCCGAACTGAACGGCGGCCAGCTTCGCGGCCTGGTTCGCAAGGAGTTCCTCGTCGACGCCGCCGGGCTGAACAAGATCACCGGCCGCCCATTCACGGTGGCCGAACTCGTCGCCGGAATCCAGCGAGAACTGACCTAGCCGAGTCTATCCATCATGTCTACCGATACGGCTGCCACCGAGACGAAACTCACCGCCAACGACTACGCCAGCAACCAGGAGGTCCGCTGGTGCCCCGGATGCGGCGATTACGCGATCCTCGCCCAGATGAAGAAGACCATGGCTTCCCTGGGGATACCGCGGGAAAACGTGGTGTTCATTTCCGGAATCGGCTGTTCCAGCCGCTTTCCTTACTATATGAACACCTACGGGATACATTCCATCCATGGGCGGGCCCCCGCGGTCGCCACCGGGCTGAAGGTGATGCGTCCCGAGTTGTCGGTGTGGGTGATCACCGGCGACGGCGACGGACTCTCGATCGGCGGCAACCACCTGATCCACGCCATCCGGCGGAATCTCGACATCAACATCGTCCTGTTCAACAACCGCATCTACGGGCTGACCAAGGGCCAGTATTCGCCCACGTCCCCCTTGGCCAAGGTCACTAAGAGCAGCCCCATGGGATCGATCGACAATCCCTTGAATATCCTCTCGGTGGCCATCGGCTGCGAGGCCACGTTCGTGGCCCGATCGGTCGACGTCAACACCAAGCACCTCGGAATGTGCCTGGAACGTGCCGCCGAGCACCGTGGAACGTCGTTCATCGAGATCTACCAGAACTGCGTCGTCTTCAACGACGGCGCCTTCGACTACGCCACCGACCGCAACACTCGCAACGACGCCCTGCTCGAACTGGAGCACGGCAAGCCGATGGTGTTCGGCAAGGAGGGCAACAAGGGAATTCGCCTGAACGGCCTGGAGCCCGAGGTCGTGACCATCGGCGGCGGGATTTCCGAGACCGACCTGCTCGTCCACGATGAGGCGGCCAAGGAACCAAGTCTCGCCTACTTCCTCACGCGGATGCATTACCCGGACTTTCCGGAGCCGATCGGGGTCTTCCGCTGCGTCGACCGCCCCAAGTACGACGAAATGCTCAACGAGCAGGTCAACGAGGCCATTGAGAGGCAGGGCCGGGGATCCCTGCAAAAGCTCTTCGCCAGCGGAGATACGTGGACGGTTGCTTGATGCGGCGGACGGCCGATCTCGCTCAAGTCAGCAACGGCATTCCGGGCCGGTCCCAGACCTTCTGCCGCTGCCGGCAATCGCCGCAGCGGGGGAGGGCTCCCCGGCGTTTTTTGAGATGGGGCGACCTCGGCTACTGACTGTTCTCCACCGTTCTGAACCTCCAACAACCGGCAACTCCCATGGTGACCTGTCCTGATTGCGGCTGCGAGAACATCGACGGGGTGGACGAGTGCGAGAAATGCCACCAGTCGCTTTCGGCACTCAATCGACCGCGCCCTGCAACGTTGGTGGAGCGGAGCGTGATGGAGGATCGGATTGAGAGCCTCGTACCGCGCGAGCCGCTCATCGCCGCCCCTGATACGCCTGTGCGGCGGGTCCTGGAGCAGCTCGTCGCCCGGTCGGTAGGCTGCGCGGTGATCGTGAGCCACCACGAGGTCGTGGGGATCTTCACCGAGCGCGACGTGCTCGACAGGCTCAACGTCGACGCGGCCGAGCTGGGCGGCCACCCGGTGTCGGAGTTCATGAGTTCGCCCGTCGAAACGGTGGGGCTCGACGATCGCGTGGCCTTCGCCCTCCACAAGATGGACCTGGGCGGCTATCGGCATCTGCCGGTTCTGAGCGAGGGCCGAATCACGGGCTACATCTCCGTTCGCGACATTCTCACCCACCTGACGGCGGCCATGTAGCCGCTTGAACCCCCCCCGGCAAAAAATGGCTCCAACCTGCCCGCCAATGCCTTGCAATATCTACAAGCGTAGATATACTGTGACTAGTGGAATCGGCTGGAGGGGCTCGTCGAGGCTGCGTGTCGGGGAAGGGCAAGCCGAAACGCACCTTTTGGGTGCCGAGCCGGTGGAAGTGTGGAAGGATGGACGAGAACCAGCTACCGGACGCCGAACTGGAAGTTTTGGCCTGCCTGTGGAAGTATGGCCCCCTGACGGCTCGAGCGATCCGTGAACGGATGGAAGGCTATCGTCCCATGACCCATGCAGCCGTGAGCACTCTGCTCAAACGGCTTCAGGACAAGGGGCTGGTGGCTCGAAAGAAGGGCCCGGTGGGAAAGGCTTTCCTCTTTCGAGCCACCACCAGCCCCCGCAAGACCTACCGGCGAATTCTCGATGATCTCATCGAGCGCATCTTCAACGGCAGCGGAACGGCACTCATCACCACCCTTCTGCAAACTCGCCCCCCCACTACCCGCGAACTGGAAGAACTCCAGCAGATTCTCGACGACTATCGCGAGAACAGCGAAGGAACCAGCCAGAAGTAGCGTCGCCTTCCTTGTCCGGTCAGGTAGGATCTTCGGCCAGCCGACTGGCAGGACGCCGTCGGGCCCACTAACATGGAATCACCGTCGCGACTCCCGGCAATGGCGGCGGCAGGCCGACACGAGATGTCGATCCAGGCATTTGCGACGAAAGGGCCCCGGCTATGAGAAAAGCAATTGTCCTCGTCCTGATTCTCCTTGGCGCCATGCCGGCTATTGCAGCCGACCGTCCCCCCAATATCGTCTTCATTCTCGCCGACGACCTCGGATATGCCGAACTCGGCTGTTACGGACAGAAGAAGATCCAGACGCCCAATATCGACCGGCTGGCCCGAGAAGGAATGCGGTTCACCGACCACCACTGCGGCAATGCGGTCTGCGCCCCCTCGCGCTGCGTGCTCATGACCGGCAAACACTCCGGCCATGCATACATCCGCAACAACCGTCAGGCCAAGCTCCCGGAAGAACTTCTCGATCGTTACGACCGGGAGTTTCCCGGCCAGGAGCCGATCCCCGATTCCGAAACGACCATTGCCGAGATGCTCAAGCAGAAGGGGTATGCCACCGCCGCAATCGGCAAATGGGGCCTCGGCCAGTTCGGCACGACCGGCGATCCGAACAAGCAAGGTTTTGACCTGTTCTTCGGCTACAATTGCCAGGCCCACGCCCACAGTTACTATCCCGCCCATCTCTGGCTCAATGGCCAGAAGTACCCGCTCAAGAACGATCCGCCCGTTCCAGGTCACGCTGGACTGGCGGAAGGGGCTGACCCCAACGACCCGGCCAGCTACGCTCCCTTCAAGGGCCAGGACTACGCGCCCGATCACATGATTGACCAGGCTCTTCGCTTCATCGAATCCAACAAGGACCGGCCCTTCTTCCTCTACTACCCCTCGACCATTCCCCACGTTGCCCTGCACATTCCCGACGAGGACCTGAAACCGTATCTGGGCAAGTGGGAAGACCCGCCCTTCACCCGCGAGAAAAGCGGCTACACACCCCATTTCACCCCACGGGCCGCCTACGCGGCCATGATCACCCGGGCCCATCGGGTCACCGCCGCGGTCGAAGAAGTCGACTACAAGTTCTTCCAGAGCGTCGGCCCCCTGCGAGGACTCAAAGGCAGCCTCTACGAAGGCGGCATCCGCGTTCCCATGATCGCCAGATGGAAAAGCCGAATCGAGCCCTCGACGACCACCGATCTTCCCTCGGCCTTCTACGACGTGATGCCGACCCTTGCCGAAGTTGCTGGAGTCCCTGCGCCGGAAGAGACCGACGGCATCAGCTTTCTGCCCACGCTTCTCGGCCAGTCTGACAGGCAGAGGAAGCACGAGTTTCTCTACTGGGAATTCCCGGCCTACGGCGGGCAACAGGCCGTGCGCATCGGCCCCTGGAAGGCCGTTCGCCAGAACATGCTCCAGAAGAAGAACCCGGCCCCGCTCAAGATCGAGCTCTACAATCTGGCCGACGATATCGGCGAGCAGCACGACCTGGCCGCCGAGCGGCCCGAGATCGTCGAGAAGGCCCGGGAAATCATGAACAGTCAGCATGTGCCGAGCGAAATCTTCAAGATGCCACCCCTCGACCAGTAGCTGCCGCACACACCTGCATCCTGCCTTCGGGCCCAGGAACGCACCGATCCCTCCCGGTCCCACGTTCCAGATCACGCTGACGGGTTTCTCACCCTTCTACCCAGACAGGGGACTCGCTCTGTCCCCCCAAAGAAGCTGGTATGGTCTTGCGTCCCTGATCGCGATCGCCGAGGTCTCCGTGTCACAACTCGCGCATGCCCTCCTGGTATCCGTCGAGCAGTAACTTGCCGATCTTCCGGTCCGTGCTTCGCGACGGACCGCGGTGCGTGACGTCGGAACCGGCAAGTTGTTCTTGGGCCGCCCCTCCATCGCTGTACTTCCCATTGGCCAACCGGTACAAAATATCCCCCCTTTGGCGCCCTGCCAGCAAACGCGAGGTATGTTTGAACAACGATCCTGAAACCCCGTCGCCAGAAGAGGAGGAGACCCATGGGACTCGAGTACTCAACAATACGGTTGGCCCTGGCAGCCGCCTGCACAGTTGCCCTGCTGGCTCTTCCGGCCTTGGCCAAAGACGCGCCCGGCCTGACTTCCGACCAGGCAATGCAGCTTCTCAAGGACGGCAACGACCGTTTTGCCGCCGACCATCCGGGGGCCAAGGACCTCAGCGCCATCAAACGCCATGAACTCACATCCGGACAGCACCCCTTTGCCGTCGTGCTGACCTGCTCCGATTCGCGTGTTCCGCCCGAGATCATCTTCGACCGGGGGCTGGGCGAGATTTTTGTGATCCGCGTGGCGGGCAACGTGAGCGAACCGTTTGTGATCGGGTCGATCGACTATGCCGTCGAACACCTCCACGTTCCCCTCGTCGTCGTACTCGGCCACGACAAGTGCGGCGCCGTGGCTGCAGCCATGGGTGACGAGAAACCCGAAGGGAATCTCGGCAAACTTCTGGAAGAAGTCCAGGTCGGTGAGCATCTCTCGGCCGACAAGGACGAAGCGATGGCCGGCGCCGTGCAGAACAACGCGGTGCACCAGGCCGAATTGCTCGCCACGCAGAGCGAGGTCGTCCGGGAGCATGTGGAACAGAAGAAACTCCGCGTGGTCACCGCAATCTACCGCCTCGACAGCGGCAAGGTCGATTGGCTCCCGTCCAAGTGACGGCCCTTTACGGGCGACCGATGAACGGTCTTCCCTTCTTCGATCGCAGCCCTATCCCACTCCTGGCACATGGCGCCCGGTTACCGCATCCCGCACCGATTCGGCCCGCTTCACTCGAGCAGTCCGGCACGGTTCAGCGAAAGTACTCGGCCGCCAATCGCCGGAAACCCGCCAGATCCCGCACCTGCTGCACCGCACGCCGAAACTCGGCAAAGTCGGGAAGGCACTTGGCAAAGTAGCAGCTTGTCCGCGCCAACCGGCGGATCGCAACCGCCTTGCCATAATAGCGGAATTCGCCCTCGACCAGTTGCAGTAGCGCCCGGCCGCGCTCGGCTCGCGTCGGCAAACGGCCGGGCGAACTTGACGTCAGCAGCGATCTGGCCTGGCTGAAGATCCAGGGATTGCCCAGGCAGCCCCGGCCGACCGACACGGCATCCGCCCCGCTTTCCCGCATCCGCCGCACCACGTCGCCCGCCTCGCTGATCCCCCCGCTTCCCACAACCGGCACACGCACGGCCTGCTTCACCCGGGCAATCGCTTCCCAGTCGGCACCGCCCAGGTAAGCATGGGCCACACTCCGCCCGTGGACCCCGATCGCCGCGCTCCCCCCGTCCTCGGCCTGCCTGGCCGCCTCGACCACCGTTTCATGCTCCCCGTCGGGCCCCGTGCGCAGCTTGACCGTCACCGCGATCGACACCGCCCGGCTCACCGCCGCCACGATCCCCCCTATCGCCGCCGGATCGGCCATCAGTGCCCCGCCTTCACCGCGAGAGAGGATCCGGCGCACTGGGCATTCGAAATTCAGATCCACCACGTCGAACCCGTGCTCCTCGATGACCCGCGCCGCTTCCGCCATCACCGCCGGGTCGGCGCCGCTGATCTGTGCGGCCCGCGGGCGTTCTTCCGTCGTCGTGTGCAACATCCTCAGCGCGCGGCGATCCCGCCTGGCCACGTCCGCCGCGTCGATCCGCTCCGTGCACACCAGCCCCGCCCCAAACCGCTTCATCAACAACCGGAACGGGAAGTTCGTGTGCTCCTCCATCGGAGCCAGCGTTACCGGTACGCTCAAACGTACCTTGCCGATGTTCATTGGCATGCCAGCCGCCAACCGACGTACACCCCTCCATCGGCATGCCGCATGGCCACGAGCCCACGGTCGAGCTTTTCGCTCAGTTGCGCCCAGGCCGTGGAACTGAGCAGGATGAACGCCGCAGCCGCATACAAGATAGGACGCATGATCGTCTCCTCGGGTCACAGAGGCCGGCATACCCAGACTGCACTGGAATCTAGCGGGCGCGAGAATGGCCGTCAACAATTCACCGCAACCGGACTTCCGTACCTGAACTTCCACAGCCAAATGCGCGATCTGCCAATCCCATCCCCCTCCAATCCTGACGCTGGACGCGACCACGTCCCGCCAGTAAGCTGGGCAAAGTCCGGCCGTCCCGTTCTCCCGGTGCCGGGCAGCACCCCGGGGGCGGCGTTCTTCCAACCACGAGCAGGAGAATCGACACCATGCAACGATTACCTCTGTTCCTGTTGACCCTCTCGGCAGCGCTTTTCGCTTCACCGCTCGAAGCCGCAAAACGGAACGTGGTCCTGGTCGTTGGCGACGACCACGGTTGCGACGCCGGCTGCTATGGCAACCCCGTGGTCCAAACCCCCAGCCTCGACCGCCTGGCCGCCGACGGCACCCGCTTCGAATACGCCTTCTGCACCACCTCCAGTTGCTCCGCCAGCCGCTCGGTCATCCTCACCGGCATGTACAACCACGCCACCGGCCACTACGGCCACGAGCATGGCTACAGCCACTTTCGCACCTACGAGAACCTGACCAGCCTGCCGGTCCTGCTGGGCCAGGCGGGCTACCGCACTTGCCGCATCGGCAAGTACCACGTGGCTCCCGAGGCCGTCTACCAGTTCGACCAGGAGATCAAGGCCAACCCGCGCAACGGAGTCGAAATGGCCGACCGCTGCGTGGACTTTCTCAAGGCGGAAGACCCACGGCCGTTCTTCCTCTACTTCTGCGTGACCGATCCGCACCGCGGCGGCGGCAAACTCAAGGACCTTCCCTACGAGCCAGACACCTTTGGCAACCGGCCCCAGGGGTATCCCGGCGTCACGGAAATCGAGTACGACCCCCAGAAGGTGATCGTTCCACCCTGCCTGCCCGACACGCCCGAATGCCGCCAGGAACTCGCCCAGTACTACCAGGCCGTCTCTCGCCTCGATCAGGGCGTGGGGCGGCTCATCCAGCGGCTCCAGGAGACGGGCGTTTACGACGACACGCTTGTGATCTACATCTCCGACAACGGCATCCCCTTCCCGGCCGCGAAAACCACGGTCTACGAGCCGGGGATCCGTCTTCCCTGCATCGTCCGCAATCCCTACTCCGACCACCGAGGCACCGTCTCCGATGCCATGGTCAACTGGGCCGACATCACGCCCACGATCCTCGATTTCTGCCAGGTGCAAGCCAAACCGGCCGCGTTCCACGGCCGTTCGTTCCTGGCCGCCATGGAGCAGGCCAAGGCGGAGGGATTTGACGAGATCTACGCCTCCCACACGTTCCACGAAATCACCAACTACTATCCCATGCGGGTCGTCCGCGGACGACAATACAAACTGATCTGGAACATCGCCCATCCGCTCCCCTATCCCTTCGCCTCCGATCTCTGGGTGGCCGCCGCCTGGCAAGGGGTCTTCCAGCGGGGCGACAAAAACTATGGCAAGCGGACCGTCGACGCCTACCTGCACCGTCCCCGATTCGAGCTCTACGATCTCCAGGCCGATCCCGACGAGATCCACAACCTGGCCGGCGATCCGAAGCATGCAGCCGTACTGGCCGAGTTGCAGGGCAAACTCAAGACCTTTCAGGAACAGACCAAGGATCCGTGGGTGTTGAAGTGGGACTACGAGTAAGGGGGCTTCACTGCACGTCGGGGCACTCGGGTCCGAAGCGGTACCGGACCCACCAGCCGAGGGTCAAGGTTGCCAGGGCAAAGGCGGCGGCTGATGCAAGGCAGATTCCAGCCACAACATCCTCCACGCCGTAGTGGAGGAGGGTGAAAATGCGGATGGAAAGCGGTGTGACCCCCGGCGGGACGGTGAGGACGCTGGCCGCCAGGTCGCCGATTGCGACGATTGCGGCGGTCAGCCAGGCCAGTAGAAGGGCCGAGGCACGCATGGGCAGGGCGATCCGGAAGAGTTGTCTCCACAGCCCCGCGCCGTCGACGCGGGCGGCTTCGAGAACGGCCGGCGAGATGCTGCGGAAGGCAAACCAGGGAATGAGGATGGCCGGTGGAAGGGCGCGGATCGTTTGCGCAAGAGTGGGAGCCAGAATCGACTGGCTGTAGAGGAAATCGAGGAGCGGCGTGCCGGGTTGATTGAGGAGGCGAATCACCGCCAGCCCGATCACGGGGCCGGGCGTGGCGAGGGCCGCGGCCGTCAGCAGGCAGACGAAGAACGGGCCAAGGCGGCCGCGGCAGGCCAGCCAGGCAAGAAGAGTTCCCCCCGCCACCGCGGCCGTTGCCGCCAGTAGGCCGATCAGCAGGGTCCAGCCGAATTCCGGGGCGTAGTCCCTGGGGGCGAGGGCGACGATCTGGAGGAACTTGCCCATCGACCATTGGCGGATCCGCCCGGTTGGCGTCTGGGTGACGAGCATACCGGCCTTGACAGCCAGATTGGCCAGGGGCACGGCAACCGCAACCAGAAGAATGGCTGCCACGGCCACGGCCATCGGCCGTCGAAGCCAGCCGAGCGAGTATGTCAGCCGGCGTCGCCGGCTGGGGGGACGCCGGGTCGACGCGACCGACATGAGGAGAACCATGCCGGCCAGGATGAGGGCCGTGTTGACCAGCAGGCACGGGACAAATCCTGGCGGTCCGACGAATCGGCTCTCGACGACCCAGGGACCACTGACCGTCTGGGTGTAGATTTCCTCGGCAAAGGTGCGGACAGCAAACAGGTCGGTCACGGCCATCTCGGTTGAAGTCGTCACCGCCACCCAGAGGGCAGCCACGCCGATCGCGCCATAGGAGGCTGGAAACGTCACCTGAAGGAAAACATGGACCGGCGAGGCGTCGAGGAGGGCCTGCTCTTCGAGTTCCGGTTCCACGAGCCGCAGCCCTGCGCCCACGATCAGCACCACCCAAGGGATCGCTGCAATGCCATGGATCCAGATGGCGGCCGGCATGCCGGCAAGCCACGGGCCCTGGTGCCAGTTGAGGGTGATCCAGCCCTGGAGGCCAAACCCTGCCTGCCAGGCAGCCGCCTGGAGATAGACGGGCACGAGGAGCACGGTTCCCAGGCCGGCTGCGGCCAGTCGCCGGCCCGGCATGTCGGTACGAGAGATTGCCACCGCGGCCAGGGTGCCTGCGGGGAGACTGACGGCCAGCGAGCCGAGCACGAGCCAGGCCGTGTTGCGAACGAGGGAGCCGAGCCGATCGTCGAGAAACACGGCCGAGATGGTCAGACTCGCGATGAGCAGCCCCAGCCAGAGGACGCGATGTCGGAACAGGGAGTGGAGCATGGTTCGACGCACCAGGAGTCCTACTGGGTGCGTCTTGGCGCACCGCGGGTAACGGAATGTTCCAACCCCCACCAATCCGACACCTCCAAATTTGCCGGTGCTGAACGGCTCGGCCATGGCCGGTCGCTGGTTCGGGTCGGTGGGCTGTCGCGCGGGTCAACACCCGGCGGAAGGTCTTCTCGAGGGCCGATGGAGAAACCCTCAGGCGTGCGGCCGGATCGCGACGCGGTCATGGCATGCCGGGGACCTCTGGCGATGCAGCAGGCGCGGATGCTCCGTATTCGGTCCGCCCCCGGCTGCAGCCCGCTTCCCCCACGGCTTCACTCGCTCTGCAAACCGCCCGGCAAGCGGGTGACCGGCGGCAGACTCGCAGACGGCGAGGCCCCTCGCGAGGTGGATGGTCCTTCGATGGCCTTGACGGCGATATCCTGGATCTGGCCGTACGAGTGCTCCAACTGCCGCGATAGTTTGGCGATCTGCTCGGCCTGCTTCTCGATCGTCTGCTCCATCGACTCGATGCGCGAGAGCAGCACGTTGCGTTCTCCGGCCGATTCCTTTTGCAGCAGGTCGGTGGCGTACTTCCGCTCCCGGTCCAGACGGGCGGTGGTCTCCTCGACGGCCCGGGTAACGGCCTGGTCCAACTCGCTGGGAAACTGCTCGGCGCGGGCCCGGAGCGACTGCAGTTCCGCCTCGGCGGCAGCCAGGGTCCGCTGGCGGTCGGCAAGAACCTTTTCGAGCTGCTCCTGCTTGAGCTGGATTTCGCGGTCCAACCGGGCCAGTTCGTGCTGCCGTTTCTCCTCGGCCGCCTGGCGTTCGCGATCGAACTGGTACTTCCATTCCTCCTGTTCGCGCTGGCGGCGTTTCTTCTCGGCCTCGTCCTGCTCCTTGACGGCCGCCTGGTATTCTGCCCGCTCCTTCTTCCAATCCTCTCGCTGGGTCTTCACTTCATAGTCAAAGGCTTCCCGATGAATGGAGATCTCCGAGTCGAGCTTCTCCCGTTCGGCGTCCATCTCCGCTTCAAACTCCGCCTTTTCCTGCCGGTGTGCTTCGAGCAGGGCGGCCAGGCTGGCGGCGGCCTTTTCAATGTCGTAGATTTCCCGCAGCTCGGCTTCGGCCGATTCAACGGCCAGTTTCACCTGGGCGTACTTGGCCGTCTCCTGCTCCAGGCGGTCGGCCAGTTCGTTGAGCGTCTTGCCGATTTCCGTCTTGAGGGAAGCAATCTGGTTGGCGATTCCAGCCGAAGACGCGGCATCGGCAACCGCAACCGCCTGGGCCCGCTTGCGCTGGGCGACCGTTTCCTCGGGCTTCATTTCGGCTCTCTTCTTCTCCTCCAGTTCCTTCAGAAGGCGCTCGTAGGCCTGGAGCATTTCTTTCTTGGTGCTTGCCATGGTCACGGCAGGAGTCTCAGGCGTGTCGTTCATGATGGGAGGCCTTCAGATGTGAAGTACTGAGGTGGACTGGTCGGCATCCGGCACTGCCGGCGGGCAAGCAGCCGCAGCTTCAATCGTGTGTCAAGATACACCCTGCACGCGGTGCAGGGCGGGCACGATCTCGGTGCAGGCCGCCGGCCATGCCGGTAGGATACCAACCAACACCCCGGGAAGTAAAGCGATGGTAAGCACCTGTCCCACCAGCGGGAGAGAGGCTCTCACGGCCATCGTCACGCCTTCAGCGCCAGCAGGTCGGCCGTGCGGACGAGCTGCACCCGATGGCCAAGCGATCTGGCCTGAACGCGCCGCGGGGATGCGCCTGTGCCTGGGGGCTCCCTCGACGGAAGTGTATGCCGCCAGCGAATCGGGTGCAACGCAGAAGGCGTCAGGCAGCCCCGGCGGTGCGGGTGAAAGCACGCCGAGGTAGCAGACTGCTTGCGTGGCCCGGTTCTTCCGCGTATACAGGAGGCCGTTACCATGGGAAGCCGCAGCTCCGAACAGGGTAGAACCATGCCGATCAAGCAAGCCATTGTTCTCGTTGCGTGTGCCGCAACCTCTGTGCCGGCCGGTTGGGCCGCCGAATCTCCAGGCGCCCGTTATGCGTCGCAGCAGGAGCGGCCCTACAACGGTCCCTACGAAGGGCCCTGCCTCGACCATTTGGCCTTTCCCTTGGGGGGAATCGGGGCGGGAATGGTGTGCCTGGAAGGTTCAGGCTGCCTGGCCCAGGTTTCCGTTCGGCATCAGCCCGAAGTCTTCAAGGAGCCGATGGCCTTTGCCGCCGTGTTTGTGAGGGCCGGGAATCAGCAGGTCGCCCGAGTGCTCGAGGGCCCGGTGCCAGGCTACAAGGTGCTGCGGACGCGGGGTTCCGACTTCAACGGCAGCGGCAATGGAGCCGGGGGGACGACCTATGGGCTGCCGCGGTTTCGCAGCACCTCGATGCTCGCCCGGTTTCCGTTCGCCACGCTGACGATGTCGGACCCGACCATTCCTCTCGCCGCCGAGCTCACCGGCTGGAGCCCCTTCACTCCGCCCCAGGCCGACGACAGCTCACTGCCGGTCGCCGCGCTGGAGCATGTGCTGACCAATCGCTCCGGTGGTCCGGTGGAAGGCGTGTTTTCGTTTCACTCGGAGAACTTTATGCAAGTGGCGGGCAAGGCGGGCGCGGAGGTGCGTCCGATTCCCGGAGGCTTTATGCTCCACCAGGCGCCGGTCGACAAGGAACCGTGGCACGAAGGCGCCTTTTGCGTTTCCTGCGACGATCCGGCGACCACGGTCGATTGTGCCTGGTTCCGCGGTGGCTGGTTCGACCCGCTGACGATGATCTGGAAGGCCGTTTCGACGGGCCAGGTCGTCAGCCGCGGTCCACACCGGGAGGGGGCGCCCAGCAAGGGAGCCAGCCTCTACGTGCCCTTCCAGCTTGCGGCCGGCCAGTCCAAGACCGTTCGCCTGCTGCTGACGTGGTATGTTCCTTCCAGCGGCATCCGCACGGGCGCCCATGCCGAGGCGGCGGACGATGGCTCGAAGACAGAGGGCCAGTGCTGTCCCGAAGGTGGATGCTGTCCCGCCAAACCCGAGCCCAGGCAATACGTGCCCTGGTACGCCACGCGTTTTGCCGGCGTCGATCAGGTACGCGAGTACTGGAGTGCCAACGTTCAGCGGCTGCGGGACGAGTCGGCGGCATTCCGCGACTGTTTCTTCGATACGACGCTTCCGCCGGAAGTGGTCGAAGCGGTGGCGGCGAACCTTTCGATACTGAAGAGTCCCACCTGCCTGCGCCAGCACGACGGCAAGTTCTGGGGCTGGGAAGGTTGCCACGATACGAGCGGCTGCTGTGCGGGAAGTTGCAGCCACGTGTGGAACTACGCCCAGGCCCTGCCGCACCTGTTCCCCAGCCTGGAGCGTTCGATGCGCGAGGCCACGCTGCTGAAGTGCCAGGATGAAACCGGGCACCAGACCTTCCGCACACCCTTGCCGGTCGGCCCGGCCCGGCACGACTTCCATGCTGCGGCCGATGGGCAGCTCGGCAACGTGATGCGGGTCTATCGCGAGTGGCGGATCAGCGGCGACACGGCCTGGATGGTGGGCCTCTGGCCGCAGGTCAAGCAGAGCCTCGAGTACTGCGTGGGCGCCTGGGACCCGGATCGGCAGGGCACGTTGCGTGAACCGCACCACAACACCTACGACATCGAGTTCTGGGGACCCGACGGCATGTGCACCACCATGTATCTCGGTGCCCTGGAGGCCGCCGTGCGAATGGGCAAGACGGCCGGCGACGACGTATCGCCATTCGAGAAACTGGCGGCCGCGAGCCGGAAGGCCCTCGAGGAGGACCTGTTCGACGGCGAGTACTTCATTCAGAAGATCCAGCTTCAGGGGCTGCGGGCGAGCGATCCGACGACGATGAAGGGGATCAACATGGACTATTCGCCCGAGGCCGTCGAGCTTCTGAAACAGGAGGGCCCCAAGTACCAGTACGGCAAGGGATGCCTCTCGGACGGAGTCCTCGGCGCCTGGATTGCCGAGGTCTGCGGGCTGGGCGTGATTCTGGACGAGGCCAAACTGCGCAGCCATCTGCTGGCCGTCCACCGGTACAACTTCCTTGCCGACCTGTCACGCTATGCCAACCCGCAGCGGCCGGCCTACGGGCTCAATCACGAGGGTGGCCTCTTGCTCTGTTCCTGGCCAAAGGGGGGCGAACTGTCGCTGCCGTTTGTCTATAGCAACGAGGTCTGGACCGGGATCGAGTACCAGGTGGCCAGCCACTTGATGCTCATGGGACACGTGGACGAAGCCTTGGACATCGTGCGGGCGTGCCGCGACCGCTATGACGGACGCGTACGGAATCCGTTCAGCGAGATCGAGTGCGGGCATTACTACGCCCGGGCAATGGCCAGCTACGGACTGCTGCAAGGGCTGACCGGCGCCCGTTACGACGCGGTCGAAAAGGTGCTCTATCTGGACCCGGCGATCAAGGGCGATTTCCGGGCGTTTTTGAGCACGGCCGGCGGTTTCGGAACGGTGGGAGTGCGCGAGGGGAAGCCGTTTGTTGAAATGAAGAGCGGCGCGATTGAGGTGAAGCGGATTGTAAGATAACCGCCATCCGTCCGCCTCGAAGAGGCATCCCATGTCAGCCCGGGGCACAGTGAAGCGGTGCAGCGCCGTCCCGAGTGGTAGTCGTCTGCATTCTCCTCGGCCTATTCAAACCGCGTCAGTCCCGGTACGGAAATGGGGTAGTTGCCGTCGGCATCGGGCATGGTGGGTGGAGTGGCATCGAGGGCGTACCGCTCGGGATTGGCCTGCTTTTTGGAGTTCATCGCCTGCTGCCAGGTGATCTCCTGGCCCGTGTGCGAGCACCAGGTGGCCATGAGGGCCAGCAGGCTGCTGCGGGCCATGTAGGTGCTGTTGTTGACGGGCTGGCCGGAGCGGATGGCGGAGAAGAGGGCCACGTGTTCCAGGTCAAACCGGTTGCTCGGCCCCCCTTCGTAGCGCCAGTTGGTCTCGCCCTGGATCCGGTAGTTGAGCAGGTCGCACTCTCCCTTCGTCCCCACGAACTTGTCGGAGATTTCGGTCTTGGTGCCGTTGATCTGGCGGCACCAGGCATACATCCGCACGCCGCCGCCGTATTCGAACACGGTGGAGTGATGGTCAAATACGTCGCCAAACGTAGGCCCCTTGCGGACCTCCCGCCCGCCCATGCCCCAGGCCGAGAGCGGCGGCCGGTCGTCCAGGGCCCAGGCCCCCTTGTCGACATTGTGGACCAGGTTGAGCCCCGGCAGATCGGCCGAGAGCCAGTTGAAGTCGTACCAGTTGTAGAGCTGGTACTCCATCTCCGTCATTCCGGGGCGCCGGGCGAGGCTGCGAAGCGAGCCGGTGTTGCAGATCTCCTGGATGGTGTGGATCTGGCCGATGGCGCCGTCGTGGACCCGCTTCATGGTCTCCAGCACGCCCGTGTCGTAGCGCCAGGCGAGGCCCGAGACCACGGAGAGCCCCTTCTGCTTTGCGACCTGGCCGGCTTCGAGGACCATCTTCACCCCCGGCGCGTCAACGGCATGGGTCTTTTCGCAGAACACGTGTTTGCCCGCCTCGATGGCTGCCTTGAGGTAGATGGGGGTGAAGTGGGAGGGAACGGTGATCAGGACCACATCGACCCCGCACTGGAGCAGTTGACGATACGCCTCCAGGCCGGTGAACTGGTGATCGCCGTCAACACGGACCTGGTCGGGCTTCGCCCCCTGGATTGCCTTGAGGCTTTCCGTGATCCGCCAGTCAAACACGTCGGCCATGGCAACGAGGTGAGCGTTTGGGTCGGCGGTCATGGCGTTGACCGCCGCGCCGGACCCGCGGCCGCCGCAGCCGACGAGTCCGACCCGGAGGATGTCGCTCCCTGCCGGTTGCGCCGCGCGGCTGATGGCCAGCGGCGCCACCGCGGTGCCCGAGAGGGCGGCCGTGGTCGCTTGGAGAAATTGCCGGCGGGAGGTGGGCGGGGGTGTCGCGGAATGGTTCATATTCATCATCCGTTCGCCTCGAAGAGGCACAACAGGGCATGGACAGGGTCTTCGATGCCGCCGATTGCGAGCGCCGGACTCTCCCATTGTCTGTAGATACCGGCCTGAAAGGGCCGGAGAATCTGTCTCGTTGCGACAAGCTCGTTTAGCACCGAGCCGCAGGCGCCGGCCCTCTTGTCTCGGCCCGCGCCTGCGAAGCTCGGGCAATTGAACGGGCCAGGTCTAACTTATGGGGCAGCCGTGTTTCAGGATCCCTTCTTCCGCGGCCGGCCGCGAGGACGGAGGGTCGATTCCAGTCCCAACAGTTCGACGGTCCTGCTCAGGCAAGTCTCGCTTCCGTAGGGTTGGCCTCGGGTCAGGCTCCGGCGGATCGCTTCCAGTTCCGCTTCGGTCTGCGGCCGACTGACCAGATCGGCCCAATTTCGCGGCCGGGGCAAGGGCCACGCGCTCAAGAGCCGGCGCTGCTCCGCGGTTCCGTGGACCCGGCGCCACAGGCTGCTCCAGCGCCAGTCTTCCGCCCGAGTGACCAGGTTGGCTCGCAACGCATTCCGCTCGACATAACGGACCACCTGGTAGAAGTGGTCATCCGACTCCACCGGGAACGACTTGTAGCGGCCCTGGTAGAGATGCCCGTAGCCTACCCGATGCCGGTCTTCCTGCCAGTTCCGCACGTGGGTGATCGTCAGTTTCTGCATGAAGGCCCCCAAGTCCCCGTCCCGCTGCGGCCAGAGCAGCAGATGCCAGTGATTGGGCAAGAGACAATAGGCGCAGATCCGCATGGGCCGACTCTCGAGCGTCTTCAGGATGCTGCGCTCGAAGGCCTCGAATTCCGCATCCTTCAGGAACAGGCGCATCCGCCCCGCGCCTCGGTTGAGGACGTGGAAAATCATTCCGCCAGGAGCAATTCGGGCAGTGCGGGGCATCGCGGCAGTCTATCCAGA
>CAZLWV010000081.1:0-35547 GCA_964563135.1 uncultured Planctomycetaceae bacterium
CTGGCGGGACTATTCCGGCGGCGAGATGACAAACTGGGGTGCACACGGCGTGGATCAGATCCAGTGGGCCCTGGGGATGAGCGAGACGGGTCCGGTCGAGATCTGGCCGATCACGCCTGGTCCTCACGGCAAGGTCGGGATGCGGTATGCCAACGGCGTCGTCGTTTCCTACGAGCTTGCGCAGGGTCCCCAGGGGGGCGCCATCTTCATCGGTACGGAGTGCAAGATCGAGATCAACCGCAACAAGTACGTCACCAATCCTCCCGATTTCGTCAAAGACGGCCCCGAACCGGCCGAGGCCGAGAAGTGGGAAGGAGCCGGTTGGATTGCCCGGCCCCATATCCAGAACTGGCTCGACTGCATCAAGACTCGTGAGAAGCCCAACGCCGATGTGGAGATTGGCCACCGCTCGATCAGCGTCTGCCACCTGGCCAATATCGTGCGGATGGTCGGTCGTCCGCTGCGATGGAACCCGGATCGGGAACAGTTCGTCGACGATCCGGAGGCAAATACCTACCTTGCCCGTCCGCGGCGAAAAGGATACGAACTGCCGGAAGTATGACCGCCGGCTTGCCGTCCCGGCCGCCTCGTGCGAAGACACGCAATTCTCGTTCATTCCAACACGGACTGCGAAGTGCGAGAGACTGCGGGGGATCATGACGCCGCTCGCTCATGCCTCGGTTCCTGTGCGGCGACCCCGCGAACTGGTCGGGATGGGCGAGAAGGCTCTTCTGCCGTATCTGCCGAGGGGGGGATCGGTTTGAAACGCCCAGGGCGTGATAACCGTAGTCCTGTTGCAGCAAACGGCAGTACTGTTGCGGACCCCCGAAAGGCGGTGTAGCTCATGTGGGCGGTTCTGCCTTGCTGGTGCGCCAGAGGCGTCTCGGGCAGTGCCGCCGGGAATCCCAGCTTGTTGCCTGTCGAATCGAAGGTGCTCCAGGCCGCGTCGCTGATCGGTGGATGTGCTCTCCTGGTGTGGACATCCGCATAAGCAAGATCAGCTTTCTGGGGCTGGATCGGTATTGCCAAAAAGTACTTCTGAAGTAGTATTTATAGCGCCGGACTCACTCGCTTGGCGCGCGATTCGGTGACACCTGGAATTGGCCACGATCGGGGTTCCCACGGAACGTTTTGGGTCTTTCTGTGGCAACCCTGCAACGGGGGACGATCAAGTGATCACGCTTCGCAGGGCACGGTCTCTTTCACCCGCACTCTCTTCGATCGTTCGGGCACACGTGGGGCGAGGGATTGAAGTGGCCCGCCGGCGACTGGCCGGGAACGGTGCTGCGGATCTGGACTCTTCTCTTGCCGGGAGGACTCGGAACCACAATGGACGTCTGCCTGGAAAACGCCTACGGCGATCCAACGGGAGACCGCAGGAAGCGAGGCATCCGTTGGCCGCCCTCGTGCATTGCCTGCGCAGGTGTCGATGGCGGGACCACCGATCGTGCATATCCATGTCCACGGGCGACTACTGTGTGCTGTCAGGAGCTTCTTACCCTCGCCAGCGGCCGGCATCGCGACGGCGTCGGCGAGCCTGCATTTCTCATCTAGCACAAGGGGAATCGGTATGAAAAACAGGCCTGTTGCGGAAGGGAAACGGAGACGCGGCGGGTTCACGCTCGTCGAACTCCTGGTTGTGATTGCGATCATTGGTATTCTGATCGCTTTGTTGCTTCCGGCCGTCCAGGCGGCGAGGGAAGCGGCCCGCCGTGCTCAGTGTTCCAACAATCTCAAGCAGATCGGTCTGGCACTGCACAATTACCACGACGCGAACAAGACGTTTCCGTTCGCTTGGATGGTATGGGTTCCCAGTGGCGGGTTGGGGGCAGATACGAACGCGCAGGTCTGGGGCACGCGGATCTTGCCATACCTGGAGCAGCAGGCGCTATACGACCAGTACGATAGCCGGTTTCCTGCATTCAACGAACTGGCGGCCATTCCGCAAGTGCAGCAGAATCTGAACGTCATTCAGACGAAGCTGGCGGCGTTTGTATGCCCTTCCACTCCTGGGGGCATCGACCGCGTCTACGACGCGAGCCTTCAGCCCGATTATCCTGTCACGTATCGGTGTGCCCCTTCCGACTACTCGGCCATTACCGGCGTGCGTGGTCAGTTCGCCACGGTCGCCTACGCCGGTTGGACCGGCAGTGGAGGCCGCGAGGGTGTTCTCCAATTCAACGGCTTCGATCTGAAAAGCCTCAAGGTGGTACTCGACAGGAGCGGAATCGGGGATATCAAGGATGGAACCTCCAATACGGCGGTTATCGGCGAGCGTGTGGGAGGCAATCAGATCTACATGAAGGGTGGCAAACTGAGCCCGGCCTCCTCGCTGTTGGGGCCGTCCAATGGAGGTGGATGGGGTGACGTCATGAATGGCGAGGTCTGGTACAGCGGGACCCTTCACGATGGCTCCGACGTGCCGTATACGGAGGGGCCCTGCGCAGTCAACTGCTCCAACTATCGCAACGGCGGCTTCTTCAGTTTTCATCCCGGGGGAGCCCAGTTCTGCATAGCGGATGGATCGGTGAAATTCGTCAGTGAGACGGTCCAGGCTTTCACGTTTGCTGCATTGACGACTCGTTCGAGGGGAGAAGTCGCGCCGCTCGATTGAGCTGTGGGCAAGGCAAGAAGCCCGCAAGGCGGGCGAGTCCTCTGCCGGCAGTGGCAGACGAGAGTGGTGGTCTTGTACGCGACACCGAGGAAACCGGGGGAGTTCTCCGGTTTCCTCCGGCACCCTTCGGAAAGAAGGGAAGGTTGCTGTTTGTGGATACTGGAAGGATCGGTCCAGATTGGCGATTGGCCTGCAAAGGACGACAGATGCGATTGACAACAACCGTGATGATTCCTGGGATTCTCCTCATGTTTCTGTTCTGCTCGTGCAAGAGCAGGGATCCCAATTGGAAGGAGACTCATCCTGCCAAGGGGGAGGTATACGTAGACGGGCAACCGGCAGAGTTCCTACGCGTCATGTGCACGAACGTGAACGGCATCGACAAGGAGAATCCGACGGTCTCTTCTGCCACAACGGATAAAGACGGCAAATTCGAAATCTCGACCTACGAGAAGGGAGACGGCCTGCCCGAAGGCGAGTATGTTCTGACATTCATGTGGGGGCAGCTCGATCGGATTTCGGGATACGGTGGCCCCGACAAGTTGAAACAGAAGTACCTGGACCCGAAAAAGTCCGAACACAAGTTCACGGTCGTGAAGGGAAAGCCCACCGATTTGGGACGCATCGAATTGAAGACCAAGTGAGATTTCGACGCCCTCCGGTGGCCGAGCCTGTCGGAGCGGCCATGGTCGTGAGCCCGACGCCCCTTGCCCGGCACTGAACCTGTCGCCCGAATAGTCCGGGCAGGCCGGTGCCACGGCCGCCTCTCCCCTGGCCAGCGCGGTCGTGGCACATGTGTTTTCCGGTCCCGACGGATGAGCCGCATCCGGCTCGCGGCCGAGAGTGGGGATCACTTGACGGGCACGAAAAAGGCGCAAGAATGAGAGAATTCATGTGCCCCTGCTAATGCGACTATGTTGGAGAGAACCATGAGCCTCAGTCAAGCGATCCTGCCGGAATTCGACCAGGAAATGGCCAACACCCGAAAGGTCCTGGAGCGGATTCCGGAAGACAAACTCGGATGGAAGATCCACGACAAATCAAACACGATCGGTTGGGTAGGGATGCATCTGGCTGAGCTTCCGGGGTGGGCCTGCCTTGCCCTGGATCACGATTCATTCGATGTGGATCCCCCCGGCGGAAAGCCATACCGTACGCCGATCCCGACTTCCAAGCAGGAGATTCTCGAGTGTTTCGACAAGAACGTGGCCGCTGCCCGCAAGGCGATTGCCGTGGCCGGCGACGACCAATTCACCAAGCCATGGACGCTGCTCAAGGCGGGCCATGAGATTTTCACGCTTCCCCGCGGAGCCATGCTGCGGAGCTTTGTGCTCAGCCACAGTATTCACCACAGGGCTCATCTGTGCGTCTACCTGCGGGTGAACAATGTGCCGGTGCCGGCACTCTACGGGCCCTCGGGAGACGAATCCGGGATGTAGTACTCCAGGCCTTGTTTCTGTCGCTCGGCCAGGTGGCCGGCACGGCCTCGTCGGACTTGCATGGTTCAGGAACTGTGCGCACGAACTTCAGGCGGCGGAGATGGGCCCGCTTTACCGGCAGCCGACCTGGCGGCGGAGCCGCTCAATAGCGGCCTGGAACTGGTCGCGGGCGGCCGTCAGCCCGGCAAGGGTCTTTTGGGCGGGGCCGCGTACGTAGTCGATGAGGATCTTCTCGGCTTCGAGGAAGGGGCCGGCCAGGTCGGCCACCTCGGAGGCGATTTCGACGGGAATGCTCGTCACGCCGTTGGCATCGCCGTGCAGCAGATCGCCGTGGCGGACGGTCAGCCCGCCTACGCGGACTGGAAGACCCAGGTGAAGGATATGGCAATAAGCGTGGGCGCAGATGGTCGAGCCCGTGAACACCGGATAGTTGAGCGCCTTGACCTGCAGCAGGTCGCGCCCGCCTCCCGAGGTGATCAGCCCGGCGGAGCCGAATCCCTGATAGACTGAACACATTACCTCGCCGAATGTTGCACCCGTGGGCCGATCGTCGAGGTCCTGGAAGACCATGACGGGCGGCCCCGGCAGATCGGCAAAGCCTTTGACCTGGTCGACGAGATCTCCGTAGGCGTTTCCACTTGCAGGGGGGGCATCGCTGCGAAAGGCAGCGGTTGCGGCAAATCCGACCATGGGAGGTAGTTCCGGAAAGGCTGCCCGGATGCGCATATCCATGTAGCCCCGGTTTCTTGGACGAACATCGAACAGTTCGATCACATTGCAGATGGTAGGCGTGTCGTATTGTCGGAGTTTTGCCAGCGTCTGGAGGGAGAACGGCATCTTGTTGAGCATCTCGAACGGGGGTTGGGGGCGGAAACGATCGGCCGTCGGCACAAGAGAATAGCCAGGCTAACAGCCTAATTGGGAGGTCGGCCGGAGGCAAACGGCCCCCCTCGATTGAGCCACTCCCACAGTCGCGGCGTCGGGACGATCGTGCGGAGGTCCCTTGCCGGTTTTCCCCACCCGAAAGAAGCAGCCCCAACCGCGCCTCTCCGTCAAATTGAAACGAAATTGTTGCTTTGCCCTGGTGGCCAAATTAAGATCAAAGGGGTAGTGGGCTTCCGTCATTTTGGGGCGGAGTCGCCCCCTTTGCACAGAGCTTATCCCCGCTCCCACCGCGACCCCTGGGGGAGATGCGGTGGGGGCGTACCGGCCAATTTCTGTCGAATCGGAGAATCGTGTGATGCGCTGGCAAGCACTCGGATTGCGAACGCCCATCCTTCCGGCAGCCCTCGCCTTGGTGTGTTTCGGGCTGCTGGCCGGCGACGTTTGGGCCCAGGCGAACAACAATAACAATAACGGTGGCAACAACAACAATAACGGTGGCAACAACAACAATAACGGTGGCAACAACAATAACAATAACAACAATAACATCAATGTGACGGGGGGGCAGGCTGGCGTTTTCGTCGACGCCCAGGGGGTGCTCCGGCGGAACGTGGTTCCCGATCCAACCGGCATGTTGCGCCGGCAGCACGTAGCTGCGGCACAGGCTGCATTGCCTCGTGAACTCTCGCGCCAGAGCGAGCTGCGAAAGATCTCGATCACTCGCCTGGAGAAGGCGCTGAGCGACAATGGCGGCGTGCTGACCGACGAGATGCGTTATCTGGCCGGCCTGTTGCGGCTGCGCTATGTGTTTCTCTACCCTCAGTCGGGCGACATCGTCATTGCCGGACCGGCGGAAGGTTGGGCTCCGGAGTCGGATGGCCGGATGACGGGACTGCGGAGCGGACGCCCTGTGCTGCAATTGCACGATCTGGTGGTGGCCCTGCGTGCCTTCCCGCCGAACCAGACGAAGACACAGATGGTGGGCTGCTCGATCGATCCGACCCAGGAGGGCCTGGCATCGATGCAGCGATTTCTGCAGGCGACCGGATCGCGGGCGACGCCCGCCCAGACCCAGTACCTGGCCAATGGGCTGCGATCAAGCCTGGGGCTGCAGAATGTGCGGATTGACGGCGTGCCCGCCAACACTCGATTCGCCCAGGTGCTCGTGGAAGCCGACTACCGCATGAAGATGATCGGGATCGGGCTGGAGCGTCCCAGGGTCCGCGGTTTGACGAGTTTTGTGGATGAGGCAAGCCCCGCCCAGGTCTCCCGCAGCGCTTTGTGCCGCTGGTACTTCGTGCCCGACTACCAGTGTGTGCGTTCCAGCGACGATGGAATGGCCATGGAACTGGTGGGCGACGGCGTGAAGCTCGTGGGCGAACAGGAACTGGTGAGTTCGGCGGGCGAACGCTCGACCGCTTCGGGAGGCAGCCGGGCGAGCAAGGCGTTTGTGACAAGCTTCACGCGCGCCTACCCGCAACTGGCAGCCGAGTCGCCGGTCTATGCGGAGCTGCGCAACCTGATCGACATGCTCGTGGCCGCCGCCTACATCCAGAACGCAGACATGTATCACAAGGCCCGCTGGGAAATGGGCTTGTTCGGTAGCGAAGACAATTTCCCCGTGCAGCTCTACGCCGCTCCGACCCAGGTCGAATCGGCGGTGAACGCCGTCTGGAAGGGCAACACGCTCATGACTCCGATCGGGGGCGGTGTGCAGATCGAGGCCGAAATGGCGATTGATCCGCAGAACGTGCTCAACGACGAAGGAGGCAAAGTCGCGGGACTCCGGGAGAAGATGGAGCTGAATCTGGCGGAAGGCCAGTGGTGGTGGGACTGAGAAGGGAGCGAGCCAGGACGCGAAATGCGGACGGCCGGAAGGGCATGGCCGTCTGCGGGGAATCCGGAGTTGCCGGAAACGACGCGTCGAACGGTGAACAACAGGCCCATCCAACAAAGGCCGGTTTTCTGAGAAGACCGGCCTTTTTCCGTATTGCTGGGCAGCGCCGGCAGATCGGTATCCGGGCGGAGATCTGGTTCAGTCCAACCTCTCCTTCCGATCGGTCCGGGCGACGGTGAGCCGGAGCTCGGGGGCTGGACCTGGTTGCGGCTCAGGGGGCAATCTGGGCCTGGATCGCGTCGCGAACGGCCTCGGCTAGCGGAGCCGCTGCGGCCGCGGCCTCCTTGGGGGCCTCGGCTGCCAGTCGGGCTTGTTCCTTGGCAAGGAACGTATCTCGGGCATCGCTCAGCTTGCGGATCTTGGCCTGGATCGCCTCACGTTTCTTGGTCATTTCGGCCACATACTTGGCCCGTGCGGCGTCATCCATCGATTGCATTGCCTCCGGCAACTGATCTGCCGGGAGTTCTTCCAGGTTGACCGCCTTCTCGCCCACGGCATCGACGAGATCCCAGCCTGAATTGCGATACTGCTTGGATGCCTTGAACCCTGCCCGAGCCGCAGCGGAACTGACGGCCGACTGGGCGGCATTGAGGTCCTGGGCTGTCTGCCGCTGGGCCGCTTTCTTGCGGTCGGGGCCGTAGGACAGGTAGGTGGAGTTCAACTCGCCGCTCAGCCGGGCCAGTTCCTGGTCCTGGGGGGCGGCAATGCTGTGGGTCTTGTGATCCTGGTTGATGCAGAAATAGGATCCGTCGGCCAACTTGGCGCCGTCTTCCCATTGGGTGGCGATCCCTTCCTGGCGATCCCCGCAGTGAATCGTGCTGACCGTAATCCCCTTGTCGGCTGCCGCCTTGCAGGCAACTCGGTAGTCGACCTGGCCCTGGGTGAACGGCTCGTTGCCGGCGATGAAGATGGCCCGCAAGTCGCGGCGCTCGCTGCTCCACTTCAGTTCTCCGACGGCCACCTGGATGACCTGGCCGCAGTACTCGTCGCCACCGTTGGTTGTCAGGGCAAACAGGGCTTCGGAGATCCGGTCCACATCGTCCGTCAGGGGAACCACCTGCCGAATGAACCCATGGCTGCCCGGCAGTCCGCTGTTTCCGTACTCGTAGAGGGCCACTTCCAGGTGCGGGGTCTTGCCTGCCAGCTCAAGTTTAGTAAACTCCCCAACGATCGCCCAAAGCTGCGTTTTGGCCTGATCGATCAGCCCGTCCATACTGTTGCTGGTATCGAGGAGAAGCGCCAACTGGGCCTTGGGCGGAGGAGATGCGTCTTCCTGCGGTTTTTTCGTCTCACCTGCTGTGCCGGATGCCCCAGCGCCAACGGACAACACCAATGCCCAGACCAGAAAGACTCGCCGTGGGATGTTCATGGTTCTTCTCCCAAGAAAACAGGGGCGACAGAAGGTTGTACCAGCAACGTGAGCCGCAGCGCGACAACCGCGCCTGTCATAACGACGCGGCCGTCTGGAAAGCGTTACGCAAATGACAGAAGATGAGAGTCCGGGTGGAAAGCTACGGGCGTCCGCATCGAAGCAGGAACGTGTCGACGAGCCCGGGGGGGGCGGGCTCCGAGGTCTTGTGCAGCGGGGCGGTCGCGAGCACGACGCGCAGACTGTCCGTTGCGGGTTGAGACCACCATTGTGAGGAGTATGGATTGAGTGCCAAGACGGATCGTTATCGAGCGATAGTGTTTGAAAGCGTGGATCACCCTGCGGAAGTGCGATTCTTCCCGCCGCCCACCCTTGCGCGGGGGGAGGTGTTGGTGCGGGTTCGCTGCTGCACCTTGTGCGGCAGCGATTTGCACAGCTACTTCGGCCGACGGCCCACGCCCAGCCCCTGCATCCTGGGACACGAGATCGTGGGGGAGGTCGTCGAACTGGCCGACCGCGAGCCGGTACTTGACTGTTCAAGTGAGCCGCTCCAACCGGGGGACCGGGTAAGCTGGAGCGTGATGGCCCACTGCGGGTGCTGCCCGCGATGCCTTGGGGGCCTACCGCAGAAGTGTGTTGCGCTGCTGAAGTACGGGCACGAGCGGCTTGATGAGGCGGCTCCTTTTGCCGGCGGCCTGGCGGATGTCTGCCATATCCGCCGCGGTACGACGATCTGCCGCGTTCCGGGGCGACTCTCCGATGAGGTGGCGGCTCTGGCGAACTGTGCGGGGGCAACGGCGTTCGCCGCGCTCCGGCTCGCCGGGCCGATCCGGGGGCGGTCGGTCCTGATTCAGGGGGCGGGTGCCTTGGGGCTCCTCGCCTGCAGCATTGCCAAGCAGGCTGGCGCACGCTCGATCGTGGTGGTTGATACCGTCGCGAAGCGTCTGAGGCTTGCCGAGCGTTTTGGAGCAACAGGCACTGCCGTCGTTGGCGACGCCTCCCTCTCGGAGACGATTGCTCGTGAAGCCGAGGGGGCCATTGATATCGCTCTGGAGATGTCGGGGGCCCCTGAGGCCCTGGAGGCCGGCCTCCCGCTGCTGGCGATCGGTGGAGTCTACGTGCTCGTTGGCGGGGCGCTGCCTTCTCGACCGGCGGGTGTCGCCATGGAGCGGATCGTCAGGAATCTGATCACGATTCGCGGGTTGCACAACTACTGGCCAGAGGACCTGGCCGCGGTGCTCCACTTTCTCGACCATGCAGGCGATGAGGTGCCCTTCGACGACTTGGTGGGAGAGCGATTCGAGTTGGAGGAGACACCGGAAGCGTTTCGCCTTGCCGCAACCGGCCGCTTCTGCCGTGTGGCTGTCGTGCCCCGGCATCTTGGATAAACTTCATTCATTGTGGAACACGGGATACTCATCGCATGAAGACTATCTATCCCTACAGCTTTCGCCGCCGGTATCGGGGGCCGGTTCGCGCCGCGATTTTCGATTGGGCGGGCACAACGGTTGATTTCGGATGCTGCTCACCCGTGAAGGTCTTTGTGGAGATCTTCCGGGAGCAGGGGGTGCCGATTACGCCGCAGCAGGCCCGCGAGCCGATGGGGACGCGGAAGCGAGACCACATCCGACTGATCTGCGAGATGCCGACCGTCAGACGCGAATGGGAAAGAATCCACGGCCGTCCTCCGCAGGAGAGCGACATCGACCGGATGTACGAGCGGTCGGTACCTTTGCAGACCAGTTCGGTTGCCGAGCATTCCGAGCTGATCCCGGGCTGTCTGGAGACGATGGACACGCTGCGCCGTGCCGGGATCGCGATTGCCTCGACGACCGGCTACAGCCGCGAGATCATGGCGGCTCTGCTGCCCCACGCGGCTTCGCTTGGCTACTCGCCCGAGGTAACTGTGTGCGCTTCCGACGTAGTCCAGGGGCGGCCTGCGCCATGGATGATCCTCGAGTGCGCCCGGCGGCTCAATGCGTTCCCGGTCGAATCGCTGGTCACGGTCGACGATACGGTACCCGGGATCCTGGCCGGACTGAATGCAGGGACGTGGACGGTGGCGACTGCCGCCACCGGAAACGAGGTGGGATTGAACCTCGAGCAGTACAGTGCCCTCGATGAGGCCGACCGCCGTGGGCGCATCGACCGCTCGGCCGGCAAACTCGCCCAGGCCGGTGCCCACTACGTGATCGATAGCATCGCTGATCTGCCTAGGTGTATCGACGATATCCAACGGAGGCTGGATGCGGGCGAGAAGCCATAGGAGGAAATGCAGAGATATGAACTGCGTGAGTCGATTCCGGAGGCGAATCCAGACCCGAGAACACGAATGACGGAAACCGGTGATGGCCAGTCGGACGAGAAGAGGCTTGAGAGGAACGTTACACGATTTCGCTCGTTTCGAGGTGGGGGTCTGAATCTGTTTGAACACCCATCTGCTTCGCATCACGATCGCCGCAAGATCCGGCAGCGATCACGAGTCTGTTGCCCCCCGAGTGGTCATGACCGAGGCGGTTACGGTCACGTGGGCCAGGTAGTAGGTGGGAAGAATCCATCTGTTCAAATCGCGGTACTGCAGGAACTCGCTGAAGGAAATGATCGTGTCGGAAAGAACGACCATAAGGAGACCGAAGACATAGAACCACTTGCCGGCCGGTGCAAGACGCAGGCCTGCCGCCGCGGCCAGGCTGACACAGGAAATCAGCAGGTACAGCAGAACGGCGGTGAAAAGGACCGGATCGGCGATTGCCGGTTTCAGCCCAAAGAGGAAATAGGGGAGGTAGCCGGCCAGGAGCATGCCCAATGCGGTGAGGTGCAACTGGCCGTTGTGCAACGAGAATCCCAGGTAGCCGAGGTGGGCTACGAAGAACGCGGCGATACCGCAGACGAAGTAGTCCTCGTGGCCGCGGCGGTTGGAGAGGAAGTAGTCGCCCAGGCCTGAGAACACGAAGGCGCCGATTATGAACCAGACGTCGAGCCGCTGCCGCATCTTGCCGCGAAACGTAGCCAGGAGCAGGGCGGCGCACGAGAGAGGCACGCCCAGCTTGAAGGGCAAGTAGCCGGTCTGGAGGGCTGCGACGGCCAGGCAGGCGGGGATGGCCGTCGTCACGATCGGGAGGCAGCGTCTCATCGTCAGCCCATCGTGGGGTTATTGAAAAGGTGCATCGAAGGCGTTGACTCCTGTTTGCCCCGTCACGGCAAGCGGTTCTCTGTTTTACTGCCGCCCCGACCATTCGAGCATCTGGGTCTCCAGGTCGCAGGGATAGGTGACCTTGACGTCCGTGATCTCGCCCTTGGCATCGTGCAGCGGCACCAGCCGGGGCATGACCAGGCCCATATAGGAGGCAAGACCGAGCTTCTTGTAGCGGGTGGCGACCTGGTCGCGGAGGGCCGGGTCAAAATAGGTGCCGTGCTCGAGGAACAGCTTCTCGGCCGCCTTGCGGTCCCCTTGCGACTTGATCCGCTGGACCTCGGCCAGGAGCCGGCCGACCCCCTCGCGCCAGGCGTCGACGTCGGCCATGACGTAATAGGTCTTGCCCTCGCGCTGCTTCACCTCGATGGCTCGGGTGTTCTCCATCAGCCAGTGGACGATCATCTGGCGATTCCGCATGTGCGCTTCTTCGATCTGGTTGCCCTCGGTGATCCGGCGAAGCTGGGCCAGGGCGTTTCGCGTATAGGTCTCGTAAGCCGTCTTTTCGATATCGGCCAGATCCGGCTGCTCGACCAGTCCCAGTTCGACAAGCTTGGGATTGCCCATGAACCAGAGGGCGATCAGATCGGCCCGGGCCTCCTCCAACGCGGAATAGTACTCGCCGATGATCGTGGCCGGGTCGACCTCGAGGCTTTCGGCGTTCCTGCCCGAGGCGTGGCCGATGACCTCGTGCATGTTGACTTCCAGGTCGAGAGCCAGACTGGACCACTTGAGCGATCGCTGGAGCTCTTCCTCGGACCAGCAGAACTCGCGCCGGGCTTCTTGGGAGGTCGATTCGTCGCGGGCCTCGATCACGTTGCTCAGCGAGACCGATTTGCTTCCGTACTGCTCGCGGACGTCGGCCGCATTGGGCAGGTTGATCCCGATCATGGAGACGGGCCCGCCGTCGCCCGCAGCCACCACAACCTGGACGGCCTTGGCCGAGATTCCTTTGACCTCCGCCTTGCGGAACCTGGGGTCGAACGACATGTGGTCTTCGAACCACTGGGCATTGTCGGCGATCTGCGTGATCAGTTTCATTTTCCTGGGGTCGTTGAAGTAGACGATTCCCTCGAAGGCCCCCTTCTGCCCGCGGGCGTCGAGGTAGACCTCGATGAAGCCGTTGATCGTGTCGACGGGAGAGTCCGTATCTTCCACCCAGGCGATGTTGTAGGCTCGGAAATCCACCGGGTCGCCGGTCCGGTAATAGTGGGCGAGCAGGGCCAGCGCGCGGGCCATCCGGGGTGTGGCATAGGGGATGGCGTCCTCCAGATGACCGACGATGGCCTGGATCTCCTTGGCATACTGGCCGGGTGGAACGATATTGTCGAAACCGGCTCGCCAGACAAGCTCGCAGAGCTGTCCGTCGCGCTTGACGAGCGTCGAATTGAGCGGGTAGTGTTCCTTGAACCCGACAAGGTCTTTGACGTTCACATCGCGGTAGAAGCTGTTGCAGCTTTCCTGGAGGATGTCCTTGTCTTCGCCGGGGGCGCTGTTGGTGCAATGCGAGTCGAAGTCTGGGTCGGCCAGAACGGGCCAGACGCGGCGGATGAACTGCTCGGTCGATTCGTCGTCGTTTTTGGGCAGTCTGGCACCGTTCTTCTCGGCTGTTGCAGCGGCCTTGAGAAAGTCTTCGAGCGGAATCCTGACGACGTTCTTCCGGCTGGTGATCGAATTGTGGACGCCGTTGTTGATCCAGAACAGCTTCGTGTAGCGGCGGATTTCGGCGGAAGTGGCCGCGTCAATCCCCTGGCGATGAGTGACGATTTCTTCCAGAAGCTCTCGCAGCATGGGGGAGTGGCGGTATTTCTGGTGGAGGAAGATCTCCCGCCCTGCCAGGGCCGCCTGGTAGAGATGGTAGACGAGCTTCTTGTCTCCCAGCGTCAACTGGTCGAACCCGTCGCAGTAGATCTGAACGACATCGACGTCATCAACCCGTTCGAGGAGGTATTTTCGCTCGGTCTGGACAGCCGAAGCTGCCGCCGAGAGGGCCAGCATGAGGAATGTCTGCAACAGGAGAGTTTGGCGGCGAAGCATCGGTGAATCCTGTTCGTATCGGTCAGGTTCGGAGGGGAAAAGAACGTGGGAGTCGGCATCGATCTGGCCAATGATACCGCGCAAGACGCCCGGGCCAAGGGTAGCCGCTCAACCCGGCGGCAAATTCGCGGATCGGCTCCAGGAGTTGTCGGGAAACTGTTGACTCGGCCCCCCGGGGCTTCCCATAATCACGGGCGAGCCGACCCATGTTTGCGGTGGAAGCGATCTCTCACGGAAACCTCCGGTGCCATTCCCAAGGAGTCCCGATCATGTCGCGTATCAATCGTCGCCAGTTCCTGGATGTCTCGAAGAAGTCGTTGCCCGCCACGGCCGTCGGGCTGACCATTCTGGCCAATGCCAGGTCGGTGCGGGCCTATGCCGCCAATGAGAAGATCACGATGGCCCTGATCGGGGTCGGAGGGCGTGCCCAGTCGTTAGGCCCCACCTTTGCCGAGAGAGGCGACTGCCAGTTTGCGTATACCTGCGACGTGCAGATCAACTCCGCCGGAAGCATGGCCAAGAAGCTTGCCGAGGTGCAGGGGGGGACGGCTCCCAAGGCAGTGCAGGACTTCCGCAAGGCCCTGGACGACAAATCGGTCGAGGCCGTCGTTATCGCCACGCCCGACCACTGGCATGCCCTGGCCACGATCCTCGCGTGCCAGGCCGGCAAGGACGTGTATGTCGAGAAACCGCCGACGCACAACTGCTGGGAGGGGCAGAAGATGATTGAGGCGGCTCGCAAGTACAAGCGGATCGTCCAGGTGGGCACGCAGAATCGTTCCGCCCCATACAACATGGCGGCCAAGAAGTACATTGAGGACGGGAAGCTGGGAAAGGTCTACTTTGCCCGCATCTGCAACCAGAAGAGCTGGCCCAACGTGGAGATGTCGCCCGACAGTGAGGTGCCCGCCGGCCTGGACTGGGACATGTGGAACGGCCCGGCTCCCTTGGGCAAGTACAACGCTACCTACCACAAAAGGTGGAATCACTTCTGGCGATACTCCAGCGGCGACATCATCAACGACGCCATCCACCAGATCGACCTGGCCCGCTGGGTGCTGGGGGTCGATTATCCCAAATCGGTCTACTGCTCGGGAGCCCGCTATGAGAAAAACGGCGCATTCGAGTCGCCCGACACGCAAGTGGCGATCTACGATTACGACAACATGACCGTCACGTTCGAACTGACACTGTTCACCCCCTACATGCTCAAGATCGCACCGAACATCCGCGATTCACTGACGGAGTACCCCTACTGGAACCAGTGTGCCACGCGGATCGAGATTTTCGGCACGGACGGGCTGATGATCCTGGGGCGGCATGGCGGCGGCTGGCAGGTGTTCGACAAGCCGTATCACGAGCAGCCGGTCGTCAAGGATGCGGGCAACGGCGGCTTCCCCGATCCGGAGCACAAGGAGAACTTCGTCCAGTCGATCCGTTCGCGGGAACTTCCCAGCGCCGACATCCAGGAAGGACACCGCAGCGTGCTCATGTCGCACTATGCAACGATCAGCTACCGGCTCGGCGGCCAGAAACTGAACATCGACCGCCAGACGGAACAGATCATCGACAATCCCGAGGCCATGAAACTCTTCAAGCGTGAATACCGCAGCCCGTGGGTCATCCCCGACGAGGTGTGATTCGGACGCGGACGTCATTCCACCGGCCGGGTCATCCGCCAGGGATCGAGGGCTTCGGCCAGTTGCTCTTCGGGAAGCACCTGCTGCTCCCGGCAGAGCTGGCGGATGGTTTTGCCGGTCTTGAAAGCTTCCTTGGCCAAGGCAGCAGCCTTCTCGTAGCCGATATAGGGATTCAGCCCGGTAACGAGTGAAAGGCTCTGCTCCACAGCCGCTTCGCACGCTTCCGGGTTGGGCTCGAGTTGCCCAAGGCATTTCTCCGCGAAGGCTGCGGCGGCGCGGGCGAGAAGATGAATGCTCTCCAGGATGGTCTGACCCATCATGGGCATCATGATGTTGAGTTGAAACTGCCCGCCCGCCGCACCGCTGACGGCGATTGCCTGATCGTTGCCCATAACGCGGGCGGCAGCCTGCATGAGCGCCTCGCACATCACCGGGTTGACCTTGCCCGGCATGATCGAGCTGCCCGGCTGAAGATCAGGGATCTTGATCTCGTAGTACCCACAGCGCGGTCCCGAACCGAGCCAGCGGATGTTGTTGGCCACGTTGAAGAGCGTTGCGGCTACGGCTCGCAACTGGCCGTGCGATTCGACCAATCCGTCGCGCTGGGCATTTGCCTCGAAATGGTTGACGGCCTCGATGAAGGGAATCCCGGTTTCGTTGGCCAGCAGACGGGCGACCTGGCTGCCGAACTGGCGATGGGTATTGATTCCGCTCCCCACGGCGGTGCCACCGACGGGCAACTCGAGCACCGCATCGAGCGCACGCTGCGCCCGCTCAGCGGAGAGTTCCATCTGCCGGGCCAATCCGCCGATCTCCTGGCCGAGCGTCAGGGGGGTGGCGTCGGCCAGATGGGTGCGGCCAATCTTGAGAACCGCCTGCCACAGGGCGGCTTTCTCCCTCAGTACCCTTGCGCCCAGTTGGAGGGAAGGCGTCAGGTCGTTGCGTATCGACGCGGCGACTGCCACATGGATGGCTGTGGGAAAGATATCGTTGGTGCTCTGCCCCATGTTGACGTGGTCGTTGGGGTGAATCGGTTTCCCGGCTGCAAAACGATCGCCACCCGTCAGTTCAATGGCTCGATTGGCAATGACCTCGTTCGCATTCATGTTGCTGGAGGTACCGGAGCCGGTCTGATAGACATCGATGGGAAACTGATCGTCGAACCGCCCGTCGGCCACCTCGCGGCAAGCGGCCAGCAATGCTTCCACCTGGGGCTGGTTGAGCGGAGTCTTGCCCGTACCGGTGAGCAGCCCCAGGTCGCGGTTGGCCGAAGCGGCCGCCCACTTGACCAATCCCATGGCATGGATCAACGCTCGCGGCAGGGGCTGGCCGGAAATGGGGAAATTCTCGACTGCTCGCTGGGTCTGGGCGCCGTAGTAGACCTGGGCCGGCAACTGCACATCGCCCATGGAATCGTGTTCAATACGAAATTCAGGCATACTGACTCCTTGCTTGGCTTGCAGCACTCACGACAGCCTCGATTGGGTGGTTTCCCGGCAACAACATGATAGCGACCCCCCCAGAGAATGGAAATGGTGGCGAGTTGAGGTAGAGAGACATGGCGGGCTCGGCTCGGGCCGGTGGTGTTGATGCGAGAACGGGGCGCCATGCCACGAAATTCTCCCCAGGGCGTGGAATTCTGGGATTGTTGGATATAATGAGCGTGGCAAAGGCTGCCACCGTGACAGCCCGAACGAGGGGTTTTCTGCATGAGGTGATGCGGTGGAAGAGCTTCATCGGCAAGTGAGTCGTGCACGACGCTGGCTCGGGCTGCAGCGGTTTGCCAGGTCGCTGGGCTGGTGCTGCTTCGCTACGCTTCTGGTTGCCCTGGTTCTTGTGGTGGTGGACAAGTTCCGGCCTTTGGGAATCGAGGTCTGGATCTACGTGGTGGCGGGGCTTGGTCTGGGCGTCCTTCTGGCGGCGGTGATCGCCTACGCCGCCGGTCGCGGGACGATTGATGCGGCAATCGAGATCGATCGGCGTTTCGGGCTCAAGGAACGCGTATCGAGCACGCTCACGCTGACCGCCGCGGAGCGGGAATCGGAGATCGGGCAGGCGCTGATGGCCGACGCGGAACGGTGGGTGAAGAACATCGACGTGGGGGAGCGTTTTCGATTGAGTCCGGGGTGGCAGCTTCTGCTGCCCTT
Source organism: uncultured Planctomycetaceae bacterium (assembly GCA_964563135.1). Classification (GTDB taxonomy): domain Bacteria; phylum Planctomycetota; class Planctomycetia; order Pirellulales; family Thermoguttaceae; genus JAAYAY01. Next base: position 17,222 of record CAZLWV010000081.1, read on the forward strand.
TGCTCCCCTGGCGGCGAGTGTGCTGGTGGTGTGGCTTGTTTCGCCGGCGAATGCCCAGAAGGATCCGCAGGTCAATGTAGCGTCGATCCAGAAGCAGGTGAAGAACGCCTCGGCCAGCCTGAAGCACCAGTTGGTCAAGCAGCGGGAAGAAGCCCAGAAAGCCGGGCTGAAGGACGCCGAGGCGATGCTCGGGCGGCTGGCAGAAGAAACCGAGGAGCTGACACGAGGAGATGTGAGCAACCAGAAAGACGCGCTGGTCAAGCTGAATGATCTGAAACGCCAGATGGAGAACCGGCAGAAACAGATCGGCGGCGCGGAAGCGATCCGCGACAAGCTCGATCAATTGAACGCGGGCAATCGTGGTCCGGCCGAGGAATTCATGAAGGCGCTCTCCGATGGCAACTTGCGGGATGCCATCAAGGAACTCGAGAAGCTGAGAACGGATCTGGCCGGCGGGAAACTTTCGGCTGAGGAGAAGCAGCAACTGGCCAATCAGCTCGACGAAATGAAGAAGGAACTGGAGAAGGCGGTTGAAAAGCATCAGCAGCAAGTCCAGAAGCTTCAGAACCAGATCAACCAGGCTCAGCAGGCGGGGCAGCAGGCCGAGGCCGAAAGGCTCCAGCAGCAGCTCAACCAGCTCATGGAGAACAACAGCAGCATGCAGCAGCTGCAGGACATGGCCCAGAAGCTCGGCCAATGCTCGCAGTGCATGCAGGCCGGCCAGATGCAGGACGCGGCCAATATGCTCCAGCAGATGCAGGGGGATATGTCGCAGTTGCAGCAACAACTCGAAGAGATGCAGATGCTCGACCAGGCGATGGATCAGCTCTCCCAGGCCCGCGACCAGATGAACTGCCAGCAATGCGGTGGCATGGGATGCGACGCGTGCCAGCAGGGCGATCCCGGGATCGGGTTGGGACGCGGAGTAGGCCGCGGTGATCGTCCCGAAGAGGAGAACCCGACGAAGTTCTACGACGACAACGTGAAGCAGAAGATCGGATCGGGTGCGGCCACCATTGCAGGCGAGGTCGACGGTCCGAACATCAAGGGGGACATGCGGCAGCAGGTCGAGGAACAGTTGAAAGCAGCCAGGCTGGAGTCGAATGACCCGCTCACGGAACAGCAGATGCCCCGTCAGCACCAGGAACAGACGAAGGAGTATTTCGACATGTTCCGCAAAGGGAACGCGGAGCCGTGACGCCGTTTCACGGGGGGCTGCGCGGAGGACGCCCTGGGGGAGCCGCTAGCCGTTCCATCTGCGCGGCAGAGTGAACGAGTAGAGGCAGACGACGGCACCGGTGGCCATCAGGCTCCAGGCGGCCCAGGCAGGCGGCACGAGGACTTTCTGGGCTCCGGGGTGGACGGTTTTCCCGTCGAGCAGGCCCCCTTGCGTCACTACCGGCCGCTCCCGGTATTTCAGCGTGAACTTCTGGATTCCCAGGCACTGTCCACCCAGCAGGGCCATGAACAAGCCGATCGACAGAAAAAAGGCTCGCCACATGGTTCATCTCTCTCTCAAGTGATTCAGCGCTATACCCGACATTCCATGGTGGGAGTGATCTTGCCTCTCTTCACCAAGAAGATCGTCTTCTCCGATTGGCAGTCTCCACGAATCAAGAACGCAGACCGGCAGCTTGCGGGGACTTCGGGCGGTTTGCATCGGTTGTGCCATGGATGTCTGTCGGTCACAAGCCTTGGTCGTGTCGTTGAAGCCGACGGTTGCCACAATCGCGTATCGATTGCCGCAAGTGTGGTCTGTTCCGGTTGCGTTCGACCATCTTCCGGATATGTCAGCCATACCGGACAAGCCGCCATGAGCGAGTTGGGAAATCCGCCGATTGCGGTTCCCGGCGTCAGGCATCTTGAACCCATCGAAGGCTGTTGGTCGATGCAAGACCTTACAGGCAGCTCGCAGTTGTTTGCGCCCCATCGAGCTCCTATAATCCAGAAAGGGTATGCCCTGGCAATCGCCGCACCGAGGGCGACGGCATATCGCGAGACTCCTCCCATGGTTCAGGCCAAGAGGTTTTGAAACGTTGGTGGAAAAATCCAACACGCACACCGAAGCCGCCCCTGCAGCCCCAGACTACTCCCAAGAGGCAATGGATGAGGAGTCGAAGTCGAGGGTCCTTGTGGTAGGTGAACTGGGCGAAGGCACGAAACTGCCTGGCGGAAACACCAGGCGGTGCGAGGTCGTTCGGGCGGAGACTCCCTTGGGTGCCCTGGACTGCCTGTCTCGCGAGTCGTACGACGCGGTCTACTTCACGTCGGACCATCTCAAACAGGCCTACGAACTGGGCAAGCTTCTGCAGAACGAGCAGATTCTCGAGGGGATGCCTGACGGGGTGGTTTTGCTGGATAGCGATAATCAGATCGTGTGGAGCAACGGCCGGCTGTGCCACTGGACGAGTCGCGAATCGGTCGTGGGGGAGAATTTTTACGCCGTTCTCGATAGCCCGGAGATCCTCGGGCCGGACTTCTGCCCTTTCCACACCGCGCTGGCTACCGGCACGGCGAGCAGTTCGACTCTCCGCAGTAGCGATCACCGCTATTTCCACGTGCATGCCGCCCCCGTGCGCGACGCCGACGGCCCCGCGAACCATCTCATTGTGACGGTCCGGGACGTGACGCTCGAGATGTTGCAGCAGCAGAAGTTGGCAGCCATTCACCAAGCCGGCATGGAGCTGGCCGACCTGACGCCCGAGGAGCTGCTCCAGATGGAGGTGGAGGAGCGGATAGAACTTCTCAAGTCCAACATCCTTCATTTTACCAAGGACCTGCTCAATTTCGATGTGGTCGAGATCCGCTTGCTGGATCCGAAGACCGAGCGTCTGGAGACCCTGCTGGCTACCGGGATGGAGCCGGAGGCCGAACAGCGTGTGCTCTACGCCAGGCCTCAGGGAAACGGCGTGACTGGGTTCGTGGCCGCCACGGGCAAGAGCTATCTGTGCGAAGATACGAGTGAGGATCCTCTGTATCTGAGCGGTGCCAAGGACGCCAAGAGTTCGCTCACGGTTCCCATCGTGCTTCACGACGAGGTGATGGGAACGTTCAACGTGGAGAGCCCCGAGCCGCGAGCCTTCACGGAGAGCGACCTGCAATTCCTGGAGATCTTCACGCGCGACGTGGCCGCAGCCTTGAACACGCTTGAACTCCTGGTCACCGAGAAGGCGAGCACGGTGGCGGCCAGTGCCGAGGCAATCCACAGCGCCGTGGCCCTTCCGGTCGACGAGATCCTGCTCGACGCCGTCAACGTGATGGAGAAGTACATCGGCCACGAGCCGAAGGTAGTCGAACGCCTGCAGCGGATCCTGCAGAACGCGCGCGACATCAAGCAGGTGATCCAGAAGGTCGGCCAGAAGATGACGCCTGCGCATGCCCATCCGCAACCACCGGAGGCCCAACGTCCCGCGCTGGCCGGTCGGCGGGTGCTGCTGGTCGACGAGGATGTGAGCGTGCAGAAGGCCGCTCATGACCTGCTCGAACGCTTCGGATGTGCTGTGGAAACGGCTCCCGACGGTGCCCAGGCCATCTACATGGTGCGGAACAGCGGATACGACGTGGTCATCAGCGACATCCGCCTCCCCGACATGTCGGGCCACGATTTCATGCTCAAACTCCGGGAGATCTGGAACGTGGATCCGCTGCCCCTGATCCTGATGACGGGCTTTGGCTATGATCCAGGCCACTCGATCGTCAAGGCGCGTCAGGCCGGCCTGCGGGCTGTTCTCTACAAGCCTTTCCGGGTCGACCAGTTGCTCAGCACGGTGGAACAGGTCGTCAACCCGCCTGAGCCTTCCAGTCAAGCGTAGATGGACACTATCCTTCTGGCTCTTGCGCTCTTCTGGGCCTTCCTGGGCCACATGGTCCTCTGTGTCGTCCTGGTCAATCGCGTCCACGCCACCACGATTTCGCGCCGTGTCGGCAAGTACGTCTGGCTCTCCGTGTTCGTGCTCGTGCCATCCGTTCCGATGGCGATGGGATACTGGTTCTGGACCCGAGCTGAACACCTGGGATGCGAACTGCGTTTCTGTACTCTTCCGCCGGCGGCCCTGCCCTACCTGGCAGTATGCGGGCTGGCCGCGCTGTTTGCAGTCGTCGCGTGGATACGCCGGCGTGTTGCCGGTGTTCCCAGTTCTCTGCGCAGCAGCCGGCGCCGCGTTCTCCGCCTCCGCGAGGTGCCGGCGGCGTCTGGAGGCGAGCATTCTCCGCACCATTTTCTCGTCCACCTTCCAGGCAATCAGACCCTGGACCTGGAAGTGGTGGAACGGGGGCTGGATCTGCGCGGACTCCCACCGGCACTCGATCGGTTCACGGTGCTTCACCTGTCGGACCTCCACTTCACCGGCCGGATTGCGAAGACTTACTTTCAGGAGGTCGTGCGGATCTGCAACGACCTGGAACCAGACCTGATTGCCATCACGGGGGACCTGGTGGACAACGCAGCGTGCCTCGACTGGATCCCCGACACGCTGGGACGCCTGCAGAGCCGCCACGGCTGCTATTTCGTGCTCGGCAACCACGATGCCGAAGTTGGCGCCGCGGGTCTGCGAGCAGCCCTGGAGGACGTGGGACTGGTCGACGTGGGAGGGCGGTGGCTGGAACTTGCCGTCGGCCAGGAGCGGATCATTCTGGCCGGCAATGAACTTCCCTGGTTCCCGCCGGCGGCCGACCTGGAGAACGCCCCTCCCCCGTCGAGCCGCGGGGGGCCCCTGCGAGTTGTCCTCAGTCACAGTCCGGACCAGATCTGCTGGGCGCAGCATTACGAGGTGGATTTGTTTCTGGCGGGCCATCTGCACGGCGGGCAGATCCGGCTGCCTCTGGTGGGACCGATCGTTTCACCCAGCCGCCATGGAGTCGAGTACGCCTCGGGGGTGTTTCTTGCTGCCCCCACCGTGATGCACGTCAGCCGGGGGGTGTCTGGCGAGATCCCTGTGCGATTCAACTGCGGTCCCGAGGTGGCCAAACTCATCCTCCACGCGGCTTCTCTGCCCGGGTGAATGCCGAACCGGGATCCGGCCTCGTTACAACCGGCAATACCGTCAGAAACGCCTCAGACTTTTCGCCGGGCATGTCTGGCTTCCTCAGCGGTCGGAATCCACATGTAAGCTATGCTTCCTCTGACGAGATATGCCAGCGCGACAGGCCGGGCAAGGGACTTCCATGTTTGGCTGGGGCTTCCCGCGGCGTGCTGACGTTTGATATCACTCGGCAAGGAGCATCGAGTCGAAGGTCATGAAAACCACAACCCATCCGAACCGGGCCCCGGACGACAAAGAAGCGAGTTTCGAACAACTCAAGCAGCGAATCCACAGCAAGCTGGTGGACAAGCTGGACCTTTCGCGAGTCGGCGATCTGGAGGGGGACAAGCTCCGTCGCGAGATCCGACTGGTGGTCGAGCATCTGTGCGATTCGGAAGGCACGCTGCTGAACCGAACCGAGCGGGAGCGGCTGATCGATGAGGTGCTGGACGAGACCTTCGGGCTCGGTCCGCTCGAGATACTGCTGAAGGACCCGACGATCAGCGACATTCTCATCAACGGCCCGAAGAACATCTACTGCGAACGCCGCGGCAAGATGGAGAAGAGCAACGTGGTCTTCCGCAACAACGACCACCTGCTGCAGATCATCGACCGGATTATCTCGAAGGTCGGGCGGCGTGTGGATGAAACATGTCCGATGGTCGACGCCCGCATGCAGGACGGCTCGCGATTCAACGCGATCATTCCGCCGTTGGCGCTCGACGGTGCGGCCGTTTCCATTCGCCGGTTCGGGTCGAACCCGTTGAAGCTGGAAGACCTGCTCAATTTCAAGGCCTTCACCCCCGAGATGGTCATGCTCCTGGAGGGGGCGATCAAGGCCAGGCTCAACGTGGTGATTTCCGGCGGTACGGGTTCCGGAAAGACGACGCTGCTGAACACGCTTTCGAGTTTCATCGGCAACTCCGACCGTATTGTGACAATCGAAGACGCCGCGGAACTGCAGTTGCAGCAGGACCATGTGGTCCGCCTGGAAACGCGTCCGCCAAACATCGAGGGGAAGGGGGCCATCACGGCGACTGACCTGGTGCGCAACGCCCTTCGTATGCGGCCCGAACGAATCATCATCGGCGAGTGTCGCGGCCCGGAAACGCTCGACATGCTTCAGGCCATGAACACCGGCCACGAGGGATCGATGACCACGCTCCACGCGAACACGCCGCGCGACGCCATTGCCCGTATGGAAACGATGATCATGATGGCGGGCTTTGATCTTCCGCTCAAGGCGATGCGGACCCAGATTGCCAGTGCCGTCGACCTTGTCGTGCAGGCAAACCGCCTCCAGGGCGGACCACGCAAGATCACCCACATCACCGAGGTTGTCGGCATGGAGCAGGACACCGTGGTGATGCAGGATATTTACAGTTACGAACCGGATGGAATCGACGAGAACGGCCGAGCCTACGGACGTTTCATTGCCCACGGCATACGCCCGACGTTCATGCCCCGACTGGAAGCGGCGGGTGTCCGCCTTCCGGCCAGTGCTTTCCGCCAGCGCGTCATGCTGGAGGACTAGTGCTCTGCCACAGCTCAGTCCTGGGATCCATGGCGTAGAATCATGCGACAATCGCCGAGTCGTTCCACAGTCTCGATCCCAATTCTTAGCTGTGACAAAAGACTAGGAGCGGTCCGCCCTCCGGGGCGGGAGCGTTGGATGTCTGCCAGCCGGCGGCGTCGCCCTTTCCCGAACAACACGACCGGTCAATGAATCACCGCCACCTTCTCGCCGAATACGTTGCGTTGCAGCGCACGGTTTCCCCTGGAAGAGGCGGAGGTTGTTGGATGAGAAGTCCCAAGCATTCCGAGTTGCGACTATGACTACTTTGTTTATTGCCGTCGCCACCTTCTTTGGAGTATCCTGCCTGGTTGGTGCGGTTGCCGTCGCTTTGCGAGGAGACTCCAGTGGCCGCGTCGAAGATCGGCTGGAATCGTTCACGGGAAGCGGACGAAAGTCGAAACACGCGGAGAAGGAGTCGACGCTCCTGGCCCAGCCGCTCGAGTCGATGCCGACCCTGACGGACAAGGTGTTCAGCCGCTTCGGCAACTTTCAGGCCATCTTCGCCCAGGCTGACACAACGCTCACACTTCCGAAGCTGCTCCTGATCTGCAGTATTTTTGCCCTGTGCGGGTCCGGCTTGGGAGCTGCCGTAGGCGTTCACCCGGGGCTGATTCCGGTCCTGGGGATGTTCATGGCCAGCATGCCCTTCCTGTGGCTTTACTGGCGTCGCAAACGCCGCCTCAAGGCGTTCGGGGCACAGCTTCCGGATGCCATGGAGCTTGTCGCCCGCGCCTTGCGTGCCGGCCAGAGCCTTCCGGCGGGATTCCAGATGGTGTCGACCGAAATGAGCGAACCGATCGGCAAGGAATTCGGCCGGGTGTTCGAAGAGCAGAACCTGGGATGCTCCATGGAGGAATCGCTCCGGTCGCTGGCCGATCGAATCCCCAATACGGACCTCAAGTTCTTCGTGACGGCGGTCATTCTCCAGCGGCAGACGGGTGGTGACCTGGCCGAGATTCTCGACAAGATCGGGCACCTGATCCGGGAACGGTTCCAGATCTGGGGGCAGATCCAGGCTCTGACCGGTGAAGGACGCCTTTCGGGCATCATCCTGATGGCGCTGCCGTTCCTGCTGTTTATGGTGGTCTACTATCTCAATCCCACGTACGTAATGCTCCTGTTCGAGGATGAACTGGGGCGGAAGATGCTGGCCGTGGCTCTGTTCATGCAGGTCCTTGGTGCCCTGTGTATCCGCAAGATTGTCAATATCAAGGTATGAGGATGCAGCCATGATACCCCTGGCCATGTCCATCAGCTTCGTCGACTTGTTTCCGTTCGCGGTATTCGGCATGTGTGCGGCCGTTGCCTGGTGGGCGATGAATCTCGTGGCGGCCGACAAGTCGCGCGCCGTCGAGCGCCTCGATGAGCTGAAGAATCCGCGATCCCGCACCGAAGCCGCTCCGCAGCGGGCCACCGAGAGGATGACTCGTGTTCTCGAGAAGGCCAGTCCCGCCCTGGCCAAGCCGCTCCAACCGAAAAACGAAGTGGAGCTGGGCAAGCTGCGAAGCCGTCTCACTGCAGCCGGATTCCGCGGCGAAGCGGCTGAAAGCATCTTTCTCGGCATGAAGTTCGGCCTCCTTCTGCTGGGACTGTTCCTCGGAGGCGGGACAATACTCGGGCTGGCCGGTGTAGGCCAGAAATCGCTGATGGCGGCCGTTTTCACCGCGGGGTTCTTCTTCTACCTGCCGGACATCGTGCTGGGGTTCATTGCCAGGTCCCGCAAGAGCGGCATTTTCCTGGGGCTGCCCGACGCGTTGGACCTGATGGTCGTGTGCGTCGAGGCCGGGCTCGGGTTGGACCAGGCCATGCGCAAGGTGGCCGATGAGATGTCGCGTTCGTATCCGGTGATCGCGGAGGAGTTCGGGATCGCCAATTTCCAGCTCCAGATGGGCCGGTCCCGTAGCGACGTGCTTCACGAACTGGGGGCGCGGACCGGTGTGTCGGATCTCCGGTCGCTGGCGGCGGTGCTGATCCAGGCCGACAAGTTCGGCTCGAGTGTTGCCCAGGCGCTCCGCGTTCAGAGCGATTCGATGCGAACTCGCCGCCGCCAACTGGCCGAGGAGAAGGCGGCCAAGACGGCGGTGAAGCTGATCATCCCCCTGGTGATGTTCATCTTCCCGGGCATCTTCGTGGTGCTCGTGGGTCCGGCTGCCGTGCAGATGGTCCGCCAGTTCTTCCCGCTGCTCAAGAGCGGCAAGCTCTGATGCGGAGCAGGAAGTTGACCGGTCGCTTGCGAGCTATTCCGGAAACAGCTTGGTCGAGAGATAGCGTTCTCCCAGATCCGGGAGAATGAACACGACGAGTTTGCCGCGGTTTTCTTCCCGGCGTGCGACCTCCCGTGCAGCCCATGCGGCCGCACCGCAACTGATGCCGCACATCAGCCCTTCGCGTCTGGCGAGCTGGCGAGAGGTCTCCATGGCGTCCTCGTCCTGGACCTGCACCACGTCGTCGATGACATCGAGGTTGAGGACGTCTGGAATGAATCCGGCGCCGATTCCCTGGATCGTGTGCTTCCCGGGTTTCAGCTCCTGACCCGCCTTGCGCTGACTGATCACGGGGCTGTTGGCAGGCTCGACGGCCACGATCTGCACGCTCGGCTTGCGGGCCTTGAGGGCTTCACCCACGCCCGTGATCGTGCCGCCTGTCCCCACTCCGGCCACGAAGACGTCAACCTTGCCCTCGGTGTCGCGCCAGATTTCTTCGGCCGTGGTTATGCGGTGGATCTCCGGGTTGGCGGGGTTCTTGAACTGCTGGGGCATGAAGTAGTTCGAGTTGGCGGCTACCAGTTGTTCCGCTTTCCGGACCGCACCGGGCATTCCCTCCGCAGCCGGCGTGAGAATGACCTCAGCCCCCAGAGCCTTGAGCAATCGGCGGCGTTCCAGGCTCATGCTCTCCGGCATGGTCACCGCGAGGCGGTATCCACGGGCGGCGCAGACGTAGGCCAGGCCGATCCCCGTATTGCCGCTGGTGGGCTCGATGACGACCGTATCGTCCTTGATTTTGCCGTCACGTTCGGCTGCATCGATCATGGCGCGGGCAATGCGATCCTTCACGCTCCATAGTGGGTTCATGTTCTCCATCTTCCCGACCAGAGTGGCCACACAGCCCTCAGTCACTCGGTGGAGCTGCACCAGCGGAGTGTTTCCGATGCACGCGGTGATGTTGTTGAAGATTCTCCGGCCCGAGTCGATGCTCATGTTCGTTCCCCTGTCAGACGAAGTATGTGAATGCACATAATCATAAGTATGTTGGCAAAGATAGTCAACTCTCATATCGGACGATGAGCGTGAGATCTTGACGGGACGCGGGCGAGATCCAATCCACGCGTATCGGAGAGTCATCGTGGAGCTCGACGGGCGTGGCGACGGCCTGGAGGCCTCGTCCACACGCGCTGTGGAATGATCCCGAATTGACCCAGACGGGAAATCCTGCTTTGAGGGGGTAGGCTACCGCATCTTCCGGAGTGCTATCGCGGTGAGAGAGGGAAGGCTGAGTCAGCGCGTCTCGACCTCTTTTGCTTGACAGCAATGTCCAAAGCGGTAGAATCGTACTCAGTCAAGTTGTCTGACTTATAAGAGGTGCCCATGGCGCGGCTGTTTCGTGATGTAACCGAGGGAGAACTCGGGGTCCTGAACGTGCTCTGGGAAAAGGGGCCTGTGACGATTCGCGAAGTGACCGACGCGGTCTATGCCGACGGGACAGTTGCCCAGTACGCCACTGTGCAGAAACTGTTGGAGCGGCTTGAGAAGAAAGGTTACGTCCGGAGGAACCGGAGTAACCGAGCCCATGTTTTCCAGACGATCGTCGGTCGTGATGAGCTGATCGGTTGGGGGATGCAGGAGTTGGCGAACGGACTCAGCGGTGGGTCGATCGTATCGCTCTTTGCCGAACTGGTGAAACCGGTGCGATTGACCAGCACGGAGTGCGAGTCTTTACAGAATCTGGTGGCAGAGCTGGAACGCCAGAGGAAGAGGGCCGAACGAAATGGTCCGCCCGGCGGGTCTGAGTAATGTCTGATTGGGGGGCGCGAACACGGCAATGCAGTTCCCCGGTCGACATCGTGTGAAACGCCGGGCGGTGTGGCCGCATCGGTTGTGAAGGGGAACGTGGGATGCTTGAGATCGGCCTGAGCAATGCCTTGATGGCCACGTTGTTGGCGGTGGTTGCCGCGGTGTTCTCGGTGCGCAGGTGCCATCCGTCGCTCATCCACCTGACTTGTCTCCTGGTCTTCATCAAGCTGCTCACGCCGCCCGTGATCTTCCTTCCCCTGCCGCTGGTGGAACGCGCTGTGGATGCCGCGCCGGCTCGCCAAGCGGTAGTTTTGGCGAGCCCCTTGCCGGAGGCGCTCGGCCCCAGCGTGGGCGGCGAGAGTCTGGCGATTCCAGTTCCTGAGCAGCCGCCGCTCTCAAGCAAGGACGATGCAGAGTCCTCTCTGCCGGATTCCGGTGCTTCAGGAAGCGGCGAGGTGGACGTCTGGGATCACGGCGTTGTGCCAACGTCAGACGGTCCATTCGAATCGCAATCCCCTGGGATCGAGAAGCCGGAACCTTGGGGGATTCCTTCGCTGCGGGGCATTGCCGTTGGGGTGTGGTTTGGCGGAGCTTTGCTCTGGTTTGCATTTGCCATCACCCGGGCATGGCGTATCCATCGGCTGATTGCCTATGCGAAGCCGGCTCCGCCGGAGCTTCGCGAGGAAATCCGGGAGATTTGCCGGCAGATTGGGCTGAAACGCTGCCCGGAGACCCAGATCGTTTCCGGCGTCATCTCGCCGATGGTCTGGGCGGTCGGCTGTCAACCACGGATCTTGATGCCGTCGGCGTTGCTTGAGCGTTTTGATACGGACGAGCGCCGGACGGTTCTGACGCACGAGTTGGCCCACATCAAGCGGCGCGATACCTGGGTACGACTGGCGGAATTTGCGGCCTCGGGGCTCTACTGGTGGTTTCCGGTCGTCTGGTATGTGCGCGACGCGCTGCGGCGCGCCGAAGAGGAATGTTGCGACGCCTGGGTGACCTTTCTATTGCCCGATTCGTATCTGGCTTATGCCTCGGCATTGTTGAAAACGCTCGAGTTCTTTGGTGAACAATCCGAACGCCGGTCCGTGCTCCACTGGTTTGGCAGCGGGGTGGGTGGCTTCCGGATGATGGAAAGGAGATTGACGATGATCTATCGGCACGAGAGACCTGTGCGGCTCGGCGGGTTCGGATATGCGGGTTTGGTCGTTCTGTCGGCGATCTTCCTGCCGGTGGCTCTGGCCCAGGCACCACCGGCTCCCTCCGGCACGGCTCCGGCAGCGGAAGCCGAGGCGGTGGAATCCGCGAAGTCTGCGGCCGACGAGCCCGCGGCGGCGGATGCTGCGGCCAACGCCGCGACGCTGAAGGCTGAGCGAAAGTTTCAACTCGTGGATTCGTTCGACAAAAAATTCGCGCTCTCATGGAAACAGGTTCGGCCCGATCCTACGCATTTTTCGCTGGAGAAGAACCCGGGCAGCCTGACGATCACCACGCAGCCGGGGACCATTTACGGCGATGAGATGACGGCGGGGCCGGAAGTGCGCCCCAGGAACTTGTTTCTGGTCCCCAATCCAGCCGTGGAAGGGGGGGATTTTGTCGTGACGGTGTGTTTGGCCAATTTCCGGCCCGAGGTTCCGTACCAGCAGGCGGGGCTCCTGGTGTACGACGATGACGACAACTATGTCAAGTGGGTGGTGCAACACGCTCGCTACGGTCCTTCTCTCGCGTTTCTGAAAGAGACGAATCGCGAAGCGATCGGCCTCTACAACGATATCGCAGGTGTAGCCAGTTTCGATCGCGTCTGGCTGCGGATTACCAAGTGTGGCAAGCTGTATCGGTATGCGACCAGCACCGACGGCGACGAATTCCAGTTGGTTGGCCAGAAGGAGTGGGGCGACGGCTCGCCGAAGTGGGTCGGGATTGTCGCGAAGAACTCGCAGGCGATCGAGGAGATGGATGCGGTGTTCGAGAGCTTCGAAGTACGTTCGCCTTCGCCCGACGAAGTGGATTCGGCCGCGATTGCGGCCCTCGAGGAGATCCGGGGGACATGGGACGTCGTCGTGATGCGGGCCGCAGGCAAGAAGGTGGAAGGGATACGACCGGCGAGGTTCGCGTTTGAAGAGACGGAGCTGGTGGTCACCGAGATCGGCAAGCCCGTGACGATTCCGTACCACGTGGAAGTGCGGGACGGGAACAAGGAACTGTTCATGGAGACCAAGATCCTGGGGGAGGGTTCACGTGCCTTCTTTCGCCGGGAGGGAGAGACGCTTTTCATCTGTTTTCCTGGCGGAGCCAAGTTTCCCGAGGCCAAGGATTGGGACGCGGAGAACGGGGAGGGACAGTTGCTCGTTCAGTTTCGACGGACACCGCCCCTCGTGGTGGCGGCGATCCGGCGGTGCACCGGATCACGCCAGAAATGTATATACCGGATCGACAGCAACGGCGATGGCGACCTGGCACTGGCAGAGTTCCAAGCCGATTGGCCAACACCGGAAGGCAAGCAACGCGCGGCTGAAGTCTTCAACTCGCTCGATCGCAACGAGGATGGGCGCGTCGTGTACGACGAGTTCTGCACGAAGCCGAAGCAAGCCGAGTTCGGGTTTGCCGATTTCGACCTGGACCGCCAGATTTCGATGGAAGAGTTCAGCGTGAGCGAGATGAGTTACGCCCCTGCATCTCATGTCAAGAAGGTCTTTGCGGCGTTGGATCAAGATGGGAGTGGTTCTCTTTCGTATGAGGAGCACTCGCTGCGAAATGACGAGTCGTGGTTTGTGAAGCTGGATGTGAACGAGGATGGGGAGATGTCGCTCGCGGAGTATTCGGCTCGAAACACGCGTCTGGTGAACAACGGAACGGTCAAGCAGGTCTTCAGTGCCATGGATCGCGATGGGAGCGGGGTGCTCAGCTTGGAGGAGTTCTCAAGCAAGCCGGTGGAAGCCGTTTTCGGCATGCGTGACGAGGACGCCAGCAACGCGCTGGAATTGCAGGAGTTCCTGTTCTGGAAAAGGACCCCGGAAGAAAAAGAGAAGGGGAAGGCGGAGTTCGCCGAGCGCGACGCGGACAAGAGCGGGGGACTCTCGCTGCGAGAGTACAGCTACCGCAACGAGGATGAACTGTTCTGGAAGGCGGACAGCAACGGAAACGCCCGTCTCAGCCGGGTCGAGTTCGAACGCAGCGAGTTCGGCCGCAGCGTGATCGACATCGCCTTGGTGTTCCGGACTCTGGATCGCGACCACGACAACAGTATCTCGCTCACCGAATTTCGTGAGTATGATGGTTCGGGGAAGCGTGATGAGAAGGAGACGTGAGTGACGGTTACTCCTTTCCCTGTTCCAGCACGGCCTTAGCGTGACGGGCGAAGTGGCCGCGGAGGTCTTTGGTGTACTCCGTGAGGATCTGCAGGCCCATGCTGCCGTAGTCGCCGCAGCGATAGAGGGCCCGGGCCAATGCCAGCTCGCGGAGTGAATCGCGCCGCGTCTGCACGGCGTTGGTTCCATCGGGACTGCGCTGATCGGCAATCCGCGCGTCTTCCACCGTGTAGATCACGTAGCCCGACATGCTGGGCTTGGTGAGCAATTCGGCCAGCGGTTGGGCTCCCTGGGGATCGCCGATCCGTTCCAAGGCGAGGCCCACGGCGCGGTGGTGGGAGAACTCCGATTCGGCGGTCAGCAGTTTGGCCTTCTCGACAATTGCGTCGATGGCGCGCGGGTTGCTGGCTCGTCCCAGGGCCACGATCAGCCGGTCGAGCGGACTGAGGGCCGAGCCGAACTGGCCCATACCGCGGTAGTTCCAGCCTTCATCCCAGGCGTCATAGGTCCGCACTTTCTCGATGAGAACGTCGAGTCCGAGGTCGTCACCCAGGACGGCCAGGGCGTGGGCGTAGACCAACTTGTCTTCGCCCTCGGCCGCCTGGAAGGCCTTCTTCACGAGCGGCAAGGCGACGTCGGCCCGGGCGAGAATGATGGAGGCGACCTGGGGCTCGCTGGGCAGACTCTTGACGGCGGCGGCCACCTTTTCCTCGGGGATCGGATAGGAGTCTTTCTGCTCGAGGACCTCTTTGGGAAGGTTTCCGACTGCGACGAGGTGCTGCTGGAGCTGGCGGATATCGATTTCGCGGAGCTCCAGGCCGGCTCGCGTGGCCATGGCCGCGGCGACTCCCAGGGCGTAGCCCTGGTTCTGCAGGTCGGGCTGCATGCGGGTGAGCGGCACGGCGTCGCGGTCGACGCTCATTCCCAGCCCGCCGACGAGAATGCCTTCCAGCCCCTTGGGCAGCGAGCAGCGGTAGGGCACGTTCACGTAGACGCCGACCTTTTCGGGATGATTCAGTTCCAGGTAGGGATCGACCGTGTATCCGTGGGTGTCGAAATTGCTGTAGGCGATCTGGATCGTGTCGGGATAGGTCCGCAGGTTGAACTGGTCCAGGATCGTCATGCTGAAATCGCCGACCACGCGCCGCCGTTCGCGGGTATCGATCAGTTTGCCGTGGTCGAAGGCTTCCGGGTACTTGTCCTTGGAGAAGACGAACATGTGCCAGACGTCGACCATGTCGGTTTCGTCGGTGATGGTGAAGTCGGTGTTGTTGTAGGTTGCGCCGAGCCGTGTGCCGGGCAGCCCGGTGCCTTGCATGGCCAGTTCGCGGTGATCGGTGTAGTCGACCTGCGCGCCGGCGGCCGCAGCGATATCGGAGTTGCCGGTGGTATCGATCACGACATCGGCGAGCACGACACCCCGGCCCCAGGTGGACGCGACCACAGCGCCCCGAACCTGCTTGCCGTCGACGACGGCGCCGCATCCGACGGTGCCGAACCAGATGTCGGCGCCGGCATCGAGGAGCTGCTTGCGCCACCACTCGATCCTTTGCTGGGGGACCCAGGTTTTCTTGCCGTCTTCGACGGTGGCGCTGAAGCCAATGCGGTTTCCCCAGTAGTAGCTGGAGATGGCGCCGGTGGTGCCCACACCGCCCAGCTCATGGAGGTACTCGACTACCAGGGTTCGAGCGCCCTGGCGAGCCGCTCCGATGCCGGCCGGAGCTCCGGTCGTGCCTCCGCCGATCACGACGACGTCGTAGCGGGCAAGCACCGGCAGGGAGCCGGCGGGCTGGGCGACCGTGGCCAGCCCCCGGTCGATCGGGCGAGGGCCATTGAGGAATTCGCCTACGTCCCAGCGCGGAGCATCCTGGGCGACTGGTCCGATACGGACGGCAAGTTCTTCGGGCTGCGCCGTGGCGGCCGCCTCGGCTGCTGCTGCTTTGCCGATCCGGCTTCCCATGGCGATCAGCGACAGGGGGCGAAGGAGCTGCTCGGCCTGCTGGCGCGAGATCTGGGCACAGCCTCCCAGAAGGTACACACCGTCGATCCCCTGGGGGCGGAACGAATCGAGCGGAAGAGACTCGACGCCGGTCCAGTCTCCTTCCGCGGCGGCACGGGCAAACATCGGGCCGGTCGGCACGTGGAACAGGCCATCGGAAGTGTATTGCTGCTCCGAGTGATAGGTCAGATTGCGCGCCGCCTGATCGGCCGCTGCCCAGGCGGCCGGGGTGTCGTCGGCCATGGGGAGCCGGATGGTGTACTCGATGAGGGGGAACTTGTTGCTGGAGGTCTTGGCCGGATTGGGATACGGGCCGACATACGGTTGTCCGGCGATACGGGCGGTCAGATTCTCGGCCGCGCACGGCTCGCCGCCGATGACGACCCGGCGGAAGGTGTGCATTCCCGGCTGAAAAGGCTGGAACCGGGCACCGGCCATGCGGGCCAGCGAACCGCGATCGGTGGCATCGATGATCACCTTGGCGAGCACCGCCTGGCGTCCGGCACGGTTTGCCATGACCAGGCCGCCGATCCGCCCCGACTTGTCGACGAGGACCTCCGTGGGTTGGCAGCCGTAGAGGTATCGAACACCGGCTTCCAGCAAGGCATTGTCAAGGGTCCGTTTCACGTGCATGGGGCGAGGGGGTCTGGGGAGGGTGGCCGAGGCCGGATCGGGGGCCGAGGGCATGCCGAGGATCTCGATCTCGCCCAGGAGAACTCGGGCCTCCCTCTCCGGCTTGTGCACGTCGAACTTGAGATAGCGAGTCCGGCGCCCCACCTCGACGGCGAGGATCGAGGCAGCCTCGGACGACGTCCGCTCGACCGAACCGACCGGGGTCCACGCCTGCTTATCGTCGGAGATGGAAACGTCGACACGGCTGACCATGAAGTTGCCCGGCGCCTGGCCCGAGCCGCGATAGTAGGCCATCAGGCGGGCTTCCCGGACCTCCTTGGACTGGCCCAGGTCGACCGTGAGCGTGACGTCGCCATCGTACTGAACACTCTGGGAGGAGGCGTCGGACCATTTGCCGTCGGCCAGCAGCGTGGGCGGAGTCGAGTCCTGGTGCGCGCGAGCCGGAGGCAGGCTTGCCTCATAGGTGAAGTGCATGGCATCCGGATGGGGGCCGTCTTGTTCCTGGACCGGATCGTTGTAGAGCAACTCGGCGAGCGGTCCGGCGGGTTTCTCGCCGTCTTCGAGCCAGAGGCGGAGCATGCCGGCCATGTCTTCTCCCAGATAGGGACGGGGTGCGGCGAGAAACACCTTGGCCCCTGCCTGGGCGGCTTCGACGGCCGCAGACACGGCCCCCACGCCTCCGCCAACGACGGCAACATCGACCTGGTAGGCCACCGGGACATCGCGGGCCGGCTGGTTGATTTCCTGCGAATCGGCCCGGGCCGGCAGGATCAGGAGGGCGGCCAGGAAAGCCGTCTGGGACATGTTGCACAGCGTCATGGTCTTTTGCTCCTTGGGGTTGGCGGTCTCGTGAGCGGGCAGGTCGCCGGGCTCGGAGGACGCCGGCCGGTGCAGAACCGGGGATCATGCAGTGCGGATCCGTCAACGTCTTTGTGGCGACGCGGAATTCAGGTCGCACAGGGCAGCAAGGCCGCCCGCCGGGGCCGGAGATCCTCGTCCTGAGGTCCTGACTGCCGGCCTTCCGATTGTGACCTTCCGGGGGTGAGAACGCAACTGCGGGCAGAAAAATCGGGTCTGTGTAACTCTCAGGGTCGGGAAGAGACGCCTCATGGGCTGGTGGCGGCTGGTTGCAAGGTGTGGAATAGTGCGGATCGACGGTTGGCCGGGGCTGCCTTTGCTGTCCTGGGGTGAGCATGGCCTTCGGCCAACGGGGTTCAGGGCATTTTATGTTTTGTGGAGGGGCGGGGGACGGAGAGCAGAGGACAGAGAACAGAAAGCAGATGTCAGGAGTCACGACGGGGCGGCACGGTGAGCCAAGGGGAGCTACCGCTCGAGCTGAAAAGGGGCTGCGCGCGGCAAGTCGCCAGTCTTTGTGTAAGATTCCACGATCTTTGAGGTTCGTGGTACGGAGAACATGGAAGGGGCAGAGGACGGGGGACAGAGGTCAGGGCGAGACGGGCTTCTGGTAGGTGGAGTGGGCAGCGGCCTTGGCCTGGGTGAAGGCAGCATTCGCGCCGTGGTCGACCACCGAAGGCAGCCGGTTGTCGCCTTCATCGTCGTCCTCGTTGCCGGCCGGACGGGCGGCGGAGGATGCTACTGAAACGCAACTGACGGAACCGCAGACACATCTCTCGAAATCAACGTTGGCCTGGTGGGGCGTTCATGGGAGATCCTGAGAAAGGGGGAAACGAAAAGGGGAAAGCGGAGGGAAGAATTGTCGAATGATAGAAGCCAATGACGAAAGAAGGACAAAGCCCGAATGACGAAGGCTGTGGT
>CAZLWV010000082.1:0-7692 GCA_964563135.1 uncultured Planctomycetaceae bacterium
TGCCCGGTGGTGTGGGAGGGCGGGAGCCGCAAGGCTCCCCCCTATCCCGATTGACTGGCGCCCCTGCGGGGCTTGGGGATTGTGGTGGGCGGCTGGCGAGTCCAGGGGCTCACGGTCGTGGCTATGGAGTGGCGGCGCTCCCGGGGACTGAAAGAGAAGAAGCGGGAGGTGAAGCGGGCGGGGCTACTTGAGCTCGAGTACGAGGTAGAGCTGGGGGGCTTCGACGCCTGTTTCTTTTTCCTTGGCCGCGATCTGACGGGCTGCATCGGCCGAGGGGCCGATGTAGGTGAGCCCGCCCGCAAGCACGGGCTGGCCGAGGGGAACACTGAGGGTGGTTGCCAGTTCCTGGGTCTCGATTGCCACCCGGTCCACCTTCGGAACCAGGGGATCCTCAGTCTTTTCGGCGGGGACCCCAAGATCCGGCGACGAATCGGCCAACACGGTGAGCGTGGACTGGAGGTCCACGATGGCCTTGGCCTGGCCCGGCACGAGGGTGGGACGGATCTGCAAAAGCACTCCCAGATTGGGCGTGTCGATGACGGGCTGGTAGCCTACCGCCCTGTCGCCAATGAGCGCCTGTGCCGGAACCACCCGAGCCTCTCCAGCCAGGGCCGCGTACTGCCGCTCGAGGGGACGATCGAGGCTGCCGACCACCGGCACGAAACTGGTCACCACGTTGCGGCGAGTCCCGCTGACCAGGTACACCAATTGCCCGGTAAAACAGTTGGTCTGGCCCCGGATGCTGGACGGGCGGCGTGTGAACTCGGCGAGCGTCTTGCGGTCGATACGGGGCTCTCCCTGGTCATTGGGCGGCATGAGGCGTTCCAACTCGTCGGAATCGAGCAGCAACCAGCGGGCGTCGATTGCCACCGTGTTCTGCTTGCCCGATCCTTTGCGGAGCTGTTCGAGTAGGCTCTCGATCTCCTTGTGGACCGCCGGCGACTGGCGAATGATCAGGGCGGTGCCCAGATGCTGCAATTCCCCCTCCTGGCCGCCATTCTCGGCCCAGGTGTCCGGCGCGATGACGGTGAGGATGACCCGCTTGAGGTCCTCGATTGTGATGCGGGAGGTCGACAGAGCCTGGCCCGGGCGCTGCGTGGCGCCCAAGGCGTCTGTAGAAGATCCCATCTGGTCCGGAACCGACATGTATCCGCCCCCCGCTGCGTCCATCCCGCCCCCCATTCCGCCCATGCCACCCATGCCGGGCATGCCACCACCGCGGGAGCCGTGGGAAAGGTGGGAGGAGATTCCTGATCCGAGGTACGGATAGTCGGGCACATCCAGGATCAGGTCCCCCACGTCGTAGGTGAGGATCTGCATCTGGCTGGCCGCAGGGACGGCAGTCAGAGGGCCGGGCTGGGCCTTTGCCAGTGGCACCGTCTGGCCTTCCACCATGCCTGGGGCGAGGCCGACCGCCGCTGCAAGAATCAGTGCACCCGCACAACGACCGAATGTCAAATTACCCATGGCAAATCCTCTCCTCAATTCAGGGACCAATTGTTCGGCTCGCGTCGAAGGTCGCTGAGGTCGACGCGATGTCACCAAGGAAACGTTTCGGACCTCGATTCTGTTCAGGAGTCGGCGCCCGCTTGCCTTCCGGCCTCAACGTGTGCAAGCAAACCGGGGCGATGTCTCTTCAGCCGCTGAAAGCGACCACATACCAGAGCGGTATTCGTGTCTCCCACCACATCCGGGTTCGATAGAGCGGGCCGAGCAGCTTGGGCTCACGGGAGGCATATGCCAGGAACAGGTCGGCTTGCCTGCCGCGGCATGCGAGCAGCGCGATCCATGTCTCCCTGAGGCCCGTCGGGGGCTCGGAGGCGGTCACGCGCCGGATAAGTTCTTGCGTCACAAGCGGACCGTTGGCGCGCCCCAGCACGAGGGCGGCGGCCAACCGCGTCTGGTCATCGTCGTCGTCAAGGCATGCCACGAGCGCGTCGAGCACCGGCTGCGGAAGGTTGTCGGCCACGGGCAGCGCTTCTGGCGCGAACGTTGGCTCCCGGATCAGAGTGAGGTAGGCGCGAAGCGATGTCTCATCTCCGGTGGTCAGCAACCGGCGGCAGATTGCCTTTCGCACGTTTGGATCGGGCGACCGGCGCACCATGTCGGGCAGCCGCGCCGTCCCCACGCTCTGTTCGACGATTGCCAGGGCTTCAGCGCGAAACTCGGCATCCTCCGCGAGTAGGAGCAGCGGCTGCGCCGATCTTGGAGTGGGCGAGGCGGCGAGCAGCCGCAGCAGGACGCGAATTTCGCCCCGGCGGGCACGGGCCAGGCGGCGAAGAAGCTCTTCCTCGATTGCCGGCTGCTGCAGGCCACACTCCCTGCTCAGCTCGGCCGCGCCCGCCTCGTCTCCCGAACCGGCACGGTCGATCATTCGTGCCACGGCGCTGGCTACGGTTCGGAGCCGGGCGGTGCTGGGAGAGCGTGCCGTGAAAACGAGCTGTTCGTAGGTTGTGGGGGGACGGACCGAAGCAGGCGATGGTTCGTCTCCCGTGGCCATCGAGGCGGCAGGCAAGGGGGTGACCGGCTCGGAATGAGCGGCCGCAACGGCCGGCGATGGCCGATGCAGAGCTGCCGCCGGCGCAGGTCGGCGCGGCTCGTGACGCCCGTGGAATCTGGCGGAAAGGGTCAGGGCCGCGAGGATCGTTGCCGCCAGCGCGGATGCCATCACGACGCGTCGTCGTTTCTGACGGCGGCAGCGCCGGTCCCAGAACTGCTGGAGGCTCGCGAGCTGGTGCGGCAGGTCTTCCACCTGCAGGGCCGCCCGGATCTGCAGATCCAGTTGGTCATCGGGGTACTGAAGTGATTCGTTCATGATCCATCCCGTCCGGATACAACGATCCCGAGAACCTGGGCGATGCGTTTCCTGGCCAGGCACAGGCAGGTGTGGACGTTCGCTTCCGTGGTCTGGAGCACATCGGCCACCTGTTTTGCCGAGAGCCCTTCTCCCAGGGTCAGGATGGCCACCTCGCGCTGACGATCCGGCAGGCGGTCGATCGCCTGCCGGATGCGGATGTGGAGTTCCTCGGCCACGGCCTCTTCGGGGGGGTGCGACTGGGTCGACGCGATTTCGTCGGGCACGAGCGGCACGGTCTTCCGCTGCCGCCGCCGGCGGTCACGGTCGACGTTGAGGATGATCTGCATCATCCAGGTCGAAAACGACGCCTCGCCACGGAAACTCCGCCATCGCTTCAGAACCAAGCACAGCGCTTCCTGGACCACGTCTTCCGCCGCATGCGGATCCCCCGTCAGACGGCGGGCAAACCGCAGGGCTTGAGGCAGGTGTTTGACCACCAATCGATCCACGGTAGTTCTGTCGATTGGCCTGGCCATCACGCAGCGAACCTCGCTTGTTCCACCCCGTTGGACGCGGAAGACGGGCTCGATCTTAAAGGAAAAATCGGTCCATCTCCGCGGTGGCCGCGGATGGCCGCCTCCAGCGGCACCAGCAGCGAGCGGGTCGATACCAGGCTCGGCGTGGCGGACCGGCCAAGCGCCGGCGGGGTCCGTTACCGCCTGGTCTTGTTTCTCGTTCGCACCACCATCAGTATTCCCTGCAGGGCGATCAAGTAGAGCACAGGCATCACCACGAACCCGACGAATGTGACGATATACACCAGTGCCCAGACGAACCCGTGGAAGGCCGGCGATGTGGGGTCTGCCTCTTCAATCGACACCGATACCCGAACAGCCAGGTGCATGGCGGCCATGGCCAATGCCCAGAAGCCAAGCGTGGACGCGCACAAGAACACGAACCTGGCGGTCGTGCCAACCGCTTTCTCCGTCCAGCCGACGGGATCCCTGAACACACTCGGCATGTCTGTTCTCGTCTGCAAGGATTCGACTTCGATCTCCGGCCAGGCGAGCCGCACACAGCCCGCATGGGCATCACAACAGGATTGCGGCGAGGGCAGGCAGCAGCACGCAGGCAACCAGAATCCAGTCGAGGCCCTGCACGCGGCGCTGGAAGCGGCGGCGGCGCTGGGGATCGCTGGAAATCCCAGCCAGAAACTCCGTCCGCCGCGCGACGCTCGGATGCTGCCAGGTTCCCCGGTTCCGGCTCAGGCCCGATTCGACCCCCAACTTCTCCAGGGCCGAGATGAACACCCCGCAGGCCTGCTGCAGAGTCTCCGCCGGCAGCATGCTGCAACCATAGAGGTCGGCCTCCTGTTCGAGGATGCGGCAGAAGCCGCCAAACACGAAATAGGCATACGACGAGAGCACCACCAGAGTGCCGACTGCCAGGGGCAACTGGGCCACCGCGTGGATCTGTGCGGTGATTAGTTCCAGCCAGGTTTCCGAATCGGGCCACACGAGCTGAATGCCCATCAGCAGGCTCAGGGGGGCCACCATGGCCAGCCCGCGCAACAGCAGGTGGCGACGGCGGATGTGTCCCAGTTCGTGGCCGAACACCGCTTCGATCTCCTCCGCGGTGAGCCGATCGATCAGCCCGTCCGTCAGGAATACGTAGCGGTAGCCCGGGACCCAGCCGGAGACGGCCGCGTTGACGACGGACCCTCGAGTTTCCCAGACCAGGATCTGGCGGATCGGCAACTGTGCCCGGGCCGCCAAGTGGGTGAGTCGCTCGCGGAGCTCTCCCATCTCCAGGGGCCGTGTCTTCCACAGGCGGCGCAGCAGGACCGGAAAGAAAGCCACCAGCAGCGCGATCGGCGCCGCGTAGATCGCCACCGACCACACGTGGAGTGCCCGGGGCAGCCACAGGACAACCGCATCTTGCGCGGCGATGAGGAC
Source organism: uncultured Planctomycetaceae bacterium (assembly GCA_964563135.1). Taxonomy (GTDB): domain Bacteria; phylum Planctomycetota; class Planctomycetia; order Pirellulales; family Thermoguttaceae; genus JAAYAY01. The sequence goes on from CAZLWV010000082.1 coordinate 4,753, forward strand.
GAGAATCGGCAGAAGCATGACCCCGAAGTAGTGACGGGCGTGGAGCGACAGAGTGTGCCTCAATGAGGGGGCGGGCCGTGGGCCCGCGATACCCACCGCCAGGCGTGCCGACCAGGTTGCCCGCTCGATCCAATAGAACGCCACCCACGAGAGAACCAGGGGCACCAGCACGGGAACGAGAATCAGCAACTCATCGAGCAGGAAGCTGCCGTCGAATCCCCAGTTGAACCGGACGATTTGCGGCCATCCGACCGCGGCGGAGACAACTCCTACCCCGGCGATCCAGAGCCAGGTGTGTCGGCGCCGCCAGCGCCCGCTGGTGGTCAGATGCCGCTCGGCCTCCTGGGGCTGCCGCCGCAGACGGACGGACGTGACAAGGCTGATGAAGGCGGCAGCGGCAACGACGACGGCCATCTCCAGGACCGTCAGGCCCAATCGCCAGGCGATCCCCTCGACCGGCTGATGCGGACAGTTCTCGGCAATGATCAGCGCGGCCAAGACCGCCAGGAGGAAGGGGAACTGCATGCTTGGTGCTCGAAATGGACCAGGGCCGCCGGATCCTTCCAGGCTAATCCTCCGGCGCCCGCGACTCAAGCTCGCCCGGTTGCTCCAGGCCGGCGACCGACGGACTCCGTGCGCAACGATTCTGGTTGTGGCAGTTGCGCGTCTGGTCCCATGGGTTGGGGGGCGATGGCTCAAGCCCATCTACCCTCCTCGGGGCCCGGCGAAGCCGCATCAGCCACCCATCCAGGTGGGCAGTTCGTTGGCTGCCGGCAGTTTCACGATCGATGCGCGGCTGATCGCCTCAAGCGACAGCAGTTCGGCCAGGGATTCTGCCGGGGGCTGGCTGTCGAGGGTCAGGATGCCGACCGCCTGGCCTCCGGGCTGGTCGCTGACACGGCCAACCGACATCTGCGCGATGTTCACCCGGTGCTTTCCGAAGAGTGCTCCGACCCGGCCGATCACCCCTGGTGTGTCGCGGTGGTTGAACAACAGCAGAATGCCTTGCAGAGGGGCTTCCACCTGGAAGTCGCCTTTGCGGACCAGCCGGGGTTTGCTGCCAAACAGCGTTCCCGATGCCTTGGATGTGAGTTGCTCGCTGGCCACTTCGGCCGTGATCAAGGAACTGAATTCACCGGGATCGCTTGATCGTTCTTCGACCAGCTCGATGCCCCGCTCTCGCAGGAGGACTTCCGCATTGACGATATTGACTTCGCAGTCCATGGCATGCTGCATGAGGCCGGCAGCGAATGCGGCCGACAGGAGCGAGGTGTTCTTCTTGCTGGCCTCTCCCTGGTAGCTCAAGCGGCACAGAGTGGGTGGTGCGTGGTCCACCTGTGCCAGCAGCATTCCCAACCGGTACGCCACGTTGAGGTGACCGCGCAGCCCCTCGAGAGTTTTGGGATCCAGGGGGGACATATTGACCGACTGCCGGATCGCCCCGGTCGTGAAGAAGTCGATCAGCAGTTCCGCGGCCTCGACCGCCACGTTGGTCTGCGCTTCTTCCGTGCTGGCTCCCAGATGCGGCGTGCAAAGCACGCCAGGCATGCCGAACAACGGGCTGTCGGTGCAGGGCTCCGAGAGGAAGACGTCGAGGGCCACGCCCGCGATTTTCCCGCTCCTGAGGCCTTCTGCCAGGGCCTCTTCGTTGTAGATGCCGCCGCGAGCGCAGTTGATCAGCCGCACGCCCCGCTTCATGAGGGCGATCTCGTCCTTGTCGATCAGGTTTCGGGTCTCGTCGGTCAGCGGCGTGTGGACGGTGAGGTAATCGACGTCGGGAAGCATGTCCTTCGGACTGTCGCAGGTTTTGATCCCCAGATCCTTGGCACGCTGGACGGACAGGAACGGATCATAGCCGATCACCTGCATTTCCAGGGCGAGGGCGCGCGTGGCGACCGCCTGCCCGATGCGGCCGAGGCCGATGATTCCCAGGGTCTTTCCGGCCAGTTGGGTTCCCATGTAGAGCTTGCGGTCCCATCGCCCTTCGACCAGGCTCTGATAGGCGGCATGGATATTCCGAGAGAGGGCCATCATGAGGGTGATGGTGTGCTCGGCCGTGGAAATCGTGTTTCCCCCCGGCGTATTCATGACGACGATGCCCTGGCGGGTGGCGGCATCCTTGTCGATGTTGTCGGTTCCGACCCCCGCACGCGCAATCGCCTTCAACCGCTTGTTTCCTTCGAGGGCCTCGGCCGTGATCTTGACTCCGCTTCGACAGATGGCGCCGTCGTATTCCATGAGGGCCTGTTTCAGATCCTTGCCCGACAACCCGGTGCGAATCTCGTACTCGATATTGCCGGCCGATTCAAGAAGATCCAGTCCGTCTTGAGATAGCGGATCCAACACAATCACGCGAGGCATCGTACTTCCCTTCTGTCTGAATGGAGGTCCGTCTTGGAACGGAAACGGGAGAAGGCATTCACGCGTCGGCCGGGGCCTGGCCGACAGGGGCAACCGGTGCGGCGCCACGACGCGCTGGCCGGATGTGACAAGCCGCTATTTTAACGCCCTATTGCACCTTTGGGGATGGGGGTAGCCTGCAAGTGCACGGGGCGGGTGCGGGGCGGGGGCGGGCGGAGAGGTGTTTGGGAAGGGGTGGGTCAGGCATAGCCTGACCTACGGGGGGCGGGGGCGGCGGGAGAGGTGGTTGGGGAGGAGTGGGTCAGGCATAGCCTGACCTACGCGGGGGCGGGGGCGGCGGGAGAGGTGGTTGGGGGATGTATGGGTCAGGCATAGCCTGACCTACGGGATTAGCGCTGCGTGGGCTGGCCGGAGCTCACCATGCGGGTATCGCCGCCGGGGGCTGTGTAGAGAGGAGCGGTTGACATCGAATTCTGCAGGGCGCTGACGCGAGATGCCAGTTCCGGCTGGAAACGGTCGATCTCCAGGGATCGGCGATAGTTTTCCAAGGCCTGGGCATAGTCTCCTTCCTGGTCTCGC
>CAZLWV010000082.1:7702-22700 GCA_964563135.1 uncultured Planctomycetaceae bacterium
AATGTCCTGGTTTTCTCGCCCCAGGGCGGCCAGGGTCCGCGGGTTCTTCTGATCCAGGGCGAAGGCCTGGAACAACTGTTCCTTGGCGGCGACCTTGTCGCCAAACTCTTCGTGGAGCCGTGCCAGTTCGATGTGCGGATCCGGCGAACTGGACTGCCGCATGGCCCACTGCTCGAGCAGATGGAAGGCCTTGTTGCTTTCCCCTTGTTCGATGTAGAAGACGGCCAGTGCCCGGTGGGCCTCGACGTGGTTGCCGTTCCGGTCGATTGCGATGCGGTAGAACTGCTCGGCCTGGTCGGCCGCCTGGGCGGCGGCTTTGGGATCGCTCTGGACCGTTGCCAGGCGGTGGTGGACGCGTCCCAGGTTGTAGGCGGCATCGGGGTCGTTCGGGTTCGCACTGGCCGCTTCCTGGAATTTTTCCAGGGCGGCCTGATACTGTCCCTGCTGATAGAACTGCACCCCGTCAGCGTTCTTGCTGCCGGCGGCAAGCGACCCGCAGCCAGCCACGGACAGGACGATTGCCAGGGAGCCGGCAATCCCCGCAAGGTGGCTGATTCCGGAAAGGGACAAGGCCGCCTGGGAGCTGGATTTGGGCACGAAAGCGTCCCCCGAATAGCTGAACCAAGATCGTAGGCGATTCGGCCGCCGCGCAGCGGGCGCGATGGTCACTCGGCAGAATGCCGTGGGAGAATAGCCAGCCTGGCCAATCGACGCAAGGCGAGTTCAAACGTCACTCGGGCACTTTGCTGCTGTAGCCGGGACTGGGCTGCACAGCACTCTCTTCCCGCTTGGGGACAGGCCGGTTCAGACCCAGCCAGTACTCCAGGGTGTCGCACACGGTGTCGGCAAACTCCGGGTAGCTCATGGGCTTGCAGATGTAGCTCTGGGCGCCCAATTCATACGCCTGGGCGATGTCTTCGTCGCGTTCCGAGCTTGTCAGCACGATGATCGGAGGGATGTCGCGCCGTTCCACCCCCCGGACCCGACGAAGCACCTGAAGCACCTGCAGGCCGTCCATTCGCGGCATCCTGAGATCCAGGAGAAACAGATCGGGGACCTCGTCGGCGTTGCGATGTTCGTACTCGCCGGTGGCGAAGAGGTACTCAAGAGCCTCCACACCGTCGTGGACAACCACAAGCTCGCATTCTACTTCTGCGTGGGGGACAACCCGTCGGAACAGGGCTTCATGCCCTGGATCGTCTTCTGCTAACAAGACGGTTTTCTTCGTCATGGCCGGAACCTCCCCACGCGAGTTGAGTGGCACCCGCACTCCCCTCTGTCCGGCACTCGCTGAATGCCGCATGCCCACCAGGAAAGGATAGCTGATTTCTGCCGGATGTCCATACCAATTCCCGTTTATCTCGGGGTAATCGATCACCTCTATAGAGGGGCGGGCAGTGTGGTTTTTACTACAGCCGTCAGTGACGGTACTGTATCCGGGATAGTCGCACTTGAGGTGTGCGGATGGCGCTTTTTTGGGCACAGGGAGTTGTTCAAAACGTACATAACTGGGCGGGGTAATCCCCACCCATTGTGTATATGCCGGCCATCTACGGCTCGGGGGGTGGGCGCAGGGTTCAGCTGCGGGACGGGGGTGCGTCTTGATTGGTGGTCGCGCCGGCGAGATTTTTCTCCGCGGCGAGTTCGGGCTGGTAGATTTTTTGCTCGCAGCGGCCTAACATCTGGGCATCCACATCGACGAATCTCGAGGAGACGGATCTCGAGACAGTAACCAGCCTTGGCGGGAGAATGAGTGATGGCGAGCCAGATTTCGCGAAGGACATTTGCGCGAACGAGTGTCGCGGCGGCGCTTGGTGCCCAGGCCTTGAGAGTGCCCAGGCTCGAGGCGGTGCGAGTGCTTGGGGCCAATGATCGTATTCGCGTCGGCTGCATCGGTGTTGCCAATCGCGGCGGGCAGCTGATGTCGGCGTTTCTGCGGCACAAGGACTGCGAGATCGTTGCCCTTTGCGATGTCTTCCAGCCTGCGCTCGAGAAAGCCGGCGCCCGCCTGGAGGGCAAGGCGGAGACCTGCGAGGACTTCCGCAAGCTGATCGACGGCCAAGACATCGACGCGGTGGTGATTGCCACGCCCGATCACTGGCACGCCATCCAGACGATTGCGGCGTGCGATGCGGGCAAGGACGTTTATGTGGAGAAACCCTTGTCGATCACGATCCTGGAAGGCCGGCGGATGGTGGAGGCGGCCCGGCGCAACAAGCGGGTGGTTCAGGTAGGGACGCACCGGCGCAGCTCCGCCCTGTACGAGGCTCTTGCCAAGCGGACCACGGCGGGGGACGTGGGCTACATTGCCGTGGCCCGCGCTTATCGGGTGAGCAACATGACCCCCGGCGGGATCGGCCGTGCCCAGCCGACGGCACCGCCGCCGGGCCTGAACTGGGATCTCTGGCTGGGGCCTCGCCCCGAACGTGGTTACCAGGAGAACATCACCCCGTACAAGTTCCGCTGGTGGAATCTCTACTCGTCGCAGATGGGAAACTGGGGTGTGCATTATCTGGATGCGATTCGGTGGTGCACAGGGGAACTGGCACCCAGTTCGGTGTGCGCCATGGGAGGCCGATTTGCCGTGGACGACGATCGCACGATTCCCGATACGCTCGAGGCCTGTTTCGAGTTTGCCTCGGGCCGGCTGGCGATCTTCGGGCAGTACGAGGCCAGCGGGAACCCGGCATTTCCGGTCGGCGAGATCGAACTGCGGGGGACCCAGGGCACGGTGTACGTGAGCGGACGGGGGTACGAGATCGAACCGGAACGGGGCGGCCAATTCCAGGAATCGCGCGAGCCGCGGATGAAAGCGGAGAAGGTGGAGGCGGAGGGCAACAACGAGGATCTGACCTCGCTGCATGCCCGGAATTTCCTCGATTGCATGCGGAGCCGCGAGACACCGAGGGCTGACGTTGAAGTTGGCCATCGCTCGACCACATTCAGCCTGATGGCCAACATCTCGCTGGCCGTCGGCCAGCGTCTTGACTGGGACGCCGAGAAAGAGCGTTTCACCAACAGCGAGGCTGCCAACGAACTGCTGCACTACGAGTACCGCAGCCCGTGGAAACTGGAGTAGGCGCAACGGTTCGGCGGACAGGCGGCGCACTGGGCGCGGGAATCAGATAACGGAGACTTGGAATGGCTCAGACACAGACGGGTGCGAACGATCGGATACGACTTGGTTTCATCGGGGTGGCGAACCGGGGCGGTCAACTCATCTCCGCGTTTCAGGCGCACCAGGACATGGAGATCGTGGCGCTGTGCGACGTGCATGGGGCCGTACTCCAGGCGGCCAAGGAACGGCTCGGCGGCAAGCCCGATACCTATGAGGACTTCCGCAAGATGCTGGATCGTCAGGACATCGACGCGGTGGTGATTGCGACCCCCGATCACTGGCACGCGATCCAGACGATCGAGGCCTGCAAGGCCGGCAAGGACGTCTACGTGGAGAAGCCGGTCTCGATCACGATTCGGGAAGGCCGCCGGATGGTCGAGGTGGCACGGGAAACGAAACGGGTGGTGACCGTCGGGTTGCACCGGCGTTCGGCGCCGCTGTATGCTCAGGCCGCCGAGCTGGTTGGCAGGGGCGGAATCGGGCATGTGTCGGTGGCTCGCACCTACCACCGAAGCAACCTTTATCCGAAGGGAATCGGGCACGAGCCGCCCAGCGATCCGCCGGCCGATCTGAACTGGGACATGTGGCTCGGTCCCCGGGCCATGCGGCCTTTCCAGGCGACGATTGCACCCTACAAGTTCCGCTGGTGGACTCCGTACTCGTCGCAGACGGCCAACAACGGCGTACACTTCTTCGACTGCATCCGCTGGATCACCGGTGATGAGGCCCCCACCTCCGTCTGCGCGATGGGAGGAAGATACGTGGTCGACGACGATCGAACCATTCCCGACACCCTCCACGTTACCTTCCAGTTTCCCGCCGGCCGGCTTCTCAACTTCGGCATGTACGAGTCGAGCGGGAACCGCACGCTCCCGCGAGAAGGCTATTTTGAGATTCGCGGCACCCAGGGAACCATGTATTGCGGCGACCGGCAATTTGAGGTCGTTCCCGAACAAGGGGGGCAGTTCCAGGACCCCAAACCGCGGATGGAGCCGATGCTGGTCAAAGAGGAAGGGGGTAACCAGAATCACACGGCGCTGCACGCCCGCAACTTCCTGGATTGCATCCGCAGCCGCGAGAAGCCGAACTGCGATATCGAGGAGGGGCATCGCTCGACCCTGATGGCCCACCTGTCCCACATCTCGCAGACGCTCGGCAAACGCATCGAGTGGGACCCGGTTGCGGAGAAGATCACCAACTGTCCGGAGGCCAACGACCTGCTCCACTACGAGTACCGCGCCCCCTGGAAACTCGGATAAGACGCGGCCCAAGGGCAAGCTTGACGGCAGGGCGTCGTCTGGTGCGGGGTGGAGCGAGCTCTTTGCAGTTGGCAGGGGGATGCGGGTGATGGCTGGCCTTGCGGTCGGTCATGCCGTGGACGGCAGCATGCTCTGGGAGTCCAGGAATCAGGCGCGAGAACCGACAGCAAAAAAGGGAGGGTTTCCCGAGGAGGCCCTCCCTTCTTCGTGCAGGTCGAACGGCCGGGGAGACTATCCGTTCCCCTGGACCTGGCGAATTGCCTCGACCGGCAGCGGTATTCCCTTGATCGTTCCCTCGCAGACGATGTTGCCGTCGACGATGCACTGGAATCGGCTGATCATGAGCGAGCTGCGGATCTTGACGAGCTGGCCCACCACGACGAAGCGATCGCCCGGGCGAACGACTCCGCGGAACCGGACGTCTTCCAGCCCGCCGAACCCCATCATCTCCGTGTCCATCAGCTTCTGGTGCTGGGTGTAGTAACTGGCCAACTGGGCGGCCGCCTCGCACATGATTACCCCCGGCATGATCGGCATGCCTGGCATGTGGCCACGGACCCAGAACTCGCCGTCGGTCAGGTCCTTGTAGCCCACGCAGATATGCCGCTGGGGATCCTCGTAGACGATCGCCGTCAACTGCTCCATCTCGAAACGCTGGCAGTTGCACTTGCGGATAGCTTCAATGTCCGCAATGACGTGGTTCAGGTCGTACTCTGAGGGATCGATAATCAAGTTCTTCGGCACGCCCAACTCCTTCTCGTACGGTTCAACTCGGCAGCGAAATGCCGACGTCCTACCCCCAAAGTAGCCCGTCCCGCCCGAAGTCCAGGCGAACAGTCATTCACGACCGTCCGTCGGAGCCCCGCAATGCGCCCCCGACCGAACCGGTGAGGTCGCGACCGGCCGAACAGCCCGGCACCGACCGCGGAAGGGCCATACCGGATCGGTTCACGTGGAAGGGCCCAAGGCGAGCCTGCAACATGCATCAGGTGCGCACGACATGCCGCTTCTGTTTTCGAGCCTTGCTCGAGGCGGGACGCTTTCCGTGATTAGCTTTCTTGATCTTTCTACCTGGTTTGGCCATGTCGGCGTACTCCTTGTCTACGTCGGCGATCGGAATTGTGTTTGATCGGTGTCGTGGGCACGACCCGAGCGTTTGTGAGCAACTTTGTACGGCTCTCGCCCCTTTGGCGAACCCTCTAATTTACCGTGGACGGTGCAACCTGGGAAGGCAGATTCCCCTGCGGAGGGGTGGTATGGTGATCTGCACGCCAGCTCCGGACGGTTTGGGGAGAAATCGCCGTCTCACGCCGCTCGCGCGATGTGTCTGGCGGACGGCTGCTCCCCGGCGTGCGGCGGGAGGGCCGACCATAGCGGTGGGCTTTCCGTTTCTATCGGCAATCGATCCCCCTCCTGCTCACCTTTAGCGAACCATGCCAGGAGGGCAGGAAGCACGATGAGCGAGGCCATCAGCGAGCAGGCGATGCCGATCGCCAGCACTCGGCCGAGGCTCTGAAGCCCGCGATGGCTGGCGACCATCAGGCTGCCGAGGCTTACCATGACGGAAAGCGAAGTGATCAGCACGGCGGTGGGCGTGGACGCCGCTCCCTGGTGCTTTCCCTTGCGTTGGCGATGATCATGGACCAAATGCATGCCGCTGGCGATCGCGATGGCGAGGATCAGCGGAAGTGCGGTCATATTGACGGGATTGAGCGGCTCTCGCAACCAGCCGAGGAGTCCAGACAGCCCCAGCACGGTGGCCGCGGCCGGCAGTGTTGCCAGGATGGTGGAGCGAAGGCTGCGGAAACTCAGCAAGACCAGCACAAGGACCGCGACCAGCGCGCCGACGGCCGATCTGGGCAGGCTGCGGATCCACCGGACCGAGGCATCGTACGCTTCGACAGGACGGCCGGTTGCACGGGGGTCGACCGAGCGCAGCTCACGGACGAAGCGCTCGAGATTCCGTGGCTCCCAGAGGTCGCCTCGGCCGTGAATCCTCATGAGGTAACGGCCTTGCGGGCCAACGAATCGAGCGGCCAGGGCTTCGGGCAGGTCGGCGGGACCGGGCGGTTCGGGGTCGGATATCGCCAGCAGCCGGTGCATGGTCGCCAGGAGGTCGTCGGCCGCGGCCCGCTGGTATCCCGACAGTCTGCGATAGCACTCCTGCTCGGGAGTCTCGCGCAGGATGGTTCGGATCCACTGGACTGGCTGGGCAATCTGCCGGCCGGTGGCGGTGGCCTGAAGCGTCGTTTGCAGTTCGGAGAGCGTGCGGTCCAGGACGTCCGATCTTTCGATGGGGATGGCGGGGGCGCGATCGGGCAGGTCGGCCAGGAGCATGTGGATTCGCGAGATGATCGGCTGTTTGCGCTCCACATTGTCCGGGAGAAGGGAGGCGATTTCGTCGACCCGCGCCACCGTGTCGAGCGATTCGAGCTGCGCCCTGGCGGTCAGCAGCTCCTGGTTGGAGCCGGCCTGCGATACCGCGAACCAGGCACTCTCGCCGGCCTGGTCGGCCAGCAGGCGTTCCAGGCACACGCTTTCGAGCTTGTCGGACGGGAGATGGAGCAGGTTGTGATCGTAGCGGCACCACGCGGTTCCCACGGCAACGGCAACCATGGCCGCCGCGGCTGCAGCGAGTGTCGTGCCGGGATGAGACAGAAACGGGCGGAGGCCGGCGTGAAGATTGAGCGGTTCCGGCAGGAGCTGGCCATCCCGGTCGCGGCCGGCTGCCAGGTGGATCAGCGACGGCAGAACGGCAAACGTTCCCAGGCAGCCCAGCAGTATTCCTCCGCCGGCGATCATGCCTGCCTCAGAGACGGTGGGCAAGTCTGTCCAGGCGGCCATGAAGAACGCACCTGCCAACGTCACCGCGACGGCAAGAATTCCGGGCCCGACTTCGGTCGCCGTTTGCGGCAGGGCCTCGTCGGATGGGATCCCCGAGCTGCGATGTTGCAGGTAACGGGCGATGAAGTGGACGCAAGAGTCGGTTGCCAGGCCGATGAGCATCACGAGAGCGACGGCGTTGAGGATATTCAGTTGTCCGGCCAGCAGGGTGAGGTAGCCGAACAACCAGGCAGCGGTCAGCAGCAACACGGCCATTGTCAGAACTGCGGGCCTGATTCCGCCCAGTCCGGCCCAAAGCAGGGGGCCTGCTCCCACTACGGACAGCAAGCCGGCCACGACCAGCAGTGGCCAGTCGGCACTCATTTCGTCGTGTTCTATCAGCGGCAGACCGGTCAGTCCGATCCGCGCTTCCGGGTGGCGCGAGGCCACGGCAGAAACGTGGCGGTGCAGGGCGGCAATTGCCTCTGGCGGGCCCGCCTGCCCCTCGGTGTCGGGTTCCCCGCCGAGGTGCAGCCTGACGATTCCCATTCGGCCCTCGGCCATCAACAGGTGTTTCCGGTCGACCAGATGCGGCGTTGGGGACGCCGCAAGCGTTTCGGGCCAGGGGGCTCGGAAGTGCCCCTGGAGAGACAATGCCTCTTGAACGCTTGTGGTCCAGCGATGGATGTCGGCCTGAACGGGGTTGCTTGCCGGGGCGCCGGAATCGCGCCGGGCGGCGGCCAGGCGGCCAGTCCATGCGGCCGCCATGTTGCTGACGCTCAATTGGGTCCAACGGCCGGACAAGATCGGTTTTGTCTGGTCGACGAACCGCTCGATTTCCTGCAACTGCTCGAGATCGAGGTAGTACAGTCCTTTGCTGCGGAGCCGGGAATAGTCGACCTGGCAGAGGATGTTGCGAAAGTGCCGGCGGTCTCTTGTCAGCGCTGAGGCAAGCTCTTCCAGGACCGCGGCAACGTCGTCGCGCCGATCCGCCCGCACCACGAGGACCACATCCTCCGCAGGGGCGGGTCCGGTCGCGTCGTCGCGCCGCAGGCCCATCAGGTCGAGGGGATTGGCACGCAGCTCCAGGCGCATGACCGCTGCCGCGATCGACGCCGCCGCCAGGACCGCGGCAACCGACAAGATCACGATCGGACGCCGCATGGCCAAACGGGTGGTCGTGGCCAGGACGCTGCCTGGAGAGAATGGCCGGTGTTGCGGCATCCGTTCCGCGTTCATGTTGAAGAACCGTTGGAGTATGGAAGCAGCGCTGCCCGGGAGGAGGACCACGGCACCGCCCGCCCACGGGCGTGTCTGAAATACGGAAGCCCTGAAAAGGGGGGGATTCTAGCAACTTGGCTGGGAGGGAACAAGTCGAGTCGCATGCCTCCTCCGCTGGCGGGGGAAAATGTCGGGGAGAAGGTGTTGAAAGCAACGCGCGACACAGAATCGCAGACAACCAGGGCGAAAGCCGCCTGTTGCGGCAGGACGCTCGGTCCAGCCGCGGGCCCTGCTTCTGCCGGCCAGGGGCGAGCGGTACGGAATGCAGTTTGCCTGATCCGGTTCGGCCATGTCTGGTTGGCGGCGGCCGGCTCGGTGGGAATGCGCAGCCGGCTTCCCGATGCTAGGGGTATAATGCCTAATGCCGCCCGTCCTTGTCAGTCCAGTCCCCGCCGCTTGAGCAGCGGCTGGATGGCGGGCTCCTTGCCTCGGAACCTCTTGTAGAGCGTCATCGGCTCGTCCGAGTTGCCCTTGGAGAGGATATTCTCGCGGAAGCTCGCGGCGGTTTTGCGATCGAACACGTCGCCGGTTTCCTTGAAGGCCTCAAATGCGTCGGCGTCCAGAACTGCCGACCAGATATAGGAGTAGTAGCCCGCCGAATACCCGCCGGCAAAGATGTGCTGGAAGTAGGGGCTGCGGTAACGGGAGACGATCTGGGGGATGAGCCCGATCTGGGCGAGCGACCGGTTCTCAAAGGCCAGGACGTCGCAATCCGGATCGGCCTTGGCGAGCGTGTGCCAATCCATGTCGAGAAACGAGGCCGCCAGGTACTCCGTCGTTTCGAACCCCTGGTTGAAGTGCCGCGACTTGCCGATTTTGTCGATCAGTTCGTCGGGCATCGGTTCTCCCGTCTGGTAATGACGGGCGTAGATCCTGAGCACCTCGGGTTCGGAGGCCCAGTTTTCCATGATCTGCGAGGGCAACTCGACGAAATCGCGGGGCACGCTGGTTCCCGAGAGGCTTTTGTAGGTGCAGTCGGAGAGGAGCCCGTGGAGGGCATGCCCGAATTCGTGGAACAGCGTTTCCGCTTCCTCGAACGAAAGCAGCGACGGCTTGTCGGCCGTGGGTTTGGAGAAGTTGCCCACGTTGTAGATCACCGGCCGGATATTTTTGCCGCCGATCTTGGCCTGGGCGCGGAACTCGCTCATCCAGGCCCCGCCCCGCTTGCTGTCCCGCGGGAAGTAGTCGACATAGAGGAGCCCCACGTGGCTGCCGTCGGCGTCTTTGACTTCGAAGGCGGTGACGTCGGCGTGATAGACGGGCACGTCCGGCCGTTTCTGGAACTGGAGCCCGTAGAGTCGCGTGGCGACGTCGAAGGCCCCGTCGATCACGTTCTCGAGCTTCAGATACGGCCGGAGCATGGTTTCGTCGAGGTCATAGCGGGCCTTTTTGACCTTTTCGGCGTAGTACCACCAGTCCCACGGCTGGAGCTCGAATCGGCCGTCTTCGGCATCGATCAGCTTCTGCATCTCGGCCGCCTCGGACTTGGCCCGGGCGAGGGCCGGCGTCCAGAGCTTGCGGAGCAACTCGTAGACCTTGCCGGGCTCGTTGGCCATGTTCTCTTCGAGCACGAAGTGGGCGTGGGTGTGGTACCCGAGCAATTGGGCCTTCTCCACCCGCAGAGCGGCCATGCGGGCGCAGATCTTCTTGTTGTCGAGTTCGTCGTCGTGGTTGCCGCAGTTGATGTAGGCCTGGTAGATCTTCTGGCGAAGCTCGCGGCGACTGGAATACTGCAGCAGCGGGATCATGCTCGGTTTGTGGAGCGTGAACACCCACTTGCCTTCGTGTCCCCGCCCGCTGGCGGTCTCGGCGGCGGCCGCGATCACGCCTTCCGGCAGGCCGTCGAGATTGGCCTTGTCGCCGATCACGAGTTCGAAGCGGTTGTTCTCCTTGAGGAGGTGTTCGGCGAAATCGAGTCCCAGGAGCGACAGTTCGGCGTTGATCTGGGTGAGTCGCGCCTTCTTCTCGGGCGACAGCCTGGCACCACCGCGGACGAAGCTCTTGTAGCTCTCTTCCAGCAGCCGCGATTGTTCGGCGGTGAGGCCCGATTTGTCCGGCTTCTCACAGACCGCCTCGATGCGTCGAAAGAGCGGATCGCTCAGCAGAATTTCGTCGCTGTGTTTGGAGAGCCTGGGGACGATGTCCTTGGCAACCGCTTCCAGTTCGTCGTTGGTGAGCGACGACTTCATGGCGAAGAAGACGTTGGCCACGCGGTCCAAGAGAGCGCCGCTGCGTTCGAGGGCTTCGACCGTGTTTTCGAAGGTTGCCGCCGAGGGGCTGCCGGCGATGGCGGCCACCTCGTCCTTCTGCTGCTTCATTGCCGCCTCGAAGGCCGGGGCGTAGTGCTCGATCTTGATCTGGTCAAAGGGAGGAACGCCGAAGGGAGTGTTCCACTCGGTGAAAAACGGATTCTCGGACGCAGAAGCTGAGGTGGCGGTCATGAGCAGGGTGGCGATGGTGAAGGTGATCGTGCGGTTCATGGAATCATTGCCGGTTGTTGGGTGTCAGCAGGGTGCGGGGACAAATTGCGGTGCGGGTTCAGCCGGTTTGGGGGTCGCTGCCGGCCCCAACCGTTTTGGCCCTCGGGCCGCGCGGCGGCCTTGGGACAGGTCATGGCAGCCCTTTTCCTTGTCGGGAAAGAGCCAGGATCCAGCGCCCGTACAGGTAGATCCCGAGGGCGGACAGGAGGCCCACGCCCCCCATAATGTACCACACTACCGGCACATTGTGGCTCTGGTAGAGGATGTCGGTCAGCGTCTGCGGGGGCTGGCCGGTCAGGGCCACCAGCCAGTCGAAGGCTTCGCCCTGGGGAATGGCCTCGACCATGTGCGAGCTGCCGCCGGCTACCGAGTCGTGGACCTGCTGCAAGGTGAGACTCGACTGTTTGTCGAGCCGGGCGATGATCTCGCCGCTGGGAAGAGTGAGGCTGCCGGAGTTGAGCTGCTCCAGGAGCAACTCCCGGGCGAACTTGTCTTTCGACGCGAAGACGCCGTACAGCCAGGGGCCGAGGAAGCCCTCCAGGGTCCAACCGATCGCCAGCGGAATCTGCGAAAAACCCAGGTACATGGCCTTCTTGTCGTTGGGGGCGAAGTTGCCGATGAACTCGCTGAACTTGGGGCTCGAGAGCATCTCGCCGACGCTGAAGATCAGGATCACGCCCACCATCATCCAGCCGGCGGTGGAATTACCGATGGCAAGCAGGGCCAGCGTGGCCAGAAGCGTGCCAACGACCATGCTGGTGGTTGCCCGCATCAGCCCGCTGACGTAGGCGAAGAGGAAGCAGGTGGTCATGATCAATCCGGCGTTCAGATTGATCATGCCTTCGGGATTGATGTTGGTGCCCTCCGCGTTCATGCCGAAGAAGAACTTGAGAAGGCCATTGTCGGTCCGGCCGCTCGGGAACAGGGTGGCCATGATGTCGCTGCGATCGACCCAATCGCGAATGTGGATCGGCAGGACGTCGAAGAGAGCATTGAACATGAACCAGAAACCGGAGAAGATCGCCAGGTAGAGGAAGACATGCGGCCTGGCCAGCTCTCGCAGCGATTCCGCCCAGAGGCTGCGATGCGGAATCTGGGCTTGTTTCCGGAGCCGAGCCTGCTCGAGCCGCTGTTCCCTGCCGACCTCGCGATAGGTCAGCAGCAACAGGAAATTGCAGCCGATGATCAGGGCACAGGCCACGAAAACCATCGTCCAGCCGTGTGCCGGCGAGATGGCCGCGAAGTCGGACCGCATTCTTGCGGCGACGATCGGTCCCAGAAACCCGCCGATATTCACGGTCTGGTAGAAGACTCCCCATGCCATGGAACTGTTGAACCGGTTGGTCGCCTTGACGAGGGTTCCCTGAATACCCGGTTTGAAAACCGCCGTTCCCGCGGCCAGCACGACTGCGCCGGCGTAGAAGCCCCAGTAGGTATGGAACAGGGCCATGACGGTGTAGCCGGCGATCTTGATGACGGTCGAACAGAAGATCGTCAGCTTGTAGCCATAACGGTCCGACAATCCTCCGGTGAAGGCCGGCAGGAAGGACTGGACGAGCGCCCAGAGGCTGAGGAGCACGCCGAACTCGCCGGGGGTCACACCCAGCCCGCCGTTGGATACCGGATCGGTGGCATAGATCGTCGCGACGGCCTTGACGCCGTAATAGGCGAGCCGCTCCACCATTTCCATCGCCCCAACGACCCAGAACACGCAGCTCAAGCTGGCGATGGCGGCAAACAGGCCCAGTTGTCTGACATCGGAGAGGGAGCTGCTGGTCGTTTCGTCGGTGTTGGACACTCGGGGACTCCGCGTCGGGGCGTATGGCCGCATGGGGGCTCGTCAGGAGGTTCCCCTATCATCGGCGCAACGGGCCGGCAAGGCAAGTCAGGCATCGGCGGGCGGGTTCAGCTCACCGCGGCTCCCCGGCCGGCTCGAGCCAGCGGAACGGCCCGGGACGAACGGGAGGATTGCGGTCCCCAGCACCTGCGCCGCCTGGGTCGTCACAGCTTCCCGCCGAGGAATCCCTCGTGGAAGAAGACCGGCTGGTAGCCATGTTCGGTGACCCAGCGGATGGCGACATCGAGCCGTTTTGGATGGTCTGGGATGTAGTTTTGATAGAACGGCCAGAAGTACTGCTCGTGCGTGAACAGATCCATGATTTCGGCGGTATTCGGATCTTTCGCGAGCGGCTCCAGGGTTCCGACGATCCGGTCCGCCGGCACGTTGTTGCAGACGATGTCGACCCGGGAGAAGACGATTCCGCTGTCGAAATCCTTCCAGGCGTCGCGTTGGGAGAGGTACTCGGAATGGACGTCGTCCCACAGGTAGTTGACGTCGTATCCGTTGGCTCCTTTTGAGAAATACCCGCTCAGCGCCCGTACACCCCGCTCAAAGAGCGGCTTGAAGGCCGTTGGCCGCGTCATTCCCCAATGGATCACCGTGGGGGGAGCGTAGGCTTCCTCCCCGGCGAACCGATGGATCTGGCCGGCGACGAGGTCCAGGTCGGCGATCAGCTTTTCCGGGGGAGCGTCCTGGTAGGGGCGCGCCGGGTCGTTGGCGTAGGCGTGGAAGGCGAGTTTCATCCAGTCGGAGTTGTCTCGCCACTGTCCCTTGTATCGATCGGGGAACTGGGGTAGCGAGAAGTCATCGCCTGTTGTGTAGTAGATATTGACGGTGAACTTGACACCGTACTGCTTGTGCAGATCCTGCAGCATCTTCAGGTAGAAGCAGTCGAAGAGCGATCCGTACTGTTTCTGGGCGATATCGCGGAGGAAGAAGCTGTTGTCGTCGATCGAGAAACGATATCGCGGCACGCTGTAGCGGTCCCAGACGACCCGCACCCGGTCCTCATGGCGGCCGCCATCTCCCTCGGAAACCGCCACGAGATCCGTTTCGGCCTGGCGCAGGGTCACCTCGGCCTCAAAACGATTTCCCTCGCTCCGGCAGGGAACGCCAGCGACGGTTACCTTTGCGCCCGGCGCCGCCTCTCCGGCCACCCGGATCGCCAGGCCGTCAGGGCCCTGCTTGCCGTGCCTGTGATTGAGGACCGCGCCGTGAAACGGCTCGGTGATCTTGAGCGTCCCGGAGACCTCCGCGGCCGAGGCCGCACCCGGCCAGGCGAGCATGGCCGCGGCGCCAGCACCGGCGGTCTGGAGGAAACGGCGTCGATCGATTTCGGCATGTTGCATGGCAGACGCTCCGGTTGGTGGTCAGGCATTCATAACACGGGGGGCTGCGGCCCAGGTTCCCGTCTTGTTCCCATCGATAGCCGCGCGATGCGGCCTTGTCAAGTACACGGTTTCCTGTCCGGCAAGGGGGGACTCCGGCTGGTCTGCTGCTTCCCCCGCGAGTTAGAATGCTGCAGCCGATTTGCGAGGAGGCCCCCATGTCTGAACTGTTCAAGATCAAACCCGGTCCGAGCGAGGCCGAGCTGCTGGCACGCATCGACGAAGCCTGCGACAGGATGGAGAAGATCTACGAAATCGACTGCTATTCGAAGATCACCGTCACCCGCCATTGGTCAAAACACAACCCGGTCATATCCGGCGAGATCTCCCGCCCGGTGGCATATCGCTGGTATCTGCGGCGGGAGCTGCTCAAGCTTGCCGTCCAGGGTGCGGAGATTCAGATTGAGCCCTCCCGAGTGCGAATCGATCTGAGTTCGCCGTTGCTTCTGGAGAGGATCGATGAGAGCGACATGGATATCACCCGCAAGAAGCTATTCCTTTTCGGCCCGGAACGGGTCGACCTCTCCATGCAGCGACTGGAACATTATACGGGCACCGGGGCCGAGTGCTTTCAGCGCTACGTCCTTCTGACCAACTACCAGATGCACATGGACACATTTGCGGAGCTCTATCCCGAATGTGTGAAGCCGACCCGGCCCGGCGTGCAGATGCCCGCCTACCATCAGAAGACGGCCAACAACGACGGTGTCAGCATCGTCAATATCGGCGTCGGCCCCTCCAATGCGAAGAACTTCACCGACCATCTGGCGGTCCTTCGTCCGGACGCGATGATCATGGTGGGCCATTGT
>CAZLWV010000082.1:22710-35124 GCA_964563135.1 uncultured Planctomycetaceae bacterium
TGCCGGTGTCCGCAACCACCAGGAGATCGGCGACTTCGTTCTTGCATCCGGCTACATGCGGGCCGACCGCCTGCTTGACGACACCGTTCCGCTGTCGGTTCCCATCGCCCCGAGCTTCCTGTTGAACCGGCTTCTGGCCAAGGTGCTGGAAGAACGGAAGCTGCCTTACCGTGTGGGCACGGTGTACACCACGGTCGACCGCAACTGGGAACTGGCCCTGCGTGGCACTCTGAGCCATCTGCAGGTGAGCCGGAGTGTGGCGGTCGACATGGAGTCGGCCACCGTGGCCGTCAACGGATTCCGCTACCGAATTCCCAGCGCCACGCTTCTGTGCATCTCCGACAAACCCCTGCACGGCAAACCCAAGCTGGCGGCCGAGGCGCGGGCTTTCTACGAGGAGACCAAACATCAGCACATCGCCGTGGCGCTGGGCGGCCTGGAGCTGGCCAAAGAGGAATTTCCGGAGGGTCTGCCCAACAGCGAGATCCGCGCCCTCGACGAACCTCTGATGTAAGGTCGGCGGTTTGTCGATCGGCGCGATCAGGTTCCGAGCATCGATTGTGCCGCCCTGGTTGCCTCGGCCAGTGCCTCGGCGATTCCTTCCGGTTTCTTTCCGCCGGCCTGGGCCATGTCGGCGCGGCCGCCACCGGTGCCCTGAACCTTGACGGCGGCGGATTTGACCCACGCGACCGCGTCGCAACCCTTTTCAACCAGGTCCCGGCTGAGACCGGCCACGAGCATGACCTTGTCGTCGCCCTGCTTGCTTGCCAGCATCACGGCCACGGGCGACGCTTTGCGCCGCAACTGGTCGATCAACTGCCGCAACACGTTGGGATTGGCGCCCGGCACCTCGGCCGCGATCACCTTTGCGCCGCCGATCACGACGGCGTCGTCGAGCAGCTTGCCGACGGACAGGGTATCGGAGGCCGCGCCCGCGGCGGCCTTCTTCTTCAGTTCGCGGACCTCCTTGGCCATTGCCTCGACACGGCCAGGCAGTTCCGATGCGGGAACCTTCAGACTCGTGGCCATTTGCGACAGGATGGCCTCGTTCTCCTGGATATGGGCCAGCGCGCCGGCCCCGGTGAGTGCCGTGATCCGCCGGGTCCCGGCGGACACGCTCTCTTCGCCGATGATCTTGAACAGGCCGACCTGTCCGGTGTTCGAGAGGTGGGTACCGCCGCAAAGCTCCTTGCTGTAGTCGCCCATCGTGACGACACGAACCACGTCCGGGTATTTCTCGCCGAACAGCATGATGGCGCCGGAGCTTCGCGCCTCGGCCACGGTCATGCTCTGGCAGGCGACGGCATCTCCCCGGGTCACGCAGCGGTTCACCTCGGTCTCGATCGCGGCCAACGTCTCGGCGGGCACGGCCTTCAGGTTGGTGAAATCGAATCGCAGCCAGTCGGCGTCGACCTTGGATCCCTGCTGCTCGGCATGTTGCCCCACGTACTTTCGCAGGGCGTGGTGGAGCAGGTGCGTTGCCGAATGGGCGCGGCGAATAGCCTGGCGGCGTGCCACGTTGACACGGGCGGTGACCTTGGCCTTGAGGGCAATCTGGCCGCTGGTCAGGTGTCCCAGGTGGAGGATCAGGTCGCCGTCGACGTGCGTGTCGGCGACCTCGAAGCGGAAATCCTTGCCGACCAGTTCCCCGGTGTCGCCTACCTGGCCTCCCTTCTCGCCATAGAAAGGGGTCTGGTCGAGCACGACGATGATTTTGTGCTGGTGTCCCACGGAGTCGATCTGGTCGCAAAGGCTTTCACCGGAAATGAGCCCCAGGACGCTGGCCTCTGCTTCGGTTGCCTCGTAGCCGGCAAAATGGGTTGTGTGGACGACTCGCTTGAGGGCCTCGATCGGGCCGGTCTTGAAGACGGCTCCCTTATCGCCGCCGCCGGAGATCTCCTCGTGTTCCTTCATCTTCTCCCGGAAGCCCTTCCATCCGAAGGTGAAGTTGTGTTCGGCGGCCATGGCGGCGAACAGCTCGGGGGGGAAGCCGTAGGTCTGGTACATCTCGGCTGCCTCGGCGCCGGAGACCACGCCGCGGCCGGACGCTTTCATCTGGTCGAAGATCCGCTCGATCCTCGCCAGTCCACCGTCGATCGTGCCGAGGAAGCTCTCTTCCTCCCCTCCGATCACCTGGGCGACCCGTTTGGTGGTGTCTTCCAGTTCGGGGTAAGGCTTCTTCATCAGCTCGGCGACGACCGGCACGAGTTTGTGGAGAAACGGTTCCCGGATTCCCATCTGGTGCCCGTCCAGCACAGCCCGGCGCAGCAGGCGTTTGATGACGTACTTCTCCTTGTTTGGTCCGGGGTAGACGTTTTCGTGGACGGCAAAGGTGCAGGCCCGCACGTGATCGGCAATGCGGCGCAGGCGTCGGCCATTCTCGTCGTCGGCGTTGTACTTCACCCCGCATACCTCCCCTGCCGCTTCGACCAGGGGCCGGAGGATATCGATGTGGAAATTCGTTTCGACTCCCTGCAGGGCGGCCGCCGTTCGTTCCAGTCCCATGCCCGTGTCGATGTTCTTGCTTGGCAGGGGCCGGAGATTGTCGGGCGGACTGCCCACGCGATTGAACTGGGTGAACACCAGGTTCCAGATCTCGACCGCCCCGAATTCGGTGTGGAAGTAGATTTCGCTGCACGGCCCGCAGACGCCGTCGGGTCCCTGGCTGGGGGCGTTGGCCGGCCAGAAGTTCTCATCCTCGCCGAGGCGCTGCAGTCTGCCCGGCGGGAGCTTGATCTCGTCGAGCCAGATGCCGGCTGCCTCATCGTCGTCGAGGTAGACCGTGGCCGACAGTTGGCCGGGATTCAGTCCCAGCCACTTCTTGTCGGTCAGGAACTCCCATGCCCAGTGGATGGCCTCGCGTTTGAAGTAGTCGCCGAAGCTGAAATTGCCCAGCATCTCGAAGAAAGTGTGGTGGTAGGCGGTCCGGCCGACGTTGTCGATATCGCCGGTCCGCAGGCATTTCTGGCACGTGGTGGCACGGGTGAATTCCAGCTTGCAGCGGCCGAGAAAGTGGTCCTTGAACTGGTTCATCCCGGCCGGCGTGAACAGGACCGAGGGGTCCCATCGCGGAACGAGGACGTCGCTGGGGCGCCGCGTGCAACCTTTGGTCTCAAAGAATTCGAGATATTTTTCGCGGAGTTCGTCGGTCTTCATGGGTGGGGCAAAGGACGCTCGGCGCATCCAGATTCGAATGAGGGGGGTGATACAGCTCCACGGTGTTCCGAGTTCTGGCGGCGCGGTCGCTTACTGGACTGGCGGCCTCGGATGACACCGAACAGGCCATCATACCGGTTCTGCCAGAATGTGAAAAGAGACATCCGGCGGCCGGCAGCGGCTCAAACGCCCCCCGTTGGCCGGTGGCCACCCAGTTCGTGCCGCTGGATCGTCTCATCCGGAGTTCGACGGTGCCGTGTCTGCAAGAATAGACCGTCCCGCATCGTTGCGGTCCGGACCTCGATCGCCAGCGGTCCTGGCCCCGAATGGCCGCAGACTGCGCGGGGTGCTCCAGGTCCTTCAGGAGGACCTTTGGCCGGGGCTGCTGCTGCTTGCGGGCCGACTAGCTGGCAGGCGAGAACGATCTGCCGGACCTTGACGCCGACCATGGACGGAATCGTCTTTTCATCGTGTCGTTTGGCCGCTAGAATTCCTCCACTATGGCAAAGAAGAAACACGACATTCAGCAAGCCGGCTGCGTTCCCTATCGTTTCCGCAAGGGACGAGTCGAAATCTGCCTGGTCACCACGCGCAAGGGTCGCTGGGGATTTCCCAAAGGAATCATCGACCCTGGCGAGACTCCCGCGGAAACCGCGACCAAGGAAGCCCGGGAAGAGGCTGGCCTGATCGGCAAGATTGTGGGAAAGCCGATCGGCTCCTATCGGTACCGCAAATGGGGCGTGCAGTTGCACTGCACCATGCATGTGATGAAGGTCACCCGGGTTGAATCTGCGTGGGACGAATCGTGGCGCCAGCGGCAGTGGTTCTCCTTCGAATCGGCCCGAGAGGTCATCGATCGCCGGAATCTTCTGCCGTTTGTGGACATCGCCGAGAAGCGGCTGCTCAAAGGGCTGACGGGCGAGGCCGAGCGGAAGCAGTCTGCCGGTTGACGGTTTCTTCACCAGGGCGGCAGGGCCGCCGGCGGGCAGCGGCCGAAAGTTGGTCGCGGGCTGCCGCTCGGTTGCCGGGGTCATGCTCCCGCTGGTTGCCAGTCCGTGGGAAGGACTTCACGATCCTTGCGGTGCCTGGTACAGAGAAGCACCTGCACAGGCGGGGTGCGGCCCAGACCGGTTCCCCGTCGGGCCACCCTTGCCGCCAGAGGGCTCCATCCGGCAGGTCAGGTGCGCTCCCGCGTTACGGATGCGGAGTTGTTGATCCTGGTGCATGGCGACGAGTGCTCCGGCAAGAAAGTAGAGGAGCATGTTGATCATGGGGATCAGCGTCACGTCGTGAAACATGCCGTTCACGAAGTAGTTGATGAAGAACGCCAGGAACAGGAGTGCATACTGCCGAATCCAGAGGGGGCCCGACCGGTCATTCCACAGCCGCCAGGCGTCGACGATCCACAGCACCAGCACCATGACGAACAGCCCTGTGCCGATCAGCCCGAGTTCGGCCAGGTAGTTCAGGAGCACGTTGTGCTGAGTGTAGGGGCCAGCCTTCTCCAGGGGCAGTCCCCACGGCCTCTGACTCAGGTACTGGGCCTGCGCCTCCGGATAGTGGCCGAATCCGCAGCCGGTAAGGGGTCGGTCGGCGAACATTTTCAGCGCGACGACCGCCAGAATAGGACGCAGTTTCACCGAGTCGGCCGTATCGGCGGCGGTCTGGGTCTTGTCCCGCTGGAAGGCCAGGATGCTCTCCCATCGAGTTGCACCGATCAGCCCGGCAACCAGCACGCAGGTTGCCATCGCCGGCAGACGCCAGTGGCGAGGCATGGCGAGGCTGCCGATTGCCAGCAGTCCCAGTCCCGCGCCGAGCCAGGCCGTTCGAGTCATGGTGAAGTAGACGCCCGCCAGGATCAGCACCGACGTGGCCACCAGGAACAGCCTGCCTCGCCTTTCCGAGTTCGGCCAAAGGAGAACGGTGCCTCCCAGGCAGAGTCCCAGCAGGATCCCCATTCCCGACGGATTCAGAACGGGGCCACGGGCCCGCCCCAGAAATTCCAGGTTGTCTGTGGCGGCGATGTATGGCGGAAAGACGAGCCAACTGAACTCGTGCGTCTCGGCAATCGCAGTGATTGCAAGGTAGATGCCGAACACGGTCAGCGAGATCAGCAGCCCGAGGATGGTCCGCTGCGTGTAGACGGCATGGCGAGCAACGAAGTAGGTCCCGAGCGGAAGGAGATGGTAGAAGAGCAACTGGGAAAGCGGCCGCCCCTGGGCATGGCGGAAATCGAAGGCCAGGACGCTGGCGACGACCGCCACGTAGAACGCGCCAAGCACCAGGTCGGCGCGATCGAGCGGCCTGCGAACCGAGGCTCCGGTGGTGCGGGCAAGGGGGTAGTAGGCGATGAGTGCCAGCCAGAGCAGCCGGTCGAGCGAGATCTGCACGGGGCCGAGGGAACCGTGAAAAAAGGACGGTCCCAGACAGATACCCGCCGCAAGTACGCAGAGGCACCCGGTCGCCAGGCCCGCGCGGCGGAAGACGACGATTGCCCAAAGGAGGGCGGCCGGCGCCAGCATCGCCAGTACAGGGATGATTTCGGTCTCAACCATGTCTGCTGCCCGTCACGCCGGCCCGACCTTTTGAAGGGCTTCCTTGAGCGTCATTCCGGCCGCCTTCTCGAGGGAGAAGTCCGTCTCGGGCATCCGCAGATCTTCATGGAGCGAAGGCGCTGGCCCTGAGGCGACCGTCCGGGGCTGACGCGGCCGGGCACCGATGTTGCCGGGTGGCGAGGGGTGCGAAGCCGTAATGGGCTGGCCCTCCTCGATGGTTGACATTTCCGAGGCTGGGGAGGGTTCGACCACGACGACCACTTCGGGACTGCCGGATCCGGGGTCCCACGCCGCCGGGGGCAGCGGAGCGGTCAGCACCAGCAGTCCCAGTCCGGCCAGCAGTCCTGCGGCGAACCCGACCAGCACAATCATCCTCGGGCCTGGGCCGGCGGGGAGCGTGCCGACCGTGGGGACGTCGATGCGGCCGATCAGGCTAGCCGCATCCGCCCCGACGGCGGAAACCTCGGCCTGGGACAGATCGTCTTCAGCCTGCCGCAGCAGTTCCGCCCGGTTCGACATCTCCGCGAGGCTGGATCCGTAGGAGGCGCGAAGCGAGGCCAGGCGGGAGAGCCTTGCGTCGAGGTCGTCCAGGCGGGTCTGGAGGTTTTTTTCCTGGTTGCCCTGGAGCCGCAATTCGAGCTCCAGTCCGGAAATCGCCTGGGCCAGTTCTGCATGGATATTGCGGCGAACCTCCTGTTCCGACTCGCGGGCCGCAATCACCGCGGGGTGAATCTCGGACATCTGGCCGAGCAGGCTTGCCGTTCTCAACTGGGCCTCGACCAGGCCTTCCTTGAGCTGGCGAAGCCCGGGCTGCGATTCGATCAGCCGGTTGGGAGTCGCCACCAGTCGCTGGGGGTCTTTCTGTGCCTCTCGCAGGAGGCCGATCAGTTCCTCCGTCGAGTGCAGCGAGTTGCGGACCTGGCGCAGTTCGTTGCGGATCTCTGCCGCGGAGCGCTGAAGCGCTGTTTCTCCCGAGATGGACTCCTGGAGCATGCGCAGGTCCCCAAGGTCCTCGCCTACCTCGGCTTCTACGGCGGCGACGCGCGCCGTGGCCTCGTCGAGGTTCTTTCGGGCCATCTCGACCGCTCTGCGGAGTTCGATCGACATGCTTTTCGCCGTGGCATCGCGGAGGAGCTGGTAGCGCTGCTCCAACTGGTCTCGCACGGCCGCCACGAGAGCCACGGCACGCTGGCGGTCCCGATCGCGGACGGTCAGGTAGAAGACTTCCGTTCGGCCCAGTTCCACTCCCTTGGGAGGAGTCAGGCTGACATTCTCCCGGAACTCGTCGACCTCCTCGTCGCTCGGCCACGGCGGCGCGGAAGCTTTCCGCGTGGCCGGAGGGCCAGCCGTCTTGAGGGCGGCCGCGAGCACAGCGGGACGCTTAGCCAGCTCAAGCACCGTCTCCTGGGCCGTGCGCCGTTCCTCCGAATGGCCGAATTTCCCCGGCCCGTCCTGGTTGTTGGCGGCCTCGTTTCGGATCGTCAGCGCTTGCGAAGCATCCCATTGCACCGGTCTGAGGAGGGCGAACGCGATCGCGGCCGCCGTGAAGGTCGCGGTCGGCACGATCCAGCGCCAGCGATACATGGAGAGCCACGCGAGAAGCTGGCCTGGGTCGACAGGGGTCAGTTGGTGGTCGTACATCGTCGTCTCCGGTGACGGAACAGGTCCTGGGAATCTCATTGAAGTATGGCATCGGATTAGGGGCCGGATGCGGCGCGTTGGGCAATTGCGCCAACGCTTCTGCGGGGGGCATGGTGACGAAAAGCAGCGCGGCCCACCGGGTGCCGATCCAGGTGGAAGAATCGGAACAAACCGCGCCGCAGGGCGATCCGGAACGGCGGGTACTTGCGCGGTGTTCGCCGGGCCATCCGGGATTCGTTTGTGCCCGAAAAAGGCAGGAAAACACTTGCGTTTACGCAGCGATGACGGAGAGTTGATTCAAACCCCAGGGCAGCAGGGCCACCAGTGGGCAGCGGCCGAAGGCTGGTCGCGGGCTACCGCTGCGGTGCCAGCGGTCTGCTCCCGCCCCTAGCGAGCCTGCGTGAGGAACCTGATGATCTCCTGGGGGCAATTGTCCAGGGAGGCAGGGCCCCGATTGGGGGCGATCGTCCGCTGACACGGTCTTCGCCCGTCCAAAGAATTTGTTCTGTTCCGGCCCGAGGAAGTCGATGGAAGTCGTTCGATTCGCCAATCTTGACGAGCTGCAGACGCACGCGGCGGCGTGGGATCGCCTGGCCGCCGGGGTCCCGTTCCGGTCGTGGAGCTGGTTGACTACGTGGTGGCATCACTACTGCAGGATTGGTCAGCTCTACGTGCTGGGAGTGTTCGATTGCGGCCGGCTGGCAGGAATTGCCCCCTGGTATCGGATCGGCACGCCGCTGCACGGCGAGACGCTGCGTCTGCTGGGCGATGCCGAGGTGTGTTCCGAGTATGGAACGATTCTGCGCGAGCCGGGACGCGAGCAGGCGATTGCCGGCGCGCTTGCGGACTGGCTGCAGCAGGCGGAGGGGGACGATTGGTGGGACGCTATCGAACTGACGACGACCGATCTTGCCGATCCGATGCCCTCAGCGCTGGCGGACCGGATGGGGCGGTGCGGTTGCCGGCTCCACAGCCGGGGAGGACGAGGTTGCTGGCGTGCGGACTTTCCGCCGACCTGGGAGGGTTATCTGGAATCGCTGTCGAAGGATCGCCGCAAGAAGATCCGGCGAATGCAGCGGCGCTATGTCGACAGCGGCAGCGCCGTGCTGCACACAGTGCGAGATCCGGACGAACTGGCCGTCGCCCAGAGAATCCTCGTCGATCTGCACCAGCAGCGGCGTAAGACGCTGGGGCAGCCGGGATGCTTCTCGTCACCGCGCTACCGGGAATTCCAGGAAGAGGTGATGCCGAAGCTGTTGGCCGAGTCGCGGCTCGGCCTGCACTGGGTGGAGTTGGAGGGCCGGCCGATTGCGGCGGAATACCAGTTGCTCGGGGGCGGCACCATCTACTGCTACCAGGGCGGAATCTCCCCCGCCGCCGCCGCGGTATCGCCCGGCCAACTGGCCACGCTGCTGACGTTCAAACAGGCGATCGAGTCGGGATACAAGGGATTCGATCTTCTCCGGGGCAACGAGCCGTACAAACAACACTGGCGAGCCCGATACCATCCGTCGATCGAACTGCGGATCATCGCCGGCAGGACGCTGCCGCGACTGCGGCATGGGATTTGGGCTGCCGGGCTGGACATGAAGGAGTGGGCCAAGGGAGCCATGGCAGCCATGGGTTTGCGCTGACCCTGCCTGAAAGACCCCGCACCGAACTGAGCGAAAGCATGCATATCGAGAAACTCACCTGCGGTCGTTCCCTGCTGCTCCACGCGTATTACTGCGGCTCGTGGCCGCTGCGCTTGCTGCGCAATCGCGCTTGCGCGCTGGCGGGGCGGGCGCCGGTGCCGGTGTTTTTCTACCACCGCATCGCCGACGATCTCTCCAATCCGTGGACGGTGTCGAACCGCGATTTCCAGCGGCAGGTCGAGTGGCTTGGACGGCACTTCCAGATCGTTGCCCTTGACGAGGTTCAGCGGCGGATCTCCGGCCAGGCGCCGTCCGCGCAGCGGCTTGCCGTGAGCATAACTTTCGACGACGGCCATGCCGACAACTGCCTCGAGGCGATTCCGTTTCTGGTGAAGCAGCGGATTCCCTGCACCTATTTCGTCGCCGTGGACCATATTGTTTCGGGCAGGCCGTTTGCTTCCGACGGGTGTGCACCCAACACGGTGGACCAGATCCGTGCCATGGCGGCGTCGGGGATCGAAATCGGGGCACACACCGCCAGCCACGCCGACCTGGGTGCGAGCAGCGACCTGCGCGTGCTGCGCGGCGAGATCGTGGACGCCGCTCGGCGGCTGGAGGATCTGATCGAACGCCGCGTCCGCTACTTCGCCTTCCCCTACGGCCAGTACATCCACTTGAGTTCCGCGGCCTTCCAGATGGCCCGCGATGCGGGATTCGAGGCGGTCTGCAGCGCGTACGGCGGCTACAACTACCCGGGGGACGATCCGTTTCACCTGCAGCGCATCCATGTCGATCCGGGCATGATCCGGCTGAAGAATCGGGCGACCGTGGACCCGCGGATGGCACACACGCCCCGCTTCCGAGCGACGGTGCCTGGAGACGGAGTCTGCCGACAAGGAGCGCGAGAGGCGGCAGCAGGCTACCTGTAGCCGATCGCCAGGTGCGCGACCAGGCTTCGGCCGGTGCCCGCTGGCGGCCCTGCCGCCCCGTGCGGTAGCGACGGATGGAGCCGGACGATGCGCTCGAACGCAAGTGCTTCGGCTGACCCCTTGCAGACGACAGAACGAGATATCCGGGCGATGAACAAGTCGGGAGAACGACAACCAGACGCCGTGCCGGAAGGACGAGCGGAGACGCTGGTCGACGGGATCCTTATCCTGCTGACCTTCACGCTCATTCAGCGCTCGGTGGGGTTCGTGCGATCGGTCCTCTTCTGCCGCTGGCTCGACCCCGAACAGCTCGGTGAATGGGATGTGACCTTCGGGTTCCTGATGCTCGCCGCACCGCTGAGCGTGCTGGCACTCTCGAGTTCAATGCGGCGCTACGTGGAGTATTACCGCCAGCAAGGCGTCCTGAGGCGGTTCCTCGTGCGTATCACGGCGGTGTACTTCCTCCTGGGCGGGGGCTTTGTGACGGGGTTGCTGCTGGCGCGGCCGTGGGTGTCGGTGCTGGTGTATGGATCCAGCGACCGCGTCGAACTGGTGACTCCCCTTGCCCTGTGTCTGGCCGCCACCATCGCCCACTACTACTTCCTCGACCTGTTCGGATCGCTCCGCAACGCCCGCCTGCTCGCCCATTTGCAGATGGCCAACGGGCTGGTGTTTGCCCTAGTGGGAGTCGTGCTGCTGTGGATGTGGCGTTGCGATGCCATCTCGGTGGTGGTCGCGTTTGGTGTCTCCTGCGCGGTGTGCGCCCTGATAGGTGCCGCAGCCATGCGGCGGGTGTGGCCCGGACTATCGGACCATGCGGATCCGGCGAAGCCCCTGATCGTATGGAGCAAGATTCTTCCCTTCGTCGGCTGGGTGTCGCTCGCCAACTTCATGGGATCGATGTTCGACATCGCCGATCGCTACATGATCATCCACTTCTCCACCTACACCGCGTCGGAAGCGCTGTCGCAGATCGGCATGTACCACAGTTGCCGGGTTGTGCCGCTGCTACTGGTTTCGGTCGTGGCCATGGCGGCGTCGATCATCACGCCGCATCTGGCTCACGACTGGGAGGCCGGGCGGCGCGACCGTGTCGACGCGGGGATGCAGATGCTCCTGAAACTGTCTGGCTTTGCCTTGACGGCCGCCTGCGTGTGCATTCTCTATGGAGCGCCGCTGCTTTTCGGAGTGGCCTTCCAGGGCAAGTTTCACGGGGCCCTGGAAATCCTGCCGTGGACGCTTGCCTACTGTTGCTGGTTTGCGATCTTCGGGCTGCTCCAGAACTATGTGTGGTGCTGCGAAAAGGCCTACACGGCCACGGTCGCCCTGCTGGCAGGCCTTGCGTTGAACGTGTGTTTGAACCTGCTGCTGTTGCCGCGGATGGGCCTGCTGGGGGCCGTACTGGCAACCGCCTCGGCGAATGTGGTGGCCCTGGCGATCCTGATCTGCTTCTGCGGGCGGTTTGGGCTGAAGCTGGAGCGTTCCACGTGGATCGCCGTGGCGCTGCCCGCCTGCATCTGCCTGGGACCCTGGCTAGCGAGCCTCGTGCTGGCGGCGGTTGCGATCGAGGCGGCGAGCGGGACCTTTCTGCTCAACCGCCAGGAGAAATGCGGCCTTGTTGAGGAGGCTCGGCTGTACCTGGAGCGGACCGGAGCGACCGTTTGCCGACTGAGCGGCAAGCGGATTCGGTTCGGCACATCGTTGCCCGACGCGGAAAGGGAGTGAGCTGCACCATCGGAATGGCGGCGCCGTAATAGACGGCCCGGTGACGATTGTCGTCGAAGGCGAAGTGGAGGTAGAGTCCGTCGGGGCTGACGAAACCATCCGGGTAGTTGAGCCATCCGCCCTTGTCGACCGACTCGGGCACGAGCACGCGCTGGTAGGGCCAGGTCTTCAATCGGTCGAAACTGATCCAAAGGGCGAGCGGACTGCGGTGCTTCGGATTGGGGTTATGAAGGAGGGCAACCCGATCGCCTCCCAGCCCGTACAAGGTGGCTTTCGACCCGGGATTGGGAATATTGGTCTTCTTGGCAAACTCGGGCCACGTCCGGCCGCCGTCCTTCGACTCGGCGTAGTAGAGAACGCCGCCGAGGCCATCGGCGCGGATGATCATGGCAATCGTGCCGTCGGCCAACTCCACAATGTTGGCTTCGGCCCAGCAATGGTGGTTCTCGTCCTCGGTCAGACGGATGTTGCCGAAGATCTCCCAGGTCTTGCCGCCGTCGGAGCTGGCGATCACGCCGTTTCGGGGATCGCGGGGCGTGTGGATGAATCGGCCGAGGCTGATCTTGTTGGCTTCCGCGTCGCAGCGAGTGTACCACTGATAGGGCATCAAGATAGAAACCGTCTGAAACGCGTGAAACTCGGCATTTTCTAGGATTTTCAGGTCCGAATGCTACACCGGTGCTACTTTTGGCCAAGAAACGACAAACCCCGCCGACAATCGCCGGCGGGGCTCTGCCCGGTGTGCCAACACGCTACTGTCAGTCGATGCGGAGC
>CAZLWV010000083.1:0-22704 GCA_964563135.1 uncultured Planctomycetaceae bacterium
TCGTGTAGTCGATATCCCCATCGTCCACGTCGTCATCCACGCCGGTAATGGTGACCGTCTGTGCCAGTCTCCAATTCTCGGCCGTGAAGGTCAGCACGATTGGTGCAACGCTTCCCTCGGACGTGTCGTCAGAAGACACCGTGACGGTCACATCGGCAGTGGGCTGGCTGTCCAGGACGATGGTGAACTCGGCCGTTCCGCCGGACTCGCTGGTCGAAAGGCCAGTGGTCCCATCAACAGTGATCCCGGCCGTATCGTCGTCCGTGTTGGTGACGGTGACGCCGGGGATGATCACCGCGTCGTAGAGCGGGTCGGTACTGGAAACGTCGGCCAGAACGGTGAAGGTCACGTCGCCGTCATCCATGTCATCATTGGCACCGATGACGGTCACCGTTTGCGCCAGTCTCCAGTTCTCGGCGGTGAAGGTCAGCACGATTGGTGCAACGCTTCCCTCGGACGTGTCGTCGGAAGCGACCGTGACGGTCACATCGGCGGTGGGCTGGCTGTCCAGGACGACGCTGAACTCGGCCACGCCGCCGGACTCGCTGGTCGAGAGGCCAGTGGTCCCATCGACCGTGATCCCGGCCACGTCGTCGTCGGTGTTGGTAACGGTTACGGCGGGGACGATCATCGCGTCGTAGAGCGGGTCGGTGCTGGAAACGTCGGTCAGAACGGTGAAGACCACGTCGCCGTCATCCACGTCGTCATTCGCACCGGTGATCGTGACGGATTGCGCCAGGCTCCAGTTCTCGGCCGTGAAGGTCAGCACGGCGGGTGCGACGCTGCCTTCCGACGTGTCATCGGAAGAGACCGTGACGAGGACATCGGCAGTGGGCTGGCTGTCCAGGACGATGGTGAACTCGGCCGTTCCGCCGGACTCGCTGGTCGAAAGGCCAGTGGTCCCATCAACAGTGATCCCGGCCGTATCGTCGTCCGTGTTGGTGACGGTGACGCCGGGGATGATCACCGCGTCGTAGAGCGGGTCGGTACTGGAAACGTCGGCCAGAACGGTGAAGGTCACGTCGCCGTCATCCATGTCATCATTGGCACCGATGACGGTCACCGTTTGCGCCAGTCTCCAGTTCTCGGCGGTGAAGGTCAGCACGATTGGTGCAACGCTTCCCTCGGACGTGTCGTCGGAAGCGACCGTGACGGTCACATCGGCGGTGGGCTGGCTGTCCAGGACGACGCTGAACTCGGCCACGCCGCCGGACTCGCTGGTCGAGAGGCCAGTGGTCCCATCGACCGTGATCGCGGCCACGTCGTCGTCGGTGTTGGTAACGGTTACGGCGGGGATGTTCATACCGTTGTATTTCGCGTCGGGACTGGAGACCGTCGCGAGCACCGTAAAGACCACGTCATCGTCGTCCACATTATCGTCGACGCCGACGACAGTCACCGTTTGCGGTGTATTCCAGTTAGTGGCCGTAAATACGAGGCTTATCGGTGAGACGGCACCTTCGGCGGTGTCGCTGGACGAAACGTTGATCGTTACGTCGGCGGTCGGCTCGCTGTTGAGCCGAACGGTGAAGGTCGCCGCGCCACCCGCTTCGGTCGTCACTAGGCCCGACGTCGGCGTGACCGTGATCCCAGCCGTGTCATCATCGGTATTCGTCACCGAGACGTCGGCCACTTCGAGGTTGTTGTACTTCGGGTCGCCACTGGCCGCCGCCGTCACGATCGTGTAGGCGACGTCGCCGTCGTCCACGTCGTCGCCTGCGCCCGTCACCGTCACCGTCTGCGCCGAATTCCAGTTGGCGGCCGTGAACACCAGGCTTGCCGGTGTGACATTGCCTTCGGTCGTGTCGCTGGACGATACCGCGATCGTCACATCGGCTGTCGGCTGCGTGGTGAGCACCACGGTGAATGTCGCCGTGCCACCCGCTTCCGTCGTCACCAGATCCGAACTCGGGTTCACCGTGATCTCCGCGGTCTGCGTGACGGAGCCAAAGACGTACGCAGCACCCTGGTCGAAGTTCTGCGTGTCATCTTGATTCGCTCCCACGACCACGTAGTTCTCCGACACGGCCACGGAAAAGCCGAACTGGTCATCCAACGCCGGCGTGGGATTGAGGAGCGTGGCAACGGGCGTAGCAGGGGTTGCCGATCCAAAATCATACAAGTATGCCACACCTGCATTCGAGGCCCCTGTGTCGTCGTTATGTGCCCCAACGACCGCATAGTTGCCCGATATAGCCACGCAGTAGCCGAAGTATTCGTCGGCAGATGGCGAAGGGTTGTTGAGCGTAACGACGGGTGTGGCAGGTGTCGCCGAAGCGAGATCGTATAGATAGGCGGAGCCTGCATTGGAGGCTCCCGTGTCGTCGCAGTACGCTCCCACAATTACATAGTTGCCGGCTACCGCCACGGAGTAGGCGAAGACGTCGCTGGCGGATGGTATGGGATTGTTGAGCGTAACGACGGGTGTGGCAGGTGTCGCCGAAGCGAGATCGTATAGATAGGCGGAGCCTGCATTGGAGGCTCCCGTGTCGTCGCAGTACGCTCCAACGACCACATAGTTGCCCGACACGGCCACGGAATAGCCGAAGCGGTCATAGCCGGCGGGTGTAGGATTATTGAACACGGCGATTGGTACTGTTGGGGTTACCGAAGCGAGATTGTACACGTAGGCCGAGCCCGCATCAGTGTCTCCTGTGTCGTCTCGAGGGACCCCAACGACCACGTAGCTGCCCGAAACGCCCACGGCGCTGCCGAACAAGTCACTGATGTCGGGCGCCGGATTGTTGATAGTGGCGATGGGTGTATTCGGAGTCCCGGAAGCCAGATCGTAGACGTAGGCCGATCCGGCACCACCAGCCCCCGTGTTGTCGCTGGGCGCCCCGACAACGACGTAGCTGCCCGACATGGCTACCGCGTCACCGAAAAGATCCCCTGTGTCCGGCGCGGGATTGCCAATCGTGATGATGGTTGCAGCAGGTGTCGTTGAAGCCAGATCGTACACGTAGGCTGAGCCCGCGTTGGAGGCCCCCGCGTCATCCTGAGGCGCCCCCACGACGACGTAGTGCCCCGACATGGCCACGGAGTCGCCAAAGTAGTCAAGACTCGGCGGCATGGGATCGTTGAGTTCGGCAACGGGCGCAGCTGGGGTAGCCGAGGCCAGATCGTACACATAGGCCGACCCCGCTGCATCGTCGGAAGGTGCTCCCACAACCACGGAGTCTCCCAAGACGGCAACGGACCGGCCATAGCTACAGAGGCCCGGCGCGGGATTGTTGAGCGTGGTGATGGGCGTGGCCGGAGTCGCTGAAGCCAGATCGTACACGTAGGCCGACCCGACGTTATTGTCTCTAGGTGCGCCCACGATCACGTAGTTGCCCGACACGGACACGGATGTGCCAAAATACTCACTGGCGCCCGGAGTGGGATTATTGAGTGTGGCGACGAGGGTGATAGGGGCCGCCGCAGGGATATGATAGACGTAAGCGGAGCCTGCATTTGAAGCCCCCGTGTCGTCTTGAGGCGCCCCCACGACCAGGTAATCACCCGATACGGCCACGGACTGACCGAAACGGTCCAGATCGGCGGGCGTGGGATTGTGTAGCGTGGCAATGGGCGAAGTAGGGGTTGGGGAAGTGAACTTGTACACGTAGGTCAAGCCAGGACGATCGCCCGTCGACCTGGCATCAGACGCGCCCACGACCAGGTAGTCGCCCGATACGGCCACGGCATACCCAAACAGGTCGTAGACAGTTGGGTTTGGGTTATTGAGCGTGAAGATCGGCGTGGTGGGGGTCGCCGAGGCGAGATCGTAGACATAGGCTGAGCCGGTACCAGTTCCCCCCGTATTGTCCCAGGCCGCCGCCACGATAACGTGGCTGCCCGAGATAGCCACGCTCCTGCCGAAAGCATCATCGCTGGCAGGCATGGGATTATTGAGCGTAGCAATGGGCGTCGCAGGAGCCGCCGAAGTCAGATCGTACACGTAGGCCGAGCCCGCACCAGAGGCCCCTGTGTCGTCCCCGTACGCCCCCACGATCACATAGTTACCCGACACGGCCACGGAGTAGCCGAAGTAATCATTCTTGGCTGGCGTGGGATTGTGGAGCGTGGCCACAATGTCATTCGTCGCCGCGCTGTAGACCTTCACGGCACCGGTATCGCTATACTCGCCCACGTCGGCATAGGGAACGCCACAAACGCGGTAGGCGGCGCTCGTGGCCACGCTATAACCCTGCCAAGCTTCTGCTTGCGGCGTGGGGTTGCTCGACAGGAGCGTGTGCAAGAGGTCGCCGACGGCCAACAGTTCACGCGATTCAAGGGGCTCGAACCATAGTTGGCGACTTAGGGGAAAGTCGTGAGTGCAGGACCGTCCACGCTGTTTGTCTGACGGATTGCGGCGAAGGAGGCGATACAGACGCATAATAGACGTCTCCGAATAGAGAATTTCGACGGTGGGCAACACAGCGTCAGTCTGTCAGCCTGCACTCCGCCCACCGCGTACACAACGCGTCCGCCTGCTCCAGGACCAGTTTGGCGGTTATTGCCAAAGAATTTGGCTGGTAGCCGTGTTTTCTAGACCCTAAACAAGCGAACTGCGCGTGGTAATGTCGGGGGTCCCCGTCGTTTTCGACGGGCGCATGATCTGCCGGCCGGTATTCGCTACTAGGATCGCCGGAACAAAGACTTACGACCAGGTCTTCCGTTCGCGGAACTGGAATCCGCACCTGTCCTTGCCCGACCAGAACGCCGGCTCCTTCAACTGCATCCATCGGAAGATCGACGCTCAGTAGCGGCACAGGGCTCACATCGAACGTGTTGGTTTCCGCAATCTGGCCGGCTCCGTCGTCGGTATGCAAATGCATATTGACAGCCAACTCCGAAATCGTCACTTGGCCGCTCCAGACCCCACCCGTGAGCGTCGCTGCAGTCGGTGAGATTGCCACTTCATTGATGCGACTGGCAAAGGGAACGGTCAACCCCGGGTTCTGACTTGCACCGCTTGACGAGGTGCCATAGGCAAAGTCAGCCGCCGTGCTGAGATCCATGTCTCCCTGGCGGTAAATGACTCGCGCCGGAACAACTCCATCTCCAGAAAACTCGTCACCGATCGTGATTGCGTGATTCAGAACGGTAACGTTCATTGCACGGATCTGAGCGGCGTTCCATCCCCATGCCACGAAATCGACGAGGTTGCCCGCATCGTCGACGATCATCGCCCAGCCGGGTTCTCCCTCTTTCCAGGTCAGGTCCGACCAACCAACGTTGCTCTTGCTCCATGCAATCACTTCCGCATCTTCTGTCGTGGAAGGCAACCAGAAGTGTCTTGAACGCACCTGATTGATGTCATCCAGACTATCGCTTGCCGCGAGAATCCAACCAGCTGTATCAATGTCACGTCCCGCAACGTTTTGGACCTCAACAAAACCACTCGAATCGGTGCGGCACTCCGTGATCACAATCGTGGACGAAGTTCCGACTGACACCCATCCGCTGAGGTCATTCATGCTGTTGACGTTCGTGACGGTGTAACCGTTGGCGTCAAGAGCCGTGATGTTCGCCTCAAATGAAATGCCCACGTGCTGCGGCGACTCGACCGCATCCCACTCAAGGTGGTCAATTGTCCCCGGCACAACATCAAACGCGCTGCTCGTGCCGGCGTTTCCCAAACCGTCGCGAGCGGTCAGAATCACGCCGGTGTCGACAGCGTCGACCCGTACCGCACCCGTCCACACTCCTGCCGTGAAACGGCTCGTCGTGGATGGCGACACCGGCACCGCCCCGCCATTGCCCATGCCGGTCAGGATCGCCTTGCCCTCGAAAGGCAGAATGTTCTCGCCGTCCAGATTCCGGACGCGGACGGTCACGCCGAACGGCTCGCTGCCTGTTTGTGGCGTCGAAATCGGATCGAACGTGAAGTGATGCACTTCGTCGTCCCGAACGACCATTGTCTGGCTGCCGGAGTTGAACCCGACGGCCGTCGCTGTCACAGATACCGTCTGGGCACCGTCCTGCTGAACATCATCGCCCGCCGTCAGGTCAAAAGTCGCCGAAGTCTGCCCGGCGACAATCGTTGCGGTGGCGGGAACGACCAGTTCACCGCTGTCGTCGGATGTCAGGGAAACCACGAGATCCGTGTCGAGTGTCCCAGAAATGGTTACGGTACCCGCATCGGCCAGCACACCGTCTGTTTCCCAGGCGCCGGCTGGAAGAGTGACGGACAGCACTGGCCCGACCGCCACAGCATAGTCTTCCACTTCACCGTCGGCTGTCGCACCCACAACGGAAAGTCCGCCGGCGGAACTGATGCGAAACCGCGCGAAGGTCTGCGGGGCGACCACCGCGTCACCTGGCACGACGAAAGACAAACCGTTCGTTCCCGCGATCAGAGCCTGGCCGTCAAAGATGCGTTCTCCTATGTCTGCCCAGTCGCCGTCAGCATTAAAATCAATCCAGCCGTCGAGTTTGCCCGTGGCCGTTGCCGTCGCGTCGAGCGTCGCCATTTCGCCGGGTACGATCGTCGATGTGAAAACGACCCCGCCGTCCTCGTCATCGCTGTCGGCAAAATCATCTCCGTCCGCAAGAAGACTCGGCTGTCCGTCAACTTCTGCGTCGACCAACGTACCGAGCCTCGGCCCCAGGACCTCATGCCGCGCCCCATCGTCGCTCAGCAGAGTCGAGTAAGGGATCGGTGCGTCACCGAAATCGATCGCCAGCAGCCGCCGATCCTCCAGCGGCTCCATCGCAATCCGCCGACTCCCAGGCGCACGACGCCTCCAAGGGGCACTGGCTTGCGAAGAACTTCCGAACGATCGAAACGCCCCGTACACCCTCTGCCAGAGTGACCTATCCATCCTCAAGTTCTCCCGGAAGTCCGTACCCGACAATCCCGCCTGATGAGAAGCCCAACACAGTGCGTCACATGCTCTGCCGCCCCGTCCCCATGGCAGATGCCCCCCATTCTGGTTGGGCTGCAATGCCTCCAGCCTATCCAGAGTGTTCACAAGAGTCAAGCAGACCCTGCCTGGACCAATTTGTGGCAGGCTGAACTGACAATATTCACCCGCGCCAAGAAACGCAGGGGAAATTCTAGCAGGTTGAAAATCGGGAATACGAATCCGGCGTCTTCGGCTTCCCTGCCAGCATTCCATCATCCCGACATCCCCCGCAAAGCCCACCCAATCTCCTCCCGCTCTCTTGGCACGAGCCTCTCCGCAGTTTACAGTTCTTTCCAGCAAAATCGCCGTTTCGCCGTGCGGTATGCTGCGCGTCTGGCTTGTCTATCATTCCGGCTGGCAACTTGAGGACCGTGCAATGAGAATCTGCTGCGCAATCTTGGTGGCCGCAATCACCTGCCTGAGTACCGCCTCGTCGCCCTCCCACGCCCAAACCGTCGACGTGGCCGAGATCAAGCCCGAACTCCGCACCGGCTTCGCCCACGCCGGCTGGAAGTACGACCGCTACTCGGAAATGCCCTCCCTCGATGCCAATAAGCCCATGCTCCTGGCCGACCTCAAGGGCCCCGGCATCATCCGCCATATCCACTGCACGCGGCACCATCCCGAGCAGCTCACCTCCCGCGGCGTCGTGCTCGAAATCTACTTCGACGGCTCCGAAGTGCCCGCCGTCATGTGCCCCCTGGCCGACTTCTTCGGCGACGGCTGCGGCGGCGACAGCATGAACTTCTCCTCCAAATTCATCGAGTGTGCCCCCTGGAGCTACAACGGCTACTTCCCCATGCCGTTCAAACAGTCCGCCCGCGTCGTCCTCCGCAACGACACCGACAAGGACCTGGCCGACTACAGCTTCGTGGAGTGGGAGAACCTCCCCGAGTGGAACGACCGGCTCGGCTACTTCCACGCCACCTACGCCCGCAAGTGCTTCCAGCTCAGCAAAGACTCCGACGAGACGTTCTTCGAAATCCAAGGCACCGGGCACATCCTGGGCCGGCAGTACAGCGTCGTAACCGACGAACCCAGGTTCGGCAAGTTCAACACGGTCATGGAGGGAAACAACGAGATCGACATCGACGGCCAGGTGCGGCAGATCGACTACCTGGGCACGGAAGACTCCTTCACTTTCAGTTGGGGCTTCCAGGAGACGTTCGCCGCCCAGCGCGTGGGGATGCCGCTCGTCGAACTGAAGGACGTCAATCGCCTCTCCATCTACCGATTCCATGACCACATGCCGATCCGCTTCACCAAATCGCTCAAGTGGCATATCAACTGGCAGAACGAAAAGTTCTTCACCGCCAACCCCAAGTGGCAGACGGCCGTCGACGAAGGCGGCTGTTGGGTCGACTATGCCACCGTCTATTACTGGTACCAGACGGTTCCCGGCGGCTTTCCGCACCAGCCGCTCCCCCCGCTTCCGGAACGCATGAAGACCATGCTGCACCCGGTTTCCGACCCGCCCGGCATGCAAGCCGCCTTGGGACGAATGCCGGTCGACGCCAACCTGGAGAACCGCTTCGACGCCAGATCGGATCTAGAACGGGTCTCCGTCCAGAACGCCTACGTCGACACCCATCCCTTCTGGATCGACCAGCCCGAGCCGAAAGGCGGCCATCCGGGCAACCCCAACCCTGGCCGGCAAGGCATCCTCGCCGTCCACGCCCAAGGCCCGGATCAGCCGTGCACGATCACGCGCCGCGTCACCCTCCCGGCTGATACGGAGTCCAGCCTCAAACTTGTCGTCTCGGGCGACCCCTTCGAGGCCCCCGGCAAGAGCGATTTCGTCCTCCAGGCAGGCGTCTTCGACGGCCGTCAGATCCATTGGTTCGACCAGGAGACGATCGACGCCGGCACACCCCCCTCCGCCGACAACTGGCAGATACTCCAATACCCGCTCCGGCAATACGCTGGCAGGACCGTGGGAATCGTCGTCAATGTCTCCTACGGCGGCAAGGTCCCGGTCATGAACGAAGAGGCCTTCTTCGATGAGATCAGCGTGGTTCACCCCTGAGCCTGAGTCATCCCCCTCCGCAGGTCGATTTTTCGGAGCATTCCTCGCGTCGTCCTTTCTCACATATTCCAGCTTGTCCGCCTGCGTAGAATGCCAACAGTCCAGACGAGACTCTACCAGACCAGAGCAGGACAAACGATTCTTTCACGGGCGGGCCGCAACCCGGTTCGGCAAGCCCCCCCCACGGAAATCGCAGCGAAATCCACCCTGTTGCCCCCGATCGTGGCGATTGACTTTCCCCCGCCCGTACGTTAAGCAGAGGCAGGTTTGCCAGGGCAAAACACCCGGCGTGTGCCGAACCCGAACAGCAACCTGGAATCAATCGGATTGGAGCTACCATGTCGAGCGCAAATCGATCGATTGGCTTGATGGTGGGGGGTGTGGTTTTGATCGGGGCAACCTTCGCAGTCGCGCAGGACTGGCCCCAATGGCGCGGGCAGAATCGTGATGGCAAGGCGGCCGAGTTTGCCGCGCCGCAAACCTGGCCCGAGACGTTGGCCCGCCAATGGAAAACATCGGTTGGGTTCGGCGACGCAACACCGGCCCTCGTGGGCGACAAGCTCTATGCCTTCACACGCCAGGGCGATGAAGAGGTTGCGCTCTGCCTCAGGGCCGATGACGGCAGCGAGGTGTGGAAGGAAAAGTACCAGGCCCAGGCCGTCACCGGTGCCGCCGGCCGGCACCCTGGCCCCAGAAGTTCCCCCGCCGTGGCCGAGGGGAAGGTCGTCACCCTTGGCGTCGGCGGCGTTCTCTCCTGTCTCGACGCCGCCACGGGCAAGCTCCTCTGGCGCAAGGATCCCTTCTCGGGCAAGGTGCCCACGTTCGCCACCGCCATGTCCCCCATCATCGCCGACGGGCTGGCCGTCGCGCAGCTCGGCAAAGCCGGCGCAGGGGCCATGATCGCCTACGATCTGGCCAGTGGCGACGAAGAATGGCGTTGGCAGGCCGGTGCTCCCGAATACGCCTCCCCCGTCCTCATGACCGTCGACGGCACCAAGCAGCTTGTTACTCTCACGGACCAAGGCGTTGCAGGCGTCAGCCTGTCCGATGGGAAACTCCTCTGGCAGTTGCCATTTGCCCCGGCAAACCGGGCCTACAACGCCGCCACGCCGATCGTCGACGGCCAGACAGTGATCTACACCGGGGCCTTGCGAGGCACTCACGCCGCGAAAATCGAAAAACAGGGAGATGCCTTCGTCGCCAACGAACTCTGGAACAACCCGGATCTGGCTCCCCAGTTCAATACGCCGGTGCTCAAGAACGGACTGCTCTTCGGTCTGTCGGACCGAGGCAAGTTCTTCTGCATCAACGCCGAAAATGGCCAGACGGCCTGGACCGACACGGTCGAGCACGGACGGGGCTTCGCCGCCATCGTCGACGCCGGCTCCTGCCTCCTCGCCCTCCCCAGTACATCCGAACTGATCGCCTTCAACGCCAACGGCAGCCGATACGAACAGCTCGCCGCCATCAAGGTCGCCGAGACGGCTACCTACGCGCACCCTATCATCGCCGGAAACCGTATCTTCATCAAAGATGAAGACTCCGTGACCTTGTACACCGTGCAATAATAGTCAGAGAGGCCGTGGTCCCCCAACTCCTCCGGTTGCCGGTTCCGCCGTCTTCCGGTCGGTCTGTTCATCGGCCCCGTGAAGAAGGGGTATCCCTTTTGTGGGGGGCGAGTCGCCGTTTGTGTCAACTGGGTACCAGGAATCGATATCCTCCTGGCTTGGTCCTTTTCTCGATTGGAGTGAAACATGAAACGCACAAGAGTACTGACGGTGCTGGCGCTGTCGCTGGCCATGACCGCGGTCTGCTATTCTGCCGACCAGTCCCAACAGCGTGGTGGACCCGGCCGTGGGCTCGGCAGCCGCAACAGCCTCCTCGGCCTGCTCGGAAGGGAGCAGATTCAGAAGGAACTGAAACTGACGGACGAAGAGACCGCCAAGGTCAAAGAAGTCGTTGAAAAGCTCCGCGGCGAGATGCGGGAGCAGTACCAGGCCCTGGAATCGATCGAGGACCGCAACGAGCGGCGAGTGAAGTTGACGCAGGTCAGTGATGAGCTGGACGAAAAGCTCCGCGAACAACTCCGCGACGTGGTCCCCCGTGAGAAAATGATGCGGCTCTACCAGATCTGCATGCAGGTCCGGCCGGTGGTCGATAGCCTGACCAGCCTTGCCGAACGGCTCAAGCTTACCGATGAGCAGAAGGCCAAACTGGACGAGATCAAGAAGGACATGCAGGCAAAACAGTCGGAACTCTTCGCCAAGATGCGCGAGGTGTCCGAAACCGGCCGGTCCGAACTCTTCGAGAAGATGCGCGATCTCAACACCGAGACCGACCAGAAGGCCCTCGGGGTCCTCACCGAAGAGCAGAAGAAGGCCTTCGAGGAAATGAAGGGCGAAAAGTTCGAGCTTCAGAGGGAACGAGGCCGCCGCGACGCCACATGAGACAATGGACACGGCGCCTGCCCTCGCAGCAAGGCAATTTCAGGGGCGACCGCGGATTTCGTTCAGCGAAATCGGGTCGCCCCGGTAGTCTTTCTGGCGGGCAGGAGGCATAGGTGTGTCAAAGGGGAGGCGGTTGTGTGGGTGCGAGGGAAGCCGGTAGCCTAATTGCGCGGACCCAAGTTCGAGTTCGCGTGCCACGTGCCTGTCAGCCATGCGGTCGCCTCGCGGTGGTTCTTACGCTGCCAGCGAACAGTCAGTGGCATACGACGGCCGCTCGTCTTGGCAAAGAGGGTCACCCGTCCAAGTGCGGGTCAGGATGATACGGAGTTGAGCACGTGAGCGGATGGATCGTGTTCCTTCAATCCGAGACTTTTTTGGGAGCTGTCCCCAATCGGGCAAACTCGGCCAGGGGCATGTAACCGGCCTCTCGTGCACGCTCGGGCGTCGTTACCAGAATTCCGTAGTCGCGAACCACCAATTCCAGCCCGTGGAACTTGTCACCCCACAGTTGCAGTGCGGCACCCAACGGCATCCCATTCGCACTCAAGGTTATCAGTGTCTCGCCCTCGATTGCCTCGCTGTCGACTTGGACTTCGATCGAGTGCAAATCTCTCAAGTAATCGGCCACGTCATGTACCGGCGTGTCGGCAAACTCTATCTGGGTCGGGGCATTGAGAGCCTCGCGTATCTTCTCGACCAAAGGCCCGTGAGGGATCTGGAGCGGCATTCCGAACCGTTCAACATCAGGATTCGACGCGGTTGCGGTGGGAGACGCCACGGGTGCTCGCCCCGTCAGGAATAGCAGTTCGCTCCGGGCACGAGCGAGCTTGGCCTTGAGATCGATGACGGCAGTGTTGGCACCACGTAGCTTGGACTCGTCCGGAGAGCCCTCTTCCGCGATCTTGACCTCCTGTCCCGCCAGGATGACGGCCCGTTCCAGGTCGTTCACTTCGTTCCAGCATGCCACTAGCTGCCTCGCAACTTCGAATCGGACATTCCTCAACTCCGCTTCGGCCATCTTCATCTTGGCCTCAGCCGCAATGACACCGGGATTCTCGTCCATGGCCTGGGTCAGCAACTCGTCGAGAGTGGGCGCCGGTTCGGCGGCCATACTCGGGAAAGCGATGGCCAATAAGAGAGCCGCCGCAAAACTGGCCGCGCGACAGGGAATGCTCCAACTAGTTTTGTCTGTCACGATCATGTGTGAGGTCCTTTGATCTCGCATTCTTCAGGGCCATCAAGAGCCAACTGTCCTGCTCCGGCGCAAGGGCCCGCTGGTCGGCCGAAGCAAGTTCAAGGAAAAGATCGTACCCGCGGACTGCCTCCTTCACGTCGCCCCGTTCCTGAAGCCACCGATCCGCGTCGCGACGGGATATTTCACTGCGTGTCAATCTGCGCGAATCACTTTCGCGAGCCACCGGACCGCTGCGCGTCGGCAACGCGGAAGACACGGCAGGCGGCGACGATGTTCCGAGCCCGATCGGGGCGTGGATTGCTGTGGTCGCCAACCCGGCCAGGTAGCAGCCGGCAAATAACACTGCCATGATGCACCCTCTCATGCGGCGACGGAATCGAAGCACGCCAATCGTCTGAGACAGGACGGCCTCTCGCAGCCGATCGGTGTCACACGTCTGCACATCCGCACTCAGTGCAGCATCAGTCAGATCGCCGTCGAAGTCGTCAGACGCAGACATGATCATTACCTTGCGTGAGAAGCTCGCCGAATAACCTTCGGGGATTGTCCCAGGTTGCTCTTCAAGAACGCCCCCTTGCTGACACCCTATGACGTAAACAATTCCCGGAATGCCCGGCGCGCGCGGCTCAACAAAGACTCAATCGCCTTGGGGGTCTCGTTCCACCGGGCGGCAATCTCCGCCACGGAGAGGCCATCGAGGTACTTTGCCCGCAAAACGGCCTCCTGCCGTTCGGGAAGCGCGTCAAGGGTCAGGGCG
Source organism: uncultured Planctomycetaceae bacterium (assembly GCA_964563135.1). Lineage (GTDB taxonomy): Bacteria > Planctomycetota > Planctomycetia > Pirellulales > Thermoguttaceae > JAAYAY01. The sequence goes on from CAZLWV010000083.1 coordinate 13,322, forward strand.
ATTCGGTCGTCCTGTGAATCCCGTACGCGTTGTGATTCGGCCGCATTGATTCTTCCGCCTTCTTCCCGTTTGTGCCGTCTGGCATATCGCCGCAGTTGGTGTCGCAACACGTTCACTGCCAAGCCTCGCAGCCATGCCGAGAAGCTGGCTCGGTGCGGATCGAAACGGCGTATGCTTCTCACTGCCGTAAGCCAGGTCTCCTGGGCAACCTCTTCGGCTCGGTCGTGTCGTCTGCCACAGCGCCACAGGATATATGCGTAGAGAGCATCGAAGTTCTCGTTGTACCATGCCCGCCACGCATCATCGTCACCGGCCAAGACCGCACGGCGCAGCACTTGCTCTCGTTGCACGCGGGGATCGGAGTTCATGCCGCAGCCTTGATCTTGCGCCGTTCACGTTTCCAGGACATTATTGCCCGGTCGCACGCAGAATCCTTCGGTCCTTCCCGGAGAGTACATGCCATTCGGCCGTCTTTCAGCCGCTCCCCCCATCGAAGCGGCAAAGAGTGGGCAAGTGGCCCCGGTGACGCTACCGCCACCAAAGCGGGAGCAACCAGGCACGCGGCCCGTTCCGCAGGGAATAGCTGCGCCAGTCCAACTATCCCGCCGTCTGAGCCGGCGGCGGTACCAAAACCATCCCGTGCGAAGCCCGCAGTCGCCGCCAGTAGTCGGCCAGCGGTGCCAGCCCCTCCGCCGCTAAGGTCCCCGGTGCGTACGCCGCCTGGCAGTAGAGTCTGGCCAGGGCCACCGCACCCGCTCGAAGCGATTCCACCTGGTCCCCGATCCGGGCCGCAAACTCCAGCGGGGTCTGATCGGGCTCCCGCCGGCAGCCGTTCTCACGCGCCCAGGCCTCCGTGGCCTCGAACGTGTGGCGAACCAACTCCGCCGGCGCGTACCTTGCCGCCAGACCGGCTGAAAACGGATCCACATAATCGGCGAAGGGACGTTCCGGTTTTGCCGCCGGCTTCTCCTCCTCCGTCGTCTCCTCCTTGCCCGCTGGTTTGCCGCCGAAAAGTCTGGCCCACAGGTCGCGAAGCTCCTGCAGAAACAAACGAAATCCTTCCACCACCCGTGACCAGTTCTTCCAGAGCCAATACAGCCCGGCACACCCGAGCACGATGTACACGAGGAACTTGAGCAACCCGAACAGCCCACCGCTCAGATGGATCTGCGGGAATCGCAGAGGCGGATTGTCCGGTTTCTGCGAACGGCCTGACGGCTGCGACCCGGTCCGTTCCGCCTGCTGCTTGTCCGCCTGCTTCTGCCCGTCCTCGTCGCGCCCCCCGCCATCCTGCCGGCGGTCCTGCGATCGATGGGAATCCTCATGGGTGTCCTCCGATCGCTTCTTCGAAGGAGCGTCCTCGCTGTCGGACTTGGGCTGCGCCGACTCCTCCTTCGAACGCTCATCCTTCGATTCCGGCCGTTCCGACTTGTTGCCGTCCTCGGCCGAATCCCTTTCGCTGTCTTCGCTCGTCCGCTCCTCGCTGTCCGGCGCCTGCTTCTCTCCGCCTCGCTGCTGGTCGTCGCTGCCCTGACGCTGGTTGCCGCCCGACTCCTGTTTCTCCCCGCCCGACGGCTGCTCCTTCGACGGTGAGTTGCCCTCCTGCGATTTCGAAGATCCCTCTTGCTGCTGGGACGACGAGTCCGGCTTCGATCCAGACTGTTCCTTCTTGTCCCCTTGGGATGAACCCTGCGCATTCCCATCGGGAGATTTCTCTTTTCCCTCACCCTCCTTGGCTCGCGAGCCTTCCTTGCCTCCCGGCTCGGGGTTATCGGACCTTCCTCCTTCCGGCCGGTCGCCGTCCTGCTCTCCCTGGGTGCGGGACTGCGAGTCCGGGTTATTCGTGTCGGCTCCCTCCTCGCCCATGGCGTGGCGATTCGATTCCCGTTCAGGCGTCGTGAACTTGAGGGGAAAGTCGGGCATACGAGCGATTTCGTACTCGGCCGCCGGACGGGGCAGAATCGCGCACACCGCCAGCAGTGCCACGATGATCACTCCCCCCAATGCGATCCACACACCCGCCATCTTGACCGGCATCTGCACGCCTCGCTGCCGCAGATAGCGTCGCAGCCCCACGAAGCTCGTGGTCACCAGCAGCCCGAGTCCCGCCGCTACGTAGGTGCAAAGCAACTGGAATGTCCAGAGCCGCCTTCCTGCATCTGAAACAGGCACGAGCATCTGGCCAAGACCAAACAGGGGAAGTGCCGCCAGCGAGAAGTACACGATCCAAACGCCCGGAGCATGGGCCTTGCCTTTCGTTCGTCGTTTCGGATGCGCCTCCTCGCGCATCCGCCCGACCCGCTCCGTAACACCCTCTGGCTCGGCTGGTTTCTCCTCCTTCTTCTCGGTCACCGGCTCCCCGTTTCTCTCGTCCTTCTCTGGGGGCTTCTTGCCGAATCTCACGAGCTGCAGCAGTCCCTGGCCTGAGGAGTCCTGCTCTTCATCGATGAGTGTGCAGTCCATGGTGAGCTTATGGGCGGCCCACCATGCCACCGCGAGGAGGATCCAATGAAAATACATGGAGCTGGAGAACCGCATCGTCGCCACCCCTACCGCCCCTGCCAGCGCTATCCCGAACAGGGCCGCCCGCTCCTTCCCCTCCTCGATCGCAATCCGCGTGATCAGCACAATGGCAAAGACATAGCAACCCAGAATCCAGTAGATCCGGCCGTCGTACCCCCCCTGGTAGAACACGGCTACCAGGAACCACATCAGGCTCCCTACCATCAGCATGATCAGTAGCGGACTGATCGCGATGGCCACATAGTCGGCCAGTGTCTTATCGAGGCGAGACATCCAAAAGCTCTCATTGGGGCTTGCAGTTCAACGCTCACCACTCACAGCTCTTTGATCCTCACATTCCGATACCAGGCCTCGCTCGGCGGCCCGCCGTGAATCTGCAGGCCAATCAGCCCCTTTTGCGGGATCGTTTCGTCGGATTCGGTGTAGTCGACGGTCGGCTGGCCATTGATCCACAGCCGGATCCGGCGCCCTTCGCAAAGGATGCGGTAGTCGTTCCAGTCGTCCTTCTTGACCACCTTGTCGCGGTCTGCCGCCTCCGGTCCGGCAAGGACTTTCTTGCGTCGCGATTCGTCGTACAGGCAGCCCCACCATCCGTCCCCCATGTCGGCCTGATAGCCGATCATCTCATGGTGGTCAGCAATCCGCTGGCTCCGGATCTGCACCCCCGCATTGGCCTTCTCACCGAGCAGTTTGAACTGGAGCCGCAACTCGAAGTCGCCGTATTCCTTCTTGGTGGTGAGGAACTCGTTTCGGGCAACACTCTCTTTGAGCGAGCCCCCCACGACGGACCCCTCCCGAATTGCGAAGACGTCGAGGTTTCCGTCCCAGCCATCGAGGGATTTGCCGTCGAAAAGGCGAACGAATCCATCTTCGATTTTCGCCGTCTCTTCAGCAGCAAGAGATGCTTCCGCCATCAGCAGAACACAGGCCAAAACAACAGGTCGCATCGTCAGATCTCCTGGAGGACAACCGTGCGGACCGATATTGCGTAACTCCCTTCAGAATAACGCCTTCCAACAGACGACGCCACCCTCTTGTTAACCATCGCCGGCCCCTGGTCGGCCGTTGCTAAACGCCTTAAAATGAACGACTTGCAGCAATTCCTCACACCGACCCGATACGCAGGCGAACACAGGGCGGCAGGGCCGGTGAGCCAATACGAGCCACCGCTCGGCTGAAATGGCTTGCTCCCGGCAAAGACCCACGAAAGGAAAGAAATACCACCATGCGATCCGACATGATCAAACTGGGCGATGCCCGAGCACCTCACCGAAGCCTCCTGCGAGCCACTGGCGTTGGCGAGGATGATTTCAACAAGCCCTTCATCGCCGTCTGCAACAGCTACATCGACATCATCCCCGGCCACGTCCACCTCAACAAGGTTGGCGAGTACGTCAAACAGTGCGTTCGCCAGGCCGGTGGTGTTCCCTTCGTGTTCAACACCATCGGCGTCGACGACGGCATCGCCATGGGCCACAGCGGTATGAAGTTCTCCCTTCCCAGCCGCGAATTGATCGCCGACTCGGTCGAAACCGTCATCAACGCCCACTGCTTCGACGGCATGATCTGCATCCCCAACTGCGACAAAATCGTGCCCGGCATGCTCATGGCCGCCGTCCGCTGCAATATCCCCACCCTGTTCGTCAGCGGCGGCCCCATGGAGGCCGGCCGTACCGACGACGGCAAGACCGTCGACCTCATCGACGTCTTCTATGCCGCCGCCGGTCGCAACGACGATCGTGTTTCCGCGGCGCAGCTCGAGAAGATCGAAAAAGCCGGCTGCCCCACCTGCGGTTCCTGCTCCGGCATGTTCACCGCCAACAGCATGAACTGCCTCTGCGAAGCCTTGGGCATGGCGCTGCCCACCAACGGCACCCTCCTGGCAACCAGCGCCGCCCGCAAGACGCTCTTCCGGCACGCGGCCCAGCGGATCGTCCAGATGGTTCTTCAGCTCGACAAGCTCGGCGAGGGGCACGGGCTTCTCCCCCGTGAAATCATCACCGAACAGTCCGTCGATAACTCCATGATTCTCGACATGGCCATGGGGGGCAGCACCAATACGGTCCTGCACATGCTTGCCATCGCCAACGAGGCCGGCCTCAATTACAACGTCGAGCGGATCAACGAACTCAGCCGCCAGACACCCAACATCTGCAAGGTCTCCCCCAGCAGCAAGTATCACGTCGAAGACGTCCACAACTCGGGCGGTATCCATACGATCCTCGGCAGCATCCAACGCGGCAAGCCGGGGCTTCTCAAGACCAGTGTCCCCACGGTCACCGGCAAGACGCTCGGCGAAAACATCGCCGATTTCGATATCCGCAGCTCGACCGCCACAGCCGAGGCGCTCAGCCTGGCCGCCGTCCGCGGCCAGGGCAAGCGAAACGTCGAGGGCATGAGCGTTGAGGCTCCCGCCGGTTCCATCCGCGACCTCACCGCCGACGATCTCGGCTTCGACCCGGCCGACTGCGTCCGCGAAGTCCAGAACGCCTACAGCCCCGAGGGTGGACTGGTCATCCTCTACGGCAACCTCGCCCCGCAGGGCGCGGTCGTCAAAGCCGCCGGCGTCCTCCCCCAGATGCTCAAGCATTCCGGTCCGGCCGTCATCTTCGAAGCTGAAACCGATGCCTATGCGGGAATCGTCAACGGCCAGGTCAAGGCCGGCCAGGTCGTCGTGATCCGCTACGAAGGCCCCAAGGGCGGCCCCGGCATGCAGGAAATGCTCGCCCCCACCAGCGCCATCAAGGGCGTGGGCCTCGATGACAAGGTGGCCCTCATTACCGACGGACGCTTCTCCGGCGGCACGGCAGGCGCCTGCATCGGCCACGTCAGCCCCGAAGCGGCCGCCTGCGGCCCCATCGCGCTGGTCGAACCCGGCGATATCATCGAGATCGACATCCCCGGCCACAAGCTCAACGTCAAATTGAGCGACCAGGAACTCGAGGCCCGCAGGAAGAACTGGAAACCAAGAGAACCTCGGTTCAAGACCGGCTATCTCGCCAAGTACGCCCGCATGGCAACCAGCGCCGACACCGGCGCCGTACTGAAGTGGGATTGAGGCGGCATAATAGGTGCCCTCCGTGTCCCGCAAGTGATAGACTACGTTTCGGGATAGCCTTATCGAGGAAGAGAATCTCATGTCCTACTCATTTCCACCAGAAATCGATCGCTTGCTACAGGCTCGGCTTTCAAGCGGTCTTTACTCGTCCGAAGACCAGGTGTTGCTGGAAGCGATGCTTGCTTTACAGGATCGCGACGAGACGATTGCGGGTGTCAGAGAAGGGCTCGCGGATATGGAAGCTGGACGAGTCCGAACGCTGCACGAGGTCGACGCAGAGATGCGCAGAAAGCACCAGATTCCGTGATGGCCGCTTCTTACGAAGTTCTCTTCACTGATCGGGCTTTCCATGATTTGGACGAAGCCTATCAATGGATTGCAGACCGATCGCCGGAAGCCGCAATCCGGTGGTATCATGGTTTCATCGATGTGTTGTTTTCCTTGAGCGAGTTTCCCGAACGTTGTCAACTTGCGCCCGAGAACCCGAGGCTGCCCGGGGAAGTCCGGCAACTGCTTTACGGCAAACGCCATTCCTATCGGGCACTGTTTACCATTCGCGGCAATCAGGTGATTGTTCAGCACATTCGGCATGCGGCAAGAGATACCGCTCAGCCAGATGACCTGATCTAGCGGCCGTCTGTGAAGGATATTGCCATGCGAGAACTCATTCCGCAACGGCTCTGGATCGGAAATGCCGGGCAGGCGAGTGATCCCACCCGCGTGCTCGACGCGGGAGTGTCGGCCCTCGTCAATCTCGCCGCGGAGGAACTCCCGCCAAAGCTGCCCCGTGACATCCTGTACTGCCATTTCCCGCTCGTTGACGGGCCGGGCAATCCGCACGCCACGCTCAGGATCGCCGTCGAAACGCTCGTCTCGCTCCTTCGCGAAGAGGTTCCCACCCTCGTCTATTGCGGAGCGGGCATGAGCCGTTCGGTGGCCATCGCGGCCGCCGCCATGGCGCGGTGGCGGGGCGACTCCCTCGAGCAAACACTGAAAACCGTCTCCGATGCCGTCCCCCACGACGTTTCTCCCGCCTTCTGGCGCGAACTCAAAAACACCCTCGAACAAACCGTAAGCTGACCCAGCTCTGATAGTATCAGCGTGTCACACGATCATACGATTACCCCTGGTCAGACCGGCAATTCATCCACCACAGAGATCTTCATCCCGTCGCTCGATTTCGCTCCCAAGACTCCATCCAGCTCGCCTGGATGGTGAACAGGATTGACAGCTACTGCAATGCTCTGAGGTCGGCATTCTGGCCGGTCAATCCTGTTGGCCAACCGCACAAGGTGGTTGGGGACTGGCTGACCGGACTCTTTGTCCATCTGCCCTGGCCGCAATTTTCACCCCCGACATGCAACTCAGGAGCCACTCATGGCCCGACTCGCCTTGTTTCTCGTCGTCCTCTCCACGCAGCTCGCCTCAGCCGCCGCTCCCACTCAGACCGGCCCCAAGAAACTCACCCTGGGCAAACCCTTCGCCTGCGCCGACTACGGCGGCAACAAGATCTGCCTCGTCGACGCCGAAGGCCAAATCACCTGGCAACACCCGGCCGAGCGGCCCATGGATGTCTGGGTCCTGCCCAACGGCAACATACTCTTCTCGCATCTCCATGGCGCCACGGAGATCACTCCCGAGAAGAAAGTCGTCTGGAACTACACGTCGGCCGAGGGCAACGAAGTCCACTCCTGCCAGCCCCTTCCTGACGGCCTGGTGATGGTGGCCGAATCGGGGCCGATGCAATTGGTGGAGGTCGACCGCAAAGGCAAGGTCGTCAAGACGGTCCCACTGAAGACCGACGAGAAACGGGTCCACCACCAGATGCGAGGCGCACGCAAGATTGCCACCGGCAACTACCTCGTGGGCCAATACGGCGACGGCGTCGTGCGCCAGTACGACCCTTCCGGCAAGATCGTTCGCCAGATCCCCCAGGAAATGGCCTATAGCGGCATTCGCCTGCCGGACGGCAACACCCTCATCGCCGCCGGCGACGCCCACAAGCTCCTCGAAATCGATCCGTCGGGCAAGGTCGTCTGGGAAGTGAACGAAAACGACCTGCCCGGCAACCCGCTCCGCTTCGCCGCCGGCCTCCAGCGCCTCTCCAATGGCAACACCCTCGTCTGCAATTGGGGCGGCCATGGCCATGTGGGCGAGCAACCCCAGATCGTCGAGATCACACGCGACAAGAAGATCGTCGGAGAAATCTACGATTTCGACCAGTTCAATACCATCAGCGGAGTCTTCCTCCTCGGTCTCGACCAGGATCCCACCCAGTTCGAAGTCCTGCGATAGGACGCCTTTCTCTCCCGCCCCGAATTACTCCATCTCACAGGAACTACTCCATCGCGATCGTCCTCGCAACGCTCCTCCCCGCCTCCAGCCCCTCGGGCAACCGGACCACCACCTCCTTCGCCTCCGCCTCACCCGTAAAAACCTTCACCCGCACCTCGCCCCCCTCGTTCTCCGGATTGGCAACCGTGACCTCCAACCGCCTGTCCAGCTCCCGCACCAGCATCAGACACGCCCTGTCAACCTCCACCCCGTATCCGGGCCGGACCTCGAGCTTGCCCGGTTCGTAGAAGGCCGCCCCCACCAGCCCAAGCCGCTCCTGGACAACCGCCTGCAGTTTCTCGCTGTTGGCCAGCACCCGCACGGGAACTTCGGCCGTGTACCCCGCTACCTCGTCGCGCCCGATCGCCGGCACGACAACGTACGCATACTTGGCCCCTTGGGGCTCGGCGCCGTGGTCGATCCAGGCCGTCAGCAGATCCCGTGTATCGGCCCGCTCCGGATACCGCCGGTTGCTCGCATGCCAGCTCCCCGATTTGGGGCCGTTCTGGACATGCACCTCCGTCGGCTCAACAAACACGTATCCCACCAAATCATGCCAGAACCATTTCGCACCCGCGGCAACGTGCTCGCCCTGCTGGAGCCGTTCCGAGCCATTGCCGTCGGCGCTCGTCAAAACCACCTCACCGTTCAAATGGCACTGGTTGATCGTCGTCACAACCGGCTCCCCAGGAGGGGCCGTGATCCCCGCCCCCAGGCATACAATCTCGTCGTCAAGAAAGAACCAGCTCTTCCTCGCCCTCAGCCCCGAGCGCTCGAAGTCGCAGGCCGCCAGCCCGTAATCTCCGTCCGACACGCCCCCCACGAAATCCGTCGTCCCCATCCTCCGGGGTGAGCCTGCCAGTTCGGCCTTCTGCCTCACGGTCGTGCCCGGGATCTTCCGCCAGTCCCAGACGCCAAAAATGTCGCGATACTCGTCTCCCCTCTGCATGAGCACCAGGCAGCCGTCGGCCAGATGGTGGCTCAGCAACCCCTCGCTGTTCGCCGGCCCGTCCGTATTGGCCAGTCGCCTGGAGTGCATTCGCGCGGAGGCATAGTACTTTGCCCGATGGTGGGCCATCATATCCGCCCGCCAGAAGTGGCGGTTGCCCACCAGGGGCGGCGCATCACGCTGGCCTCTGGCCCGGGCCGCCAGTGCCCGCAACTCTTCCTCTCGCCCCGTCTTGAGCTGAAGCATCCGCTCCGCGACCACGGCCAGATATTCGGCCGACTGCCCCCGGCGCGTGATCTCGCGCCCCTCCGCCCCAAAATCGCTCGCGCTTTCCCGCGTCATCCACTGGGTCCCGTCGAGAGCCAGGTGGCCGATCAGGTCAATTTTCTCCTTCGGAAAGGCCAACCCTGTTCCCGCGAGCAGCACCGCCGTCTGCGAACAGTCCGTCAGGAATGCGGCTCCATAGCCATGACTGTAAAGGCACGGACCGTGCTGATGGAAACTGAAGTCAGGCTGGAT
>CAZLWV010000083.1:22714-24371 GCA_964563135.1 uncultured Planctomycetaceae bacterium
CCGTATCCCGCTCCAATAGCCCCCGCCCCGCCGTAATCTCCGTCACCCATACCAGGTTCTGACCGGTCATGCCGATCTTGGCCCGCCCCAGAATCTCTAGCCCCTTCTCTCGCTCCTCGTCCGAAAGCTCGGCATCCAGCAACAGCAGGATCGGCAGCAGCGAACGAGGCACGCCTATCTCGTTCCACCACCAGTTCGGATTCTTCGGATCCAGCCGCAGCCAGGCATCGAGCCCCTTCTCGGCCGCCGCCAGCACCGCCTCATCATTCTGCAATGGGCACTGCGGTGCTCGATACGCTTGCGCCAACACCTCCACCCGCCCCAGATGCGCCGGCGTCGACCAGGCCGATCGGCTCGCCTCCGCGTAGTCAATGTCGGCCCACGTGCCGTCTGCCTTCATCGACTTGGTCCACCTCCGCGCCGCCTCGGCGTTGGGAGCGGCCAGCAGCGGAGCCATCACCCGGTTCCGGATGGTCTCCAGATCATCGGCCCACGATACCTCGAGCCGGCCGAACATCGCCAGGACAGATACAAAAAAACAAACGAGAGCAGCACGGCATGCAGTGATCATGGGGCGGGATCCCGGGCAGGCAGGTTGTGGGAGGAACGCTGGCAGGTGCCATTCTAGCCGACCGGCCGGCCCGATTGTATCCTCGCCTGCGCCTCCGGGTTGCGATTGGTCCGGCAAGCTTGCGATCAAGGCCAAACGAGAAGGCCTTGATCGTAACCTTGCCAATTGCTGTCACATCTTCGTGACCCGAAGCGTAAGCGAGGCAAGATGTTACCCTCCTTGCTCACGCTTCGGGTTATGATTGGACCGGCAGGCTTGCGGTCAAGGCCACAAGAAAACCCCAACCCATGCCCTCCCAGCACCTTGCGTCGCCACCTCGCACCCAGGATTCTCGCACCCCATCAGCCGGTTGTTGCGAAACCCCGTTGACCAATACCCCCGACTTGACAACCCCTGCGGAGCGAAAGACCATGGTACGCGCGTTATCCATCCGCTCCACGCCAACCCCCGATTCCTCAGCCATGCCCGATCGCCCCCTTGCCCCGTCTCTCTCCCTGGTCCTCCTGGCGGCTTGCCTGGCCCCGGCGTCCGCCCAGTCAGCCGCCTCCCCCGTTCCGCTGGCGGAGCCTTTTCGCTCTCCCCCCGCCGAGTTCCGGCCTCTCATCATCACCCATTCCATGCCCCTGAACCGCAGCGATGCCCTCCAGTGGCTCCTTGCCCGTCGCGCCGGCGGGGCGGTGCTCGACGGTGGCGTCGCCCCCGGATCCAAAGATATCGGCGAGGAACCTTGGAACAACCCAACCTACCTCAACGACCCCGCCCAGTTCGCCAGGCTTCGCGATGTCGTCACCCGCATGCAGGCGGAAGGGCAGCGGGTCTGGATCTACGATGAGCTCGGCTACCCCAGCGCCAGCGCCGGGGGCCGCGTCCTTCAGGATCACCCCGAGTTCCAGGTCGAGGTCCTCGGTTGCCGCACCACTCCCGTGCCTCCCGGCCAATCCGTCGACATCGCGCCCGGTCTCGGCCCCGTCGTTGCCTGCCTGGCCTTTCCCCAGCCCGAGGGCGTGATCGATCTTCAGTCAACCGTGGATCTCACCGCCAAGGCCCAGACCGGCAAGTTCCAGTGGCAGGCACCATCCGGCGGGC
>CAZLWV010000083.1:24381-35088 GCA_964563135.1 uncultured Planctomycetaceae bacterium
GCGAGCGCGTCCAGCCCGACACCTGGCGCCGGCACAACATCCCCCGCCGCAATGTCAACATCCTCGACCGCCGCGCCATGGCCCGGTTCATCGAGTTGACCCACTCCCGCTACGCCGCCGAACTCGGACCTCAACTGGCCGCGGTCGACGCCTTCTTCACCGACGAGCCTCAGTTCGGCAGCGCCGAGCATTGGAGCGGCGGCAATCCCCGCTGCGTCGCCATGCTCCAGTGGTGCGATCAGCTCCCCGCCGCCTTCCGCGAAAAGAAAGGATACGACCTTGCCGCCGTACTCCCCGCCCTCTTTCACCCCGCCGGCCCGCTGACGGGCAAGTACCGCTACGACTTCTACGACGTCCAGAGCGACCTGGTGGCCGAGAACTTCTTCGGCCAGATCGAGGACTGGTGCCGCTCGCACGGCCTGGCCTCCAGCGGCCACATGCTCCTCGAAGAATCGCTCCTCTTCCACGTCATGTTCAGCGGTAGCATGATCAAGAACTGGTCCCGCATGGACCTGCCGGGAGTCGACCTCCTGGGTGCATCCCCCTACAAGACCATGGGCGGCTGGGAACAGGGCCGCCTCCCCGTTCCCGAGGATTTCTCCTGCAAGCTCGCATCCTCCATCGCTCACCTGACCGGCAAACGGGGCGTCTTCACCGAAAGCTTTGCCTTGGCAGACAAGGTGCCCCTCCGCCGGATCCTCGGAGTCGCCGCCTGGCAATTCTCTGGCGGGATCACCCACATGAGCACCTACTCCATCCAGCAAGGACTCTCCCCCGCCGACTACGCCCAATTCAGCGACTTCGTCGGCCGTATGGCCGTCATGACCCGCCGCGGCCGCCATGTGGCCGACGTGGCGGTCCTCGTCCCCGAAGCGTCCGTCTGGGCCTCCTTCACCCCTCCCGACCTCGGCCGCTACGGCGGCTACTTCGACCGCAACCCCGAACCGCTGGCCATCGACCGCGTCTTCCGCGACACCTGCCACGCGCTCTCCAGCCACCAGCGCGACTTCGATTGCCTCAGCGAGCAGCTCCTCCAGCAGGCAACCATCCAGAACGGTCGCCTCCTCCTGGCCGGCGAAGAGTTCCGCATCCTCGTCCTGCCCGAAATGCGAATGATCAGCCCCCAGTCGCTCCAGAAGCTGCGGGCCTTTCTCGCCGCCGGCGGAAGCGCTGTCTTCGTGGGCAGCCTCCCCAGCCAAAGCCCCGGCGCAGGCCACGATCCGCAGGTGACACAGGATGTGAAATCACTCCTGGCCGAGTACCCTGAGCGTGCCACGCACCTGGCCGACCTTGCACAACAACCCGGACTGGTCGCCTGGCTCGCCGCTCGCGTTTCTCCCGAAATCTCCTGGAAGGGCCCCGCCGGGATCCGGCTCCTCCGCCGCCAGGAACCCGGCCGCGAGATCCTCCTCCTGGCCAATCCCGCCAGCGAGCATGCCCAGGGACAGCTTGTCTCGCCCGCCGCCGGCAAAGCCTCCCTCTGGAATCCCGAGACCGGCGAAATTCAGCCCCTCGGCCCCGTCGCCGCCGCCCAGGAAGTCCCCCTCCAGATCCCCGCCGAATCTGCACGCCTCCTCGTGATCGAATAACTCGCCGTTCCCCGACAACCTGCGGACCCGGATGGTCCAGTGCCCTCCGCCGCTTATCGCTCCACCTTCGCCCAGAACGGATGCAGCCGATCCCCGCGCGAGCGCACGTCCTCCAGCAAGGTCTCCAGGTTGGGCTCCACATACCGCAATCTTGCCCCGCGGCCGCGCTGGTCCGATTCGCTCCGCCCCCCGGTCTCGGCGCTGGCCGCCGTGCTCACCCGCTGGCCGTTGATCGTGATGTTCACGGGCTTGTCGAAGTCCAGCATCTCCGGCGTCAGCCAGACCGTCACATGTCCTGCCCCGCTGGTCACATAGACCGCGTTGCCATCCGTCGCACGGGCAGTGGTTTCCACCCAGCGGCTGTTCTTCGAGGGCGGCCAGTCGGTCGGAAGCACGACGCTCGCAGGAGGCATTTCTGCCAGCTCGACCCACCAGAAATAGCTGTCCCACGGACGCATGGACTTCGTCGTAAACTCCTTCGGATAGAAGTTCCGCTTGTACCGGCCCATCCAGTCGAAAAGATTCTGGATCTCGTCCGAAAAATGCTCGTGCCCGCGGCCAATGTACTCCACCACCGTGAGCGGAAATCCGCCTCGGAAGTAACGATCCAGATCCCGGGCGTTCTGCACCATCTTGTCCCCGTCCAGTTCCCCCGACACCACGTAGAACGGCAGCAGCTTCGCATTCCCCCAGTAATAGGTGTTGTAGAAGTCGCTGCGGGCGGCGATCGGAATCACCCCCGCCCAGAGATCCGGATGCGACAGTCCCAGGTCCCACGCCGCGTCGCCTCCCATCGAATGCCCCGTGAGAAACATGCGGTCCGTGTCGATCGAAAACCGCCGAAACGCGTCGCGCAGCGCGTAGGCTACCGCGTGGTATTCCCTCGCTGAGTACTCGTAATGCGTCTGGTGCTCCGTCGTCCATTGGGGTGCCACCACGATGTATCCGTACCGCGATGCCTGACCGGCCCGCCAGCCCCCCTCCTGCCAGGCCCCGGCCCACCAGTCGATCTGCTGCTCGGCAGTCGTGCCCGCCCCGTTCAACGTCACGATCACCGGATAGCACCGCAGCGGGTCGTACTCCGGTGGCACCTGGACCCAGTACGGAATCGGCACATCGTCGGGCCCCTGCACGTGGAGCTGGAAGAAGCCCGGTTTGTCCGGCGCCGCTTCGGGCAGTTCCAGCAGCGGAAGCATCTGCCGAATGATCCTCGCCACGTTCACCGGACTGCCCGCCTCCTGCGAACGAAGCTCCTCCAGAAGTCGCCCGCGAGCCAACGCATCCGGCGCCGTCAGGTACTCGCGCACCAGCCCCCGGACCTGAAGCATCGAAAGCGCCACCGGCAGGTTGGTGACCGCCAGATCGCTCCCCACGAGCCATCCGCTCACCGCCAGGGCCAGGCGTTCCTGCGGCGTCAGTGTCTCGTCGCCCGCCAGCTTCACGAACGAGGTCATCCGATCCAGCGTGTTCAAGTTGAGTTGGCTCTGCAGCTCGTCGCGCACCACGCCAACCTTCTGCCGATCCGCCTCGACCTCGACCTTTGCCAACAACTCGTCGACCTTCTTGAGCGCCAGCTCCCGCTCTCCGATCTGGGTCTTGAACGTCTCGGTCATCTCCCCCACCTGCTGCAGGATCTCGCCAGCCACCCCTTCGGTCGGAAAACTCTCCAGCTTGCTGAACACAAACGTGTGCTGCCCCGCCCCCCGACGCAGCTCCAGTTCCTTCAGCAGTCGGCGCGCCGACAACTGCTTCAGCGCCTGCATGGTCGGCGCCAGTTGCTCGCGGACCGCCGGATCATCGAACTGCTTGATGATCGCCTCCAGTTCCGCCGTGGCCGCTTCATACCGTTCGGCCTGCACGTAGAAACTGGCAATCCGCTTCCGCTCTTCGGGTTTCGACGGATCGACCTGCCGGTGAAGGATCTTGTCGAGCACGTCGGCCGGTATCGAACTGGTGGCAATCCGCATGTCCGATACGTACTTGCTCTGCTCCGATACCAGCCCCTCGACCTTCGCATAGGTCGGCGTCAGCTCCGAAATGCCCTGGATCAGATTGACCTGCCCCTTGGGCGAATTGATCGTCAAGATCCGTCGCCCGAATTCGTCAAACGGGGTGATCCGCACGATCGGCCCCATGCTGGCAATCGCCAGCCCCTGCTGGCGAACGTGCTGCTTGGGCAGAAACTTCTCCTTCGCCGCGCTCGGATCTTCTTCCGGAGCCGCGTCGATATGCCGCTGGCACACGAAGACCCGCCGCAGATCGTCGTTGATCAGCACAATGTTGCGAGTGGCTCCCGTGCTCTTCGCGGGATTCGCCAGCCGCTCGGCAAGTCCGCTGACCTCCACCACCTTCCCCGTCAACACCCGGCCGTCTTTCATATGCACTTCGGTTGCCCAAGCCGCCTCGGCCACAACCAGGCAACCCAGCAGGCCAACCACTGCACCCCACGCCATCCGATTTCGCACGGCAAAACCTCCAGAGACTCGCAGACTCTGCCTCCAGACCGCCCCAAGTCGAGCCTCCACGCTCGTTTCACCGGTTCTCCGCCAGATTTCGGTCCCGCCCTCCCTGAAGGCACTAGCTCCATTCTCGCTTCGATTGCATCTAAGTCAATGAATTGTACTATCTTGCGCAGCGGCGTCTGCTCGCCGAAATCGGGTCCTTCAGCTTGTCCCGATTATTCGAGCCCCTGCCCGCAAAGCAGGTCGCCCCACAGTCGAAAACCTTCGGCAGGCTCCTCCTCACCTCAACCGTCAGCCAGCTCCGCAATCGTAAACCACAGGTGACTTTCTCCAGCCTTATAGCTCGGTCGGTCAGGGTTGCACCTGCGGGCCCCCCGATCTTGGGCCCACCAGTCAACCGCCCCGCCAGTCCGCTACCCCAACTCCAGGGATTGAAATCGCACCGGGATCTGGGCCATTGACGCAAACTCTAGCGATTGGCAGAATTGGGTTGCCCTGGCAGCGATTGGAGTCGCCGGGCTCCCTCCCAGGGGCTCGTCCAGGTCTTCCCCGCTCCTCCACCCTGTCTCCTTCGCCGCAAACACGCAGTACCTCAGCCAGAAACAGTATGGGACACAGACTCGTGCCCGTTTCCGTCGTTCTTCTCCTCCTGGTCGGGGCCGTCGTCCTCCCCATGGCGATCTCGCTCCTTTTCGGTCTCGGCCGGCTCCTCGCCGCCATGGGCGATGCCCAGGGGGGGGCCGTGATGGGCTGGATCTCGCTGGCTGCCGGAGTCGTCTGGACTCTGGATCTCGTTGCCCTGGTTCTGGTCCAAACGATCAACTCCCTCGGCGAAAATCGTCAGAATCCGCAGGATCGTAACGGGTAGTCCTTCCCTCGCAGCTCTGTCAGACACCCGAAGACAAAGTCGCGACGATCTGGAGATTGGGCCTCGTGGCTGGCCTGCGACCGGCCGAGGATGATCGGACCGCCGAGCCCTCCACCCATCGCTCGCGATCCGCCAATTCCGTTGGCCTTTTGAATTGCCCGGGTTAGTCTAAAAAGGAGAGTCCTACCCCATCCCACCCGTGATCCAAGTGGCCAATGCCCATCCGATTCCAGTGTGGCCAGTGCGGCCAGCATCTGAGTATCGCCCGCCGCAAGTCAGGCACGCAGGTTGACTGTCCCAGGTGCGGCCTGAACCAGACAGTGCCCGGAGAACCGGTCCTGGTCGAACCGATCTCTGCGGAAGCAACGGCCGACGAACCAGTGGCCGACGAACCCTCCGAACGGATCGATGCAGCCGTTGAGGAAGACCATTCGCAGGTCGAATCCGACGCCGCAGAACCCCAGCCGTCATTCGAGTGGGAGCTTTCCCCGTCCGAGCCGCCCCCCTTTCCGGAAGGCATCAATCTGACCGACACGATCGATCTGATGCTCCCGCTGAAGGTTCCACCCATCGTCGCGGCCAAGGGACCGCCTCCCCCGCCCGTGGCCCGCCAGGCCGACAACCAACCGCCCGAGACTTGCCCCCGCACGCCCATTCCCTGGGCCATCTATGGTCAGGCCCTGTTCCTTCTCGTCGTCGCCGGCGGTGCATTCCTTGCCGGCTACTACCTCGGCCGCCAGGACGGCCCCATCACGACTGCCGCCTCATCCGAGCCTGAGACGCCCTCCGAAACGGACGTCGATTCCGAGGGCAACCCGTTTTCCGCGGAAGAAGTGCTCCTCGAAGTCCGCCTTCGCTGGACCCCCAATGTCAACGAGTCGTCGGGCGACCAGGGGGCCCTGTTCGTTGCCCTTCCCCAAAAATCCATCCCTCGATCGGCCCTGCCAGTCGCCGGACTGCGAGCTGATGACGCCGGCAGTCCCGAGTCTCAGGCCTCGATCGCCGCACTTCGTTCCGCGGGCGGCGCTTTCTCGCTGGCAGAGGCCGATGGCACCGTCGCCGCTGTCCTGCCGCGGGAAGGACAGTACTACCTGCTGATGGTCTCCAAACATGTCCTCCGCCCCACGGCGCAGCCTGTCCGTCAGAGCGACCTGGTCGCCATGAAGCAGTACTTCGCCGAACCCGAAAAACTGATCGGCCAAAGCAGCTACGTCTGGCGCTCCCAGGAGATCCGCGTGGGCACTCCCGCGATCGAACATGATTTCGGACTCGACGGCCTGTAACAATCCGTCAATGCCCGCCAGCCGGCCTACTTCTGGCCGTCGCATTCCTCCGCCTCCGCGGCAACCTCTGCCGCCGATTGGGGCGAGATTGCCTCGATCGCCTCGACCAGCCGAATGTCGTGCCGAGGAAATACGCTGCGAAGATCGAGAACCAGACGCCCGGCCTCGACCCGGGCGATGACCGGCGGCTTGCCCTGGCGCAATAGCCCCTCGAGCCGGTCCGCAGGGATCCCCTCCGGCTCAATCGAGATCGTGCATGTGGGAATCCTCTCCCCGGGCCCGGTGTCTCCGGCCAGCAACACAGTACCCTCGACCACCTCGGCCGACCGTACCGCTCGCGCTGTCTGCATCTGGGGGGCGAGCCGTTCGGCTCGGTTCTTCAGGTTGTCGACGGAGGTGGTGAGAAGCTGCAGGAAGGGAATCCGCTGCTTCGCGTTCTCCGCGTCGTGGTACAGGTCGAGCGTGGCAGCCAATGCGGCCAGAATGGGCGCACTGATTCGCGCCGCGCGGGCCAGGGGGTGCTTCTGGATTCTGTCCACCAGCGGATGCCGCCCCACCACGATGCCGCACTGCGGACCGCCCACCAGTTTGTCGCCGCTGAACAGAACCAGATCCGCTCCGGCTGCAATCCACCTGGAAACCAGGGCCTCCTCTGCCACGCCCCAGCGGGCCAGATCGATCAGGCAGCCGTAACCCAGGCACTGAATCACTGGAATCTTGTGCCGATGGCCCAGTTCGATGATCTCTTTGACCGATCCGTCGCCCACGGTTCCCGCAACGAACTGGCCGGCCGGCCGCGCCACAAAGATCGCGGCGGTCCGGTCGCCGATGGCGGCGGAATAGTCGGCCGGGTAGGTCTTGTTGGCCGTACCCACCTCCCGCACAACAACTCCCGCGGCAGCCATCACCTCCGGCATCCGATAGCTGCACCCGATCTCCACCATCTGCCCCCGCGACACCACCACTTCTCGTCCCGCAGCCAATGCCCCCAGGCTTGCCATCACGGCGCCCGCCGTGTTGTTCAGAACCAGCGAGCCTTCGGCTCCTGTCAGATGCCGTACACTCTCTTCCACCAGGTGCATCCGCCTGCGATGCCTGCCCGTCGCCAGATCCAGTTCCACGTTGGAATAGTCCGCAGCCACAGCCGCCATCTCGTTGACGGCCTCCTCGGCCAGCACCGCCCGCCCAAGCCCCCCGGGAAGCATAACCCCGGTGGCATTGATCACCGGCCTCAACGCCGAAGGCGCTCCCTCGGCAATCCGCCGGGCAATGCGATCGGCCAGCTCCGACATGCTCGGCAACGACCGGTCGGCTGTTGCCGTCTGGAACTCCTGTCGAACCTCGTCGAGCACCGCCCGGACCGACCCGACCACCGCGCTGCGGCTGATCCGGTCCACGAGCCCCTTGAGGGTTGGGCTGTCCAACAGTTCGTTGACCGATGGGATACTGCGATGCGAATTGGCGGCCATGGCGACCTCCCGATGGGTCCGATTCAATGCAAGACTCCGGCTGTTTTTCATTCTCATGCCATCATCGTGGGGCGTCAATGACGCCGCTCGGGGGTGGCTCGCACGACCGGGCCTCACTATCATAAAAGGGATGTGAACCGTCCGGAACCGCCCAGACCGGACTGGGGGCAACGAGCCGACAGATCTTCTTTCCCCGCTGAATGCCGAACGAAACGCGATGAGACTGCCGCCCGAGGGAGCACGCTGGCTGATTTCGCTCCGCTGGTTCGCCTGTGCGACCGTACTGGTCGTCGCGCTGCTTGCCTGGCGGGTCCTCGGCGTGCTGCCCAGCCCCATCCCGTTCTGCGGCGTTGCCGTTGCCATGGTCGGATTCAACGTCTGGTTCTGGATCAGCCAGCGCGACTACGGCGTGGGCGAGGCAAACGTCGACCGGTTCGTCCTCCAGCAGATCACCCACGACCTGGTGGCCCTCGCCCTGCTGATCTACTTCTCCGACGCCACGCGGAATCCATTCCTGTTCTTCTTTGTCTTCCATATGATCATCGGCAGCATGTATCTGCATGGCCGCATGCCCTACGTCGTTGCCGGTATGGCGAGCGTCCTGACCGGCGGAGTCTTCCTCATCGAGTTCCTGCGCGGCCAGCCGTCGTTCCCGATCCACCTGCCAGCCGATGCCCCCGGTGTCCGCACCCTCGACGGCGTCTACATCCTCTGGATGTTCGTCACCCTGGTGAGCACGCTCTGGCTGACCGTCTATCTCACCATCGCCATGCACCGCTATGTCGATCGCGCCCACACCGAGCTGCGCCAGAAGGAGAAGATGGTGGGCATGGGCCAACTCGTCGCCGGGATTGCCCACCAGATCGCCAATCCCCTGGACGGCATGCAGAACTGCCTGAACCGCATCGGGGAGAGCGTCCGTGAAGATCCTCAACTGGCCGAGTACGTTCGCATGATGGCCGACGCCCTCGAACGGATCGAGCGCACGGCCAAACGGGTACAGACCTTCGCCCAGCCCCGCGGCATCACCCTCCAGCGGACCGAGGTCAACACCGCAGTCGAGGCCACCTGGCAGGTGCTTGGATCGGTCCACGGCGACAGGATCCGCATCGAAACCAAGTACGGCAAAGTGCCCGCCGTACAGGGCGATCCCTACTCCCTCCAGGAGGTCCTCTTCAACCTCTGCACCAATGCCCTGGCGGCCATGCCCGACGGGGGAACACTCACCCTGCGGACCGTGGTCGTCACTCGCCCCACCGAAAACGATCCGGGAACGGTGGCTGTCGAGGTCTCCGACACCGGTACGGGGATTCCCCTGGATCTCCAGGAAAAGGTCTTCGAACCGTTCTTCACCACGCGGGGCGATTCGGGTGGAACGGGGCTTGGCTTGGCCCTTTCGCGAATGATGATCTCCGAGATGGGGGGCCGCCTCCAACTGGAGAGCGATCCCGGACACGGCACCACCTTCAGCGTGATCCTCAAGGCGGCGGCCGATGCCCAACCCCCTTCCCCCGCACAGCCTTGACAGGGCCTCTTTCTGCCCCTAATCCAGCCTCGAGCCTCCAGTCTCTCCCATGCGCATCCTCGTTGTCGACGACGAAAAGATCAAACGGGTCACGCTCTCCGACGACCTGGCCGGTCAAGGGTACCAGGTCGAAACGGCGAGCGACGGCCAGGAGGCGATCAACAAGCTCTCCGCCGCGAAGTTCGATGTCGTCGTTACCGACCTGAAAATGCCCAAGATCGACGGGATTGAGCTTCTCAAGTGGATCAAGCAGGGACCGCTCGCCGATGTCGCCGTGGTGATGATGACGGCCTACGGCAGCATCGAGGTGGCCGTCGAGGCGGTCAAGCTCGGGGCCTTCGACTTCGTCACCAAGCCCTTTCGCAACGACGATATTCTCCCCCTCCTGGCCCGCATCGAACGGGAACGCAAGGAAAAGGCCAGGTCCGGCGCCCCGGTGGAGGCCGACGGCTCTCATGAGACACCGATCACCGATTCGATCATCACCGAATCGCCCTCCATGGAACGCGTGATTCGCATGATCGAGATCGCCGCTCGAACCGACGCCAACGTGCTGCTCTGCGGCGAGACCGGCGTCGGAAAGGACCTCATCTCCTCCGTGATCCACCGCCGGTCGCACCGCAGCGGATTCCCCTACGTGAAGGTGGGCTGCACGCTCTTCCCTCCACAACTGATCGAAAGCGAACTCTACGGACATGAGAAGGGGTCGTTCACGGGGGCGGAAGCCAATCGCAAGGGCCGTTTCGACCTCGCCCAGGGGGGCACTCTCTACCTCGACGACGTCGACGATATCCCCCTCGAACAACAGTCCAAGCTGCTCCGGGCGATCGAAGAGAAGGTCTTCGAACGCGTCGGCGGAACGGCGCCCATCCAGGCCGACGTCCGCATCATCGCCTCCACCAAGGAGAATCTCCTCGACAAGATCGACGACGGCTCCTTCCGCCGCGACCTCTACTACCGCCTCGACGTGCTGCGAATCAACATCCCGCCCCTCCGTGACCGGCTCGACGACCTGCCCCTCTTGGTCGATCATCTCATGAAACGGATCGCCAAGGACCAGTCCTATCGAATCGATGCCGATGCCGTCGACGTCCTCCTCCGCCACGACTGGCCCGGAAACATCCGCGAACTCTACCACACCCTGGAACGGGCCTGGCTCGTGGGCGCCGACCACATCACGGCCTCGCTCCTCACCGCCGAGATCGCCGGCATCACCGCCAAAACCAAGCCGGCCACCGGCGGTTTCCGCGCCGCCATGGACCACGCCGAACGCCAGCTCCTGGCCGATGCCCTCGCCGCGGCCGGCGGCAATAAGTCCGCCGCCGCCGAAGCCCTGGGCATGAAAGCCTCAACATTCCGCGACAAACTGGCAAAACACGGCCTGGGATGACGCATGGAGCCTGGTGGGTGACACTTGCCGAGTGTCACCGTTGCCTCTTCAGCGAGGTGTCTACTGGGAACGTCGACTGAACGCCGGAAACGTGACCCTCAATGAATCGCCCGTGCCGGCG
>CAZLWV010000084.1:0-33786 GCA_964563135.1 uncultured Planctomycetaceae bacterium
TCGTGTGAGGCACTGCTTGCTCGCAAGCAGTGCGATGAACTGTAAAGGTTATTCTCTCGCTCTGCCTTATCATGCGCCATCTCTGCATCGGCAAGCGCTCGCCTTCCCCTGACGCAATTTGCCAGGAACTTGTCGCAAAAGGCTGACAACCATGTCTGGCGTTTGCCCTCGGCACCGGCAAGAATGGGTCTGGCGCTGCCCAGTCGACACGGCATCGCCGCTGACCGCCGAAACCAGGAGGATCCAGTCGTGAGCAGCTTGCGCATACCTCGTCGGAAACCGCTGTCCGCGCGGGTCGGAGTGTTCGGCGTCGGTTTCCATGCATACTGGCCCCAGTTCGACGGGCTTCTGGAGGAGCTTCTGGCCAAGCAGGCCGTTCTGATCCAACGCTTGAACGGCTACGGGGTGGAAGTCGTCGATTTCGGGATGGTCGACGACGCTGAGTCGGCCTACGCGCTGCTGCCCCGGCTCAAGGCGGCCGACCTGGACCTCGTCTTCTGCGACATGGTCACCTACGCCACTTCGGCCACCTTCGGCGTCATCGCCCGCGGGCTCGATGTCCCCATCGTCCTTGTGGCCCTGCAGCCGCTTCCGGGACTGGACTACTCGCGGGCGTCAACCTACATGCAGCTCTGCAACGACGATTTCTGCTCGGTTCCCGAGTTCACCGGGGTGGCAATCCGCATGGGGCGCAAGGCTCCCCCGGTCATCCTGGGCATGCTCCATGACGACCCGGCCGCCGACGCGGAACTCCACGAGTGGTGCGGCATCGCCAAGGTCCTTCACGATCTCCGCCGCGCCCGCATCGGTCATTTTGGCCACCCCATTGAACACATGCTCGACATGCAGACCGACCAGACGGCCCTGACCGCGGCGTTCGGCTGCCATATCGTGCAGACCGAGGCCGACGACCTCCTCCGCCTGGAACGCACGGTCACCCAACCGGAGATCGAGGCCAAGAAGAGAGAGATACTCAATCTGTTCGACACCCCCGAACCGGTTTCCGACCCCATCACCACGAAGCTCACCGAGGGGGACCTTCAGGTCGCCGCCCGGGTCGCGGTGGCCCTCGACAAATACGTCGACGAGAAGCGTCTCGACGGCCTGGCCTACTACTACGCAGGGGGGGAAGGAAGCCCCCTGCGGCAGTTGGTGACCAACCTGATCGTGGGAAACTCGCTCCTCACCGCCGCCGGATTCCCGATGTGCGGCGAGTCGGATCTGAAAACGTGCATCGCCATGATGATCATGGACCGGCTGGAAATCGGCGGCAGCTTTGCCGAGTTTCACCCGGTCGATTTCCGCGAGGGGTTCGTGCTGGTCGGACACGACGGCCCGCACCACATCAATATCGCGGAAGGGAGACCCGTTCTGCGGAGCCTCTTGAAGTACCACGGCAAGCCGGGGAGTGGCGCCAGCGTGGAATTCAAGATCAAGGAAGGCCCGATCACCATGATGAGCATCGGCGTGACCGCGAGCGGGAAGTTCAAGTTCGTCATCGCGGAGGGGCAAAGCGTGCACGGCCCCATTCCGCCGACCGGCAACACCAATACCCGCGGCTTCTTCGAGCCGGACGTCCGGACCTTCCTCAAGCGTTGGGTCGCCGAAGGACCCACGCACCACTTCGCCCTCGGCGTCGGCCATCATGCGGCCGCCCTGGAAAGTATCGCGGACATTCTCGATATCCAGTCCGCTGTCGTCACGCCTCGCGTCGGTTGAAACCCCAATTCCTGCCGGAGGACAGGTCTGCAGGCTGATCCTTCCCAAATGCTTTCAGCCGCAGTGGTTTGCCGGCCCTGAGGGTGCCTCGTGACAGGGGCGGACACCTTTACCCCCTGGTTTCCGCGCCCACCGGACCGGTGGCAGCCAGGGCTTCACTCACTTGCCGCCGAACCGTTGAGAGTGGTACTGCAGCATTGCCGACAGAGCATGCTGGACGTAATCGATCCGGACTTCCTGACAGCGGTCTGCCTCTTGCATAATCAGGATCGCGGACCGGGGAATCCCTCCTGCGTATGGGCCGGATGGCACCTGGGTACGAACCAGGAACGCGATGGCTGCGTCAATGGCCGATATCATACGCGTGCACATGGGGGCACACTCCGTGGCAAGCAGAGGCAGCACCGCCTGCATCCCCTCCAGCCGTGTCGCTGTCGGGCAGGTGCGGCCGTCTGTCGTGAGGCAGCCGGCTGTGGCTCCCGAAGGCATGGTATCGGGCATGTCTTCAAGCATCTGTTGGCAGATCTGGGCGGCGTGGTAGATCAAGCCGGCACGGTCGATTTTCCATTTCTCTTGTTCGGCCAGTTCAAACAGCCTGGCGGTTGCCAGCAGGGCCCAATGGTCGGCTTCCACGACGGCCTGGTTGCGTCGGCAACGAGCCAGGTATGCCAAGGCCCGCTCCGCCCCTTCACGCCACTGGGGCTGCGGGTCGACCTGGTAGAGCATCAGCAGTCCCAGGGCCGCTTCTCCGGGGTAGTAAAGCGAAGTCCACGTATCGCTCCGTCCACCCTGCAGGGGAATGTATTTCGAGAAAAAGCCTCCATCGGGCTTCTGCATGTACAGGATAAACGCCCCGAGTCCCCGCATTTCGTCGAGCGGCGTTGTGCCCGACCGGAACCGCTCCGCACTGGCCAGCGCAACCAGCCCCAGCCCCGCGCCGCCGAGTTTCGCTTCGAACATGCTGCTCGAACCGGACTCTGCAGGCGACCAGACAGCCATTACATCCTTTTGGCCTTCAAGCGGTGCGAGGGCCTCGTCTCTCAGAAAACCGACCGCGCGCACCATGGCCGGCCCGGCCGATGGTTCCGATTGCCACTCCCGGTACATTCCCAACGCGTATATGGCACCGGCATGGCGCAGCATGTTGTAGTCGCGTGGCTGTTCCACGCCGGGATTGAGATGCGCTCGGTAGACAAACTGGCCATCGTCTCCGCAGGCGCGGATCAGGTACTCGCCGGCCAGATCGATTGCCCGATCAAGCTGCTCCCGGTCGACCTTCAGGTCTGCCGGCGCCGGCCCCACCTGCACCAGCGGCGCGATATAGTGAACGGGAATGACATCCCCGCCATTTTCTGTGCCTGGCACCGACTGATTGACGGGCGGCAGGGCAAGCAGCGGGCTGACCTGCCGGGGCGCGGTCGTCTGCGAGACACTTGCCCCCACCGTTGGCGGTTCGGAAGTGTCCTTGCCGCATCCGGCCCACACCAGGCAAGCAGTCAGACACGCAATCTGCGCGACGACGAAGAAACGGCGCTGGCGCATGGTCTTTCCTTTCAACTCAAAATGGTTCGCAGAGCATATCAAATGCCCCAACACCCCCCAAGAGCAAACTAGACCCGCTCGGCGCGGCGGCGCGGCCCAATTGTCCCGGCTCCTTCGCAGTCTGCCATTGCCATGCCCGAGGAATCCCACGCCG
This sequence comes from uncultured Planctomycetaceae bacterium, assembly GCA_964563135.1. GTDB lineage: Bacteria > Planctomycetota > Planctomycetia > Pirellulales > Thermoguttaceae > JAAYAY01. The sequence continues at coordinate 3,416 of CAZLWV010000084.1, forward strand.
GGGGTCGCCCCTGGCGATAGCGTCCTGTGAACGAGCCCAGGTCGCGAGCCTATTGACAATCTACCTGGGCTTTGCGAAACCTGAGATTTTTGGGATTCGGCTCTCGCTCCCCTCTTCAGGAAGACGGGAGTGCGGGTCTGACCTCCCTCTTCCTGCCCCTCCGGGGGCCGTCATGCCGGCCCGGCAGGGCGAGACGCACGAATCCAAACCAAAGCCGGATAACAAGATAGAACGCCACGACGATGAGCCAGGGACAAATTGACGAACAGATCACTCGCTACGCGCGGAAGTGTACGGAACTGATCGATGAGGTGGGAAGAGTTCTGGTGGGCCAGGAAGCAATGATCCAGCGTCTCCTGGTGGGGCTCCTCACCGGCGGGCATGTGCTGTTGGAGGGCGTGCCCGGCCTTGCCAAGACGTTGGCGGTGCGGAGTTTGGCCGACGCGGTCCGGACGGGCTTTTCCCGCATTCAGTTCACGCCCGACATGCTTCCGGCCGACGTGATCGGCACCGAGATTTTCAACCCCAAGGAAGCGACCTACAGCGTGAAAAGGGGGCCTATCTTCTCCAATTTGATACTGGCCGACGAGATCAACCGTGCGCCGGCCAAAGTCCAGGCAGCCCTGCTGGAGGCGATGCAGGAACGCCAGACGACGATCGGGAAAGAGACATTTTTGCTGGAAGAGCCGTTCCTGGTCATGGCGACCCAGAACCCTATCGAACAAGAAGGCACCTACCCGCTCCCCGAGGCCCAGGTTGACCGTTTCATGCTCAAGGTGCTGGTCGACTATCCCTCGCGCGACGAAGAACGGAAGATCGTGGATCGCATGGGGGGCGGCAAGCCGATCCCCAAGGTGAACGCGATCACGTCTCCCGAGGAGCTCCTCGAAGCCCGTCAGGTCGTCGACAAGATCTGGGTCGACGACAAGGTTCGCGATTACGTGGTGGATCTGGTTCGCGCCACCCGCGATCCGTCGTCCTCGGGGGTAAGAGGGCTCGACGGAATGATCGAGACCGGCGCCAGCCCGCGTGCGTCGATCTATCTGCTGAAGGCCGGCAAGGCCCATGCCTTTTTGCAGAACCGGGGCTATGCCACGCCGCACGATGTGAAGTCGCTGGCCCCCGACGTGCTTCGCCACCGCGTGATCCTCACCTACGAGGCCGAAGCGGAGGGAAGAACCGCCGACGCGTTGATCCGGACGATCCTCGATAACGTACCCGTGCCCTGATGCTTGCCCGAGAGGTGATTCAACGCGTACGCGAGATCCAGATCCACACCGGCCGGCAAGTGGCCGACGTGTTGGCGGGGCAGTACGTGTCGGTATTCAAGGGCCGGGGGATCGAATTCGACGAGGTCCGGCCCTATGTTCCCGGCGACGATGTCCGGATCATCGACTGGAACGTTACCGCCCGGGCAGGTACCCCGTACGTGAAGCGGTATGTCGAAGAACGGCAGCTCACGTTGATGCTGATGGCCGACATCTCCGCCTCCCAGGATTTCGGCTCGGGCTCGCGTTCGAAACGCGAAGCGACGGCGGAACTCTGCGCGCTGCTGGCCTTCTCGGCAACCCACAACGACGACAAGGTGGGGCTGACGCTGTTCCATGGCGGAATCGAGCAGTACATTCCCGCCCGCAAGGGGCAGAAACATTCCCTTCGCGTGGTCCGGGAAGTGCTGGCTCACGGCAGCGGCGGCGCCCCCGCGGCGATCCGTCCCCGTGAGAGACCCCGCCGGCGATGGCTCCCCTTCGGCCGTCGCCGGGCCTGGCGGAATCACGGGCGGCAGGCAACCGACGTGGCCGGCGCGATGGAGTTTCTCATGTCGGTCACCACGCGCAAGGCCGTATGCTTCGTGGTCAGCGACTTTCTCGACGAAGGTTACCTCAAGGCCATGGAAAGCGCCAATCGCAAGCATGACGTGATCGCCGTGCTGATCACCGATCCACGCGAGTTGGATGTGCCCAACGTGGGGTTGGTGACCCTGTCGGACGCGGAGACCGGGAGAGTCGCCCATTACGACACTGGTTCTCTCGCCTTCCGGCGACAAGTTGCCGCGCAGGCCAGTCAACGTATCGAGAGGCTCCGTCACCAGTTCCGGAGTTCCAGAATCGATTTCATCCACATCGACGCTTCGGGTTCGGTCGTCGACCCGCTGGTGAAGTTCTTCCGCATGCGAGAAAGACGATTGAGACGCTGAGTTGTGGTTCGCCTGCCGAACCAACGAATATCCTCTGCCCGCATCGCGCACGGCAATGACCCACCGCAATCGCAAGCATTCATGTCCCAGGTCCGACCGGAATCCAGCATGACCCCGCGTCTGCCGCTTCTGTGGTTCGCCCCAGCAATGCTGCTGGCAGCGACAGCCTGCGCCGCTGAAGGGATCGAGAAGGAGACGGTATCCGGACCGGTCAAGGCCACGGTCCGGCTGGAGCCCAAGACCCCTTTGATCGGCGACACGGTTACGCTGACGATTACGGTCGTTGCCGAAAAGGGCGTGGAAGTGCTCATGCCCGAGTTCGGCGAGGCCCTGGAGCGGTTCTCGATCGTAGACTTCGTTCCCCGCCAGTCGATCGACGATGAAGGCCGGACAATCTCCGTCCAGAAATACCGCCTGCAGCCACCGGCATCGGGAAAACAGGTTGTACCCCCGATCCTGGTTGAATACGTGGATCGCCGACCCGGCCAGCGCGAGGCCCCCGAAGACTACGATGCGTACGAACTGTTGACCGATCGCCTTGAATTCGAAGTGCAATCGGTCGTTCCCAATAGTGCCCAGGCCGATCTGAAACCGCCACTGGGAGAACTCGGCCCTCGCAAGCCACCGGCAGCCCCCCGGTGGCCCTGGATTCTGCTGGCCCTGGTTCTGCTGGCGGGTGCTACGCCCCTGGCAGTCCGGGCCTATCTTGGCTGGCGTCGGCGGGTGAGGCGGCGGAGTGCCTACGATATTGCCAGCGCCCGGCTGAATCGGCTTCTGGCCCGCCCGAGACCGACGGCGGAACAAATCGATGCGTTTTACGTAGAACTATCGGCGATTGTTCGGCGTTATCTGGAGGATCGGTTTGAGCTTCGCGCCCCCGAACTGACGACGGAGGAGTTTCTGGCCGCGGTCGGCGAGTCGCCCGATCTCTCGCCGGAACACCAGGCGCTCTTGCGGGAATTTCTGCGGCAGGCAGACCTGGTGAAATTCGCCGGAGTGCAGCCGACGGAGGACGACATCGAGATATCGATCATGGCGGCCAGACGGTTTCTTGAGGAGACCCGGGAGAATGCGCCGCTCTTGGACTTGAACGAGGACGCGGAGCCAGGCACGGTAGCGAAATGAGTGGTTGGGAGTTTCGAGATCCGCTGTTCCTGCTGGCCGCGCTGGCTGCCCCGGTGGTGCTCTGGCTGGCGGTGCGGTCGCCTTCGGCGGTGCGCTATTCGTCACTCGAACTGGTCGACCGCGCGCGGCGCTCGTGGCGGGTGCGGCTGGCAAAGCTGCCGGCCATTCTGGCGGCAATTGCCGCCGCGCTGCTGGCCGTGGCGCTGGCGGGCCCGCGATCCCCCGACTCCCGAACGAAGGTCAGCCGCGAAGGGATTGCGATCATGATGGTGGTGGATCGCTCCGGTTCCATGCAGGCCCGGGATCTCGTCAAGGACGATTTGAGCGTGGATCGACTGGCGGTGGTCAAGGACGTCTTCAAAGAATTCGTCCTAGGGGGCGGAGCCGGGGAAGGCCGTTTCGACGATCTTGTCGGCCTGATCGCCTTTGCCGGCTACGCCGACAGCCTGTGCCCGCTTACGCTTGACCACGGCAGCCTGGTCAACATGGTTGGTGATCTGGAAATCGTCAACCGCCGCGACGAGGATGGAACAGCCCTGGGCGACGGGCTCGCCCTGGCCGTCGAGTTGCTCCGGCGCAGCAAAGCCAAGTCGAAAGTTGCGATCCTTCTGACCGACGGGGTGTACAATGCCGGAACCATCGATCCGGACCAGGCCGCCGAACTGGCCGCGTCCCAGAATGTGAAGGTCTATTGCATCGGTGCCGGCACTGACGGGCTGGCTCCCTTTCCCGTGGGTGAATCCTCGTCCGGACGGCTGCGGCTGACTCGCGTCTACGTTGAAATCGACGAGATGACCCTGAAGAAGATCGCCGACAAGACAGGAGGACGATTCTACCGCGCCACGGACCTCGAAGGTCTTCAGCAGATTTATGCCGAGATCGATCGCCTCGAGAAGACGGAACTTACCGAAGTCCGATACCTCCAGTACAACGAACATTACGGTATTTTTGTCGTAAGCGCCCTGGTGCTCCTGGCGGTGGCTGCATTCTCGGGCGCCACGCTGTTTCGGTCCCTGCCGTGAACACCAAGGGGCCTACGCAATGCCTGCCCGTACAGACAGGAATCCCGGAATGCTGAAGCAATGGAATGATAGGGTATCTCCATTCCCCCTCCTCCCGGCCGCACCTGGTTCCCGACAGGACTCCCGCATTCCGTACTTCCTCCGCTCCACCACTGCCTGACTCCACGCTCGACTGCGAACCACAATTCCCCTGGCAATCGACTCCCCAGACTGCAAGAGCGCTGCCCCACCATGTCCGCCTTCCGTTTTGCCAACCCGACCTGGATCCACGCCCTATGGCCCATTGCCGCCATGGTGGTGTTTTTGTTCTGGTCCGATTGGCGGCGAGGAGACGTGCTTTCGAGGCTTCTCTCTCTCTCGATGCAGCCCAGGCTGGTTCGCAGGTTGTCGCGTACCCGTCGCTGGCTGAGTATTGCCCTGATGGGACTGGCGGCCATCGCGCTGGTGGTGGCCTTGATGCGGCCCCAGTGGGGATTGACCTACCACGAGACACCACAGGTCGGGGCGCAGATCATGGTTTGCCTCGATGTGAGCAAGTCGATGCTGGCCGAGGACACCGCCCCCAGCCGCCTGGAGCGCGCGAAGGCGGAACTTGCCGACCTCATCACCTACCTGCAAGGCGACCAGGTCGGCCTGATCGCGTTTGCCGGTCGGGCGGCAGTCTTGTGTCCGCTGACGCCCGATTTCGGGTTCTTCCGACTGATCCTGGACGGGGCTGGGCCCCACTGTGTGGGACTGGGCGGCACGCGACTGGAAGAGCCGATCCGCAAGGCTCTCGACGGTTTCCGCACCGAGAGCGACGTCTCCCGGCTCATTGTGCTGATCACCGACGGCGAGGACCATGACTCCCACCCAGTCGATGTGGCCAAGGCGGCAGCGGAACGTGGCATCAAGATCCTCACGATCGGGTTCGGCGACGAAGCGGGGACCGAGATCGAGTACGCTGATCCGCAGAGCGGTGTGCGAACGGTGGTGCGCGACTCAGCGGGTACTCCGGTGGTCTCCCGTCTGGACGGGGAAACCCTGCGTCAGATCGCCCTGGAAACCGAAGGCGCGTACATCCCTGCCGGCACGGGTGCCCTTGACCTGAAATCGATCTACGACGCCCACATTGCTCCCCTCGTCCGAGGCAAGCAGGATGCCCGGGGCCACGCCGTCCGCCGCGAAGGGTTTCAGTGGGCCGTTCTTGCCGGACTGATCCTGGCCGTGGCCTCGATCGCCGTTGGTAGTCGCTCCGTCGGGGCGGACCTCGAACGGCCTGCGGCCGAATCGGCCCCATCGCGACCGTCGCAGCTTGGTGCCGCGGTGCTGCTGGCGGCATTGGCCTGCGGTGCAGTGGCACACGCCCAACAACCGCTGCCTGGCGATGCGGCTGCGACCGAGGGCCAGGCATCCGATGCTGCGCCTGCGCCATCCGGCAAAGGCCTGCCGGATCTTGAGGGGCGCGAGCCGCGAGATCTCTACAATCAGGCCCTTGCCGATCTCGACCAGGATCTTGACCGTGCCGAGCAACTGCTTGCCGAAGCTCGCCGGCAGTCGGGCACCGATGGCGAGGTCCGGTTTCGTGCCACGTACAACCTGGGCTGGGTAGAAGTGAAACGAGCGGATGCGATCCTCGCCAAGGAGCCGCAAGGAGCGCTCTTGCACCTCCGCCGTGCGGCCGACTGGTTCCGCGACGCCGTGCGGCTGCGGTCCGACCACCAGGACGCTCGCTACAACCTGGAACTCGTCCTGCGGCGGATCCTGGAACTGGCCGATTCCCTGGCGAAAACGGAGGAGGGAGATATGGCCCAGCGGCTGGATGCCCTGATTGTCGAGCAGCGCAACCTGGTGGCGACGGCTCGCCAGGTCGTCGAGCGAGTGGCGGCCGCCAACGATCCGAATGCGGCCGAGGGATTTCAGGGCGACTTTCGCCAACTGGCTGTCCAGCAGCGGATGCTCCTCGCCGAAAGCCAGGCCCTCTCGATCGCCTCTCGCCAGGAACTCGAGGCTCTCGACGGCAAGTCCGAACAGGAGAAGTCGGCGCAGGACCGCGTACGGGCAGCCCAACTCGGCGGCGTGCTCCATTACACCAACCGGGCGGAACAACGCATGGGGCAGGCCCGGAGCCAGATGCGTCAACGACAGGCCGATCGGGCGTTCCGACGCGCGGCGGTGGCACTGGACGAACTCAAACGGGCGCGGGACCAACTGCGCGGTCCGGTCGAGGTGCTCGATGTCATCCTTGCCGATGCCGGCTCCCTGGTCCAGGCTGCGTCGAGCAAGGCAACGGCGGCCGGCCCGATCGCCTCTTCCCCGGCGCCGACACCGCCTCCAGTATGGTTGACCCGCGAGTATCTGGAGGAAGAGCAACTCTCGCTCACGCAGCGCACCTCGGAACTGGCAGCCCAACTGCAGGCCGGACTGGACCAGAAGGCGTCGCAGCCGGCGGGGCCGCCGACACCGGACCAGCAGGAGAAGAACGGGCAGGCAGAACGATTCCTGGCGATGGTCCGCGACGCCATGCCCCATCTGAACAAAGGGAAGGAGGCGTTCGATTCGGCCGGGCAGGCCTTGGCGAGCGACCAGTTGGATGAGGCCGTCGAGCGACAGTTCCAGGCGATTGCCGCGCTTCGCAATGCGCGAGAGCGATTCCTCGAGCTTCGCGGGCTGATCGAGCTGACCTACTCGCACGAGGTGCAGATTCAGGGCCTCCTGGCCGGATTGCAGCAGTCTGTGCGGGCAGATGAGACCGGGCCGGCTGACAGCGGTCAGGAGAAGGCTGCCCTCAAAGAACCCGCGACAATCCAGACACCGGCGCCCACCGAGAATCGCGCGGACACCAAGCCGACGGGATCCGCGGAGAAGCCGGCGCCGACCGAGAAACCGGCTCAGGAAGCATCGCCCGCCGAGATGCCTTCGACCGCCCAGGCCCCCGCGGGCAACGAGCAATCGACCTCGGCCGCCGCGGCCGCGCCGCAGCAGGCCCGCACGGCAGCAGCGGCAACCGAACCGGCCACGAATCCGGCACCTGGGGAACCGGCTGCGGCAACGGACTGGGCCGTGCCGATGGAACAGCAGCTAGCGATCCTGGGAATTGCGGGCGCTGGGCAAACAGACAACATCGATCGCGGGCAGCGTATCGCCGATCTCATCGAACGTGGTTTGCGCGAACTTCCCGGCGCACCGGCAGAAGCTTCTGCCCAGGCCCCATCGCAACAGGACCCGGCTGCCAGACAGGCCGCGGCACAGCGGCAGCAACTGGAAATGGCATCGCAACTGGTGCGTCCCGCCCTGGATGAGATGCGGGCTGCGTCCGATGTGCTCGCCAAGTCGATCGGCCAGAGCGATTCAGAGAAGAAGCCCGACGAGACCACCAGACCGGTGGGGAAGGTCGACCGGGAGGTCGTCAGCACCTGTCTGGAACACGTCTCCCAGGCAGTCGACCACCTCCAGGCCCTGCGACGGCTGTTCTTCTCGATCGTGGAGCACCTGCGGGAGACGGCTCAGCGTCAGGCGCAACTGAACGATGAAACCGAACAGGTTGCGGCCGTGCTTGACGACGGAGCTGCGGCCAAGAAGGCCGGACCGCTCTCCGCCCGTCAACAGGAATTGCGCAAAACCGCCGGAGAGATCGCCAACGCTCTGGACGATCAAGCCAAGCAGTCCTCCGCAGGGGCGCCGGCGGGTGAGAAGTCCGATCCCCAGCAACTCGCCGAGCTCCAGCACGCCCGGGAGCTGCTGGCCAAGGCAGCGAAGCTGGTCGGCGACGGTGGAACGGCGATGGAATCGGCGGAGAAGAATCTCAGCCTTGAGAAGCCTGTCGTCGACGAGGCGCGGAAGAATCAGGATCAGGCACTCGGGAAGCTGGTCGAGGCGTTGGAGCTCCTGCAGCCGCCGCAGCCGGACGAACAGAACCAGCAAGGCGAACACAAGCCGAACGAGGATCAACAGCAGCAGGACCAGCAGCAAGGCAACGACGAACATCAGCCAGAGAAGTCGGAGATGGGTACGGATCCGGCCCGGCTGCTCCAGGCGATCCGCGACCGCGAAGCCCAGCGCAGTCGCGAGCGGGAGCGGCGGGCACGGTTGGAGCAAGAACCCGTGGAGAAGGACTGGTAAGGTGGGAAAAACTCGGATTGCGCTATTTCTGGCCGTCTGCCTTGCGGCGTCCGAGGCCGGTGGCCAGGAGATCAAGGTTCAGGTGCAGAAGCAGCGCGCACCCTGTTATGTCGGCTATCCGGTGCTGCTTCGGTTCACCATCGACGGTTTCGATGAGTCGCCGGCACCCACGCTGGAAGCCGCGCAGATGCCCGAGGGACTGCGGGCACAGACGGTCGTCAATCCGCCCATTGTTTCAAGAGGCTACGCGATTTTCAATGGGCGTGCCTCGGAGTATTCGACAACCAAGCACGTCATCGACTACCGCGTAACGGCGAATCGGCCAGGTGATTTCCACCTAGGGCCTTTCACAGTCAAACAGGGAACGAAGGAAGCCTCCATCAAGGCGGTGCCGTTGACCATCGAACCGATACCCGAGGATCCGGATTCCCGGGTGCAGCTTGTTCTGCCGAAGGGAAACATCTATCCCGATCAACGGGTTCCGGTCGAGATCGAGTGGTGGTATGCAGGCAATGATGAGATCCGTGATCTGCGGGTGTATTCTCCGCTTTTCGATATGTTCCGCTTCGGCCCCGATCGGACACCGGGCCGGGAAGGGAACGTGCTGACGATCGAGACCCAGGGAGGAGCGATCCAGTTGGCCTTCGATGCGAGAAAGGAAGAGCACGAGGGGCGGCAGTATGTTGTGTGCACGGCCAGGAGGACATTGATCCCGGACCGCGTGGGTGAATTTGCGATTGAACCGGTCGAAGCATCGATCGTGAAGTACTCGGAATCTTCGCCGCAAGCACGCGTGGAGGAGGACGATTTCGGGTTTGGCAACTCGCTGCTGCAGGAGATGCTCGGCGGGGCGCGAAGAAACAGGGAGACCACTATGTGGCGAGTGGTCGGCAACGGCCTGAAGCTGGTCGTCAAACCGTTTCCTTCCGAAGGGCGTCCGGAGAGTTTTGCCGGCGCCGTAGGGGACGGTTTTTCGATCAACGTGGCCGCCGATCGGACGGTGGTGCGCGCGGGAGATCCCATCGGCCTGACGGTGACGCTCCGCGGCCAGGGCAACCTCGAAAACGCGAGCCTACCGCCCCTTTCGGCCGAGGGAGGGTTGAACCCCGATCTGTTTCGCATTCCCGAGGGAGATGTGCCCGGCGCCATGAAGGACGGTGTCAAGGAGTTTCGCGTTTCGGTGCGTGTTTCCAGCGAGTCGGTGACCGAGATTCCTGCCCTGACCTACTCCTGGTTCGATCCCGCCACGGAAACCTACCAGACGGCCCGGTCCAAGCCGATCGCGCTACGGGTGATGCCCGCCCAGGTGGTTTCGGCCGCTGACGTGGTGAGCAGCTCGATTCCTCCGGCCGCCACAGTTTCGCCGGAAGAAGCCGAGGAGGAACTCCGGCCGCGGCAGGCTGCAACCGCGATTGCCGCCAAGCCGGTGTTTTCGCTGAGCGGAGCCGATCTGGCCATTGAGCCGCTGGCCAGGGTCGTGCTGCGTGACTCTCGGGGCTGGATGGGGGGACTACCCTGGCAAATGGCCCTGTACGGTGCCGGCGCTCTGGCGATCATCGTGGCACTGGTCGATCGACGCCGTCGAGACGTGGATCCCGCGATCGTGGCTCGATCGAAGAACGTTCAGAGCCAACAGAAGAAGATTGCCCTCGCCGCTCGCCGCCCGCAGAAGGAAGCGGCGGCGGGAATCGCCGAGGCGATGCGTGCCCTGGTAGCAGAGCTTCCCGACGTGGCACGGGCGGACGCCCAGTCCGTCATCGCCCGATGCGAATCGATCGTCTTTGCGCCGGCCGAATCGGCAAGCGTACTTCTCGACGCGGCCCTGATCGATCAGGCAAGATCTGTGGCAGAAAGGTTCCGCGAGGCGACCGACCGTATCCGCAGCGGCGGCGCCCCGCGGCCGAATCCAAAGTAGGTGCAGCAAGCCGGTGATTGCCCTGACAGAAGCCCCTCATTACGGACGGCAAAGAATGGAACTTCGCAGCCTGGCCACCGTCTTCATGGGACTGTTCGCAATGGCGGGCGGAGTCTGCGCCGCCTCACCCGAGCAGTTGCTGGATGAGGCGGTCAAGGAGTATCGCACCGCTCTGGACTCAACGGACAGCGACGAACGAATTGATAAGTTCCGCCGCGCCGAACTCATTTTCGCTCGGCTTGCCGATGGCAGTCCCGACGATCCGGCCGACGGGATCCGGAACGCGGATCTGTACGTCAACCTGGGGAATGCCGCAATGGGGGCCAAACACCTGGGACCTGCGATCCTTGCCTATCGCCGAGCCTTGCTGCTCGATCCGGACCACCATCGAGCCAGACAGAACCTCGCCCATGCACGAACACTCCTGCCCGACTGGGTGCCGCGTCCGGAGGAAAGGGGATTGTTCGACACGTTCTTCGCCTGGACCGGACGCCTGTCTCTCCCCGAGCTGCAGGTTCTGGCGGCGGCCGCATTCCTCGTCACGGCCCTCTTGATTGCCGCTTCCATCCGCTGGCGGCAGGCAGCCCTGCGAAACCTGGCGATCCTCCCCGGTTTCGCCTGGATTGCCCTCGTTGGAGCCATCCTGTTTCTTTTGTTCGAGAAACGCGACAACGGCGCTGTCCTGACGCTGCCGGAAGTCGTGGCCCGGAGTGCCGATTCGTCGGGAGCATCGCCACGATTCCCCCAGCCGCTGCCGAGCGGCACGGAAGTTCAGATTGTCGAAACCCGCGACGAGTGGGCACGCGTGCGTCTGTTTGACGGCCGCGACGCGTGGCTCCCCCGTTCTGCGATCCAGATGGTGGCACAGGCAACGGGCAAATAGACGGCCAGCCGGAAGTCAGCAGGCGATCTTGCGTACTCTCTGGCTCCACAGCACTGGCCGTGCGGCCTCCGGCCTGCCCCCCGACTTGATATCCGTGCCATCACTTGCCCGGTACGCTGAGCGTGCCCGCCTCGGCTCGCGGCACGATTTCCACCCTTCCGAGGCAACACGGCTCGGCAAGCCTGCCGTCGCCTTCGGGGCGGGTCGTGTCGATGATCATGGCGTCGACCCGGCATGTTCCGGCGGGGAGTCCGGCCAGGCGGGCGGGATACAGATCCTCGATCAACCTTGCCGGTCCGACTCGCCAGAGCGGCACAGTCCAGTCCGCCGCGTCGTGGCGGGTGTACCAGGGTGTGCCCCGGCGCGGAGTCTCACCGCCGGGGCAAATGTGAAAGGCGGGCATCGCGTTTGGCGCCACCGGTCCGGTCACACGCCACCACGTGGCAATTTGAAGAATTCCTCCCTCTTCCGCCTCGGCAGGCATGCGCCAGGCAACCAGTTCCACACCTGGGGCCAGTCTCACGGGCGGATCGAGCTTGCGGGCATCGCCCGGGATCTCGGTGTCGAGAAATGTCTCTGCGACAGCAGGAGGAATCGTCTCTCGCGGGGCAGGGGTCTGGCAGGCCGCGTCCGAGGCCGGTTCTTTGCGGGAGGTTGCCTGCGGCTTTGCGATGCGAACCACGCCGAGCGGTCGTCCCTCGAGGTCCTCCTCCAGAGCAAGATCGGTTCCCAGAACCGAGCAGAGACTGCGCATCTCGGCGAGCGTATCGGCAGCGTCTTCGGATCGGGCGACGATCGAACGGCCGTTGAGGGCCTGGACAGGGATAACCTCGATGGTCGTAACGCCGCCTTTGGTGAGGTGCAGGCGGAACAGGGCGCTGCTGCGGCCTTCGGCGGAAAGCTCACAGTCGAACAGCAGGTTCCCCATGTCGTAGACCACCGGCTTGCCCTCGATCACCTCGATGCCTTGAAGCCGGTGTGCCGAGTGGCCGAGAATGGCGTCGACCCCATGGGCAAAAGCGATCCGGGCCATTTCTCGATGAACCGGCTGGGTTTCGCGAACCCAGTTTTCGCCCCAGTGTACCGTCAACAGCAACAGGTCGCACCGCCCGTCGGCCCACTCGGCTGCCCGTTTAATCTTCTGGGTGAACAGGGAAAGGTCTCCCTCTTCGTCGACGAAGCTATTGCCGGGCCGATCCTGTTTCGCCGCGTAGCAGGATTTCGTGGTATCCATGCCCGCAATACCTACCCGCAGCGGGCCGATTCGGACGAGGCGAGGCTGCTCGGCCTCACCGGCGCTGTTGCCGATACCGACGCACACGAGCCCCGCCTTGCCGCACCAGCGGATCGTATCGGCCAGGCTGGCAGGACCATAGTCGCCGCCGTGATTGTTGGCGCCGGTCACCACATCGATCCCGGCCTGCGTCAGGCAGGTGAGCATCTCGGGCCGGGCACGGTAGAAGAAAGGGCAGTGTTCTCCCTTGTCGATTGGGGTCCCGGCGAGCGACACGCAGCATTCCAGGTTGCACAGGGCGACATCGGCCGATTCCAGGATGGGCTTGACGCCGGCCAAGGGCCAGCCGTAGCCATTGCGGCTGACCATGTCGTGCTCCCACCTGGCCAGAACCGTATCGCCGCCGCCGACCAGAATGCCCACATCCGGCGGACTCTTCGTGCCCGTACTGCGGCGGACCTCCGCGACCTTGGGGGTGTATTCGGACCGATGCAGGTCGAGGGACTTCAATTCCAGATGGTAGAGTACGGAATCATCCACCCGGCTGGTAATGCAGACGGGAACCACAACAATATCGGGCACCGGTTGGCCTGCGGGGCCGCCGCTCTCGCCGTTGGCCAGGATCCAGTACTGGCCCCTTCCCGGTCCTTGTTCGGCCATCCAGCGATCGAACCGGTCTTCGTCGACCAGCGTGAAGCCCGGCTCTCTCGAAACCCGTTCCTTGATGGCCGCAAGAATGGTGGCCTTCTCCGTCGCCAGTCCGGCGAGGCTCTGATCGGTCACCGGCATGATCGCGACGGATCGGTTCGGTGTGGAGTTGAAGGATTCCAACCAGGAATTCACCACGTCGGACACGAGCCCTTTCCAGATCTCCGGGGAGGATGCGGAGCTCTGGCGGGGCTTCTCCTTCTCGGCACGGCCGGCCAGTTTGAACTTGCCCTCCCCACAGGGCACCAGGTTCGGTTCGCGGTCGCGGAACCAGTTGCGAAAACCCTGCGGATCACCGCTTTCCTTGAGAAGGGTGTCGGCCAGTTCGGAACTCAGGCAGAGGTCTCGCAGACAGTCTTCCCGCACCTGATCGGCTTCGGGCAGTCCGGCCGCCCGTCGCAGGCACACGTTTCTTCCCGAATCGGCCAAGGCACGAATCAATCGCAGACGATTCTCCAGCGATGCATCACTCCAGTGCAGGAGCGCGCACTCCAGCAGATCCGGCTCGGGAGCAGGCCCGCTAGCACCAAGGAACCAGCCGCAAGCCGACTCGACCTCCTGTTGGGGATGGAAGACGAACCATCGGGTGCTGTGGTCTTCGAAAATGCCCGGATTGTTGCCTCTGACGTGGGCCTTGGCGCGGTAGTCCAGCCCCAGGGTATCGTCTTCACCCCCAGCCTGCTGGCACCACACAACGACGTTGCCATAGTTGCGGCCGAAGTGGCTCCGGCTTCCCCGGATGGGATTGGCGTCGAGCGAGCAGTCGGCGGGGAACCAGCCGAACTCGGCAAGGAAGACTTCGGTCCAGCGGTGGAAGACCGTGTCGGTTGCGGGGAGATCAGAGTGAGCATTGAAGGTACCACCGACGCAGCGTGTAGGCAGGCCAGCCAACCGACAGAGTCCCGAAAGCACGTAGTTGTATTCGCTGCACGATCCTGTTCCGCGAGCGAGCACGGTCGCGGCAGGATCCCAGGTATTGTCTCGTACGTAACGGATGGAACTGATCACGTAGTCGTGGATCTTGACCAGTTTCTCGCAGTCAGTGGCCGCGTCCTGGACCAGCGAGGCGGTCGTCCTGCGCATGATCTCGGAGTCCATCGAATAGTTCGTCTCGGCCTTGAGATACAGCTCCCGTTGGGCGAGGGTGAGTTGAGGAGCCTTCTGAGCGGCAGACGGCTTCGACACATCCCAGCGAATACTTTTGAGCGTCAGCCCCGCTACATATCCGAGATCCACGGATTGGCCCGGCTCGAGGCTCTCAAACCTGTAGTGAACCAGACGCTGCCCATGCCGGTCCGTGATGATCCTCTCCTGGTCGTCTGGTCGTGGAAGTCGAAGGTAATGAATCACCTGGCGGGGCGACTCCAGGGGAAGCGGCACATAGACATCGACGTCGGTAACGGCGTCGGAATTGGGGTTCATCAATCGGTAGTCGTAGCGGAGCGTTCGCTGGACGGGCCCCCAGGTCACGAAGGCATCACCTGGGGGTGGATCCCCGGCAGGCGGCACTTCGCGGGGCTGCGCTGGCAGCAGGCTGGCAACGGCCAGGATCCCCGCGGAGAAGATCAGTTTGGGGACCGGACTGTGGATCGCTGTTGAGTTCATCAGATCGTCCTTCTCGACTTCCCTGGCGGCTGCGAGAGCAGATCATTCCAAGCCCTGGATCGCCTTCAGCGCCTCCTCCGCATGGCGATCGGCGGTCATTTGGGCGCTGAACAGCAATCGCACGATTCCCTGCCGGTCAATCACGTAGGTGACCCGCCCCGGCAGGAAGCCCATCGTTTTCGGTACGCCGAATGCTCGTCGCAAGCCGCCGTCCCTGTCGCTCACCAACAGGTAAGGCAGCCGATGGCTGGCAACGAACCGGCGATGGCGGTCGAGCCCATCGGCGCTCACGCCGATGACAACGGCACCTGCCTCGACAAAATCCTCGTAGGCATCCCGGAACGCGCACGCCTCCTGCGTGCAGACGGGGGTGCCATCCTTCGGATAGAAGAACAAGACCACCACCTTCTTGTCGCGGTAGTCGCCCAGGCGGACAATCTGCCCGTCATGGGCAGTCGCTGTGAAATCGGGAGCCTGATCGCCAACAACCACCTTCATAATGTCTCATGTTGTCTCGCTGGGACTCGGGACGCCCAGGCTCAGCCGCCGCGGGGCTTCCCGCAGGATTTCGTGGATCTGAAACGGCGGCAGGAGACTCGAGGCCAGCCTGTCCGTTTCACTTGCCAGACCATCCATCTCTTGCCGGCCTCGCCAGAATCCCGATGGCACTCATCGGCAATCGCCTCAGTCGTGGCTCTTGCTCCCCAGGCCCCGTCGGTCGCTCCGTGTTAATTCACTGTGCGATCCCGTAGCCCTGCCCGAATGGCAAGACAGTCTGCCATCCGGATATCTCCTCGCCAGACACGGGCCCGGCTTCGCGTCATCTTACCGGTTCCTGCTGCCGGGCGGTAGAATCCCTGGAGAGGGGCCGCAAGTTGGTAATACCGCGTCGATCGGCCTCCTCCGCTTCCGGGCGGCCGAGAGCAATGGCCTGGCGATTTGCCCGGGAAATGGCAGCCATCCTGCCCCCGATTCCTGCGTGCCCGCGCCGTCTACTTGCGGGAGAGCCTTCGCAGGGGCTACACTTGCCTCAGCGGTTGGCATGGCGGCGGGCCGATGTGTGCCCCTCGGTGCCGATCGCGAGAATCGCAGGCAGGAAACGCATGCATGGCTGAAGGTACGATCAAGAAGTTGACCGATAGGGGGTTTGGATTCATCAAGACCGGAACCAACAAGGACCTGTTCTTCCATTCCTCCAGCCTGGAGGGAGTCCGTTTCGACGATCTCCACGAAGGACAGAAGGTTTCTTACACGGAAGGCCGAGGTCCGAAAGGTCCTTGCGCCGAGAACGTCAAGCCGATCTGAACGAGTCCGTCGTGACAGAATCCGGTTTTCATTAGGGCAGGAGATCCGGACGCCGCTTCGGCCACCCTGGACTCCAGGGTGGAAGGCGGGGGACACAGATACATGGGTACCCCGCCCGGTTGCCTTCTCGGCTCCACCGTGGTGGCTCTGGGATTGACGTGCGTCACGGCCTGGAGAAGACCGTGGTCTGGACGAACCGGCTCCCGAGTGATGCAGAACGCCCGTTTCCTGTCATTCCAGATAGGGTTTGAGCTGGACGAAGTTGATCATGAGCTGTTCGCCAGCGAGGGCTTCTGCATCCGTGAAGGCGATGGCTAGTTCGGGGGCCTTGGCCCGGAAAACGATGCGGTTGAGATTGATCTTGGCAACGTTGTTGTTCTCTTTGTACCGGCCGGAGTTGCGGCGGTCGATGTGGACAAAGCTCTTGCCCGGGAGGATCTCGGCACCCTCCAACTCGGCCCGGAG
This sequence comes from uncultured Planctomycetaceae bacterium, assembly GCA_964563135.1. GTDB lineage: Bacteria > Planctomycetota > Planctomycetia > Pirellulales > Thermoguttaceae > JAAYAY01. The sequence goes on from CAZLWV010000084.1 coordinate 19,976, forward strand.
GCCGTACCGGCGGGGATTGTACTTCTTGCCAGTCACGTCCTTGTAGTCGGCGGTAACGAACTGGAGGGAGTACGCCTTTCCGACTTCCAGGCCGCGGGCGGTTTGGGTGATTCGGTTGGGTTTATCGGCGCTGCGGGTCATGACGCACACCGTATCGCCGGCGCTACCACCACCCCAGCGTCCTTGGCTGTTCTTGCCGTAGCCGGCGATCGTTTCGGCGCGGATGGAACCCTCGGCAGCCGGCGATGCGGTCCAGCCGGTCAGGCCATCGGCAAAGTCGCAATTGGAGAGAAACCCGGGATTGTATTTAAACCCGAAACGGTCGGAGAGCATGTCCTTCCGGCCTTCGACCGCATAGTGCCGCATGAGCTGGAATGACCAGCGAACCAGTTCCTCGTCGCCGTAGTAGGTTCCCCAGTAGCCGGTCGTGCCCAGGTTCTGGAAATCGGGGCTGTTGGCGATGAGGTTGACTTGCATGTCGAGAAAGTACTTGAAGTCGACGGCCGGATTGTGCTCGAGGGAGATGATGGGGATCTGGTTGAAGTTGCCGAAGATGATGCCCGTCCCGGCAGCCGCGTTGGGGAAGAAGGAGTTGAAGCGGCGCATGGTTTCGCCGACCATGTTGTCGAGGTAGGCAGCGGCCGCCTGCTCGTCTTCCTGGGGATGGCAATAGGCCTCGAACAGGAGCCGACCCCTGCCTCCCGAGGCGTTCAGCGCGGTGGAGATGAAGTCGGTGTGGAGCGAGGAAATACTGGGTTTGCCGACAATCCAGGTGTAGACAAGGCGGTTTTGAGGATTGCGGAACCGGCGCAGCGCCTCCGTGTAGTTGCCGATGGTGGCACGGGCGAAGAAAAGCTCGTCGGCCGTCATGCCATCGTACTGCGGCTCGGTCATGCCCGGATGCTTCTCCATGCGGCTGCAGATCTCGTCCGGGTCGCCCAGGGGATCGACATTGAAATTGGCCAGCCATTTCAGGCCCATGGCCTTCGACTCGGCAAGGGCGTTGCCTGGGAGGGCTCCACCGTTGAGCGTGGTGACGGCAAACAGGACGTGCTTCTTCATGAACTCCCAGCCGTAGCTGCCGTTCTCCTTGACAAAGGAGTTGGCACAGGGAGGGTAATCGAAGATTTCGGGAATGGAGCGTACGAGGAGGCTCGCCTCGGCGTTGTTTCCGGCGACCGTGATCCGATGCTCACCCATGGCGAGCTCGCGGAACGCCTCCAGGCGGTCGGTGGCGGCGGTAATCACCGTCTCGCGATCGTCGATCCTGACCACAAGCTCGGACGCCGGCTCGCCGGTGGTCAGGGCCACGAACACCCAGCCGTCGCGCGGATTGACGAAGCGGAAGGACTGCGCTGCCGGGTCGGCCGCAACCGGCTGGCTGAGAAGCTCGGCCACGAGGTTGTTGAGCCGGCGGATGCGGCCGAGGTCGACGGCCGGCGTATCGAGGATGCGGATGGGCCAGGCGGACTCGAGGACTTTCTTGCCGGTCTCGCGGTGGCGGACGAGGGCCTTCAGCAAGTACTCACCACAGGGAAGCTTCTGGAGGTCGACAAGGACTCTGCCATCCTTGTCGAGAGGAATCGTCTGGGACGGAATCGGATCTCCGTCCACGGAGGCGAGGCACTCGCAGGCCTGCCGATCTTCCGCAGAGATGGTGAACAGCTTGAGCGTGAGCTGCGGACGGGTGCGGGGGATCCTGCTGAGAAGCGGCTGAAGGGGAATAAGCCTGGGTGCGGCGATGATCGAGGCCTGGGAACTGGAGCCTTTGCGAGCTTTCTGGCTCACCGCCTCCAAGCGGACGTCGGTGATTCGGATTTCCCCCGTCATGTCGCCCGCATAGAGGGCTACCCCGTATTCATTGCCCTTGGACGCCATGAGGGTGAAGGTCTTCTCAAAAGGAGTCCACTCGGAATCGACGGGAAACTGCGTGATGCCCGTGGCAGAGATCCAGCCGCTGTTGTGGACGATCAGGCCACCGGAACGGCACTTGAAGTTTGCCGTCTTGACCAGCGCGCTGAGTTTGTAGGTCTCGCCGGCGACGAGGGTCATGCCCTGCTGGCGCAGGCTTACCGTGCCGGACTTGGTGCCGTCGCCTCTGAGGATGACGGCCGCCTTCTTTCCGTCGGGACCGCCGGCGCGGTCGTAGAAGACGTTCCTGGCCGAAGACGGGCTCCAGAACTCCGGAAAATCGACCTGTTCGGCGTCGAAGCTACAGTTGATGAGCAGATTCTCGCCTTCGCCCACAGCGGCCTGAAGGAAAGAGGCCGGGATGACGATCCCCAACAGCGTCAGAAGCAGTCTCATCGCGATTTCTCCTCAGAGGTCACATGGTGCGGATATTCCCAACGGCCGATGTTGGCCAGCAGCCAGTTGAAATAGGGCTGCACTCCGCGATCGTTCGCGCCGGTGCCGCCGCCTCCCATCTCGAAATTCGGGCCGGTACCCTGGCAGCCGCGAACATCGTCCAAGTAGGGGCTGCGGAAAAGCATAGCCGCATGGGGGAGCCGGCGGTAGGTCTCCCACTCCCTGTGCATCGACTCGATGTGGTACGAGTTGAAGACACCCTCGTTCCCCGACAGGTCACGGTCGGCCGTTTCCGTGTTGACCGCAAAGCCCGTCTCGGGAATCGGCATGGCCTCGTGGAACAGTCTGACCTCGCAGCCGGGGTAATCCACCGGAGAACCGGTCTGGTGGTTGGGGCAGATGCCGACCTCGATGTCGGGTGCCTGGGCTTTGAACCAGGTGGTGAGACGGGCCTTCTTGGCGGCCCCGTCGGGCTCGCGGAAGATCTCGTGGTCGACCCGCAGGGGATGGTTGAACTCCTGGTAGAGGTTGACGAACACGTTGTTGAGCTGGCGCTGCGCGAGAAACCGAGCGGTCTCCTCGATACCGCGGCGGACGGCGGCCTCGTCGCGGAGCAGTTCATCCTTGCGGGGCATCATGAGCGTCACGCAGAGGACCATGCCCCGCCGGTCAGCCTCGTGGGCAACCAGTTCCAGCCGCCGAGCGAAGGCTGGAACAAGCCGGCCGTCGGGCGTGTAGGCATTCGGACCAGCGTTGACGTCGGGGAAGCCGCCATTGGTCCCTTGCAGGGAGACGCTGACCAGGTTGATTCCGTGGTTGGCCATGTTGTCGAGGTTGTTGACAAGTCGCTCGGTGACCGCGGGGCTCATGAGGGCATTGTTGCACCGCAACCCCCAGAGTTTCACCGGCTCCCCCCCCAGATAAGGCAAGCCCTGGCGAATCTCGAACTGACGGGTGGGCACGGGCTGCTCGCCGCCTGACAGTGGCCCCGAGAGAGAGACGAGGGCGGCAAAGGTCACGAACCGAAGAAACCGGGGGCTCGCCGACGCTCGGCTCCAGCCGCCCGGCCCGGTAGCCTGGCCTTGAATGAACACTCGCGAGAAGCAAGTCATGAGGGCATCCCTTAGAGCATAATGGACGAGACGACTTCGCGGCCGCTGCGAGTGGCAAGTGCTCGCCAGGTGGCCAGATTAATCGAATCGGGTGCGAACGAAACGTGCCCGTCAAGGAACAGCACGTTGACTCCGCCAGGGTGAAAACTACGGGCGGAGATGCGCCCCATGACGTTTCCGGAGAGGCAGTCAGACGACGGGTGGTTCGGCGTGTGGAAGTGATTGTAGCTGGCGGCGTTCAGGTTGCCGCGTGCCCACTCGCGGCCGCGTTGGCCACTCCAGAAGGTCAGACCGGCACAGAACGAATCGGTTACCGGAACAAGTTGGGGGCCCTGGGAGAACTGCCGCAACTTGTCCGCGGGAACCGAGGCGGTGGTATCGGTGCCGGTTCCTTTAATCGTTTCGCTGTAGGCGGCGGTACTGGTCAGCCCGTCGGTCACCTCGGCAAAGCACACGGCGGACCGATCGAAAAACACGCCGTCGATGCGGTCGGTACCTTCAGGGCCGTAATCGCGAAAGCTGCCACCGTTCTGCAGGCCGGTGCCCGCATTGGCCATGTAGTTGTTGGGGCCGAAGTTGGCGTGCAGCCGGTCCTGCTTCGTATCGGAGGGACAGAGGTAGGTGGGAATGATCGCCCGGACGGCCTCGAGGTTGGCCGGATCAAGGACCCCGCGATGGAAGTCGATCGTCTGGTAGACATTCCCCCCTTCGAGGTGCGGCAGGATCTGGGCCTGGGCCGACCAGAGGTGGGGCGAGCCCGTGCGGGCCGAGGGGAGGCACCGGCTCGTGCCTTCGTAGTTCTGGAGGGCCAAGCCGATTTGTTTGAGGTTGTTGGTGCACTGAAGGCGGCGGGCAGCCTCGCGGGCCGCTTGAACGGCCGGCAGGAGCAATGCCACGAGCAAGCCGATGATCGCGATCACCACCAGTACTTCGACCATGGTAAAACCACTGCATTTCGGCCGACGGCAGCGCATGGAACAGATTACCTCCAGGATAGAGTGTCTTCGGTCAATTTCTCACGTGCCGAGGGTATTGCCAGCGGCCGACGTGATCCTGGACCCACTGGTAATAGAAGCGGACGCCGCGATCGCTCGGGCCAGTCCCTTCTCCCCCCATCTCCGCGTGCGGTGCGGTGCCACTGAAGTTGCCGATGCCCTGGATGAACGCGGCGTGGAAAAGCATGACGGCATTCGGAGCATCCAGGTACCGCCTGCAATCGGCGAAGATGTACTCGAGGTGACCGTCGTTGAACACGCCATCATTCTCGTAGGAATCCTGCTTCTGCGTTTCGACATTGACCACGAAACCCGACAATGGAATAGCCATGGTCTTCTGGATGATGCGGACTTCCATGCCGGGATACGTATCGGCCGTGGAAGACTTCTCGTAAGGGCAGACGCCCACTTCGATATCGGGTGCCACTGCCTTGAACCAGTTGGTGAGCATGGTCTTTTTGGCAGCGCCGTCGGGCTCACGGAAGATCTCCTGGTCGATCCGCTCGCTGTGATCGAACTCGTGGACGATATCGACGAACACGTTCTTGAGCTTGCGGTCCATGAGAAAGCGGCCGGTCTCCTCGATCGCAAGCTGGATCGCCTGCTGGTCACGCAGTTCCTGGTCCTTGCGCGGGCTGAACAAGCCGACCATGACGACCATGCCGCGAGCGTCGGCCTCACGAACGAGCCACTCCAGCCGTTCAGCCACTTGCGGCTTGAGCCGGCCGTCGCGACGGCAACCGTTCAGACTGGCCTCGGAATCGGGCCAGCCTCCGTTGGAACCCTGGATGTAAACGCCGATCAGGTTGATGCCGTGGTCGGCCATGTTATCCAGTGCGCGGACGTGCCGTTCCGTGACGGTCCAACTGTGAAGGGCATTTGCACAGCGCAACCCCCACAGATCAACCTCTTCCCCGCCGAGCAGCGCACGGTCCTGGCGGATGGAAAACTCTCGGGTAGGCTGCGGCTCTTCGCCTCCAGGGGCACGGGAGGGCACCAGCGCCGCGACCAAGCAGATCAGCCCGCAGGAACCCCATTTGGATGTTTGTTGAATCATGCAATCCGTTCCCATGAGTGAGCGGCTCGTACCGGCGAGGAAGGCGCCGCCTTCGTCGCCGGGCGAGGGCAAGAATCCACCGAGACCGTATTCCACCGCCGCACCGAGCACCACCTGGGGCTGCACCCAGAAGCAGGGTTGTCGGGCGGCACTCTGCACGAAAGCTGTGACCTTTCTCCGCACACCGTCGACTCCCCAGAAACGGAGGCGGCTCTTGCGGAGCCGCACCGGCTTGCGGATACTACGGGCAGCCAGGACGACTAACCTCAAAGATCGTTGAGTCTTCACCTGAGACTCGCGACGGAGGGGCACAGGCCACTGGTGACCCTGCGGCGACTCGCCACCAATCTTCGGTCAGGACCCGCCGGCGGCCCCGGTCGCCCGGAGGCAGAACCAGCCCGCAAGGGGCTGTGCCGTCAACGACTCTCCGATGAAACTCGGCCCCATTGTGGGCTGTGATCCATGGGCTGTGCAAGCCCCAGCGAGGAAAAGTGAGCATGCAATTTCCAATCCTTCGTGTGTTGGTCGTCGTGCCGTGTGCTTGTCCTCTGGGCGCGGCCGCGGAGCCGGCGAGAACGCCGGCATACCAGATCCGGCCGGAAGCGACGGTCGGGGCGTTCGGCTCGCTGTCGACCGACGCAAAGAGTTACCGGCCACTCGACACAGTGACGGTCCGAGTCGCCGGCCGGACCCAAGGGGATACCACGTGCCGCATCCGCGTCTGCGATCCGAACCAACGTGCCTATTCCGAGACGGAGGTGGCCCTGACGGACAATCGGGGTGAGACGCACCTGACGGCCGCTGGCCCGCTGGGGGCGCACTACATCTACCTGTTCTGGCCAGGCGAAAAACGGCACTCGCGCTACCTGAACTTCCAGTTGAACGCGGAGACGGCGGTCGAGACGGGGGATGAGGATTTCGACGGTCTCTACCCTTTCACCCGCGACAGTATGCGACTTGGGCGTCGGGAGTATCAAACGCCCCAGGGACGATTTGTGGGGTACATGTCTGCCGACACCAACCACTTCGACGGTATCTGGCTGCGGGACTGGATCTACGGGCTGCCGGCCTACAAGTACTGGGAAATGGATATGGCCTGCGGGCTGGATCGTTTCCTCGAGGCGCAAACGGCCGACGGTATGGTTCCCGACGGTATCGAACGCAACGGCCACACCTGGCGGGTGGGGCTCGAATCGGACGTGGAATACATCATAACGCTCGGCATATGGCAGACGTGGATGACCACGGGAGACGATGCTTGGATGGAACGAGCATTGCCCAAACTCGAGGCAGCCATGAAGTACATCCAGAGCGACGCGAAGCATTGGGACGCGGAACACCGGCTGATCAAGCGGCAACACAGTTGCGACACGTGGGATTTCGATATCGATGGTGCCAGCGATCAGGGGCAGAGCCGGCACGTGATCGCCACCTGCGATCAAAGCGGCTACGTCCTGGCCTTCCGGGCCATGAGCCAGATGTACGCCCACCTGGGGCGGCAATCGGATGCGGAACGCTGGGCCAGGCAGGCCGACGAGTATCGCCAGCGAGCAGTCGCCCTGCTATGGGACGGAAGCAAGTTCCTGCACCACGTGCACCTGAACGAGATCGACCATGGCAACTTCGACGAGCGGCAGCAACTGGCCATGGGAAACACCTGGGCCGTGACCCGTGGGCTGGCAACGCCTGAGCAATCGCGGACGGTTGTCGACGAGTATCGGCGTCGGCACCGAGAGACGGGCGACGCGCAGCCGTGGTGGAGCCTCCAGCCCGGTTACCCCGACGAATTGGGCTATTTTGGGCGGCAGTACTGCAAGCAAGGCGGCTATGCCAACGGAGGGCTGATGCCATGGGTGGGGGGGGAACTGTGCCGCGGGGCGTTCTTCTGCGGCCGTGAACGTTATGGGGTGGAATTGCTGCGCCAGTACGCGGACCACCTGCGGCGGACGGGCGGGGCGCAGGTCTGGTACTGGCCCAACGGCGAACCGGGGCACCGGACGCCGAATGAGGTGCCTTATGCGTCGTGGGGAATGGCCGAATGGCTCAATGCCCTCGTGGAAGGACTGGCCGGGATTCGAGACGGGAGCAGCCAATTGAAGCGAGTGGAGCTGGCGCCGCGCTGGGCGGCCACATCCTTGCGCGAGGCTCTGGTAACCGCTCGCTATGCGGCCTCGAAGGCCTATTTCAGCTATCGCTGGCGACTGGATGAGGCGGGAAGAACGATCGCGATCGTCTACAGCAGCTCCGGCACCGAAGCCAATTTCCGCGTGCTGCTGCCGGAGGGCTGGGAGGCGGTCGAGGTGAAGGTGGCCGGTAAGCCGGTGCCGCTGGAACTGGTGAGCATGGGCCAGAGCCGCTATGCCGTCTTTTCGGCACCGGTGGAGGGGCTGGGAGAAGCGGTAATTGCCTGCCAGTACTCGGCGCGGAAGTGAAGAAACCCCGCCCTTGGCGGCGGAGGCCGCGTATCAATCGATTGAGCCCTGCATGGACTGTGAAACAAGGGGAATCCGATTCCTGGGTAAGCCGCATGGAGACGTGTTCCAGGATCAATGTCCGAACCCATCGACCGTCAACTGGCTCGACCCGATCGGGATCCGCGGGAGGAATAGAATTGCCCCGGACGAAAACGGACTCCAATTCTCCAAGAATCGCAGTCGGGTGAGCGAATAGGTACTCGGAATTGCCCTTCAGCCTTGTGCTCGCGCAGGAAATACCATGGAGAATACGGAATACTTCGTCGGATGGGGAACGCTGACGTTGCTCAATGCCGGGCTGGCTCAGGCCAAGGGACGCAGCGGGCTGTTGTGGTGGCTGGCATCGGTGCTTCTCGGTCCGATCGCGACCTTCCTGATTGTTGTTCTGCCTCGAGGGGCGAGCCTGCCGTAGACCCTATGGTTCGGCTAGTTCGACGAGCCGAAGCCGCAGCGTCTTGGGCTGCCGTTCTCGAAGCACGACGAGCGAAACGTCGCGGTCGATCTCGGTAAGCTTGACGACGTTGATCAGGTGGTCATCGTCGTCGATGGTGACGTTGTCGAATTGGAGGATCACGTCACCCTTCTGAACGCCGGCGGTGAGAGCGGGGGAATTGCCCAAGACTTCCGTCACGAGGGCGCCGAAGGGTCTAGGCAGGCCAACGGCAGCCGCCGTGGCGGCATCGAAATCGCGGCTCAGAGTCACACCGAGGTAGGCGCGACGAACCTTGCCTGTCTCGACAAGTTGTTTGGCGGCAAACATGAACATGCGGATGGGAATGGCAAAACCAATGCCTTCGCTGCCCCCGGAATTACTTGCGATGGCGGTATTGATGCCGATGACCTCGCCGCGAAGATTGACAAGCGGGCCCCCGCTGTTGCCGGGATTGATGGCGGCATCGGTCTGAAGGAAGTCCTGGAGCTCGAGGCCGGAGGATCCCAGTTCCAACTCGCGCCGCCCCTTGGCGCTGATGATTCCGAAGGTCACGGAGTGGCTGAGACCAAAGGGACTCCCCATGGCAAGGACGAAGTCGCCAATCTGCATGGAGTCGCTGTTTCCGACATCGGCAGCCACGAGCTCCGGAGCGTCAATCCGAAGGACCCCCACATCGGTCTGAGCCTCGGTCCAGACCCGGTCGGGGCGAATCGGGCGACCGTCAGCCAGGGTGACCTTGATCTTGTCGGGAGCCGCTCCGTGGACGACGTGGCGGTTGGTGAGAACGTAGAAAGAGCCGCCGATACGGACGATCACACCCGACCCAGCCTCCTCGCGAAACTGGCGTCGACCGTGGATGAGAACGGACTGGTCGGTCACGTCGGCCTCGATGTGGACCACCGCCGGGCCGACGAGCTTTGCTACGTCCTTGACGACTGCCGACTGCGCTTCGAGCACCGCGGCATGGGCCTGCAACTGGCGAACGAGCTGCTCACGCTTGCTGGTGGTGACCGGTCCGTGGCGTTCGATGGCCGCCTCGAAGACGGACTGGGCGGATACGGGGAACTGCGAACTGAAGAGCCCGAGGGCTACAAGAAACGACAACACCGGCGCGATTCCTCGAGCCGGCGTTGAATCGACATCGATCGCCATTTCTGCTTTCCACCACTCCCGCGTTTGGGGGCTGTCGAGCCCAGCCAAAGGAGCGCGACTGTCTCCGCAAGCGTCTGAAATCGAGCGTCCCGCGAAGGTACGTCAACAACGCCCGGCAGTTCCGACCCGGCCGGCCTGTTGCGATGTCCGATCCGGGGCAGAAAATCAGGAAACGTCGAGTTCGATATCGCTGATGGAGACGTCGGCATCGCTTCCGTTGACGTCCACCAATCGAGTCCAATCGACCGCTCCGCTTCCGAGTCCGCCGTCACGTTCCGACTCACGCTGGCACTTGATGCAGAGCGTGGCGTAGGGCAGGGCATTGAGACGAGCAACAGGAATATTGGTTCCGCAACCTTCGCAGATCCCGTAGTGGCCTTCACGCATCCGTTCGAGAGCGACTTCAATTCGAGCCAGTTCGCGGCTTTCGACTTCCGCCAACTGCGAGTTGATTTCGTCTTGAACGGAATCGAGCGCCCAGTCGACAACGTCGCCCGCCGCGTCCGAACGCAATTCCTTCAGCATGCTGAGATCACCGGCAAGAGCCTGGCGGAGAGCGTCGCGCCGCCTGATCAAAATCTGATGCATGCTCATCATGGCTTCTTTGCGATTTTTCATGGCAGAACACCTCGACGTTCGATCCTGGCCTTTGTTCTCCAGCTCCAGGGGGGAGCTCCAAGTCAAGCCGATTTCGAACCCTCTTCTCTGATGGACCTTCACCAAATGACACGATGCGGAAAACTGAGGAGGTGGTTCATCTCCCGCAACCGCAACCAAAATATAGTACGCCAAACGGGGTCCGGGGTTCCAAAAAAAACAGGAACAACCGAAATAATAGACCGCTCGGGTAGTTTGTTATCTCAAAACCTTAACTGCAGGCCAGTTAGGGCTGATTTGGGCCCGTCTTTGCCGTCCCAAAGGTCCCAAGACCATCGCAGCAGGACGGGAAGTTCAAAAATCGGACACTTTCGAATCCGTGTTTCGAGGAATCGCTGGCGGACTCCCCACCCGTGTCAGGTGGCCCAGTGGGTCGAACGTTGCTATCGGATAATCGACAAAACCGGCAAGGATATACAGCCCTTTTTCGCCATTCTCGGGAGGATCTTTGAGACCGCGGATCAGCCTCATTGACCGGTGTTTGTGCGTAAGCTAAATCCACCAAGAGGGTTACTGTCTGTCAGCAAGCATTCTGACGGAGCGCCAGCTCTGGAGCAGTCCGAGTGGGCATCCGTAATTGGTACCGCGAAAGGAAACAAAATGGTGGAGGCCGCTACGACGACGCGCCGGAAAGGGGCTTCCGATGGGACATCGCTCCCCGGTCCCCTCGTCTTGCGTATTTGCGGTTCGCACCGTGAGGGGCAAACGATTCGCCTGAGAAGCACGAAATGCACAATTGGCTCGGGCGAGCACTGCACATTGCGGATCCGCGCCCGTGGAGTTCAGCCCCTCCACTGCATTCTGATACGCAAGGCAGCGAGAACTGTCGTCAGACGATGGGCGGCGGATACGCTCCTGAACGGTGCTGCGTTTACCGACGCGACACTGAGTGTGGGAGACCGGCTCGCCATCGGGCCCATCGAGTTCGAAGTCCTCGAATCGGGTATGGCCCCGTCTCCAGGCACTTCGAGAGACCGTGCTCTCTCAGCAGGAATCTCTGGTGGGGTAGGAAAAGGCGATAGTGTAGTCGAGCAGCTCCAAGCTGCCAAGGACCTCGCCAGAAAAAGAACTGGAAAAATCCTGCATCGGCTCCGGGAGGCAAACCGGAGAATCGAGGAACTGACCGCCGAGCTTGGCGGATACACCTCTTCAGGGGGATGCGAGGACGATGTCCAGGCAGAGACTGACCCCGCTGCCGCCCCCGGCGCGTTTCAGATGGAGCAGTCGCTGCTGGAGGCAGCGAAGCTGCTGCACGAGGAGAAGGCCGAACTGGCCGCCGCCCAGCAGCGATGGAGAGGAGACCAGGAGCGGTTTGAAGCCGAGCGGCAGACGCAGCAGGCCGAAATGGAGCGCCGAGCAAGTGAAACGGAGTCGGCTCGGGCAGAACTCAGCGCTTTGCGAGACGCAGTTGTCAAAGAGCGCAAGTCGATCGAGACCGACAAGGTCCGGTACGAACAGTTCGCCGCAGTGATCGAAAGACAGCGGGGGGAAGTCGAGCGACAGTCGGAGGCGGTAGCTCGAGAGCTGGCCGACGTGGCTCGCCAGCGGGAAGAACTGGTCCGGGTCCGAGACGAGCTCGACAAGCTGCGAGAATCCCTCACAGCCGATCAAGGGATACTCGACCGCCAGCGTCAGGAGCAGGAACGGCTGGCGGCCGACCGGGACATGCGGCACATTCAGACTTCCCACCAGGCGGAAGCCGCCTGTGCACAGAGGGCCGAACTGGAACGGCAGCGGGAAGAGCTGACAGGCCAGCGCGAACAGCTCAAAGCCGAGCGAAAAGCCCTCGCCGAGCAGCGAGAAGCCTTCGATGCCCAGCGAAAAAAGCATGAGCAGCTCCTTGCAGATGGCGATTCACGCCGTGCAGAGGCAGCTCGCCTGAGCGAGAGACTCGATGCGGAACGGGAGGCTCTTGAAAGGGAGCGGGAACAACACAGACAGTTGGCTGCAGACCTCGAGAGGCAACAAGCGGAATTGCGGCGGCAGTCGACGGCCGCAGTCCAGGAGGCCGCAGAACTGCGTGCGCAGCGTGCAGCGTTTGTGGAGGAACAACAGAAATGGGAGGTTGCCGAAACTCACGCCCGAAAACAGATCGAGCAGCGGGCCGAGCAACTCGACCGCCAGAAAGAGGGGTTGGACGAGCAGAAGCGGGTGATTGCTGCAGCCCGGGAGGACTGGGAAGCGTTGAAGTCGGAGGCGGAAGCCAGGTTGGCGGAAAGGGCGGAGCAACTTGATGAACGAGAACGGGAACTCGACGAGCGAACCACGCGCCTGGAACGAGCCCCTCGCCAGTCCGCTTCCGAACTGTCGCCTGCGGTGGCCTTGGAGTTCTTGGACACCGCGGAGGAACCCGATGAGCCGCCCAGATCGATCAACTCATTGGACCTGTTCAAACAGATGACGGCCGCTTCGCCGGGCAAGACCGTGCCCCTGAGCGATTTCCCCGAGTTGAAGAAACTCATGCGGGAGGACCATTCCGAGGCGGAAAGGGCAGAATCGAGGACAGCCACCGAGACACGCGAAGAAGAGCAAGAGGAGTGCATGCCGCCAACGGTCTGCGAGATCCTGTTGGCCGATCCGGTAGTTGCCGACTCGTTTGTGCCGCGTGGAACGGAAGAACCGTCGCCAAAATCGCCAACGAGAAGGAAGCCCGTCGGGGAAGACCAGCCCGAAGAGTCGATCGAAGAGTACATGGCCGGGCTATTGGCCCGGGTGAACGGTGGCAGTTCGGCTTGCGGCCCCTCCGCGCCGGTCGAACGAAACGTTGGGCCCCGGCCAACCGGCACACCGGAGTCGAGTGAACGGGCGGACTGCACCGACAACGAGGAGTCGCCGGCCAGGCCGTCTGAGGTGTCGCGACCTCGCCCGGTCGTGGAAACCGCTGCCCGCGCCGTTCCCAAACGCCCCCGTGCGCGTGCCCCGGAAAGGGCCGAGGACCTCGTTACCCTGCGAGAACTGGCTAATCTTTCGGCCCAATCGGCGCTGGATACTCACGCTCGATCACGTTTGCGCAAATCGGTCAACGCCAAGCTGGCGGTGGTCGCTGTTGCCCTGGTGACGGCGGCGATTCTGTTCTTTCGCTGGCGAATCGCCCCCGGCAGCAACATGTACTACTACATGGGGTTGGCGGTCGTGTTGATTGCCCTTCTTTGGGGTGTCCAGTACGCGGTGCTGGCCGGCTATACCTACCTGACGGGCGGGCGGCGGGCTTCGCGCGAGAACAAGCCGGACGAACCGGAGAAGCTGGAGCTTCAGCCGGAAGGCGCGGGCAAGAACAGCATCGGCCAGGCAAACCAGGTCGATGAGGTCCGAACGGAAGCACCAGCAGGCAACCCGGACGGCGAAAGGGCTTCGGCCGGGTAAGACAGGTCCCAATGACCAGGAGCCGATGCAGGTCCGGAGGAGCAGCACTGACGGGCCGAGGCGGGGGCACCTGCTGTCGCTCGATGCCGGGCCGCTGCAATTCGTGGGCGGCAGTCACGACACCGCAGGCCCAGCGACCCTGTGATTTGTACGTCAAGGTCGCCCCTACCGGCGGGACTCCGGCCGGTGAGGGCAATTCTGGGCCTCAGAAGCCTCGGGCGGCACGGATATCTTCGCAATCGCGAAGGTGAAATTCTCTTT
>CAZLWV010000084.1:33796-34912 GCA_964563135.1 uncultured Planctomycetaceae bacterium
GACGTAGTCGAGCACGCGGCAGAGGCCGCGGAGGGCGACGCCCATGCCGTCGGGCCCGCTGAAACCGCCAAACTGTCCCCCGCCCTTCACATGCGGTTCCAGATCGACGAAGACACCGGGAACGCCGCGGCGTTTGAGGCTGCGTTCGAGCTTGGGAATGATGGTGGCAACATCGCGAAGGATCGCCTCGTGACCCGAGTAACCGCGATCGGCGGGGACAAAACCCGCCATCTTGTCTTCGTCGACGTGGCCGCCCTTCTTCTCCAGCTTGGGGCGCAGGTAGTCCTTGATATGGAGCCAGCCGAGGCCGGATTTCATGGCCAGGTATTGCTCGTAGACCTCCTCCTGGGTGTACCCCTGAACGACGATGTTGGCACCGTCGAAGATCAAGACCATGGCCGGGTGATTCACCTGGCGGTAGATCTCGGCGAGCATGTGACCATCGGCACCGATCAGGTTGGCTTCCACCTCCAGGCCGAAGGTGAGATCGGAGCGGTGGCAGGCCTCGGCAATCTGGCCAAGCTGGTCAACCGCCTTGGCCAGATGATCCTTCGGATTGGAGTTCTTTGGGTGGTAGAAGGAGAAGCCGCGGATGAGTTTGGTCTCGAAGGCGTGGGCCAATTCGCAGACCTTCTTAACGTCCTGAGCAAGGTACTTCTTGAAAGGTATGTACTTATTGGACGTTCCGTCGTCCACGTCTTCGAGTTTGACTTTGCCGATAGGCGAACCGATCGAGGAGACGTTCAGGCCGTATTCGCTCTGGAGCTGGCGAACCCGGCTGATGTCGCCCTTGGTGAGCTGCATGACATTCTTGACACCCTCGCCCAGGTTGACAAACCGGATGCTGAAGTACTGGAGCCCCAGGGCGGCAAAGGCAGCGAACTGTTCGACCGCGAGCTTGTTGTTGGCTGCCTCGTCGGCGAATCCGGTGAGAATCACGGAGGGCTTGTCGGCCATGGCAGGATCCGTCTTTCAGGAAAAAGGAGCCGAATTGGCGATAGGGACCGATCGGTAAGCCGTATTTTGGGCTCCCAGGGAGTGACTTGCAAGGGGGCCGGAGGTGAGCCGGTTGCGATGTAGCCAGCGAACGAACGAGTCACTAATGGGGTAGGTGTT
>CAZLWV010000085.1:0-34682 GCA_964563135.1 uncultured Planctomycetaceae bacterium
GCCGCCGGTGTTGGGCCCGGTGTCGCCGTCGTGGGCCGGTTTGTGGTCCTGGGCCGGCTGCAGGGTGACGATGGTCTGGCCGTCGGTAATCGCCAGCACGCTCGCCTCCTGCCCGACGAGTCTCTCCTCGATGAGCAAGCGGTTGCCGGCGGTGCCGAACACCTTGTCGCGTGCGATTTCATTGATCGCGTGGAGCGCCTGGTCGCGATTCCCGCAGACAATCACGCCCTTGCCGGCTGCAAGCCCATCGGCCTTCACCACGATCGGCGTGTCTTCCCGTTCGTTGACATAGCGGATCGCGCTGGAAGCGTCGTGGAACGTCCGGTAATCGGCTCCGGGGACGTCGGCACTCCGGAGGAGGTTGCGGCAGAAGACCTTGCTGGCCTCAAGCTCCGCGGCGGCCTTGTTGGGGCCGAAGACCTTGAGCCCCTCGGCCTGGAAGGCATCGACAATCCCGGCGGCCAGGGGCGCCTCGGGCCCGACCACGCAGAGCGCCACCTGGTTCTGTTTGGCAAAGCGGATCAGGGCGGGAAAGTCGGTTGTCGAGATATCGACATTCTCGGCATCGGCCGCGGTGCCCGGATTGCCCGGGGCGACAAAGACCCGCTCGACCCGCGGGCTCTGGGCGATTTTCCATGCCAGGGCGTGTTCTCGCCCGCCATTTCCGATGACCAGAACCTTCATTCCGTGCTAATTCCTCGTGGTTGAGGGCCCGTGCATGTCTGGGGGGTGGAGCGTGTGGATGGCGAAGGAACACCACCGGCATCGCTCGTTGAATGGCCCTGCGCCGAGGGAGTTTTCCGCGGGTCGACCGCGTGCGGGCGTGGGTGCAGGCAAGCGAGAACCGGTAAGATCCACCGCATCCCCCAATGATTTTAGAGGGCTGACGGCGTTTTCGGAAGTAGCCGGACGGGCATGGCAGCCCTGCCCGAGAGTGGTTGACTTCTGTGGAACGGGTGGGGATAACGAGGTGGGGGCTGGAGAAGGGGAACCGATCGCGCAGTCGTCATGTGTCGTTGCAGAGCGAGTGAGATGACCCAAGAGGCCGTTTCGGACGGGAAACCGCGACGGGGGCTGTTTCGCGCCGTGTTTGGCGCGGGGATGGCGCTGCTGGGCGGCGCGGCGGCGTTGTGGACGGCCGGAACGCTGCGATTCCTGATGCCGAACGTGGTGACGGAGCCTCCGAGGCGATTCAGGGCGGGCTATCCGGGGGACTATCCGCCGGGGCGGGTGGAGACGCGGCTGAAAGACCAGTACGGAGTCTGGGTCGTGCATGGGGAGTATCGGGGGGAGCCCCAGATCTATGCCTTGCGGACGACGTGCACCCACCTGGGGTGCATCACGATCTGGCAGGAGGCGGAGGGCAAGTTCAAATGCCCCTGCCACGGGAGCGGGTTCTACCGGGACGGGGTCAATTTCGAGGGGCCGGCGCCGCGGCCGTTGGAGCGCTGCGCGATCCGGATCGCCGAGGATGGGCAGATCGAGATCGATCTGAGCCGCGTGTTTCAGGAAGAACTGGGAGAGTGGAGAGACCCGGAGAGCTACGTGAAGGTTTGAGGGGCCGGACGGCTGATCCTCGCAAGACGGGGAGGGTCCAGGGCGGCGGGGCGCAGGGGGGGGGCGGCTGTTGAGACTTGTTTCGGGCCTGGCAGCCGGGATGGCGGCGTGCGGACTGCGGCGTCAGGGTGTTGACATCTGATCAAGGCAGAGGAAGAAAGACGGTCTCTGATGGGTTTTCGCCAGCGGGTGAGAGAATCGCAGGTCTGGAAGAGCATCTTTCGGCACGGGGCGCCGGTCGACCGGCGGAACCGGGTCGTGGTGATTCTCACCAACCTCATCCTGCACCTGCACCCGGTCTCGATGCCGAAACATGCGATCGAGCTGCGCTACACATGGTGCATGGGGGGGATCACGTTTTTTCTGTTCGTGGTGGAGACGATCACCGGCGTGCTGCTGATGTTCTACTACCGGCCGACCCTGGAATGGGCCTACAACGACATGCTGGCGCTGCGCGACGTTGTTTCCTGGGGCATGCTGCGCGAGATTCACCGCTGGGGGGCCCACGCGATGGTGATCACGGTGATGCTGCACATGTTGCGGGTGTTTTTTACCGGCAGTTACAAGCCGCCGCGGGAATTCAACTGGGTGGTGGGAGTGGGTTTGCTGGTGCTGACACTGCTGCTGTCCTTCACGGGCTACCTGCTCCCGTGGGACCAGTTGTCGATCTGGGCAATCACGGTGGGGGCGAACATGGCCCGGGCGGTTCCGCTGGTGGGCAGCGAAGGCCCCGCGCAGCAGTTGCTGACGGTGGGTGGGGTGGACCTGATCACGAGCGGTTCCGACTCGCGCTTCCTGCTGTTGGGAGCGAGCCACGTGGGGGAAGAAACGCTTGTGCGATTCTACGTGCTTCACTGCGTGGCGCTTCCGCTGCTGGCCGCGGCGGGCATGGCGGTCCACTTCTGGCGGGTGCGGAAGGACGGCGGGATCAGCGGGCCGCTGTAGACGTGCACGACTGGAGGAACCCCGGACTTTGCCGCCACGGGAGGCGGCTTCAAGGAGGCGGGGCATGGCGGGAATTGCGCACGCCGATTCGAGCCCTCTCAGGCCATGGCGTCGCGGAATTCCTTCTGGAGGACTTCCAGAGCCTTGTGACCGTGGGGGCCTGCGACGACGACGTTCATGCGGACTTCGCTGGTGCTGATCATGTCGACGTTGATGCCTTGGTCGGCCAGGGACTGGAAGGTGCGTTGGGCGACGGAGGTGTGGCTGCGCATGCCGATTCCGTTGACGGAGAGCTTGGCGACTTCAGGATTGCTGGTGGGAGCCTGGCCGCCAAAACCTTCGGCGAGCGAGGCGGCGATCTGGAGGCTTTTTTCCAGGTCCTGCTTGGGGACGGTGAAGCTGAGGGCCGCCTGTCCGTCCCGTCCGATGCTCTGGACGATCATATCGACGACCGTGCCGCTCTCGGCAATCTCGTCGAAGACCTGGGCGGCGAGTCCCGGCGTATCGGGCACGCCGGGTAGCGTGACGCGGGCCTGCGAAAGATCGAGGGAGATCTCGTCGATGATCAGGTCCTCCATGCCATGGAGACGGGCGACGGCCCCCTCGCGTCCCTTGTCGTGGAGCGGCTCTTCGGCCGGGCCCACCTCGGTTGCCTCGGGTGTTCTGGAAAGCTCGAAGGCCTCGTGAACCGTGCGCAGGGCCTCGACGGCCTGGTCCTTTGCGACGAGGACGGAGATTTTGATCTCGCTGGTGGTGATCATGAGAAGATTGATTCCCTTCTCCGCAAGCGACCGGAACATCTTCTCGGCCACGCCGGTCTGGGTGGCCATGTTGAGGCCGACAACCGAGACCTTGGAGACGTTGTCGTCGCAGGTGTAGGAACCGGAACCGAGCTCTTTGCACGCTTCTTCGACGGCCTTGAGCGTGCGAGCGAGGTCGTCGCGGTAGACGCTGAAGGAGATATCCGCCTGCCCCTCGGCAGCGACGTTCTGCACGATCATGTCCATGTCGACCCGCTTGCCGGCGATTTTGGAGAAGATGGTGGAGGCGGCCCCGGGGCGATCGGGCACGCCCTGGACGGTCACCCAGGCTTCGTCCTTGATCAAGGCCACCCCGCACACCGGGCGACTGAGCGATTCGGGCTGAGCGCTGATGATCGTGCCGGGGGAGTCGTCGCTGAAGCTGCTGCGGACATGGACCGAGGCGCCGAACCGCTTGGCGAATTCGATGGAACGATTGTGCATGACCCCGGCGCCGAGGCTGGCCAGTTCGAGCATTTCGTCGTAGCTGATGCGGGGAACCCGACGGGCCTCGGGAACCAGCCGCGGATCGGTCGTGTAGACGCCGTCGACATCGGTGTAGATTTCGCAACTCTGGGCGCCGATGGCCGCCGCGAGGGCCACGGCGGTGGTATCGCTCCCGCCGCGGCCGAGGGTGGTGATGTTCGACGATTCGTCCAGTCCCTGGAAGCCGGCAGCGATAACGACCTTGCCGCTGTCGAGGGCCTGGCGGATGCGCTCGGTGTCGATGGAGCGGATGCGGGCCTTGGTGTAGGTGCTGTCGGTACGGATGCCGAGCTGGCCCCCGGTCATGCTGATGGCCTCGTGGCCGAGGGAGTGGATGGCCATCGCCATGAGGGCTATCGTGACCTGTTCGCCGGTGGAGAGCAGCATGTCCATCTCACGGGCGGGAGGATCGTCGTTGATCTGGGCGGCCAGATCGACCAGCACATCGGTCGTCTTCCCCATGGCGCTGACCACCATGACCACCTGGTGGCCCTCATTCTTGGCGCGGATCGCCTTGCGAGCCGCGGCGAGGATCTTCTGGCTGTCGGCAACGCTCGTGCCGCCGAATTTCTGAACGATGATGGACATGTTATCTACCACTTACGGCTTGTTGATCGGAGGCCGGGTCCGGCCCGAC
Source organism: uncultured Planctomycetaceae bacterium (assembly GCA_964563135.1). Taxonomy (GTDB): domain Bacteria; phylum Planctomycetota; class Planctomycetia; order Pirellulales; family Thermoguttaceae; genus JAAYAY01. The sequence goes on from CAZLWV010000085.1 coordinate 4,426, forward strand.
CCAGGGGTACTGGTCTTTTGGGAGTCCGATGTCATGTGGGCTGGTGGCGCAAGTGCGGCAATGGCCGGCATGCGCCGACCGGCTGGACGGGTCTTGCTGGAGACAGCGAGGCCATCGGCAGTCGCCGCGCCCACGGTTTCGGGCGAGGACGTGCTGCCGAGCAGCACGGTTTCAGGTGTTTCCGAGGAAGAACGTCATCAGCTTCCAGCCTTCTTCAAACGACCGCTGGCTCCTGGCAGCAGTCACGTCGCTATAGGACGAGGCTTCGTCGGGCTGGATCCCGGTCCCGGCGATCGTCCAGGGAACGACGCCATGGGAATGAGTTTTCGTCCGCACCGGCGTGGGATGATCGGGTGAAATGAGGATCCGATACTGGCCATAACCCTTGAGGGCCGCATGCACGGGTGCGACCACGTGGCGGTCGATCTGTTCGAGCGCTTTGACCTTGGCGGGCGCGTCTCCCTCGTGGGAGGCCTCGTCGGTGGCCTCGATATGGATGCAGACGAGGTCCACCTCCTTGAGGGCCTCGATGGCATAACGTCCCTTGGCGGCGTAGTCGGTGTCGGTGTAGCCGGTGGCGCCGGGCACCTCGATCCGTTTCCAGCCGAAAAGGGTGGCGATGCCGCGGAGGAGGTCGACGGCGGTGATCATGGCTCCGCGGACTCCGTAGAGATCGGCGAACGGCGTGAGCTGCGGAACACGTCCCAGGCCCCAGAGCCAGACATTGGTGGCCGGGAGCTTTCCGGCGGCGACCCGAGCCTGATTGACAGGATGGTCGGCGAAGAGCGCCATGCTGTCGCTCATCAGCCGGCTGAGCAGATCGCTGCCGGGACCGCGGGGATAGTCGTTGAGGACCGACTTGTCGGTCAGGTCGTGCGGGGGCGTGGTGCGGGTATCGCGGGTGAATGGCCCGCCGGGGTCGTTGGTCCGCAGCAGCATCAGGTTGCGGTAGCTGACACCGGGAGAGAACTCGACACCGCCGCCGCCGAGCCGCAACTGGGCGGACTGGAGAAGGCTGGTGGCCTCCTGGGTGCTGATGTGGCCGGCGGTGAAATCCTTCATCACCTGGTCCTGGACGGTGACCAGATTGCAGCGGACGGCCCAGTCGCAGGGCCCCATGGCGATTCCCTGGGCGGCGGCTTCCAGGGGGGCGCGGCCGGTGAAATGGGTGAGCGGGTCGTAGCCGAGGAGACTGAGATTGGCCACGTCCGATCCCGGCGGAAGGCACTCCGGGACATTGATGGAGCGGCCGACGATTCCCTCGGCGGCAACGGCGTCCATGGCGGGGATGCTTGCCGCCTGGAGCGGAGTCTTCCCGCCAAGGCTCTCCTGGGGTTCGTCGGCGCAGCCGTCGGGGATGATGATCGCGTATTTCATGTCTCAGTCTCGTACTCGCATGCGCACCGTTCCGGGACGTGCGCAGGGAAGGCTGTCGATCGTTCTCAAGGCGTCGTCCAGCGCGCCGGCGGTGGCGGAGTGGGTCATGATGACCAGAGGCACAAACCCGTCCTGGAGTTGGGCCGGCTCGTGCTGAAGCACGGAGGCGATGGAGATGTTGTGCTTGCCGAGGACCCCGGCAATTTCGGCCAATACACCCGGGCGGTCCTGGACGTTGAGGCGGAGGTAGAATCGATCGGTTACCTTGCCGGGGTCGCGGACGGGAACGGGCGCGGACCGATCCTCAGCCCAGAGGGCCAGGGTTTTGAAGGTGATGGCAGCCCGGCCGACGATCGTGTCGATGACATCGGCGATGACGGCCGAGGCGGTAGGCATCTGGCCCGCCCCAAGGCCGTGGAAGAAGACGCCTCCGACGGCGTCGCCGACGACGCGGATGGCATTGTAGGCCCCGCGGACCTCGGCCAGAGGCGTGTGCTGACGGGTGAGCGTGGGGGAAACGTGCAGTTCCAGGCCGTCGTCGGTCAGACGGGCGACCGCCAGGAGCTTGATGCTGTAGCCGAGTTCGTTGGCACAGCGGATATCGGCCGAGTGGACCGTATCGATCCCGATACGAGGAATCTTGCGCCAGTCGGGGGTGGCTCCGAAGGCCAGGTGGGAGAGGATCGCCAGTTTCTGGGCAGCGTCGGTACCGTCGACATCCATGGCGGGGTTGGCTTCGGCGTAGCCGAGCCGCTGGGCTTCTGCCACGGAGGCGGAATAGTCGCTGCCGAGCTCCTCCATTTGCGTGAGAATGAAGTTGCTGGTGCCGTTGAGAATGCCGTGAATGGACTGGATCCGATTGGCGGTGAGGGACTGCCCGATGGCGGCGATGATGGGGATTCCGCCACCAACGGCGGCTTCGAACGCAATCGAACGCCCCTTCTTGCGGGCCTTGGCAAACAGCTCCGGCCCGTGATTGGCCAGAAGCGCCTTGTTGGCGGTCACCACGTTCTTGCCGCTGTCAAGCAGCTTGAGCATGATCGAGCGGGTCGGATCGACTCCCCCGACCAGTTCGACGGCGGTGTGGATACTGGGATCGTTGAGCACGACGGCGAGGTCGTTGGTCAAGATGCCCTTGGGCACCTCGACGTTTCGCGGGCGTGTCAGGTCGGAGTCGACCACGTAGGCCAGCTCGACCCTCCTACCCGTCGCCCGGGCGATCCGTTCGGGCTGCTCGAGGAGCAACTTGACCGCTCCGGATCCGATGGTGCCGAACCCGACCACTGCAACTCTGACTGTTTCCATCGTCGATTCAACCCGTTCTGCCGCCGCGAATTTGCAAGAACTCCTTATCCTAGGAGGGCTTATGCCGATCCGTCAAGGCGATCCTCGTGAAAGTGGCCTCGGGCGGGCGACTGGCCGGGACTGCGGGGTGCCCGGAGGGGGGATTTTTTGGCGCGGGCGAGAACCGGGACGCCTTGAAGGATGGTTGGAGGAGGCGATACTGTGGAGGGACCGCAGGGGGGCGGTATTGGAAAATCGCCCGATTCTTCTGGCCACCGGGTGGTCCGAAGTCCGCGTCTCTTGAGTCCTGAAAGGCTTTGCGCATGGAATCTGCCGCTCTTACTTTTTTCCGACAAATCCTCGAAACCCCCAGCCCTTCCGGGTTTGAGACGAATCTGCAGAAGAAGGTTCACGCCCACGCGCAGTCGTTTGCCGACGAGGTGACCACGGACGTGCACGGGAACGTGATTGCCGTCAAGAACCCGGGGTCTCCGGTTCGGCTGATGCTGGCCGGGCATTGCGACCAGATCGGGCTGATTGTGCAGTACATCGATGCCGAGGGCTTCCTGTATGTTCTCTCCCTGGGGGGGTGGGATCCCCAGATGCTCATAGGGCAGCGGCTGACGGTCTGGACGGCCAACGGTCCGGTTGGTGCGGTGATTGCCCGCAAGCCCATCCATTTGCTGACCGAGGACGAACGGAAGGTGGTGCCGAAGCTCAAAGACCTGTGGCTCGACATCGGGGCCAAGGACAAAGAGGAGGCGGAAAAGGCGGTGCAGGTGGGCGATCCGGTGACCGTGGAGCTGGAGTACCGGGAGATGAGAAACAACCGCGTGGCGTGCCCGGCCATGGACGACAAGTGCGGGTTGTGGGTGGTGATGGAGGCCCTGCGGCGAGCGGACGGGTCGAGACTCAACTGTTCTCTGTATGCGGTATCGACGGTTCAGGAAGAAGTGGGACTGCGGGGTGCCCGAACCAGCGCCTTCGGGATCGATCCGCAGATCGGCATTGCGGTGGACGTGACCCACGCCACGGACTGCCCGACGATCGAGAAGAAGGAGCAGGGGGACATCTGCCTGGGCAAGGGGCCGGTGGTCTACCGCGGGCCGAACATGAACCCGAAGGTGGTTACGCGTCTTCTGGAGGTGGCCAAGCAGGGTGAAATCGGGTACCAGGTAGCCGCGGACGGTCGACCAACCGGCACGGACGCCAACGCGATCCAGATCAACCGTGCGGGGGTAGCGACGGGGCTGGTCAGTATTCCCAACCGATACATGCACAGCCCCGTGGAGATGATATCGCTCGACGACATCGATCGGGCGGCCGAGCTGCTGGCGCGGTTTGCCGAGTCGATCCGTGTGGAAGACGATTTCCGGCCGTGAAAGGACCCCAAGTGCTGGGTGCAGGGGTCGTTTGACCGTGGCGCGGGCTTTCCGGAGGGGCGAGGGCGGCGCGGGGGCAGCCAGCGCTCGTGAGGGCCGGGATCCGGGGACGCCCAAGAGCGTGCTGAGGCGCTCGGATCGGCGGCAGCTGGGCTGCGGCCGACCGGCCTGTAGCGTCCCAGTTCGCTGGTTGCAGGAGGCTGCGGCGGTCGTATTTCCCGGGGGGGAAATGGGGCGGTGAGGATAGCTGCGGAGAAAGTACGAGAGTAATTTGTTGAGAAACGTCGAAAAGCCCGGTTTTCGATGATTTTGGGATTACTCATTCCCCAGTCGGATTGGGTATAGTATCTAGAGCATCACGACTCAGTCGTGGCCGTGATGCCCAGGCCACAGTGCCCCTGCCCCGCGCTGTGGCCGTCTTATTTCTTGCCGCAGGCCCGTCAGCGGCGGGCACGGTCCGACTCCCATCGGCGGCAATGACGGCTTGGGTCGAGAGAATCGCCTGGTCCTCTGTTGCGGCCGGAAACCGGGACTGAAAGAACGGTTGATTCGGCGATTGCCGCAGGATTTCAATGCCATCCTCCCAAGATTGAGGCGTGGCAAGGAACCAGTTCTCCAGGGGTATCTGGAATACAACTGCGTGGGTAATGCGCTGTCGGCGCGACCATGGGCGCCCACGGTGGCAGGAGGCTCAAGAAAACGACTCAAGCCCCGACAATCGGGTGATTGCCGGGGCTTGGGTGAAAACGTCGGAAAGTGGGCGATACTGGACTTGAACCAGTGACCTCCGCAATGTGAGTGCGGCGCTCTAACCAACTGAGCTAATCGCCCAAAAAGCTGGGATCCGGATCGGAAACCGACGGTGCGATTTCCTGTTTATCGACCCGGCGACACGAATCGGTCCAGCAAACCGTGGGAGGACACGGAGTTCACTCCATGGGCTGGCTGGAGGGGGGTTCAAACTTGGGTGCCGTCGCTTCTTCGTAGTCTTCGGCTTTTGTCTGGCTGCGGGTTGGGTTGGGGGTCGAGTTGGCAGCAGCCTTGAACTCGTCCTCAATCCCTTGCACGCCCTTCTTGAACTCCATGATTCCCTTGCCGAGAGAGCGGCCCACCTCGGGGAGGCGTTTCCCGAACAGGAGAACGCCGATTGCGAGGATGATCATCATCTCGAAAGGGCCTGGCATGCTGACGAACGCAAAAGGTGCAGACACGTTCAAAACCTCGATAAAGGCCAAGCCGAAGGGGCGATTCTACCGCGCCATCGGGCTACTGGAAAGGGTAGGCGGACAGAGCTGAGGCAGCGGCCTTCACTCGCTGTCTTCCTTGGCTTTTCCCGCCTTATCGACCTCATCCTCGATACCCTGGACGCCCTTCTTGAACTCGACGATTCCTCTTCCGAGAGATCGCATCGTGCTTGGCAGCCGGTTGCCGAACAGGAGCAAGACGATGACTCCAATGATCAGCATTTCCATAGGGCCCGGCATACTGAGAAACACAGCCAACGGAGCCAACATGATCGGGGTCCTTTGCAGGTAGGGGGCTCGACCTGGAGCTTGCTGCCGACAAGCGGTGCGGGCAGCGTATTTTCACTCCGCAGGGACCCAAAGTCCCTCGGAAAGTCGCAGGAGAGTGAGGTCAGGTGGGAAACGTCTTATTCACTCAATTCTACTGAGGCCCACCGGCATGTCAAACGAGGCATACCTCTGGAGAGTTATCGCAATGATCGCGGCCGGCCATTGGTAAGCTATTGCGAAACAATGTTTTACAGCACAGCAGTTGGCAAGGTTACGATCAAGGCCTATCGAAGGGTACGGGAGGTGGCAGCGGCCTCGACATAGAGGGGCATGAAGCGGTAGTAGATTTCCAGACAGAGGGTTGCCAGGGCGGTGGTGTAGACGCGTCCGCCATAGCCGCCCCAAACGGTGTTGGGATCCCAGCTTCCGGCCAGTTCGCCGGAATGCTGCTGCCGTGACAGCAGTTCGCGCTGGAGGGCGGCATTCCATTGGTCCCAGGCGTCGTTCTGCGTCTGGTAGAGTCCGAGGGTGGCGTAGTACCAGTAGTAGAAGTTGGCATCTCCCTCGCCGGGAACGCTGGCGAGAATGTACTGGGCAGCCTCGTGGGTTGTGCGGGGATCGGCGGTGACGCCAAGGAAGTGGCGGCAGGCGAGAGCTTCGGCGGTCATGGGGCGGCTGGGCAACTCAACGGGCCGGTAGGCCGCGAGACCTCCGAACCGGCCGGAAGAGACACTTTCCAGGTAGCGGATGGCTCCCTGACGCGTGTGGGCGGGCATGGGGATGCCGGCCAGTTCAGCGCTCTTCAGAGCCATGAGCTGCCATCCGAGCTGGCTGGTGTCGCCCTCGTCGCCTGGATGGTATCGCCAGCCGCCGGTCGTGGGATTCTGGGCAGTGATTGTGTAGATGACTGCCCGGCGGACGGCACTTTCCAGCCGCCGGTCTGCCGTCATTCCATAGGCTTCGCTGAGGGCGAAGGTAGCCATGCCGTGGCAGTACATGAAGGCATAGGTTCTCGCTCTGCCCCCGAGGTTTCCGTCGGACGCCTGGGATTGCAGAAGGAACTCCAGGCCTCGTCGCACGTTGTCTCGATAGAGACCTTCTTGATGGGTGTGCCCGGAGGCGAGGAAGGCAAGGAGGGCGAGGGCGGAGATTCCGGTTTCGGCGTCGGACCCTGCGCCGAAGCGATCACGGCCGAGGATGCGGAGTTCTTTGCCGGCTCCGTGACGGGCGGGATCCCAGCGGCCGTCGGGCTCCTGATTGTCGGCGAGCCATTTCAAGGCCGCATCGACAGCGGCTTCGGAATCGTTGCTCGCCCCATAGCGTTTGGCGATTTCGGAGCGGTTGGCGGCCGTGCGCAACTGGTAGACTCGCGGCACGGGCTTGGCTGCGACCTCCCGCTGGACCGGCCCGAGGACGGGCGGCCCGAGGACGGGCGGGCCGAGGACGGGCGGCTCGATCGCGCCGGCTGGCGGGCCGTTCTCGACCCAGTCGGAGAGGCCCGGCGAGGCGGTTGGGAGAGGGGCTGTCTGGAGGGGCGGCGGCTGGAGGCCCGCCAGGGAGGGCCCAAAAGGATCGCCGGCAGCTTCCTGCCGAGCGGTGTACTGGGCATCGTCGGCTGCCGGCATGTCGGCTGAATCGTTGGGTTTCAGCTTGCTGCTGTCGGAAGTGGCGACCATTTCCGGTTGCGAGGGTGCGTCGACCGGCGCGGCTTCTTGGAGGGGGGCGGGCTGCTGCGGGGGAGCCTCTGGCAGCGGCTCGGGATCAGGCAGGACGGTGGCCACCTTTGCCACGTCGTCGATCGGCGGAATCGGGGGGGTGCCGAGGTCTTCGGCCTGGCCGTGCCCGGCGGAATCGGCCTTTTCGGCCAGGTCGGGACTGGGGATTTCGAGGGGCTGGATCTCGGGGTGGGCCTCGTCGCTACGCCCGGCCGCGGGAGCGGGATCCTCGGGGCGGGGCTGGTCGAGGACGGTTTCCAGGATCTGGCCGTCTTCGAGAAAGACCTGGACGACCGGCTCGGGGGCGCCGGGGGGCAATTGCGAATCGAACTTCACCGTGGAGGCGTAGGCCATCATGAGGGCATGGGCCAGGATGGAGAGGGTGAGGCACTTGCGCAGCAGGTGCTGCTGTCCCCATCGCGTGTGGGACAGGACGAAGAGGATGATCGACAGGACGGCCAGGCCGATCCACAGCGCGATGACCGCCCCTTCGAGGCAGGCGAGCCGGCCGGCAAGCTGTTGCAGGCTGAATCGTCCCATCGTCTATTTTCTCACGGGCTGGGGACGAACGGAGATCCCGACTTGGCGCACTTCGGCCTGGCGGCAAGCGCTGAGCACCTCGGCAACCCGCTGGAAATTGCCCTCCGCATCGCCGCGCACGAGGACTTTGAGGTCCTGATGCCGGCTGCGTGCGGCGGCCAACTGCCGGGTGAGTTCTTCGAGGCCGTCGACCGGGGTGCGATCGAGGACGATCTGCCCATTGGCGTGCACGTTGACGACGCGGGGTTCCGGGACGGGAGTGAGAGCCTCGGAGTTCGACACTTCGGGGACGCGGACTCCGATCTGCCGCTCGCACTCGGAGAACTGGGTGCCCACCATGAAGAAGATGATCAACAGGAAGACGACGTCGATCATGGACGTCAGGTTGAGGGTCGGCTGTTCATCCAGGTGAGTCTTCAGGGGCATGGCGGGTCACGCGGCCTCCTTCTTGGCACTGCGGCGGGACTTGGGCACGTCGGGTTTCTTTTCCCGTTCGAGTTCCTCGGCGGAGATCAGGTTGACGAGGTCCTGGGCGAGGGCGTCGATGTCGATGATCAGGCGGTCGACGCGGCTGACGAAGTACATGTAGAAGATCAGTGCCGGAATGGCGATCGAGAGGCCCGCCGCGGTGGTAAGGAGGGCCTGGCTGATGCCGTTGGCCAGGAGTTCCGGGCGGCCCATGGCATCGCTGGTGGCGATGGCGTTGAAGGCCGCGATCATGCCGAAGACGGTTCCCAGCAGTCCGAGGAGCGGGCTGATGGTGGCGATGCCGTTGAAGACGCGAAGGTAGCGGCGCAGGCCGTTGGTGACCCGTTCGCCGCCGTCGATGATGGCCTGCTCGACTTCGACGCCTGGGCGTCCCCACTTGCGCACCGCCGCGGCGAAGACGGCGGCGACGGGCGAACGGTTCTCGAGGCAGAGCTGCAGGGCCGCGTCGCGGTCGAGCTGGCCGTCGCGAATCTGCTCGAGGAAGCGGCGCACGAAGGGCCGGGGAATGATGCGTCCGCGGCGGAGGCTTACGGTGCGTTCGAAGATCAGGGCAACGAGCAACAGGGAGCAGCCCCCGAGGGGATACATGAGGATGCCGCCGTCCTGGAAGATGTCCCAGAGATTGCGGGTGGGGATCAGGCCGTCCGGGCCGGCGGACTCGGCGGCCGGCAGGCCGGCGGCCGGGGCCAAGATAGCGGCGGCGCAGAAGAGGCAGGAGAGCCAGATCGAAGTGCGGTTGCGGGAAGTGCTGGTTTTCATAGGGCGATCGCTGGGGTGCGGTAAGATCTCGTGCCTCGACGCGCCAACCGAACCGACGAGGCGCCGGCCTGAAGGCCGGCGCGGCCGGGAGCGAGGCCGCAGGTGCGATCGCGCCCGGGCGGCAAGCCAAAAAAAGCCGGCAGCATCGCGGCTTGTCGACCGATGCTGCCGGCGAAATGTCGTGTGAGAGGAGAACCACCCGGGCCGAGCCCTGGGCGACCGGTTCTGCAAGGCCGTTTTTGCGGCGGACCGGGACCTGCGCGGCCGGCGCCCGCCGAGCGGGCGCCGCGGGCAGGATGGCCGACCGGCCGGGGCTCAGTAGTTGCTGGTCAGGCCCGTGTCGACATTGCCGACGATGTGGAGATGATTGTGATCGATGTAGACGACTTCCTGGGCATCCTCATTCTGTTGCGTGTACGGGATGGGCCAACCGACTCTTGTCGTTTCCTGGAAGTAGAGCGTGCATTTGTAGTGGGCATGGTGCTGCTGGGCAGGCCCGATCATGGGGTACACGCGAGGCGAATCGATATAGTCGGCGATCGGCTCGATCACCATCCGCACGTGGTTTCGTTGAGTCTCATGGAGAAAAGGCAGACCACCTTCGATCGGGCGAGCTTTCTCCAGGGCCCGCATGACCTCGTCCTCGCTGGGAGGATCCAGGGCAACGACGGGGCCGCCCTCGGTGATCGGACCGAGGATCGGAATCATATCGTAGCGTTCATGTTCCCAGGCCTTGTCTTCGAGTTCGTCCTGGAAGAAGGGGCTGAGCGGGATGGGATAGAGCAGCAGCGAGTTGCGGACGTTTGGCCCGTAGGTCGTGCAGCCGCTGGCTCCGATCAGAGTGAACAAGGCTGCCGCCATCACGGCCATGGATGCGGTTTTCCGGTACATCGATGTCACCTCGACGACTTTGTGCATGGATCGGCTGGGAGACACGACGCTCACAACCGACAGAAAGGGTTCTCCCCGCGAAGCGAGTGCGGCCTGCGGATCGCAAGCCCTCGCGACTACCACTAGTTATCGTGTCAAACTGTGCCAAACTTGCGGGTTTTTCGGTTCGTAGCGGTCAAATGGCAGAATCCGGTTTGTAGGGGAAGGATGGCAGGGGACGAGCGGAGCTGGTCCTGCCTTGCCTCGGGCCTGCAGAGACGGGGGGCCGTGGCAATAAAAATGCCCCCGCATGGCACCAGGCCGTGCGGGGGCTCTCGTCGCTACCAGAAGGCGTATATCTTACCTGCAACTGGACTTGTGGGGGCGGAAGAGACCGGAGAACGGTCCGTGGGTCGCCCCATCATCGAAGTCGAGGTTCCACCAGCCGTCGTGCCATTCAAGGGTGACTTTTCTCCATCCGAGGGGAACCTGCGGATAGGGATAGAAGGGACCCATGTAAGGCCAGCACATTGGCGAGTACTGCTTGGGGTAGGTCACCGCTGCGTAGTTGGGGTGAGCGGCGTAGCTTGGCCAGGCGTAGTTGGGCATGGTGGGCTGGTCATAGCGGGCCGGAACCGCACCGCTGCCAACCGGGGTAACATACTGCTGCTGGGGAGCCGCCGGTTCATTCTGGAGGTAGCCCACCGGAATCGGCTGTCCGACAGGTTGAGCCTGCGACACATAGGCAACCGGGGCAGGCGGCGTCTGCAGTTCGGCGATCAGGGGAGCACTCGGCTCCAGCTCGGCGATCGCTCCGGTTTCGGCGGCAACGGGAATTGCCGGGGTGGTGTCAAATGTGGTGGCTACCGGCGAGGCTTCCTGGAGTCGCTGGGCCGTTGCGCGTGCAACGCTGCCGGCCGGACTGGCCTGGAAAGCAGCCTTGGGCGTCTGTGTGCGGCGTTCGGGTGCCACGGCCCCATCGACCTGCCGAAGCGGCGTGCCGAGCAAGCTGGAAACGTTGATCTTCGTTCGTTTGGGAGCGGTTTCCTCGCTCGCCGAGGCGGTCACCAATGTCGGGTCGACGGTGAGGTTGTTCACCACTCGCTCGACACCTTCCGTCTGGAAGGCAACGCGGAGAGCCGCGTTCATCTGCTCGTGGCTGGCAACACGTCCGCGAAGCCAGGCAGTACCTTCCTGGAACTTGACACCAACCTTGTAGCCTTGCAGTTGGCCACTCTGCCGGAGATTCGCGGCCACCTGCTCAGCAACCTCCTGGTTGCCGGCCATGGCCAAACTCGGCAGGACCACAACTGCGGCCGCAACCGTGAGTACAAAAGACAAACGTCGCATGCCATCCCTCCTTCTTTCAGCGACTTCGTGGCCCTTTTCGGGCGGCGTATGCTCTACGCCCGCAACTTGAAGCGGCTAATGCTTCCCCCCGGAACCACGCGACTCAGAGGCCCCGTTTGCGGTTCTGGCCTCGAGATTGAGTTGTTTTGTCGGTCGGATTTCCGGACTGTCAAAAGAACACACCAAAGGACGGGAGGGCCGGATTGCCGCGGCGGGCCGAGCCAGCCACGGTTCCGATCCGTATCGTCCCCCCTTAACACAATCTCCGCATCAGGGAAGATTGTCGTCTGACTATCAATTTCGGTTGCCGATTGTGCGGAACGGAAGCTTTTTTCCAATTTTGCCGGTGTTCCCGGTCGTAGCAGGATTGCCCGTCGTAGGGGCTTGCGACCTAATCGGTTGCTGATCAACCAGTTACGGCAGATGACACCAGATCGAGGGGACCGCTCAGCGGCATTGGCATGGCGGTGCGGCAGCCGAGATCGCGGTTGGCCGCCCCGCGGAATGCCCCTGGGACCGACAAAAAAAGAACAGGCACAGTTTCCCCAAACCGTGCCTGTTCTCGAAAGGCAGCAGGGCCGCCGGCCATTGTGAGTCCGGCTCAAGGAAGCCCGACGACTCTGGAAGTCGGAGCCAACCCGGCTCAGCGTATCAGCTTGCGGAGTTCGGTGTCGAGTTCCGCCACGTGGATGTTACGGTTGACGACCTTGCCATCCTGATCGACCAGGATCATGGTCGGCAGCATGTGAATCCCCAGTTCGCTCGCGGGGCGGCTGTCCAGGCCGCCGTCTTCGTGGATCTGTTTCCAGGGGAGCGGATTCTGCCCGAGGTAGGATTTCATTTCCTCGATCGAGGTATCGAGGTTCACACCAATGACCTCGAAGCCCTTTGTGCCGTAGCGGATCGCCATATCCTTGAGCACGGACATATCGGTTTTGCAGGGCTCGCACCAACTGGCCCAGTACTGGATCAACACGACCTTGCCCCGATACTTGTCGAGGTCAACCGTATTGCCATCGGGGGCCTTGCCATTGACGCGGAGGATGTTGCCGACCGATTCGAGGCGGGTGAGGGCCCCATTGGCCTTGACCGCCAACGGTGTCTGCGAAAAGTTCTTCACGATCTTCCCATACCACTCCTTGGCCTGATCTTCCTCGCCACTGACCTCCTGGACGGTAGCCAGTTCGAACATCGCCTCGGCCGTGATCGGGCTGTCGGGATAGGCCTCAGCGAATCCTTCCAGGCTCTTGACCCATTGCTCATGAATGGCGACGAAATCGGCAGGCCCGGCGGTCTGGATCTTCAGCCCGTATTCGGCGCTCATCTTGCGGAAGGCGGCGTAGGCTTCGAGATCCTTGTCGCCGCTCTTTTTGAGGGAGTCGACGAAGGTTTGCAGACGCTCGATCCCGGCGTCGAATTCGCCCGACTGGACGGCCGCCCCGATCGTGTCGGCCAATTGCTGGCCCCACATGGTTTTGTCTTCCGCAGTGGTCGACATGCCGACGATCTTCTCAAGCAGTTGCGCCCGGGCTTCGTGCAACTGGGTCCGAGCGGCCGGGTCGCCGGTGGCCGCCGATTTCACATCCAGTTCCTGCAGCTCGGCCATTGCCGTCTGCAGGGCATCGCTGGGCGCCGTGGTTGGCACGTCCGGCTGGCGGATCGTGGGGGCCTTATTGAAGAACTCGCCGGCGGCGGCAACCTCTTCCTGCCCATCTTCGAGCGGTGTGGGAAGTTGGATGGCTCGCCAGAGATCGCCCACCTTGACCAGGGTGCCGATCTGCACCTGGCCGTGCTGGCCGTCGGTCTGGGTAATGGCAACCACGTTTTCGTAGACCTGCAGATCCTTGGTCGACCCGGCAGTCCCCGCCGGTACGACGCCGGGGCGAGTTCCGCTGAACTGCATCCACTGGGTCGCGGCCTGGACGGCCTTCTGCCGGGCAGCCAGTTCGGCGAACTGCTTTTCCAGATCGGCGATCTTCGCCTGAAGGTCTTTGACCTTCTCGGCGCCCAGTCCCAGGGTGGCAAGTTCGGCGGGGTTCAGGGTCACGCTCAAGAACCGACGAGTATCGCGTGCCGCCAGAGCCGCCACGATCTCAGCGGAAACTTCTTCGGCCGACATGACCTTCCACGAGTCGATCTGGCCATCTTCGTTGGGGTCCACGCCCCAACGGGTACCGCCTCCGTGAAACCATCGGTACTGATCCGCACGGTTGTTGCCGTCACTGTCGATGTCGCGATAGATCTCCAGGCCCTCTTTGTAGTAGCGCCACTGGTCGACAACGCCGTTGCCATCGGCATCGACGAACGACCGGAGCAGGACACCGTCGGGCGATTCGATCAGCACGGCGGTGACGCCGTCGATCTTCTTCGCAAAGATTTTGCATTTGGCCGCCTCTTCCGCGGAGGGCCGATCGATATCGACCTCTCGATGGATCGGCAGGTATTGGTTGAGGGCGCGCTCGGCGGACGGCAATTCTGCGGCGCTCGCCCATGATGCGGGTAGTGTTGCCAAGATTGCCAAGAATGCCACACTTCTCATTCACTTACTCCTGTCCACTGCCATTCGGTGTTCTGGTTAGGGGGGACTGACAAAGCCAACAGGCTTGGGATCCCTCGGATCCACTGGTCACGGGAACAGCCCTGGCTCCCAGGGGCCAGGGAAGGGCTGAATCGTAGGAGCCGAGGCACTCCCTGGTTTGCTCGATCCGACGGGCATGCAGGGCGACGCGCCGACAAAGTGCGGGAGGCGCTCGGCTCGTCCTCTTTTTTCGGCCGGCGAGGCGTAGAACATGATCGGATTACGTTGATTCTTCCGGTTAGGTAAACTTTGCCGCGCCAAAATAGCTCTGATGGGTGGATTCATCATGAAGCGTGGCAAGTGGGCAGGAGCAAGCGTGTTCGAGGGTGACTCCGGGGGCGGGGACTCGAACTGAGCCTCGACGAGCTTCTGAACCGCAGTCGGTGGCCCTGTGTCGAATAGAGATGGAGAGGGAGAGCCGCCCACAGACCCCCGGGAGCCCCCCTTTACAGTGAGCCTTCGTGGGGTATGCTTTACAACAGTGTTTGCAAGGCATTGTCCTGCGGGCGCGCATAGCTCAGTTGGTTAGAGCGCAGCCCTGATAAGGCTGAGGTCCCTAGTTCGAGTCTAGGTGCGCGCACTTTTCTAAGGCGTTTGCGGGTAAGGACTTACCCGTTCTGGCCAATCGCTCTTGAGACTTCGGTGGCTTGAGCCTGCGCACCTATGGTGGGCACAACCCCTCCCAATGGAGGCCTTGTGTTGAGCCGGCCAATCCCGCGTATGGAGGAAGATCGATGCGGCGTCTTCTCGCCTTGTTGTTCCTTGCGTCCACCTCGGTGGGCGTGTCGGACGAACCGAAGCCGGTTTTTCGACCGGAGGGCAGCGGCATCTACTCCTTTGATACCGGCACGCTCCGCGGCCGTTTGCGGCTGGACGGGAAGAACCAGGGGATCGAGGAGCTGATCTACAGCCCGTCGGGGCAGGAAGTAACCTACGGCAACAGAAGGCTGCCGGTGATGAGCCACTATCGCCTGTTCAGCACGGGTGTGCGCTATGGAAACGCGGCACGCGACTGGCCGACCGAGAGTCGGGTACTGGCAGACGGGGCGGTTGAAGCGGTGTTCAAGCCGGAAGAGGCTTACCCGTTGACCATGAGTGCCGTGTTCCGGCTCGCCGCGGCGGATGCGATCGACGTGGAGACCCGTGTCAGCGCCAAGGAGGATTTACCGCATTTCGAGGTCTTCCTGTCGAACTATTTCGGCGAGGGTTACGATGTTTCGGTATACGTTGTCGAATCGCTGCGAGCGCCGGGCAAGGCCCGTTTCCTGCGAGCGGACCACAACCCGCTGGTGGCGGGCAACTACCTGTTGTTTCCACGGGACCGGCAGTCGGTCCAGACCGTGTTCGATGGCCGGTGGGAGGTAGGGCCGAATCCCGTCGAGTGGTGCATTACGCGTTACCTGGCCGCGCCGATCGGGGTGCGCCGGCATCGGGAAACCGGGCTGGCGGCGGTGCTCATGGCGACGCCGGAGGACTGCTTTGCCGTGGCAACGCCCTACAACCAGGATCCGCCTGACGGCGTGGCCAACCATCGATCGCTGTATCTTTCACTGTTCGGTGGAAACGTTGCCAAGGGCGAGACGGTGCTCGCCACGAGCCGACTGCAGATTCTTGCCAACCCGACCGACGAGACCCTCGAGCAGTGCTACGCCGACTTTGCCCGCGAGCGGGGCGACGGCCGGAAGAAGTAAGGGGCCTGCCCCAGAACCTCCCAGGCGGGATTCCAGGGGCGAAGATCGCTGGGCCGCGGCAAGAGGTCTTGGGATCGGCTCCCATCGCGTCGACCGTGGGACCCTGGACTCACGGTCAGATGGCGCGGAAAGCGCTGTCCGCCTCACCCGTCGTTCCAGGATTCCATCCCTCCAACTTCCCCTCCCCCCTTGCAGGCGTTCATCGTTCAGAAACCGCGGGCCCAGGCCTGCGATCCAACACGATACCCGCCTCCGGAATTCCCTCCTATGCGCATGCCCGTCAAGACCTTCCTGCCTCTGGGTATCTTCCTGATTGTTTTCGGCGTCACTCGTGCGAATGAATCATCCCGGCCGTGGATGCTGGCGGAATCCGTCGACATCGCGCCGGTGTGGTCCGGACACACGGTCGGATTCTCGCTGTTGACGGATGGCGACGACCAATTCATCGCCTTCTACGACGCCCAACGCCGGATGACCGTGGCCTCGCGCCGGCTCGGTTCGACGGAGTGGGAGATCCAGGTGCTGCCGGTCAACGTGGGATGGGACAGCCACAATTACGTGACGATGGCGCTGGATTGCGAGGGACACCTTCACGTGTCGGGCAACATGCACTGCGTGCCGCTGGTCTATTTTCGCACGACCAGGCCCAGGGACGTCACAAGTCTCGAGCGAATCGAGACCATGACGGGGGAGAACGAGAATCGCTGCACCTATCCGCGATTCCTGGCCGGCGCCCGAAAGGAGCTGATCTTCACGTATCGGGACGGTTCGAGCGGAAACGGCAACCAGATCTGGAACGTCTACGACCCGCAGGCACGGGTGTGGAAACGGCTGCTCGGCAGTCCGCTGTTTTCGGGCGAGGGGCAGATGAACGCCTATTTTGCGGGCCCGGTTCAGGACAAGGATGGGGTATTCCATGTTTGCTGGGTATGGCGAGATACTCCAGACTGCGCCACGAATCACGATCTCTGCTACGCCCGGAGCCGCGACCTGGTGCGTTGGGAAAGGAGCGATGGAAAGCCGCTCGGGCTGCCGATCACCTTGGCAACGGCCGAGGTGGTCGATCCGGTGCCGGCCGGCGGGGGGATCATCAACGGCAACACGAGAATCGGGTTCGACGCCGAGGGGAGAGTCATCCTCAGCTACCACAAGCACGATTCCCAGGGGCACACGCAGATCTACAATGCCCGGCGCGAGGACGGGGGCTGGAAGATCATCCAGGCGAGCGACTGGGACTATCGGTGGGAATTTGGGGGAGGAGGTTCGATCGTGTTCCAGGTTCACGTGGGGGCCGTCACCGTGGATGAAGACGGCCGGCTCGTTCAGTCGTACGGACAGCCCCGCCGCAGCGGGCACTGGCAACTGGATCCGGCCACACTCAAACCGATCGGACCTGCACCGGCCGAGGCGGGCTATCCGGCCGCCTTGGCACGGGTGGAATCGAGCTTTCCCGGACTGGAGATCCGCCGGGCCGAGGATGCGCGGACTGCGGCGGACGATCGGGTGCGATACATCATGCAATGGGAGACCCGACCGGCCAACCGCGATCGCCCGTATCCGGGGGACCCGCCGCCCCCGAGCATGCTCCGCGTGCACAAGTTGGTGCGAGAGTGAATTGTCGCGTGTCAAACTACCTGGCCACCGCGAAAGTGGCCAGGTTTTCGCGCAGCACAGAAGGCTATGCAGAGCCCACGCAATCCGAGGCGGGTCTGGCACCGCCTGGGGATGGAACGCCGTGCGGGCCCATGGGACGAGGCGGCCCGGAAAGCGTCGGACAGCGTCAGATATCGTCGGGAAGTTGATGGCCCATCTTGTCGCGTTTGGTGGCCATGTAACGGGCGTTGTGCTCGTTGATGGGGCCAAGGATGGGAACCTGGTCGACGACATTCAGATCGAAACCGCCGTAGATGAACGCGTCGGTCTTCTTGGGATTGTTGGTGAGCAGCCGGATTTCGGAGAGGCCCAGGTCTTTTAGGATCTGGATCCCCACGCCGTAGTCGCGGAGGTCAACCTGGTGCCCGAGGGCCAGATTCGCCTCCACGGTATCCATGCCGCCGTCCTGGAGGTGGTAGGCCTTGATCTTTTCGACCAGGCCGATTCCCCGGCCTTCCTGAGGAAGATAGACCAGCACCCCGGCACCTTCCCGGCCGATCATTTCCAGGGCCAGATGGAGTTGATCTCCACAGTCGCATCGAAGCGACGCCAGCAGGTCACCGGTGAAACACGAGGAGTGGAGGCGGACGAGGGGAGGCTGGCTCGCCGAGACAGGATTGCCGATCACCACCGCGGCCGGTTCCATGGCTTCGTATTTCACGCCGTAGACGACGACCCGGCCTTCACCGTACTTGGTGGGAAGTTTTGATTCCGCCTGACGATAGACGAGTTTCTCGATGCGGCGGCGATAGCGGATCAGCTCCTCAATCGTGATGATCGGCAAGCCAAATTCTGCCGCGATCTGGCACAGGTGCTGGCGATTGGCGCGGTCACCCGTTTCGTTGAGGATCTCGCAGAGAACGCCCGCCGGTTTCAGGCCCGCCAGACGCGCCAGGTCGACTGCGGCTTCTGTGTGGCCGGCACGGCGCAGCACTCCGCCTTCCTTGGCCTCCAGCGGGAACAGGTGCCCGGGGCGCACGAAATCCGACGGCTTGCTGTCGGGGTCGACGATGGCCCGGATGGTGGCCGCCTTTTCCTGGGCAGTGATACCGGTGCGGGCGGTGCGGTGGTCGACCGGCACGGTAAAACTGGTGCGGAGCGGAGCCGTGTTGTCTTCCACCATCGGCGGGAGATTCAGCCGCTGGCAGAGATCGGGCAGGATCGGCATACAGACCTGGCCGCGTCCGTGCATCAACATGAAATTGACGATGTCGGGCGTGACCTTCTCGGCCGCACAGACGAAGTCGCCTTCATTCTCTCGGTCTTCGTCGTCGACCACGACCACGATTCGCCCCTGGGCGATGGCGTCGATTGCCTCCTGGATCGGTGAGAACTGGTGCGGCACGTTGAGTCATTCTCCGAAATAGGGAATCCTCCGGAGCTGGCGTCCGTCCATCGACTCGAACCAGATCCACCGGAGGTGCTGAGGGCAGGAATGCCGATCGTATCTGAACGCGGGGTATCCCGCCTGCGATGATCAGCCGAAAGGATGCATCCTTCTATTGTAAACCGCACCGGGAGACGCTTCCAGGGGTCCGTCCCCCTATAAGGCGTATCAGAAGAAGCCGCCTTTTCGTTTGCAGCCTTCGCCGTGCCGCTGGGCCAGGGGACCAGTGCCGGGATCGTGGCCGGATTGCCGCTGCCGGCACGGCGCAGAGATAGGGTTTTTCCGCCGCCATCATCACCTGATTTGCGCCCGCTGCAACAAGATCGTCGACCTGGAGAGCGCCGAACTGGACAACATCGCCTTGCCGCGGGGCAAGCCGTGAGGATTTGAGATTCGGGAACTGTCCGTTCAGCTCACAGGAATCTGTCCGGAGTGCCGGAAGGGGCAGAAGAAGGAGCCGTTCCTCGTCTGCGCGTCCCATGGGTCGGTCATGCGAGCGCGAAAGAAGAGGTCCTCGCTAGAATAGGCTGCCGGGCTGCGGACCCCGTCGGCGGGGCCGGGGGGGACTAGCGGTTCTCCGCCGCACTGCCAAGGTGTCCGGTGGCAGCTACTTGTCGATCGTGCCGACTCTCGATTCTTTCGTAATAGCATCGTCAAAGTAATTGCGGAGCCAACGGTCAGGCCCTGCAGCGCTTCAAGCAAGCCCAAATGGGGGGAGGATGCCATGTGTCGCATGAAGTGTGTTCGTGTAGGTCCTTGTCTGGTCGCGGTTGTGCTCCTCGGGTTGGGAGCGGCTCTGCCGCGGGCGATCGGGGCAGACGATCCGGGGCAGGCGGTTCCACGAGACAAGATCGGGGCGGCAACGCCCGAGTACCAGCAGCAGGTGCTGGCCAGGTTGATGCCGGCCGCCGACGTGAGCAAGCCACCGGCGGGCTTCGATGCGACGATCTGGAACGCTTTTGTCCCCAAAGACAACGCCACGACTCCGGAGCGGGTCGCCTTGGGGCGCAAGCTGTACTTCGACAAGCGCTTGTCGGACGACGGCAGCGTGTCCTGCGCCACCTGCCATGACGTGACGCGAGGTTTCACCGATCAGCGTCCGACCTCGGAAGGGATAGGCAACCAGCTTGGGAAGCGGAACGCGCCGACGGTGGTGAACGCCGCGCTCCTGCAGACGATGTTCTGGGACGGGCGGTCGCCGAACCTGGATCACCAGGCGACCCAGCCGATTCTGAACCCGGTGGAGATGGGCATGCCCGATGAGGCAACGGCGATGAAGGCCATCAGCGGCGACGCCGAGTACCAGGAGATGTTCAAGAAGGCCTACGGGCGGGAGATGAACTACCAGGACCTGGGACGGGCCATCGGGGCCTTCGAGCGGACTCTGGTATTCGTCGATTCGCCGTTCCGGCGATTCCTGGCCGGAGACGAGAAGGCGATTTCGGCCGAGGCCCAGGCCGGCTGGGATCTGTTCAACGGCAAGGGACGTTGCGTTGCCTGCCATCCCATGAATCCTTCGAATCCCCTGGGGAGCGACAATCGCTTTCACAACGTGGGCGTTTCCGCGCGCCACCAGGATTTCGAGAAGCTGGCCGGCGAGGCCCTCAAGATTCTGAAGGAAGACACGTCGGAGCAGAAGCTGGATGAACTGGCCGTGGGGACGGATCTGAGCGAGTTAGGGCGATTCATGGTGACCCACAATCGGGCCGACATCGGTTCGTTCCGCACCCCGCTCATCCTGAACGCAGGCATCACCGCCCCCTACATGCACGATGGTTCGCTGGCGACCCTCTGGGACGTGATCGATCACTACAACAAGGGGGGCGAGGCGAACTTGTTCCTCGACGGCGGGATTGAACCCTTGGCACTCAGCGAGGAGGAGATCAACCAGTTGGTTGCCTTTCTGTTCACCCTGACCGACGTTGCTTTTGCGGAAGAGAACCAGAAGCACTTCGAGCAGCAGAAGGCCCAGGCGGCCAAGCAGCGTGCCGTCCGCGACGATGCGCTGGCCAACCGGAAGGCGATACCTTTCGAGGGACGCGTCATGGGCACCAAGGGCGGCGACCAGTAACAAGGAGTGATGCAAGATGGCTACCCACAAGAGCGTTGAAACCAAGTACATGGAGCAGCGGGAGGCGTTCTTTCGCGGCCTCCGGAATCTCGATCGTCGCTCGTTCCTGAAGGTATCGGCCGCGGCGGTGGGGGCTTCTGCCGGACTGGCGGCTCCCCATTCCTTCACCCCGGTCACTGTGGCCCAGGGCGCGGAGGAAAGCGCCGATCGGCCGAGCTTCCGTTTTGCCTACATCTCCGACTCTCATCTCTACGAGAAGGAGGTTAACGACCGGTTCGTTCGAGGCCTGCTTCGCGCCGTCGACGACGTGAACCATCTCGATCCGCAGCCCGACTTCGTCTTCTACGGAGGCGACCTGGCACAACTCGGGCAGGCCAAGGAGTTGGAACTCGGGGCCCAGATTCTCAAGAATCTCAAGGCCCCACTGAAGATCATGGTCGGCGAGCACGACTGGTACCTCGACATGGGCCAGAAATGGCAGGAGCTGTTCGGCGAAGCGACCTACTCCTTCGACCACAAGGGGGTCCACTTCGTGGTGCTCAACAGTGTCGTTGAAGCCGATTTCTGGACGGCCAGGGGCATGTCGCCCCTGGAGCGGATGATGACCGTGGCCGGGCTCGACAACGGTCTGCAGAGTCCCTTCACCGTCGGTGAGCCCCAGCGCAAATGGCTCGAAGAGGATCTGGCCAAGTGCGCTGACGACAGCCGCGTGATCATCTTCTCCCATTCGCCTCTCTACAAACTCTACAAGGCCTGGAACTTCTGGACCGACGATGCCGACGAGGTTCAGGCGATTCTCCAGCGGTTCAAGAACGTGGTCGTGATTCACGGCCACACCCACCAGTTGTTGACCAACCGGATCGGCAATATTCACTTCCACGGGCTGCTGTCGACGGCCTGGCCGTGGCCCTATGCCCCGGAAGGCATGCCCGAACTGACGGTGGAAATGAGTCGCCCCGACCCATTCAACCCCAATGATGGATGCGGCGATGGCGAGGTGTTCGTGCACCCGGACGGGCTGATCGACAAGGTCTACAGCCTGTGGAACCGGAACCCGATCACGGTCAGTCGGACCTACCTGGCGAGTTGGGGCAAGGAAGACGCCCCCGCCAAGCCGAATCGGCCCGCCTACTAAGCAAGAACTCAGGAGTCTCACCATGTACCGATCGTCGATTCACCGCCGCATGTATATCGCCCTTACATGCCTGGTATGCCTGCTGGTTGTCGGGCTGGTTGCAGCCTGCGCGAAACAGAGCGGGCCGCTTCAAGCGACCACGTCGGGCAACCCTTCAGATTCTGCCGCGCCCGTGCCGGATCGAGCGGCGGGCGAAGAAACCGCCAGCGACACGGCACAGGCAGAGCCTGCCAAGGAGGAAGCTTCGGGCCAGCCGGTGGCGGCACCCGCTGCTGTCGAAACCGTTGGCTCCTGCGATGGCACGAATACCGTCGCGGTGCCCAAGGATCTGACCGGCAAAGCCCTGGCCGCTGCCTTGATGGACCAGTGGGTGCGGGATCATCCGGAGGCCACCTGGGTGACCGAGGAGAAGGCAAAACATACCATGCAGCCTCCGGCCGACAACTCCCACCTGCTCAAGGGAGACCAGGGCAAGGGCCACTCGTACGGCAATTACAGTGAACTGGACATCCTCACCTGGGCCCGGGAGACGGAAAAGGCCGTCGCCGAGGGCTCCCGGATCTTCCATAGCGCGGCGGAGTTGGGAAGCACGATGTCGGTGTCGTGCGACATGTGCCATCCCCACGCATCGAACACGCATCCGGAAACCTATCCGAAGTACCAGGTGCAGTTGGGCCGGGTCGTGCTGCTGCGCGACATGATCAACTGGTGCCTGGAGAACCCGGTGCGGGCTGAAAAGCTCGAAGCCGACAGCCCGACCATGCGGGCCTTGGAGGCCTACATCATGGCCCAGCGGAAAGGCGTGGCCATGGAGTACGGCAAGCACTGACGGACCCGCAGGAAGCGTCTTGACGCACCCGTGGGTGCAATGCTATAGACGAGCACGCCACGACCATGGCCCTTCCTATTGGTGGTCGGAGAGGTAATGTATCGGCCGGTTGTTGTTTTCCCCTAGTGCCTTGTCTTAGCTAAGAATTGGGATCGAGACTGCGGAACGACTCGGCGATTGTCGCACGATTCGACGCCATGGATCCCAAGAATCACGCTGTGACAGAGCACCAGGAGCCGGTCTCCCGCTGATGGGCCCCGTTGCACTGCTTCTCTGAGGGTCAATAGGCAGGTGTGCTGTGTCTTTTCTTGTCGACAAGGAAGCCCGCATGGAACCGTTGCTGATTCGCCTGGCCGTTGCGGAAGACCTCGAGGTGGTCAACGCCATCTACAACCACTACGTGGTCAATTCGACAACAACCTATCAGACCGAACCGGAGACGCCCGCGGGGAGGGAGGCATGGTTCCACAGACGCGGCCTCGAGCATCCCGTAACGGTGGCGGAAGCAGGGGGCGAGGTTGTCGGCTGGGCTGCGCTCTCGCCCTTCCGCACCAAGGCAGCTTACCGCCACACGGTCGAGGACTCGGTCTACGTGCGCCACGACGCGTTGCGGCGTGGCATAGGTGCAACGTTGCTGGCCAACCTGATCGAACGGGCAGCCGGCCTCGGGCACCACACGATCATGGCGGTCATCGACGCCGAGCAGAGCGGCAGCATTGCGCTCCACGACAAGTTCGGATTCGTGGAGGTCGGCCATCTCCGGGAAGTCGGCTTGAAATTTGGCCGTTGGCTGGACGTGGTCTATATGCAGCGAATGTTGGATTAGGGCGTCACGTTTCTCGAGGTCTCTGCGTTGGCCCTGACATTTGCAGCGATGCGGGCCGGGGCCGAGGTGGCGGCCTTCTTGTCCCTTTTCTCACCTCACTGCATCAACTGGCCCCGGAGAGACAACAGGTTTTCGCAAAGGAAACCTCCAGAGCAGTAGTGTGTGCTCATGATGATCGTTCTTGGAGCGTACTCTTCTGCCGGGATTAGTGGCCCCCTGCGCAGAAATGGTCTCATGGACGTCGGCGAATACCATCGTACCGGCCGGGATTCTGCTGGGGCTCTGGCAAGATCCTCGTGGGGCGGGGGTTCGACCGATGGCCCTTGGCCCTGTTGGGTGTGGCCAGAGGGTTTGCCTCGCGCGTCTTGCGATACCTCACGATACCCACCCGTATTCAGTGCATTCGGCTGCTGGGCAGATTCCGGAGGGGGGTAGGGGTCACTCAATCCACAGAAAGACCCCTCTTTTCTGGTTATAATTCCGTTAATCTGGCTGGTCTATGGATGGTTGTGAAACAATACCCCACCACAGTTTGCTGGCGACACATCGAACTGTTGACACTGTATTCGGGGGGGCCTAGAATTCCGGCTTCACGCCAAGGGGAGCTGTCAAAAACCGCCCCTTGACCCACTTGTGTCACGGACCTGGAGGACGCCTCAACATGGCAGACGAGAAATCAGGCCACATTGTCAACGTGATGAAAGAGACGCGGCTATTCCCCCCTCCGAAGGAGTTTTCGGAAAAGGCAAGAGTCAAGTCGATGGAGGAGTACCAGAAGCTGTGGGACGAGGCGGCGGCGGACCCGGCGAAGTTCTGGGGTGATATGGCCAAGGAGGAGCTGCATTGGTTCAAACCGTTCACCAAGGCCCTGGAATGGAGCGAGCCGTTTGCCAAGTGGTTCGTCGGCGGGGAGACCAACGTATCGTACAACTGTCTGGACGCCCACCTGGATACGCCCAGGGCGAACAAGGCGGCGCTGATCTGGGAAGGCGCGCCGGGGGACTGGCGCGTGCTGACCTACCGGATGCTGCATCGCGAGGTCTGCAAGTTTGCCAACTGCCTCAAGAAGATGGGGGTGGTCAAGGGAGATCGGGTTTCGATCTACATGCCCATGGTTCCCGAGCTGGCGATCGCCATGCTGGCATGCACGCGCATCGGTGCGGTCCACTCGGTCGTGTTCGGGGGCTTCTCTGCCGAGGCGATTGCCGACCGCAACAACGACGCGAAAGCGAAGCTGCAGATAACAGCCAACGCCGGCTGGCGCCGCGGCAAGGTGCTTCCTCTGAAGTCGACGGTGGACGAGGCCCTGGCGAAATCGCCCACGATCGAGAAGTGCATCGTGCTCCGGCGGACCGACACGGAATGTGCGATGAAGGAAGGCCGCGATTTCTGGTGGCACGACCTGATGGACGAGGCGTCAGCCGACTGCCCGGCCGAGCCGATGGACACCGAGGCCCTGTTGTTCATCCTCTACACGAGCGGCTCGACCGGCAAGCCCAAGGGGATCAAGCACACCACGGGCGGGTACAACCTTTACGCCAAGAAGACGTTCCAGTGGGTTTTTGACAACCGCGAGGAGGACGTCTTCTGGTGCACGGCCGATATCGGCTGGATCACCGGCCACAGCTACATCGTCTACGGCCCGTTGACCGCCGGGGCGACAAGCTTCATGTTCGAAGGCGCCCCCAACTGGCCCGACGAGAGCCGGTTCTGGGAGATCATCGAGAAGTACCGGGTCAACGTATTCTACACGGCCCCGACCGCCATCCGTGCGTTCATCAAGTGGGGCGACCAGCACGTCGAGAAGCACGACCTGTCGAGCCTGCGTCTCTTGGGCACTGTCGGGGAAGGGATCAACCCCGAGGCCTGGATGTGGTACCACAAGAAGATCGGAGCCGAACGCTGTCCGATCGTCGATACTTGGTGGCAGACGGAGACCGGCGGAATCATGATGACCCCGCTGCCCGGAGCCACCCCCACCAAGCCGGGAAGCTGTTGCAAGCCGTTGCCGGGTATCGTTCCGGAGGTCGTAGGCGAAGACGGCAAGCCGGTACCGGTGGGGAGCGGCGGCTGGCTGACGATCACCAGGCCCTGGCCGGGCATGCTGCGCGGCATCTGGGGGGACGACGAGCGCTACAAGATCCAGTACTGGAGCGACGTGCCGGGCAAGTATCTCTGCGGCGACAATGCCCGTTGCGACGAGGACGGCTACTACTGGATCATGGGGCGGATCGACGACGTGCTCAACGTGTCGGGGCACCGGCTGAGCACGATCGAGATCGAGTCGGCCCTGGTCAGCCACGACCTGGTGGCCGAGGCGGCCGCCGTAGGCCGCCCCGACGACATGACGGGCGAGGCCGTTTGCGCGTTCGTCACTCTGGCCAGCGGCGTGGAGCCGACCGATGAGCTCAAGAAGGAGCTCAAGGCCCATGTGGGCAAGGAGATCGGCAAGTTCGCCGCCCCGGCGGACATCCGCTTCACCGCCGCGCTGCCCAAGACCCGCAGCGGCAAGATCATGCGGCGACTGCTGCGCGACATTGCCGCCGGACGCGAATCGACCGGCGACACCTCGACGCTGGAAGATTTCAGTGTGCTGGCCAGGTTGCGGAGCGACGAAGACTAGAGCGGCTCCGGAACGCAACGCGGCCGGGTTCCGATTCGTCGGACCCCGGCCTCACTCATTCATGACGGAGAGAACGGATCCCAAACCGGCTCTTCCACCGCCGGCAGCGCCGCGCGCCTGTTTCCACGCAATCAACCATCAGGCGGTCCCCACTCCCCCAACCGGGAAGCCTAGGATTCTGGTTCCAGGCTGATAGAATCGCGCATCGATTCCTCTCTTGCGCACGACGCGCTCCTGCATAGCTTTCTCAGGGGGAAAGGATGACCACGCCTCCATTTGTCCATCTCCATTGCCATAGTCATTACAGTCTGCTCGACGGCGCCGGCCAGGTGGGGGCCCTCGTCACACGGGCGAAGGACCTCTGCATGACCGCCCTGGCCCTCACCGACCACGGCAACCTGCACGGGGCCCTCGAGTTCTATCGCAAGGCCAAGGAAACCGGCATCAATCCGGTCATCGGCTACGAGGCCTACATCGCCCCCGGCAGCCGGTTCGAGAAGGATGCCGGCAACATGAAGGCCGCCAGTTACCACCTGACGCTCCTGGCCAAGAACCGCACCGGTTTCCAGAACCTGCTCAAGCTTTCCTCGGCCGCTTTTCTGGAGGGGTTCTACTTCCGCCCCCGCATCGACAAGCAGATTCTTACCCAGTGGAACGAGGGGCTGATCTGCCTCAGCGGCTGCGTGTCCAGCGAGATCAACCGCGCCCTGGTATCCGGCAAGGAGCCCGACCTGGAAAAGGCCTGCGAGGTGGCCGCCTGGTACCGCGAGCTGTTCGGGGATCGCTACTTCATCGAGATCCAGGATAACGGGCTAGAAGTGCAGAAGATCGCCTTGGCGGCCTCGATCGAGGTGGCCAACCGCATGGGCATCCCCATGGTGGCGACCAGCGACGTGCACTACGTTCATCGCGAGGATGCCGAGGCCCAGGACGTTCTGCTGTGCGTCAACACAGGCAAGTTCCGCACCGATGCAAACCGCATGCGGATGGACAGCAGCGAGTTCTATCTCCGCAGCCCTGAAGAGATGTATGCGGCCCTCCCCGGCCAGGAAGAGGCCCTCAAACGCTCCCAGGAGATCGCCGACAGCGTCGATATCGAGCTCCAACTCGGCCAACGTCACTTCCCCGTCTACACGCCCCCCAATGGGCAGTCGTCGGAAGACTACCTGCACCAGTTGTGCCTTGACGGGCTGAAGCGGCGCTACGCCGACAATCCCAAGCGCATGATCGACGGCCAGTTGAGCGAAGAGGTCATGGCTCGCCTGCAGCGCGAGCTTGGCGTGATCAACAAGCTCGGCTTCCCCAACTACTTCCTCATCGTGTGGGACTTCGTCCGTGTGGCCCACGAACGAGGCATCGAGACCACCGCGCGTGGTTCGGGCGTGGGTGCCCTGGTCTGCTACGCCCTGGGGTTGAGCCATGTCTGCCCGCTGGAGTACGACCTCCTGTTCGAACGGTTCCTGGACATCAACCGCCTCGAAGCCCCCGATATCGACATCGACTTCTGCCAGCAGCGCCGCGGCGAGATCATCCAGTACGTCAAAGACAAGTACGGTCTGGAGAACGTGGCGCAGATCGGCACCTTCGGCACCATGGCGGCCCGCGCGGCCATCCGCGATGTCGGCCGCGTGCTGGGCCTGGCCATCGCCAGGGTGAACGAGGTCGTCTCCAAGGTACCCGACCAGCTCGGGATCACCCTCAAGAAGGCCCTGGCCGAGAGCGACGAGCTGCGGCAGATGTACGAGGGCGACCCGGAGGTGCGCGAGCTCCTCACCCTCGCCCAGCAGATTGAGGGCCTCGCCCGCAACGTCGGCACCCATGCCGCAGCAGTCGTCATTGCCGACCGCCCGCTCACCGAATACTGCCCCCTGGGCCGTGTCCCCGGCAAGGACGACATCATCACCCAGTGGTCGATGGGCGACATCGAGAACGGCGCCGGCCTGCTCAAGATGGACTTCCTCGGCCTCCGCAACCTGACCATCCTCACCAAGGTGGTGGAGCTCATTGAACAGACCACCGGCAAGCGGATCAACCCCTACAAGTTTCCCCTCGACGACAAGGAAACCTACGCCCTCCTGTGCCGAGGCGAGACCAAGGGCGTCTTCCAGCTTGAAAGCGGCGGCATTCGCGATCTTCTCCAGCGAATGAAGCCCGACAGCTTCCGCGACATCATCGCCACCAAC
This sequence comes from uncultured Planctomycetaceae bacterium, assembly GCA_964563135.1. Classification (GTDB taxonomy): domain Bacteria; phylum Planctomycetota; class Planctomycetia; order Pirellulales; family Thermoguttaceae; genus JAAYAY01. The sequence goes on from CAZLWV010000085.1 coordinate 32,682, forward strand.
GCCCTCTATCGTCCCGGCCCGCTGGAAGGCGGCATGGTCGACGACTACATCGAGGTGAAGCACGGGCGGAAGCAGGCGACGTACCTCCACCCGGTCATGGAAGAGATCCTCGGTGAGACCAACGGAGTGATGGTCTACCAGGAACAGGTCATGCGGATCCTCAACCGGCTGGGCGGGATCGAATTGGCCAACGCCTACAAGTGCATCAAGGCGATCAGCAAGAAGAAGCTGGCCATTATCGCCAAGAACCGCGAGAAGTTCCTCGAGGGATCCCAGGAGCAGGGCGTCGCCCAGAAAGACGCCGAGGAACTCTGGAGCATGATCGAGAAGTTCGCCGGCTACGGGTTCAACAAGAGCCATTCCACGGCCTACGCCCTCATTGCCTACATGACGGCCTACCTGAAGACCCACTATCCGGTGGAGTTCATGGCCGGCCTGCTGTCGGGCGATATGCCGAATCGCAACTTCACCCACAAGGACTCCACGGTCGAGCATCTTGAAGACTGCGAGCGGATGGGGGTGGAGGTTGTTCCTCCCAGCGTCAACACGTCGAGCCGCGACTACACGGTCAAGGACGGCCGGATCTACTTCAGCCTGGCCGCCATCAAGGGTTGCGGCGGTCCCGCGGCCGACGCGATCGTGGAGGCCCGCAAGAAAGGCCCCTACAAGAGCCTTTTCGACTTCTGCAAGCGGGTCGACCCCCAACTGGTCAGCCGCACCGCCATCGACACGCTCATCAAGGCCGGCGCTTTCGATTGTTTCGGCGCCCGCCGCGCCCAGCTGGCCGCCATCGTCGACCGCGCCCTCCAGGCCGGCACCGCCGCCGCCGCCGACCGGCGCCACGGGCAGCTCGGCCTGTTCGACTCCGCCCCCGCCGAGGAAGAAGAGGGTATCGCCGCCGCCGCTCTCCCTGACATCCCCGAATGGCCGGAACGGGAAAAGCTCACCAAGGAAAAGGAGGTCCTCGGCTTCTATCTCTCCAGCCACCCCCTGGCGGAATACGAACAGATCCTCTCGACCTATTGCTCCCACACCTCCACCGAGGCAGCCAGGCTGAGCCATCGCACCGAGGTCATGCTGGGGGGCATGATGTCGGCGATCAAGTTTTCGCACACGAAGAACCCCAAGCCGGGCAAACCGAGCCGCTATGCCATGTGGGATCTCGAAGACCGGGACGGCATCATGCGCTGCATCCTGTGGCCCGAGCAATTCGCCCAGTACGGCGAGATGGTTCAGCCCGATGCCATCCTCGTGGTTCTCGGTTCCATCGACAAACGTCCCGGCAGCGAAGAGGCCAACCTGATCGTGAATGAACTCATCCCGCTGGAGGATCTGCAGAGCCGCTATACCCGCGGTGTCAAGCTCCGCATCTCCGAGACCGAGCACGGCATTGAGAAGCTCGACCTTCTCTACGAGATACTCCGCGGTTACCCCGGAAGCGGCGAGCTCCAGCTGATCATGTACCTGGCGGACGGGACTCGCGTTCCGATGGTCTGCCGCGGCACCAGGATCGACAACAACCAGGAAATGCGCTGCCGCGTGGAGGAACTCCTCGGCCCCGGCAATTTCAAGCTCCTCGCCGCTCCCATCCGCCGCAATAGCCACAGCAGCGCCAACGGTAACGGCCATGGCAACGGCCGCAACCGCGGCTAAATGGGCTGGCGCGATTCCAGGAAAAGGCCGCCACTGGGCTCGCCCAGTGGATGCCACGATTGATGGCTAATTGTCATGCCTAAGGGACAACTCAGAAACAACTTCGGCAAATCCATAGATAGGGGTAGGAGCGGCCGATTGGTTTCGGCCGCCCCTCCCTCCGAACCGTACGTGCGATTTTCCCGCATACGGCTCTCCAGTCAGTAGGTTCACGTGGATTGGACGAAACGGACGTGGGATTCACACAGGCTGATGAACCCACGCTCCGCAAAGTAGGCGTTCGGCCAACGTTGGCCATCTTCCTCCTCTCACTTTGTTTTCCAGAAGTGTCGCCAACATGCGATCCGT
>CAZLWV010000086.1:0-34200 GCA_964563135.1 uncultured Planctomycetaceae bacterium
CGCCACCTGCTCGCTGACGGCCGCATCGAGGAAGCACTTGAAGAGCTTCACCTTGAAGCTCATGGGCACGACCTCGTCGAGAATACTCTCGGCCGACGGGAGGAACTCGTACCGGGACTCGCCGGCGGGTTCTTCGTCCTGGTCACCGCCGAGGTCGCGGATCGGCAGGAGGGTTTCGGCAACCGGGTACTGGCGGCTCAGGCTTTCGAATTTCGTGTAGACGACATCCAGGCGATCGAGCTGGCCGGTCTGAAACCCTTCGAGGTAGCGATTGGCGAGCAGTTCCACCTCTTCGAACTGGGGGCGGTCCTCAAAGTGGATGAAGCTCTCATGGGGCTGAATGCCTCGGAACCGCAGTCCGGAGATGCCGCGTTTACCGGAAGCTTCCAGACGCAGGTTCTCCACCTTGCTCCGCAGTTCCTCCCAGCGGGCGGCGCCCAGTCGGAGCACCCCGCCGTTGTACCCGCCGCAAAGGCCTCGATTGGCGCTGAGGACGAGGAGAATCGCATTGCGGGGCTCGTCGCGTTCCTGAAACAGGGGGTGGCTCACTTCCGTACCGCTGCGGGCCAAGTCGGCAACGAGCTGCGTGATGCGGTCGGTGTAGGACGCGGCCGCAAGGGCACGATCCATCGCCCGGCGGAACGTGGCCGTCGAGATCAGCTCCATCGTCCGCGTGATCTTGCGGATGTTGCGGATCGACTTGCGTCGTTTGTCAAGTGCTCGCGCTTTGGCCATGGCGATGGGCGATGGGTTTCAGGTGGAAATATCGAAATCCGGATGTCGTGAAGAACTTTCGAAACGGATGGCGGATTACGAAACACTGCATCCAAGGTGGGACGAGGCTCTAAACGAGCGCGGTTTGCCTGCGGCTCGCGTAGTGTTTCTGGTATTCGGCGACCGCGGCTTCCATCTCCTCGTTGGTGTTGGTGGCCTTGTCGATTTTGACGTCACCAGCCTGCTTGATCTTGTCCCACAGGGACTGTTTTTTCTGGTGGATGAATTCGATCAGACCTTTTTCCCAGGCGGAGACTTCCTCGACGGGGATCTTGTCCATGTGGCCGCGGGTGCCGGCGTAGATGGCGAAGACCTGGTCGATGACGTCGAGGGGGTTGTAGAGGCCCTGCTTGAGGAGCTCGGTCATACGGTATCCACGATCGAGCCGGGCCTGGGTGGCGGCATCGAGATCGGTCCCCAGTTGGGCGAACGCCTCCAGCTCGCGGAAGGCGGCCAGGGCCAGTCGCAGACCGCCGGCAACGCGTTTCATGGCGGGGACCTGGGCGGCGCCACCGACGCGGGACACGGAGATGCCGACGTTCATGGCGGGGCGCTGGCCCGCGAAAAACAGGTCGGGCTGGAGGTAGATCTGGCCGTCGGTGATGGAGATCACGTTGGTGGGAATGTAGGCAGAGACCTCGCCTTCGAGGGTCTCGACGATCGGCAAGGCCGTCAGCGAACCGCCGCCGAGTTCCTTGCTGAGCTTGGCCGAACGTTCCAGGAGGCGGCTGTGGCAATAGAAAATATCGCCGGGGTAGGCCTCGCGTCCCGGGGGGCGCCGCATGAGGAGTGACAGCTCGCGATAGGCCTGGGCCTGCTTGGAGAGGTCATCGTAGATGACGAGCGTGTGGCCGCCCTTGTAGGTGAAGTACTCGGCCATGGCGCAGCCCGCGTAGGGGGCCACGTACTGGAGCGGAGCCGGGGAGCTGGCACCTGCGAGAATGACCGTGGTGTAGTCCATGGCCCCTTCGGCGCGGAGGATCTCGATCAGACCGGCGACGGTCGATTCCTTCTGCCCGATGGCGACATAAAAGCACTTCACACCGGTATTTTTCTGGTTGATGATCGTATCGATGCAGATGGCGGTCTTGCCGGTCTTGCGATCGCCGATGATCAGTTCGCGTTGGCCGCGGCCGATGGGGGTCATCGAGTCGATGGCCTTGATGCCGGTCTGGAGAGGCTCCTTGACCGACTGGCGTTCGGCAACGCCGGGCGCGCGGGTTTCGACGGGGCGGCGATCGCTGGTCGCCAGCGGCCCTTTGCCGTCGAGCGGATTGCCGAGGGGATCAAGGACGCGGCCGAGGACGGCCTCGCCGACGGGCACGCTGAGGAGCTGCCCCGTGCTGCGGACTTCGTCGCCCTCGTTGATCTGGAGGTAGTCGCCGAGAATGATCACGCCGACGGAGTTTTCTTCGAGGTTGAAGGCCAACCCGTTGACTCCGCCGGGAAACTCGACCATCTCGCCAGCCATCACGCCGGAAAGCCCGTAGACGCGGGCGATTCCGTCGCCGACTTCCAGCACGCGGCCGACTTCGCGGACGTCGATCTGCGACTCGTACTGCTCAATTTCCTGCTGGATTACTGAAGCGATTTCGTCGGCTTTGAATTTCATGAGCGCTCCTGTCAATCATCTTCTGGCGCACCGTTTCTAACTGTCCTGCGATCGAGCCGTCGTAGACGGTGTCGCCTACGCGCACGACGGCCCCCCCGATCAGCGCCGGATCGATCCGGCGGCGGAGGACGGGTTCACCCAGGATCATGCCGCCGAGCGTCCTGGCAATCTCCGCGGCTTCCGCATCGGAAACCGGCGCGGCGGTGATCAGTTCGACCGGGACGCGCCCCCGAGCCTTGTCGTAGACGACGTGGAGCTGCCGATGGATGGCGCGGAGGCAGTCCAACCGGCCGTGGCGGGAGACGACCTTGAGAAAGTTGAGCATCATGGCCGAGGCGGTCGTGCCGAGGACGCGGTCGAGGATGCCGACCTTCTCGTCGTGGGCGATGAACGCAGAGGCGAGGACCTGTTCGAACCGGGGCTGGCGATCAAGCACGTCGGCAACGAGCGAATCGAATTCCGCGAGGATCGAATCGGCGTCGGCGGCCTTCTCGGCCGCGCCAAACAGGGCTTCCGCGTAGACGGCCGCCACATGTTCGGAACCCACATCGGGGGAGAATTCCGCCGCGAACTGGGCGTCGCTTGGTATCGACTTCTCAGCCATGCTCGGTGCTCGCCCTAATTCTTGCCTGGTTCCAACTTGGCAAACCCGGCCACCGCTTCCCGGATCAGGGCCGAGTGCTCGGAGGCGGTAAGCCGCTCACGGACGATCTTGCCGGCGAGGTTGACGGCCAGATTCGCGCTTTTTTCAGCCAGGTCCTTGAGGGCCCCGGCAGTTGCCAGTTCGATATCGGCGACGGCCCGCCGTTTCTCGGCATCGGCCTCTTCCCGGGCCTTCTGGACGATCTTGTGGCCGGCGGTTTCGGCCTCGCGCCGGGCCTGCTCGATGATCTGGCGGACCTCGTCGCCGGCGGCATTGAGTTTCCGCTGGTACTCGTCGAGGAGGGCCTTGGCATCGGTGTTGGCCTTCTCGGCGGCCTGGATCTCGCCGGCGATCAGCGACTCGCGCTTGTCGAGCCCGTCGACGATGGGCCCCCAGGCGAACTTGCCCAGCACGAGCAGCAGGAGCACGAACACAACGCCGGTCCAGACAGCCAGATCGGCCCTCAGGTCCTTGGTGTCAAGCGGATTGAGGTTGACCTCTTCGGAGCCGTGGCCACCTTCCGACGCACAGACCTGGGGAAGACCGCACATGCCTATGGCAAGCACGATCAGCAGCAGCCCAGCAACTTTGGCGACTCGCGTACACATCGTCGTTCCATCCCAGAAACGGGTTCCAATCGCAGGTTTCGTCACATGTCCAGGCAGGAGCCGGAACCGCACGGCCGGGCACCAGCGTGCCGGAGGGTTTCGGCCCGAGGCCGCGGGACGAGAAACCTACTTGAAGAACAGGGTCAGGAGGCACACGATGAGACCGAAGAACGTGGCACCTTCGATGAGGGCCGCGGCCACGATCATGGCGGTGTTGATATTGCCGGCCACCTCAGGCTGGCGGGCCATGCTCTCCACAGCCGACGATCCGATCTTGCCGATCCCGAAGGCGGCGCCGATGATGATCAGGCCGCAGCCGAAGGCCGCCCCCAGGTCGATCATGGGGCGGGACGCCGCGGTGGTGGTAGGCGCTGGTGTTCCAGCGCCTGGAGCCGCTTCCTGAGCGATGGCGGGCATCGCGCAGAAAAGAAAGACCACACAAATGGCTGTGAGCACTGCTAGCTTGTTCACGGATTCACTCTCCTTGACGGGTACGTTGAAGTTAGACTCGGCGGAACGGCGAACCTGGCCAGGTCCTAATGCTGATGAATCGCCATCCCGATAAACAGCGCAGACAGGAACGTGAAGATGTAGGCCTGAAGGAAGGCGACGAACAGTTCGAGGAGACTGATCGCCACGGCGCCTCCCAGGCTGCCGGCGGTAACGCCGAGCCAGAGGATGATTGCGGAATGGGCCGTTGCCGTGATGAACGACACGATGACGGCCAGCACCAGGTGACCGGCGAACATGTTGGCCATGAGACGCACGGCCAGGACGGTGTGCTTGATCAAGAGGCCGAGCACTTCGATCACAAACAGCATCGGCTTGAGGAAGATCCCCATGACCGCGGGCACTTCCATATGGGGAACCAGGCCGGTCCAGAAGCCAACCGCACCATGCGCCCGCATGCCGGTGGCCATGGTCATGGCCAGCATGCACATGGCCAGGGCCCCAGTGACGACGATGGAACCGGTGGGCGAGCCCATCCAGGGGACCATGCCCAGCAGATTGCAGAACAGGACGAAGAAGAAGACGTTCCAGAGAAAGGGGAGGAAGCGATCGGCGTCTTTCTTGCCGATCGCCGGCTGGGCGACCTCATTGCGGATGAAGACCAGGATCGCCTCGAAGAAGTTCCAGAACCGCCCCTTGGGAGCGCCGCCATGCCGCATCCGCCAGGCCAGGGGGATGAAGATCAGCAGCATCAAGGCAGCAGCGATCAATTCCAGCACCATGTACTTGGTGGGCTGGAACTCGTAGCCAAAGAATTGGATTGGCGGCAGATCGAAATGGCGCCCGCCGGGAAAGTGAAACCCGGGAGCGTCTTTGACGTGGCCGCCTATCTCGCCTAGATCGAACATTTGCGGAACCGATTACAAAACCACCGGCGGGGGTACGACCGACGCCCCGGGGGGCTTCCTCGTTTTGCTACGGTCTCTGGGTCGGGTGGGTCGGCAGAGACTTGTCCGTGTCCTGCCCGGCAGTCCCCAAGGAGGCGAGGCTGAGCCATGTTTCGAGGGATAACAATGCCGGGTAAAAAACCAAAAGATATATCAAAATGCCGGCTTCTGCTAGCGGCCGGACGGTGATTTGGAGAACCAATCCCCCAAGGATCGGCACGCCCATTCGCGGCAGCATTCCCCCTAAGATTCTGACAACCAACAACTTAGGCCCCGGAAACGCAGCGTTCCAGACCAGCGACAGAAGTCCGCCAGAAAAACACAAGAAGGCGCCTGCCACCGCCGCCGCGACACCTTCCGCTCCACAGATTACCCACGCGACGGGAGCAACCGGCAGCAAAAACGCCATGGTCGCCAGGTAGAGCAGGATGGCATGGACGAGGAACCCGCCTTTGACGATCCACTGCACGAGATCGGATTTTGGGCTCATGGCTCGCATTCAGTCAGGTTTGGACGATTTTCCCTTGCCCTGCTCTCCGACGTGTCGCGCGAAGCCGAGGAGATGAATCATGCCGGCTACCATGCCGAAGATTGCCCCCAGTATAAGAAACGCGGGCAGCGTACCCAATCGCCGATCGAGCCACAGGCCAAGCAGGGCGGGCACAACCATCTCCATTGAGATCGTCGTTGCCTGATATCCCCAACCCCACGCCTTCGCGATGAGCGTTCGCTGGTCTTCTTCGTCATCCACGTGCCAAGAAATCCCCAAAAGAGAAGTCCCCGCAGGTAGGTTAATGGGCGGATGGAACAAGGTCAAACATTTTTTGTCGTCAACAGTGCAGGGATGCCGAAGGGCGAGGCGCAAAGGTCTGCTGGAGCGGTAAGCAGGTTTTAAGGACGCACGCGCAATTGTCCGGGACGCAACTTGGGGATTGCGATTGCCGGCTGGGCAACCAGGGCGTGAACGGGGATCGTGTGTTCTTCGCGGGCACGATCGGCGTGGTATCCGGCCGTGCAAAGTGCCGTGTCTCGACACTTGTCAGGACACAAACAAAAGGGGTTCCTTTTTGATGCCCTGGAGATCGTGTCTGGCGCGTCATTCAGGGCACCAGATATAGGGGGTCGTGGTTTTTTTGTGTTTTCGCCCGTGACCTGACAATCCGTCGTAAGTGCTTTTTTTACAATGTTTTACGTGTTTTAGATTTCGGTTCACAGTTTCCGGTGGAGGTGTCGGATCGTTGCATTGTAGCGACAAAGGGATTAGAATCGGATGTACTGGAACTCCCCGTCCTACTCGGCAGAGATGCCGGGTGCCTACCGGCGACGGGCCAAGAGCTGCAAAGGATTCCGGCATTCCTTGACGGGCCTGAGCGAGTGCGGAGCAATACCCATTGGGCCCAAGAAAAGGACATTGTCCCGCAAGGGGGCTGTAGTAGCTGAAGCGGGGTTGTACCCCCCTACGCTCAGGCTGATGACGATTCCTTTGCCCAATGTCGTGGGCCATGGAAGGTCGACGGTGAAGAGGCACACAATCTGGTCACGGACGGGACCACCCGACAACACTGACCCAACCCCATTGCCGCTCCCACCCCAGTAAGCGGTACCCCCCGGAGGTGACCCCAGTGATCACTGCTGCCAAACTCAGGGCCCATACGGTCAAGGATCTTGCAGCCTCAGCCAAGAAGAAGGGGATTCCAGGCTGGCACACCATGCGAAAAGAAGAGCTTGTCAAGGCCCTCGTCGGCAAAGCCCGCAGCGACGAAGCCAAGAGGCGCCGAGCCGATACTACGGGCGAGGTTTCGCAACCTGCGACAACCGTTGCCAAGCGATCCAATGGTGCGGCGAAGACGGATCCGTCGGCAACGGTGGCCAAGAACGGCAACGGGAAAACCAGCGGTAACGGGGCGGGCTCGCATGCGGTGAAGCCAAAACGTTCCTATCGCACCGAGAGGCGGCTTCGCGAGATCCGCAGCCAGTTGACGCAGTCGAAGGACCTTTCGTTCCGCACTAACGGCAATGGCCAGGAGTACGAGAAGGATCGCGTCATCGTCATGGTGCGCGACGCGTATTGGCTTCACGCCTATTGGGAGATCACCCGTCAGAGCGTGTCCCGGGCACGGGCAGCACTCGGGCAGCGATGGCACGGCGCGATCCCGGTTCTGCGTTTGTACGAGATGGCCAACGACAACACGACCGCCTCGGAACGCAAGATTGTGCGAGATGTGCAGGTGCACGGCGGCGTGAACAACTGGTATCTCGACGTGGATCATCCGCCGACGGGGTTCCAGGTGGACATCGGCTACCTGGCCGACGACGGATTCTTTCTGGGCCTGACGCGGAGCAATGTCGTGGTGACTCCCCAGTCGGGCGCAGCCGGTTCGGGAGACGGGAACTGGGAGGGAGTTGCCGAGGATTTCGACCGCATCTATGCCCTCAGCGGCGGTTATGACGAGACCGGGGGCCAGTCGGATCTGAAGGCCCTTTTCGAAGAGCGGCTTCGCCGGCCGATGGGCTCCCCGACGGTGACACGGTTCGGCCTGGGGGCCCAGAGCATGAGCCGATCGCGGCAGCAGATCCCATTCAACGTGGACGCCGAGTTGATCGTCCACGGGGTCACCGACCCGCACGCCCACGTGACGCTCAAGGGCGAACCCGTACGGCTGGAGTCCGATGGCACCTTCTCGGTTCGCCTGAATCTGCCCGACCGGCGGCAGGTGCTGCCGGTCGTTGCCAGCAGTGCCGACGGCGTGGAGCAGCAGACGATCGTGCTGGCGGTTGAACGAAACACCAAGACCATGGAACCGATCATTCGGGAGCCCGACGTGTAGCGTCCGGCCTGCCGGGCTGCAAGGCTGCCCGCCGCGTCCATGCCACGATTTCCCGTCAGGGCTTTCGGCCGTTTCAGGTGCCGGAAGCCCTGTCTTGCTGCCGCAAAGGTCCACTTCCCTTCCCCACCGGTGACGGTATACACTTAGTCGGTGCCTTGGCGAGCCGAGCCCATTGCGGAGCCGCCCTCGCATGCCATTTTCGGGCCGTTGGAGAAGTCCTGCCGAGCCGGTCCCAAGACTGTTGCCACCGCAGATTTCCGTCGGTGGGACCTGCCTGGTGGTTCGGGAACAGATTCGTGCCGTTGCCTGATCGGGGTGAGGTCGCAGCGGCGCGGGCTTTCCAGCCGGCGGGTGTCGATGCGGAGGGCGGATCTGTTGGTTATTGGCGTTGAGAATGGCGAGGCGGGTTTCTTTTGTCCGGTTGCCCGAGAACCATGTCTGACGATATATCCTCGATCCTTGAATCCTGGCATTTTGATCCCGACCAGCCGGTGGTGCGAATCATTGTTGGAGACGATGGACGGGAGAGGGTGCAGATGCGGGTCGATCTGGGGGTACTCCAGATGGAGATGTCGGGGCGTCCCGACGGCGAGCGTCCCTTCGGTTGCCAGTCGCTGCTGGAGCACTGCCAGCGGGAACAGAAGGCCCACGAGGCGGCCCACCCCGACTCGGCGCCCTTCCAGTTGGACCAGGAGACCTGCGCCCAACTGTGGCGTGAAGGGGTGCAGTTCTACCACCGGTATCTCTCGTTCTGGATTCTTGAGCGTTATGACCTCTGCGCCCGCGACACGCGGCGCAACCTGGAGCTGTTTGAGTTTGTGCGCACCCACTCGGCGGAGGACCACATCAAGTTCCAGTTTGACCAATGGCGTCCGTACGTCATCATGATGCACACGCGGGCGGTGGCCACGCCGATGCTCAAGACAAATCACCTGGGGGCGGCGCTGCAGGCAATCGATGCAGGAATCGACAGGATCCATGAGTTTCTCGATGAATACGACCTGACGGACAAGCAGGAAGGGTGCCAGGAGCTTCAGAACCTGGAACGATGGCGTGACGATATCCTCGCCGGCAGTGACTGGGAGCAGGAATCGGAGCCGGCCACCCGCATTGAGGTCCTGCGGCGTCAGCTCCGGGAGGCCGTTCAGAACGAGGCTTTTGAAGAGGCCGCGTCGCTGCGAGACGAAATCCGGCGTCTTTCCGAGCAGGGGCAGAGCGACTCCTGATCGGTCGGGCCGACGCGGTCGCACCCGGAGTGCCGGCAGATGACGAACCGATTTCTGAACCTGCCGCTGCCGGTGGTCTCCGCCCGCAGGACGCCTCCCCGGCGGTTTTGGGATGGGTCTTCAGGACAGATTCGAACTGGGAACAAGCAAACGTGAGACTGATACGTCAGCTCGACGACTTTCCGGCCGACCTGTGTGGCGGTGCGGTGACCGTGGGGAACTTTGACGGCGTCCATCGCGGGCATGCCCGGATCATCTGCCGGCTGATCGAGTCGGCGCGCGCCCAAGGGGGGCCCGCGGTGGCGTTCACGTTCGATCCTCATCCGGCGGTGTTGCTGCGTCCGGACCGGGTGCCGCCACCGCTGACGACGACGGAGCGCAAGGCAGAACTGCTGAACCGACTGGGTGTGGATGCGGTTCTGGCCTACCCTACCGACCGCCGGTTCCTGGAACTCTCGGCACGCGAGTTCTTTGACCGCATCTTGGTCGACCGGTTGAACGTGCGGTCGGTTGTGGAAGGCCCGAATTTCTTCTTCGGTCACGACCGCCAGGGAAATGTCGAGGTTCTCAGACAGTTCTGCAAGCCGTTGTCCATCAACTTCCAGGTCGTCGAACCGTGCGACCTGGACGGTCAGATCATCTCCAGCTCGCGGACGCGGAAGTGTCTGACCGAGGGACGGGTCGAGGAGGTGGCCGCGATGTTGACGGAACCATACCGCGTGCACGGATTGGTGGTCCACGGGGCGGGCCGGGGCGCCAGGCTGGGGTTTCCCACGGCCAACATCGATATGGTCCCCACGCTGCTTCCCTGCCAGGGCATCTACGCCGGGCGGGCCTATGTGGAAGGGCAGCCGGTGCCGGCCGCGATCAGCCTGGGGCCGAACCCTACTTTTGGTGAAGGAAGGCTGAAGTTTGAAGTCTTCCTGCTGGACTTCGATGGCGATCTGTACGGGCAGTTGATCGAGGTCGAGTTCCTCGCGAAGCTGCGAGACGTCATGCGTTACAATTCCGTCGATGAGCTGCTGGCGCAGATGAGACGCGATGTGAAGGCAACTCGGCAGATCGCCGAACGGGCCGTTTCCCAAGGAGAGTGTTCGTGATTCAAGCTGAGACAGCGGGGGCTCCTGCCATGCGGGTCGACTGGCCCCGATTTGTGGAACTGATCGGCGTCAAGAAGAAGATTCTCCTGACCACTCACCACCGTCCGGACTGCGACGCCGTGGGGAGCGAGTTGGGGATGGCGCACGTTCTCAGGCGGCTGGGCAAGCAGGTGATGACGGCCAACCCTTTCGAGGTTCCGCCCAACCTTCGGTTTCTCGATCCCGAGGGATTCCTCCAGCATTTCAGCAGAGTGCCCAAGGACTATCTCGATTCGGCCGACCTCTTGCTGGTGCTGGATACAACCGCCTGGGCGCAGCTCGGCGGCATGGGTGACGTGATCCGGGCCTTCCAGGGCGATGTGGCGGTGATGGATCATCACGTCAGCGGCGACGACCTTGGGGCGATCCTGTTCAAGGACACAACGGCCGAGGCCACGGGAAGGCTCGTGTTCGAGGCGGCCGAACAGCTCGGCGTCGAGATTACGGCCGAGATTGCCACGCCGGTCTTCGCGGCTCTGGCAACGGACACCGGCTGGTTCCGCTTCTCATCGACCACGGAACGAACCTACGAGCTTGCCGCCCGGATCGCGGCGGCCGGCGCGAAACCGGATCAGATCTACAAAGATCTTTATGAGTGCGAGACCCTGGCGCGAATCAAGCTCACGGGGCGCGTTCTGGCAAGAACGGAGGCGGAATTGGACGGCCGGCTGATTCACACCTGGATCGGCCTGGACGACTTCGATGCCTGCGGCGCCCTGCCGGGAGACAGCGAAGATCTGGTCAACATGACCCTGGCCGTCGGGGGAACCGAGTTTGCGGTGATCTTCGTGGAACAGCGGACCGGCGGGTTCAAGATCAGCTTCCGCAGCCGCTGCGAGCTGGACTGCAGCCAGATCGCCGGCCGGTTCGGCGGCGGAGGGCACAAGAAGGCGGCCGGCGCCTTCCTGGCGGCCGGCACGATCGAGGACGCCCGGTCCCAGGTGCTCGAGGTCGTTCGCCAGGCCATGACCACGTAAGGGCGGATAAACCCCCGCCGGCCTCACAGAGAATCGACGGGTGACCGACTTGGCCCGGGCCAAGGGCCTTGCGCCTCAGGACGCCTTGGCAGCTCTGCGAGAGGCGGCCGAAGCCAAAGGTCCCGAGCTTTACGAAAAGCACTGCGCCGAATGTCACCGATTCACCGATCACCATGGCAAGGTCTATGGAGAGGATGCCGCTTCGGCTGCGGATCTGACCGGGCTGGGGACGCCTTTAGCCGCTCTGTACAAGCTTCTCGGTGCCCGTTACGCTTGACCCCAATCACTTCGGATCGCCGAACGTTGACGCTGCGGACAATCGATTCCGGTTCATTCGAGGAGCCTCACCCGTGCATCACCTCCACACCAGGCTGGCCGTTTTGCTCGTTCTCGCTTTGCCGGGCCTCGATTCCGCCGGACAGGCCGAATCTCGGCAGGTGAAGACCGAAGTGTGTGTGTACGGCGCGACTCCCTCGGGCATTCTGGCCGCCATCGCCGTGCGGCAGGGCGGGCGGCCGGTGGTGATCGTTGAACCCAGTCGTTGGGTCGGCGGGATTCTGGGTGCCGGGCTGAAGCCGAGCCAGGATTGCCCCAATATCCTGGCCACCGGCGGCATGACCCGCGATCTGCTGGGCACGCTCGGGCAGCCGATGGTCGAAAAGGACGGAAGGAAAGTCCGGGCGAGTCTGGGCATCCGCCAATTGAGCCCCGAAGACATTCGCCGGGATTTCTTCGAACTGGTCGAGCAGCACCAGATTGAAGTCATCTACGATCATCGCGTCAGCACGTGCGAAAAAGACGGTCCCGCGATCTGCACCACTGTTTTCGAACGGGCTCCGTTTGACGAACTGGGCTGCCCGATTCCCGTGGCTGCCCAGACCGCTGCGCTGCGGGTGACGGCCAAGGTGTTCATCGACGCCAGCTACGAAGGGGATCTGTTGGCGAGGGCGGGCGTGTCGTATCGCGTAGGTCGCGAGTCGGCCGAGGAGTACGGCGAGGAGTTGGCCGGCGTGCGCCCGGTGGCGGAAGAGGCCCCTATCGATCCCTTCGTGGAGCCGGGCAATCCCCAGAGCGGACTCCTCCGCCTGGTCGAGGCCGACCATGGCAAGCCGATTGGGGCTGCCGACGGCTACACGCAGGCCTACAACTACCGCTACTACACGACCGAGGAGCCGGAGCATCGTATCGAGCTGACAAAGCCAGTCGATTACGATCCGGCCGATTTCGAGCTCGTGGGACGGTACGTCGAGTATCTGAAGCAGACTGTGAGCGACGAAAACGAACTGGAGATCCGCCTGGCCCACATCTTTCCCGGCTGGGCCAACTCGGGGGATTGGAACTACTATCGCGAGTCGCTGTTCAGCATGGCCCCGGTGGGCATAAGCCACCTGTATGCCGACGGCGACTATGCCACCAAGGCGAGGATCTGGAAAGAGCACCAGAATTACGTCCGCGGGCTGCACCACTTCCTGGGCACCGATCCGCGGGTGCCAGAGGCGTTTCGGCGGAAGATGGCCGCCGTGGGGCTCGACGGGCGGCTTCACCGAGAAACCGGCGGCTGGCCTCACCAGCTTTACATTCGAGTGGCCCGACGGCTTGCCGGTCGTTATACGATCACCGCCCACGACGTGTACAACCGGACGACGGTCGATGACCCGATCGGGTTGGCCCAGTACGGGATCGACACCTACCCCTCACGCCGCATCTGGTTCCAGCGCGATGGCCGGGTTTACGTAGGACTGGAAGGAAAGATGTTTGTGGGAGGCGCCCATGGGCCGACGAATGTGCCCTACCCTGTTTCTTATCGGGCCATCACCCCCAAGGCCGACGAGTGTACGAATCTGCTCGTACCGGTGTGCTTCTCGGCCAGCCATCTGGGCTATGCGTCGGCCCGCATGGAGCCGGTGTTCATGATCTGCGGCCAGTCGGCCGGTATTGCCGCCTGCCAGACCCTGGAGGAAAACGCGAGCGTTCAGGAGATCAACATGCCCGCCTACCGCCGGGCTCTGGAGAAGGCCGGGCAGGTCCTCCAGTGGACGGAAGACCTCGCCCGTCGGGCTGGTCCGGCCGACAGCGGCAATGCCTACAGCTTTGAATCCCTGTGCCAGATTTGCGACCGGGACGGCGACAATCTCGTCTCCCAGTCGGAATGGAACGCCGGCAAACAGGGCTGGGAGTGGCTGTTCACCGTCATCGACAAGAGCGGCGACGGGCGGGTTGACGGGGCGGAATATGCGGCGTTTCAGGAGTTCAAGAAGAAGAACCCCAATTGGGCGGAGATGCGGAAGAGAGAAACGAAAACCAACGAGTAATCCCATTGGTCCGGAAATAGCGACGTTTCACTGAGACTCGTTTCCCCCGGTGGGCCCCAAGCTTGCGAAGGCCACGTTACACCGCGAGAATGCCAGACCTTTCGCCTCATCGACGACGCGCTGCGGATTCTTGCCGCCCTGGATCGGACGGTTCCTATTCCTCCTCGTGCGCCTCTGCAATGAAAGAATACTGCCAGCCGCCCTCTGCTGGAGCCGCCATTCCGGGCTGAAACTGCCGGCTCACGGGTGGCTCCAACCGCAGCGCACCGTAGACTCCGTTCTTCGTCACAAACAGAAACGAGACCGTCAGGTCTCCATCGTATTGTCCGGTTGCCTCGTCAAGCGGGGCGATCAGGCCCTCCCACGGTGCCGGCAAGTCGATCTTGTCTCTTGCAGGACCTTCATGGCCGCGTCGACACGCCGAGTACGTTCGGCATTGGCCTCCGCCCTCGCTTGGGCCCTCTTCTTGATGTCTCCAGAATCCGGCGTTCGCCATCCAGTATCCGGCGTCCGCCTTCTGGCTTCGTCTTTGTCGGTGCTTTTCAGTTCGACGTTGACCGTCTGGCCTGCGACCAGACTGACTGCCCTGCGATCGGTGGCCGTCCAACCCGTCATGCCTCCTTGCTGGGAAACCAGAATTTGGCGGCACACTTTCGCCGAGCCGGGACAAACCCTGTCGAACACGAACCGGCCGTCCTCGTCCGTCTGCGTGGAGTAGTCGTGATGAATCCGTCGCGCCGCCTGCTCTTGCGGGGTCAGGGTTTCCAGGGGACGCCCAAAGAGATCGTCGAAATCGAGAACGATCTTCTCATCGACTCCCGGCTTGTTGCCGATAAGCAGCCTGCCTTCCACGCGAGCCCAGGGCTGCAGGGTGATGTCTCGGATCTTTTCCTTGTCGAAGACCTGGGCGAAACCGAGTTCATGCATCGCCACCACAAGATACGGGTCCTCCTGCGGCGGGAACGAGAATCGCCCGTCGGAGCCAGTTTGAACAAGGAGCGGATATTGATCGAGCCCCGGTCGCCCGTTCCTCAGGTACAGCCCTCGCCCCGGAGTGCACAACACCACGTCGGCGCCGCCCAGCAGCTTTCCGTCGGGTCCGCGGACCATGCCGGCGATACTTGACGACCTGCGCAGTTCGACGTTGAACGCCACCTGTTTCCCCGCCTTGCCGACCGGTTTCGCCGCGCTTGCATAGTATCCGTACGCCTCGATACGAATCACGCGCCGTTCGTTCTCATAATCCCACGTGGCGCGATACTCGCCCCTTGCGTTGCTGACCTTATCCGACATGTACCACATATGCGGCTCACCGGGACGGGACGGCATAACTCCCTCGGTAATCCGGAACTCGGTGATCGGGGCCTTCGTCTCGCTGTCAACGACCCGGCCCGCAACGATCCATCTGCCAGCCTTCAATGTGACGACCTGCTCCTTCTCATTGGGGGCAAGGCGATTCTTCTGCACGGTTTCATAACCGTCTTTGCTGATATAGAAGGTCAGTTCATCCCCCGGTATCCACAGCTTGCTCCACCGGCCTTCCGAATCGGCGTGGAGGTTGCGCCCCTGTGGCGACGCGGCTTCACGCGTGTTGTCGAGGAACAGTATCTGGCGATCCAGGACGTGTGAGACGGCTGCCTCTGCGACGGGCCGCCCGTTCTCGTCGACCACCCGCAACCGTATGGGGGCGCCGTCACGAAGCTGCAAATCCAACGGGCCGGCCTCACCATTCACATTCACCTCGCGTGAATTGGGCACGTAACCGTCCGCCGCCACGGCAATCAGGTACTGGCCCGGCCCGCAAGGCGGCAACCGATACCGCCCCTGGTCATCGGTGGTCGCCCGAGGGCAGGTTGATGCAAATTGCTCGACAAACTGTCCCACGAGCGCACCCGCGACCGGCTTGCCGCTCGGATCCGTCACCGTGCCTTCCACGGCGATCCCTTCGCGCATCACGGCTTCCGCGTTTCCTTTGCGAAGCTCCTCAACCGGAAGATCTCCGTTCTCGAAGAGCTTCAGACTCATGAAGTCCGGGTGTTTGATCTCGATTGTGAATCGGAAATCTATCAGGTCCTTCGGCACCCGACGCGACAGCCACTTGCCTTCCTCATCACTCTTGACCGTATCGTTGATCGATCTCCATCGCGGGTTGTCATGGAAAGCCTTTTTACCATGGACGGTCACCTCTGCGCCAGCAATCGGTTCACCTTTCGCACTGCGGACGATTCCGCCCACCATGGAGCCCGGTTCCAGAGTGAATGTGTGTTCCTTCGGCGGCGCCACGTCCACCGCTTCAGCCCTCCAGCTTGCTCCTTCCGTAACGTGACGATCGGTATAGACCAGAAGTTCAAGGGATTTGATTGCTGTGCCCGGCAAGGCGATCGTGGCGTCGCCGCCGGCATCCGTCCTATACCGTGCCGGACCGGAGGCGCCGGTCACCCGTACCGCGATGTTGGCTTCGGCAATCGGTTTCCCGTCGGTGTCGACCACGTGGACCTGCATCGAACGGGAAACCGGTTCCGCTGCTTCTACCGCCATGGTCGAGACAGCACTCTCAGCAGCCGTTGCCGCCGCTGGATCCGGTTCCGTGCCTTGCGGTGCCGCCAGGGCAAATCGCAGGCCGGCCAACAGCACCAGAACGGCCGATCCGGTCAGAACAAAGCTGGTGATGGCAGAACGTCCCGGCGCGGCGGCAAACACTTTGCGCTGCAGCGCGCGGATTCGCCGCCGAACGTCGCAAGTCCGGGCCATGGCCAGTCCGGCCGTTGCACCGGCCGGCGCCGCCTCCAACGCAACCTCGGCAAGAACCCGGCAGTAAGCCCGCACGTCGCCGAGGTAGGATGCCGACACTGCGTCGCACACCGCGTCGCACGCCGAGCGGTGGGCAGAAGCGATCCGCCACGCCAGCGGATGAATCCAGAATGCGATCGTCGCCACCTCGGCCGCCATGCTCCAGCGAAAATCGGACCGGCCCACGTGGGCCAGCTCGTGGGCCAATGTGGCCTGCAACTGGTCGTGGCAGGCCGGCTGGCACATTCGCTCCGGAAGAACCAGCACAGGACGCCATAAACCGCAGACAAACGGCACGGGAAACCGCGGCGAACATCGGACGTCCAGATTGGCGATGCCCCCTGAGCGGGGCGAAATCGCCTCCGCAACCCGCCGGACCTCTGCAAGAACCGTGGCGGGCACTTTCTGGAAGCCTGCCAGCAGCCGCGAAAACCGCAGGTAAGCCGCCGTCAACCGCATCAGAAGCACGCCCGCAACAAGACCCCAGACCACGACGGCAACCGCAGGCCATGAGGGGCGCTGTGAGGGCGACTCGACCGGCACAGCGGCGGCAGCGGGCACTGGGTTCGCGTCCGAATATTGAACGGGAAGCATGACAAACTCGGCGGAATCCGACTTCTCGATCGGGAGCGAGTCGGGAGATTGCCGATCCGCGGCAGCCGTTTCCGGCACAGCCGGAGGAAGAGCGGGGTTCGGCACCGCGGCAGTGGGCCGCGGGAGGGAAACATAAACGCGCCATTGCGGCAAACCGGCCTCCCAGATCATTAGCAGCGTCAGTCCGGCAACCGCCCCTCGCCAGACCAGTACGCGCCACCGCGGATTGGCCCGCGAAAGCCCAAAGTGAACTAGCCAGGTTATGGCCAGGAGCACCGTCACCTTCGCAAGCAGAACGCCCCAACCGGGCAGCAACGACATCTGCTCCAGTCCCGCACGGATCAGCTCAGAAAGCATCATCACCCCTACTCCTTGATTGCAGAATCCACCGCTCGCGGTCCCTCGTCGGAGAGCCTCTTCAACTCGAGCAGGTCCTCAGCCGAGAGCCTCTCCGCGCGAATGAGCTGGCAGAGAACCTTCTTAATGGAACCGTCGCAGCAGACGCGAGCCACGTCGTCGAGCATGCTGCGGAAGGTCGAGTCGCGTCGTGTTTTCGCCCGATAAAGATAAGCCTTTCCCACCCGTCGGCGAGTCACGTGCCCTTTGTCCAGCAGGATCGCCAGATAAGACCGCAGCGAGGAGTTCTTGATCTTCCATGGAAAACGCTCGTGGATCTCGCCCGGCTTGAGTTCGCCGTGCTTCCAGAGAATCCGCATCACTTCCAATTCGCCCTTAGTGAACTCGGGCATGGAAGGCCTCCCTCGCGACGGGTTTTCTTGAGAACTGTTGATATGCGGAATTTACCGCACTTGAAAACGAACGTCAATACAACGTGCGGAGAAATCCGCAGAAAACTCCCGCCCCCCCCCCCCGGATGGACGAGAGCTCGCGGCACGCCTACACTTGGGTGGGTTGCTCCTGCCGAGTGCGGCCAAAAAACGCCGGGACTGAGTGACATACGGCAGATGTCACCCACGGTGCGAATTGAGCCGTGCCCAAGATATCCACCTGCGTCCCGAATGAGCGTATGGGGGACAGTCCCCTTCCGGAAGTATCACAGACGCAAAACTCGGTACAGGCTGGCGAACGGAGCCTGCACTTCCGCGCATCGCAACAACGAGAAGAGGCACACAACCCATGCTTGCCGTGGAAACCAACGGGCTGACACGCTGTTTCGGATCCGTCCGCGCCGTCGACGGTCTGAATCTCCGCGTCGAAGCCGGACAGTTCTTCGGTTTTCTCGGCCCTAACGGGGCCGGGAAATCCACTACCATCAAGATGCTCACCGGACTGCTCGCCCCAACCAGCGGCTCGATGCGGGTACTCGAAACCGACCTGTCCGCCACCGAGGCCGCCCGGTCGGTCAAACGCCGCATCGGCGTCGTGCCCGAAGATCTGGCCTTATTCGACAACCTGACGGCCCGCGAGTATCTCACCTTCATCGGGCGGATGTACCTCCTGCCGCCCGAGACGGTCCGCCAGCGCTGCCAGGAACTGCTGGCCATGATGGATCTGGACCGCGAAGAGAAGAAAACCACCCTCGAATACTCTCACGGCATGAAGAAGAAGCTGGCTTTGGCCGCGGCCCTGCTCCCCAATCCCGACCTGCTCTTTCTCGACGAACCCTTCGAGGGCGTCGACGCCGTCGCCTCCCGCATGCTTCGCGACGTCCTGCTTGGTTTCGTCAAACGCGGCACCACGGTCTTCCTCACCTCCCACGTCCTCGAGATCGTCGAGAAGTTGTGCACCCACGTTGGCATCGTCGCACAGGGCAAGCTCGTGATGCAGACCTCCATGGACGACGTTCGCCAGAACGGCACCCTTGAGGAACGCTTCCTCGAAGTCGTCGGCAACGGGCAGGTCGAGAAGCAGAAATTGAGTTGGCTGGAGGAATGACGTGGCAAGCCCGACCCTGTCTCACCTCCGCACCATGCTCTGGCTCCGCTGGCGTCTCAGCCGCAACCAATGGCGCCGCGGCGGTGCTTTGAACGCCATCCTCATGATCGTCGTGGTCTACGCCGGCCTCGTCCTGGCCGCGATCGGCGGCGTTGCCGGCCTGGCGGCCGGGATTTTTGCACTGCCCCATGCCCGTCCCGAAGAAATCCTGCTTCTGTTCGACGGGCTCATTGCCGTCTTCCTGTTCATGTGGTTGGTGGGACTGGTCACCGAACTGCAACGATCCGAGCTCTTCGACCTGACCCGCTTCCTGCACCTACCCGTCGCACTGCGCGACGTCTTCCTGCTCAACTACCTGACATCGCTCCTCTGCTTCAGCATGGCCGCGATCGTTCCCGTCATGATCGGCCTGACCTTGGGACTGGCCGTGGGATGCGGTCCCGCCATGTTGCTGCTTCTGCCGCTGGTGTTGGGCTTCTTCTTCATGATCACCGCCTGGACCTATCGCCTCCGGGGGTGGCTAGCCGCCCTGATGATCAACAAACGCCGGCGTCAGGCAGTCATCATGGGCGTTACGCTGGTCTTCATCCTCCTCTTTCAACTGCCCAACTTGATCGTGAACGTCTGGGGCGGCCCCGGGCACACCCGTCCGCCCCGGACTGCGGAGGAGATCGAACAGTGGCAAGCAGAGCGCCAACAAAGCGAAGGTGAGATGGAGGCCGTCTTCAGTGCCGTCCACCAGGTCGTACCGTTGCTGTGGCTGCCCAACGGCGCCGAGGGACTGGCGGAAGGCCGCGTCGGGCCTGCCCTGTGGGGTGCCCTGGGCATGATCGCCCTTGGATCCTGGGGATTCGTCGGGGCCTATCGCGGCACGCTTCGCTTCTACCAGGGAAGCGAAACGGCCAGGCCGCTGGCCGCGTCACCCATTGCGAAGACACGGCATGACGAACGGAAGACGATCCTTGTGGAACGAAGCCTCCCTTTCGTTCCCCAACCGGTAGCCGCCCTGGCCATGGCCGTGCTCCGGTCCATGTCCCGTGCGCCGGAAGTGAAAATGGCCCTCACCGTGAATGTCGTGATCTTCGGAGGCGTAGGTGCTGGGATCATGGTGCGAGGAACGGGAGCAGCGCCGATCGAGGCGCGGCCCTTCATAGCCTGCGCAGTGGCCGCCGTTACCTTTCTGGGAATGACCCAGTTGCTGTTCAACCACTTCGGTTTCGATCGCAACGGGTTCCGGGCCCTCGTGCTCCTGCCCACTCCGCGCCGTCACATCCTCATGGGCAAGAACGTGGCCCTGTTCGTCCTGGCTTTCGGCGTATTCAGCCTGATCCTCGTCCTGGTGACCGCATTGGCCCACCTCCGCTTCGTCGACGTCGTATCGGCCGTTCTCGAATTCGCGGCCGTGTTCCTGCTCATGAGCGTCCTCGGAAATCTGGCTTCGATCCTCGTGCCCTATCGCGTCGGCGCAGGAACGATGAAGGCCACGAACATGACCAGCCTGACCGCCCTGATGATCTTCGTCAGCCATCTCACCTCCATGGCGGCCATTCTCCCGGTGCTGCTGCCCCCGCTGCTGGGAATGCTGATCGGCTACTTCTCGCCCTTGCCTGCCGCGGCGGCCACCCTGCTCTGCGCCGCCCTCCTCACCGCGCTGGCCGCGCTCCTCTACCGGCAAACCCTCGACCCGCTGGGGCGCTTGCTGGAACGCCGCGAACCCAGAATCCTCGACATGGTGACCCACGAGGTAGGATGATCCCATCCCCCGGCAGCTTGACTCTCCAGAGCCGAGCACCGCGCCACGACAGACGCCCAACTTCTCCGGCGTTCGCTTACCCGGCCCGGGGACTTCGGCTCGGAGCATCGTCACGCGGAAATTCCGGCTCGGCTCGTGAGAGCCAAGCTACGGGGGACGCAAATCGAAACTCCCCTCTCAGTACGCTTTGTAAATCCCGGGAATCGGGAACGGATAGAACCCTTTTTCGTCGGGGAGACTGCGGGGTTGGGCGTCCCAGGCGATCTTCTCAGGACTCTCCTGGGGGCCTTGCTCGATCGCCTCGTCCCATTTGACGATCTGTCCGGAATAGGTGGCCATGCGGCCAAGGACGGCGGTCATGCTGCTCATCGCCGCGTGCCAGCCGTCGTTGATCTTCTTGTCGCCCAGGATGGCCTTGATCAGGTTGACGTGTTCCTGCACGTAGGGGTTATCGCTTTCGAGCTTGGGGCCACCGCCGACCGCGACCTCGCGGGCGCCCAACGTGCCGTGGGCAAACTCGTTGACCTGGTCCCAGGTGCCCGGCTGATGGCGGCTCTGGCTGAACACCTTGGTGCCGCCTTCGTAGGTGTACTCGACGAAGTGGTGGTCAAAGATGTCACCGTAATTGCCCCGGTTGACCCGCCCGCCCATCCCGTTGGCCTCGACCGGGTGGCCGGTGCGGGGATCGCCGTTCCTGGCCAGCACCCAGTTGGCAATGTCGATATTGTGGACGTGCTGCTCAACGATGTTGTCGCCGTAGAGCCAGCGGAAACAGCCCCAGTTGCGGATCTGGTATTCCATCTCCTTGGGATCGTTCTGCGGTCGCGGGCCGATGTCGTGGGCACCGCCTCCGGAGCCGTTCCAGTAGACGCGCATGAACTGGATCTCGCCCAGTTTGCCGTCGTGGATCTCCTGGACGCCCTGGATATAGCTGGCCTGATGGTGGCGCTGCAGGCCGACGACCACTTTCAGGCCCTTTTCGTCGGCCATCTCGTTAGCCTTGACCAACTCACGAAAGCCGGGTGCGTCGGTGCAACAGGGTTTTTCCATGAAGATGTGCTTGCCCGCCTTGACAGCCGCCGCATACTGGCTGGGGCGGAAGCCGGGAGGGCTGGCCATGACGACCATGTCGACCCCGCAGTCGATGGCCCTCTGACAGGCGTCGAGGCCGACGAACTTGCGATCGGCCGGCACGTCGATCTCAGCGGACCAGTTCTTCCCGAGCTGGTTGAGCGAGTTGGTGGCGCGATCTTCGAAGGCATCGGCAACCGCTACCAGTTTCACCGGGTGGCCAAGGATTTTTGCCGCAGTGAGGCAATCGTTGGCCGCTCCGGTGCCACGGCCGCCGCACCCGATCAGGGCGAATCTGAGCGCGTCGCTTCCGGCCGCGCAGGCCGTTCGGGCAATCGTGCTCTGAGCCGCGACCGCGGCCCCGGCGGCCAGGACGGAACCTTTCAGAAAATTGCGTCGAGACGTAGCAGTTCGATTCATCGCTCTCCTCCTGGATGGGAATGACGTAGAAGGCAACCAAGCGGGCTCTCCCGGCCAGGATCATTCAAGCGCCCCCCCAGTGGTGCAACCTGACGAACGACTTCCAGAGCAAGCGGACAGTCCCAACCGGTCGCGATAACCGCTTTTTGCGCCGGTGAATGACCCGATTCGAGAGGATGGCCCAACGAGGCGACAGTCTAGCCATCCGGCAGGCCGCCCGCAATCAAATGGCCGGGAAAACCATCTCGCCACTCGGAAACGCCCTCCCAGACCGTCGCAGCATCGATCCAATTATCCCAAATTGTCCATGTCACCAAAGAATGGCGGCAAAATCTACGGAAGCGTTACAGTTTAACAGGCCGCTGGTCGATGGATAGAACACCATGTGGTGTTCCATTTGCCGCCAAGATGTGCCCGGTTCGATCGTACCTGGCGGGGGTCAGTACTGCTGCCCTCGTTGCGGGGAGACCATGCCGTCGTGTGGAGCGGCTAAGGAAACGCCAGCGGAGCCTGCGAGGGAGGTCGAGCCTTCACCGGTCGGCTCACCTTCGAAGTCGGACTACGACGAATGGGAGATGGAGGAGCGGCTGCGACATCTCGACCGGATCTATGCCCGAAGCTCCGCGGGCGGCCCCCTTTCTGGGCCCCCCCGCTGGTTCCGCATCGATTCGATGCACGGGTCCATCCCATGGCAACGGCCATTGGCCGAATCGCCAGCGGCCCCCGGGCCCAGCGGGCTGGCTCGTTTCGGCCGTGTGATCCTCATGTTCGGGTTGGCGATCACCGTTTGCGGCGCCAGTCTCGCCGTGTGGGGGAAGTTTGGGGCCCGTCCCGACCTCCTCCCCTTGGGAATTCCCATCGCGGCGGCGGGACAGGTCCTGCTGCTGGTCGGGCTGGTTCTGCAGTCTGACTCGCAGTCGAACACGCCGCGAGCGGCGAGCAGGACCACCGGCGGCGATCAGCGGCTGATCACAGGCAACGGCAATCTCCGCATCGACGATGCCGACGGAACCAGCCGCCTCGACAACCTGGCGGCCCGGCTCGAAGAACTGTCGCGGCGGTTCGAAGAGCGAGACGGCTGAAGGCTACACTTCCGGCAGTTCAAAACCTTTCCGCCGCGGGCGATCCAGGAACTGGTTGGCGTCCGCGTCGTCGGGGAAGATCTCTTTCTCGGGATCCCACACAAGCCGCCGGCCCGCCCAACGGGCGATATTGCCCAGGTGGCAGACGATTGCAGAGCGATGGCCGATCTCCACATCGGCGACCGGTCGCTGGCGGCTCTTGATGCAGTCGAACCAGTTCTGCATGTGGTCGTCGATCTCGGGCAGCCGGATCTTCATGTCCTTGGCGGCCTCCGCGACCAGTTCCGGCGGATTGCTGTCGACCGTGTTGTTGCCGATGCGAATTTTGCCTCCGGGACCGACAAACGACGCGCCGGCCGCCGATTCGCCCGGCTCGAGCCGGATCACGATGCCGTTGGCATAGCGCATTCGCACCCGGTAGCCCTCGCTGCAGAGCCGGTCGCCGCGAGCGCGGCTTTCGGGCTTGTCGTAGACGGGGGCCTTGAAGTCGTCTTTTTCGCACCAGATTTCCACAGGCCCGGTGCCGTCCATGTCGAGGGCCCACTGGATCTGGTCGAATCCGTGGGCGCCGGTGCCGGTCATCTCGCCACCCGACCAGGGGCGGAAGCTGATCCAGCCCGGGTTGGATCGTTGGATGAAGATGTCGTCGTGATACGGCACCGGCTCGGTGGGCCCGCACCACTGGTCCCAGTCGAGCCCGTCGCGGACGGGTTGACCCGGCAACCCGCATTCCCAGGGGCTGGGGTAGTTCATGATGAGCGCGCTCTTGATCTTGCCCAGCAGCCCATTGCGGACCATTTCGCATCCAAGGCGGTGGAACTTCATGCATCGCCGCTGGCTGCCCGTCTGCAGAACGCGGCCGCACTTGCGGACGGCGTCGACCAGCCGGCGTCCCTCTCGGATCGTGTGGCTGAGTGGTTTCTCCAGGTAGATGTCCTTGCCGGCCTGGCAGGCGTGGAGGGCGGGAGCGACGTGCCAATGGTCCGGCGTGGCGATCAGGCAGGCGTCGATATCCTTCGCGTCGAGCAGTTCGCGATAGTCGGCATAGGCCCGGCACTTGCGCTTCGCGGCCGCTTCCTCGCGCCGTGTGCGGTCCAGATCGGCAACGGCGACGATCCGGCCTTCCTGCGTTTTCGGCAAGGCACCCATCAGTTGGTTGCCGCGGCGTCCCACGCCGATGAACCCCAGCCCAATCCGATCGTTCGCCCCTGGCTGCTCGGCGGTTGCCAGCGCGCAGCGAGGGATGATCAACGGCGCCGCAACCGTGCAACCGGTTGCGACCAGAAACTGGCGTCGTGTGGATTTGCGTGACATCACTCGATCTCCTGAGCTTGGTGTTTCCGATCGGAGAAGTGAGAGTGGCAGGACTCATTCCCGCCACATGCCTGCTGCCAGAACCCCGCGAGGCCGGCAAATTCATCGAACATGATACGGGCAGTGCGTTCCTCAACGCCCACGGCCGCCCAGGCCCCGTAGTCGAAGGCGATCAAGCCGCCTTCCGGCGTGCCCCAGTTCTCAACCAGCCGCCTGACCTCCTGACGCACCTCGGCCTCGATACCCCGCGGCATGGTCGACTGGATGTCGGCAGTGGCGGCAAAACAGACCTTGCCGCGAAACTGGCGGCCGAACTGCTCCAGCCCGTAACTGAGCGTCTGCTGCATGTTGAGCACATCGGCGCCAAGCTCGAGAAACGTGGGCACGAAATCGTTGATCCGGCCGCAGCTATGCAGAAATACATGCCACCCGCAGGCGTGGATGGCGTCGAAGATTTTCCGATAACGGGGCGTGAAGAACTCATCCAGGGTCTTCCGGCTGACAAACGTGCCCGCCTGCGTCCCCCAGTCGTCGGTGACAAACAGCCCGTGAATGCGGCTGCCAAACCGCCGCTGCAACTCGTCCACCTGTTCGAGTTTGAAGTCGACGATCATGTCGAGTACTCGGTGAACCCGCTCGGGCTCCAGATAGAAATCCTCCATCGTGTTGGCAAAACCTCGCAGCTTGTGGAGCCGCGAGAACAGGAGCGAGTGGGCGGTGAGACACACGTAGCGGCCGGCGGCCTGGTCGATCAGCGGACCGAGACGCTCGTAGTAGAAGGGATTGCGGGGGCTGGGCGGGCGGTAGCCGGCCAGTTGAGTCCAGTCGCCGAGGGGGAAATCGCTGACCTGGCCGATGTTTTTCAGTTCCGTCGTGCTCCAGCCGCAACTCCAGTCGTCTCGAACCGGGTTGTCGAAGAACCAGCCTGCTTCCGCCCGGTCCATCTCCCAGATGTTGTGGATGTCATCGGGAAATTCCGGCATCTTGTGGTCCCAGTGCTGCCAGAACGGAAGCCGCGGCGGGCAGTCGAACTGGATGGCCCGGTTGACGATCTCAAGGGATTCCATACTGTCGCTTGCCTAAATGTCGTCGAGGGGCAACTTGACGGGCCGGCTGAGCTCGAGCGAGCGGTCGATCGCCATGCACAGTTCGTGGCTGCGATAGGCATCGGCAACGTTGCAGTGAGACTGCCGGTCTTCGAGGATACAGTCCACGAAGTGATTGATCTGGCCGTCGAACGGGTGGTGGTGCACGTCGCTCGAGTCGGGCAATGTCGTGGGACATCTTGCCCAGCCAGTCTGGCTTGGAAAGAGCTTCTTCGACCAGAGACGATCGTCGCGAATGGTACCCTCGGTGCCGGCCACATCGATGTTGAAGGAGTAAGGCATCTCGCAATCCAGGAGAGCCGAGACCTTGCCGATGATGCCGCTCCGGAACTTGACCACCGCAACGACATTTGCGTCGAATTCGAACCGACCTTTGCGATTGTTCGACGAGGCCGACACCTCGGCCACCTCGTCGCCGGCGAGCCAGCGGAGGGCGTCAACGGCGTGGCACCCTGCCAAGAGGAGGGCGCTGCCGGCCGTCTTCTTCTTGCTGTGCAGATGCCATGCATGGTGGGAGGGGCCCATCCCGTGCCAGTAGTCGGTCTCCACGTAGATCAGCTCGCCAATCGCGCCGGACTGGACCAGCGATTTGATCGTCTGGACCCCAGGATTCCAGCGGAGGCAGAAACCTGCAAGGCTCTTGACGCCCGCCACGGCGACCGCCTCGCGCAGGCTGCGGTTCTCCTCCATCGACAGAGCCATCGGCTTCTCGATCAGCACGTGCTTGCCAGCCTCGGCCGCAGCAATCCCGTGTTCTGTATGAACGTGGCTGGGGCCGGTCACGTCGACAATGTCCACCGAACCATCGGCCAGGACCTGGGCGTAGTCGTCCCGCACTACGCAGTCCAGCCCGTACCGCTCGGCCAACCCGCGGGCACGGCTGCGGTCGATGTCGCTGATCGACACCACGGCCACACGAGGATTCTTCAGCCAACTGGCCACGTGGGCGCCGGCCACCCATCCGGCCCCATGCACGGCCACTCCCAGCTTTCCGTCTTGCACGGCGATTCTCCTTGGCTCACAGACTGCGCGTGCCTGGTGCTTTGTCTCAGCTAGAGATTGGGATCGAGACGGCGGAACAACTCGGCGGTTGTGGCATGTTTCTACGCCATGGATCCCAAAATGAAGCTGTGGCAGAGCACTGGTTCCGAGACGCGGGCGACCTGCCCCTGCTGTCACTTCCCACTCTTCTACCACCGCCGGCGACGCCGCGAAACTCCCATTCGTGCAATTCTATCGTCATTTCGTGCAGGATGGCCTACACTGGGACTGTCCAGTGCCGGAGGAGAACCAGCCATGGCCCAACCCCCTCGTATCGCCCTGCTCATGGGAACCTCGCGAGCCTACGAACGAGGTTTGATCCGCGGAATTGCCAACTACTCCACGCTGCACGGGCCGTGGAACTTCTTCCGCAGACAGCGGGGGTTGAGCCCCCACGAGTACCGAAACCGGTCCGGCTCCCCGTAGCGGGAGCCGTCTCCGGCACAAAGCCGGCGGTGGATGGCCTCCTTGGGTAACGGGCGGCTGACCGGCGACCAGCCGGGGGGACGCCGCAACCCCTTCTCCGCTTCGCGGACACGTGTCAAAGCGGTAGAATGATTTCCTGTATGCTCACCCGCTTCTGCAGAGTCCGTGCAAGAACGCGCTCATGTCCCCGCTATCCGTCGAACAGTTTCAATCGCTCCTGGCCCGGTTCCGTCTCTCGGCGTTTCGCCCGGGTCAGGAGGATGTGATCCGCACGGTCCTGGCAGGACGCGACTGCCTGTGCGTAATGCCGACCGGCGGGGGAAAGAGCCTATGCTATCAGTTGCCGGCCGTGGCTCTCGACGGCCTGACGGTCGTCGTGTCGCCGCTGATCGCCCTGATGAAGGATCAGGTCGATCAACTGTGTGCGTTGGGGCTGCCGGTCACCTTCATCAACAGTACCCTTTCGCTCGACGAACAGACGGCTCGGCTGCAGGCGGTCGCCTCGGGCCAGGTGAAGATCGTTTACGCCGTACCCGAGCGGTTTCGCAGCCCGCGTTTCGTGGAGGCGGTGCGTCAGGCCGGCCTGCGGCTCCTGGCGATCGACGAGGCCCACTGCATCAGCCAGTGGGGGCACGACTTCCGTCCCGACTATGCCCGGCTCGGCCACTTTCGCCAGTCACTGGGCAGCCCGCCCACGATCGCCCTGACGGCCACCGCCACCGACGATGTCCGCCGTGATATCGTCCAGCAACTCAACCTCGATCATCCCGAGATCTTCATCCGCGGATTCGCCCGCGACAATCTCTTCTACCGCGTATGGAACACCAGCGGCGAACGGGAGAAGATGGAACGGCTGGTGGATTTTCTGGAGAAGACGCCGGGCTCGGGGATCATCTATGCCTCCACGCGCCGCCGCACCGAGGAGGTTGCCGAATCGCTCGGCCGCCGGCTCCGCCGCCGAGTAGTTGCCTACCATGCAGGCCTTCTCCCTGAGCCGCGAAAGGCCGCCCAGGAAGCGTTCATGCGGGGCAACGTGGAGATCATCGTGGCCACGACCGCCTTCGGCATGGGGATCGACAAGCCGGATGTCCGTTTTGTCGTCCACTACAATCTCCCGGGCACCCTCGAAGGCTACTACCAGGAGGCAGGACGCGCGGGGCGCGACGGACAGCCTTCGCAGTGCCTGCTCCTCTACAACGCCTCGGACCGCTACATCCAGGAGTGGTTCATCGAGAGCGCCTACCCGGGACCGGAGAATGTCGAACTGGTCTACGAGTATCTGGCCTCGGTCGATGCCGATCCCATTGAACTGACGCAACAGGAGATCAAGGAACGCCTGGCGCTGCCGATCGGCGCCGATGGCGTGGGAACCTGCGAACAGTTGCTCGAGTCGGCCGGAGTCCTCCGGCGGCTCGTCTCTTCCGACAACCGGGCCACCGTGCGGCTGGACAGCCAACTGCCGACGCTGGTCGACCTGCTTCCCAAGCGGGCCAGCGTCCGCCGCACCGTCTTGCGGGCTATCGAACAAATCGTGGGCGCGCGCCGCGGGGAAATCGTCTCGTTCGAACCCCTGGAACTGGCCCGTCTCACCGGGCTGGAGCAGGCGTCGATCGCCACGGCCTTGCGGGAGTTGAACGAGCTGGACGTTTTTGACTACTCTGCGCCGTTCCGCGGACGTGCGATCCAGATGCTCGACCGCGAAACGCCATTCGATCAACTCAAGATCGACTTCGAGACGATCGAGAAGCGGAAGGCGACCGAGTACGAGAAGCTCAATCGGGTGGTCCAGTTTGCCCTCAGTGCTGCCTGCCGTCAGCAGGCGATCCTCCATTACTTTGGCGAAACGGAGGGGGGAGAGTGCGGCCACTGCGACAACTGCATACGTCTCGGACGGGGCGGGGTGGCGAAGGTTGCCGCAGTGGTGAACGACGAGGCGCTCAAGGCGATCCGCGTGGCTTTGAGCGGCGTGGCTCGCGTCCAGCAGCGGTTTCGCTGCGGCAAGAACCTCATCGGCCAGATGCTTTGCGGCTCCAGGGCAGCCAGGATCACCAAGCTCGGCCTCGACCAGTTGAGCACATTTGGACTGCTGGAGCATCTCACCCAGGTGGAGGTCGTGGCCTTGCTCGAAGCCCTGGTGGCGACGGGACACCTCAAGCAGGTCGACGCGGATCCGCATCGTCCCGTGCTGGAACTCACGCCCGCGGGCGTCGAACTGATGAAGGGGAGCTGTCAGTTCGAGGGAGCCCTCCCGCTCCCCGAAGACCTCCTTGCCAAGATCCGGGGCGACAAGACGCCGGCAACCCCCACGGCGCAACCGTCCGAACTGGAGCCGCTGGATGTGGATGCGCAGCTTCTCGACCGGCTCAAACTGTGGCGCAAACAGAGAAGCTCCCTCACCGGCCAGCCCTCGTATCTGGTCCTCAGCAATCGCGCGTTGGAAGAGCTGGCCGCCGCACAGCCTCGCAGCCGAGAGGCTCTGCTGGAGATTAGCGGCATCGGGCAGCGCAAGCTCGAACAATACGGTCCCGAACTGCTGGAACTCGTATCCGAACACTGCCGCTCACAACGAGCCGAGGGTCTGGTGAAGACCGTCAACACCGCCCGTCTGCATCCACCCGAGCAGTCCGTGGCGACAGCCAATGCCGCCAGTTCGCAGCGCCCCGAGGCTCCTGGGAGAACGGCAGACAGGGCGGTCTTGCGGAACTCCGAAACCGCTGCAAGCGCCGCCGCTCCTTCCAGTTCGCAGCGTCCGAGCTGCTTCTGGACATGGCGCATGACCCAGGCAGGTCTCTCGGTGGAAGAGACTGCGGCCGCGCGAGGGATGTCGGTCGAGGCCGTGCGTCGCGAACTCGACCAGGCCACCCGTCTCGGGTACTAGCGTGGGCTGGTTTGTTGCGGGCAGGCAGGGAAATCGAGGTTTTCCCGGGAGGCCGGCATCCGTGTTGCCCCCCATTCTAGTCATGCCCCCTGGTCGAATCCTGGCCACTCTTACGGTAAAATGGAATATTGATCGCCCACAGGCGGCATGGGACTATCAGCGACCCCATCAGCCGACAGGCCGCCGGTGCACCATGCCTGTCCGGTGCCGCGCACGCGTCTCGAACAGAACATATTGGAAAGAAAGTAGTTATGGCAAAGAAGCCGGACGAGGGAAAGGCAGCGCCCCAGCGACCAATACCAAGTCGGCGTCCGCCGACCACTTCGATGTGGCTGCTGCTGGTGGCCGCGATCGTCGTGCTCCTGATTGTGTTTGCGGATGGGAAGAAACCCGAGTCGGACATTACCTGGGGCATGTTTCGCAGCCAGTTGGCCGACGGCAATATCGCCAAGGCCGAGGCACAGGGCTGGCAGATTTCGGGCGAGTTCAAGAAGCCGCCCGTCATTGCCGGCAAGAAGGACTCCAAACCCCTCAACAAGGAGTTCAGGACGACCGTATCCCCGTTTGTGCTCAACGATTCCAGTTTTGACGACAAGCTGTATGACGCCCTGGGAGAAAAATATTCGGCTTCGGAGCCGACCGACACGAGCGCTGCGCTCCTCTGGGTCTCTCTGCTGGTGACGGTGGCTCTATTCGTGGGTATCTGGATCATGATCCGCCGGACCCAGTCGCTTTCGAGCGGCATGCTCGCCGGTTTCGGGAAGAGTCCTGCTCGGCGTTACCAGGCGGGCGACAAGCCGGTTACCTTCGAAGACGTGGCAGGGCTGGAATCGGTCAAGAACGATCTGGAGGAAGTTGTCGAATACCTGAAGAACCCGACGAAGTTTCAACGGCTCGGCGGCCGTGTGCCGAAAGGCGTCCTGCTGGTGGGCCCTCCCGGCACAGGGAAGACCCTTCTGGGGCGTGCGGTGGCGGGCGAAGCCAAGGTGCCCTTCTTCTCGATCAACGGTTCCGAGTTCATCCAGATGTTTGTGGGCGTGGGCGCGAGCCGGGTGCGCGACCTGTTTGCCACGGCGAAGGAAAGCGCGCCGGCGATCCTGTTCATCGACGAGATCGATGCTGTCGGCCGACATCGCGGCACCGGACTGGGGGGCGGGCACGACGAGCGGGAGCAGACGCTCAACCAGATCCTCGGCGAGATGGACGGCTTCACCCAGTCCGAGTCGGTGATCGTGATGGCGGCCACGAACCGCCCCGACGTTCTCGATCCGGCCCTTCTCCGTCCCGGCCGGTTCGACCGGCATGTCACCGTCGACCGGCCTACACTGAAAGGCCGCGTGGCTATTTTCAAGGTTCATTCCCGCGAGGTCCCGCTGGCCGACGATGTCGACATGGAGCGGCTGGCCGCGGCAACCGTGGGACTCACCGGCGCCGACATCCGCAACCTGGTCAACGAGGCGGCTCTCTGGGCCACGCGCGAAGGCAAGGATGCGGTCGACATGAGCGATTTCGAATACGCTCGCGACAAGATTCTCATGGGTTCCAAGCGGGAAGAACTTCTTGTCGGGGAAGAGAAGTTGATGACCGCCTATCATGAGGCGGGCCACGTGCTGCTCTCGTGGCTCGTCAAGGGTTCCGACCCGGTTCACAAGGTCACGGTCATCCCGCGAGGCCGTGCGCTGGGCGCCACGCAGACGTTGCCGGAAGAGGACCGTTACAACATCTCCGCAGACGACATTCACACGCGATTGGCGTTCATTCTGGGCGGCCGTGCCTCGGAGAAGCTGACATTCAACCAGTACACCGCGGGTTGCGAGGACGACCTCAAGCATGCGACCGCCTTGGCCCGGCGGATGGTCACCCACTGGGGCATGAGCGAACGGCTCGGCCCGGTCGCGTTCCGCAACGGCGAACACCACCCCTTCCTGGGCAAGGAGATGGCCGAGCCCCGCGAGTACAGCGAGTACACGGCCCAGGTGATCGACGAGGAGATCACCCGGATCCTCAACGAGGCCTCCAACCGGGCGATGGAGGTGCTTCGCGAGCATCGCGACAAGCTGGAGACGCTGGCCACCGCCCTCGACCGGGAGGAAGAACTCGACGAAGCCCAAATCGAAGCTCTCATCGGCCCCCCGGCCTACGAGCGCAAGCGGGACAAGGACCACGCCGAAACCGATTCGGCGTCCCCGGCATCGGCCGAGGCCGCCGTTGCCCAGACCGGTTCGGAGGCCACAGAATAGCAGGCGTGAGCAACTCGCAGGGGCGAGCGGGTCTGGCTCGACATGACAGGGAGGGGGCGGAACACGCTGGGAACGCCGGCTGGTGCTCTGTCACAGTCGAGAAGCTGGGATCGAGACTGCGGAACCAACCGGCGATCGTCGCATGGTTCTACGCCATTGATCCCAGAATCGACCCGTGACAAAGCACTGGATAGACTTGCACGATTCCCAGAGATCCAGACTCCGCCGCCACGGTTCGGGAGGCGGCCTGAAGGAGATGGCCCATTCTGGCAGTCACGCAACCCGATTCAGTTGGTCGCAAGTTCAAAGTCAAAAACGTTGAGACCCGATTCTGCAACTTCGATCGTCAGGCCCGACGTCTGCGGCAGCGAGTACTTGA
This sequence comes from uncultured Planctomycetaceae bacterium, assembly GCA_964563135.1. Classification (GTDB taxonomy): domain Bacteria; phylum Planctomycetota; class Planctomycetia; order Pirellulales; family Thermoguttaceae; genus JAAYAY01. The sequence goes on from CAZLWV010000086.1 coordinate 32,507, forward strand.
GCGGCACCAGTTCCTTCTCGTTGCCGCCGGCAGGATCGCGCTGGGTCTTGGACACGATGACCGTGTACACTCCGGGAGGGATTCGCGGATCGCCGCTTATCGTTTTCAGGGTGTATTTGCCGCGTGCATCGGTGTTTGCCTGCGCTGCCGGTTGCCCCGCGGGAGAGACAAGGCTGATCACAGCACCTTCGATCGGTCTTCCATCGACGGTGACGGTTCCGGAAACGTTGGCTGATTCCGCCTGCTTGTTCTTCGCCGCTGCATCCTCGGTGCCAGCCGCAATCGTCGTGAACATCACGTGCCAGCCAGAACCACCGCAGAGGGCATCCTTGGGAGCGCCCGGCTCGTCGACCGGGCCGATCTCGCCGGCGCAGTAGCAGCCGAAGAGCGTGACGTCTTTGCCCAGCACCCTCTGCATGGCGGCCAGTTCGTCTTCGTATGCCTTGAGCTTGCTCCGCCGGCCGGCACAGTTGAAGGAAAGGATGACGGCCGGCTGGCCGTGGGTCTTTCTGAGGACTTCCTCAGCCCCCTCCGCCGCCGTGCGGATGACCGCCTGTTCCTCATTGGCCATCCGGCCGGAGAGGGCCACGTTGAAATCGCCCGCCAGCATCAAGGCAACGGCCGCATCTTCGTGCATCTCGCCGTGGAAGTAGACGAACGTCTGGCCGGCGTTCTTGTTGGCACATCCGCCGGTGATGGGGAAATCCTTGCCGACCTCCGTCTGAACGCCTTCGACCAGATACTGGACCTTGGGGGAATGCGCATCGGCCATGAGGATCAAGAGCTTGTCGTTGTCGCGGCGCTCGAGCTTTGCCGCCAGTTTCCGGCCCGCCGCATGCAATCGCTCGCGGATCAGCTCCTGGTCTTTCTCGAAGGCGAGTTTCGACGTGCCCATGTCCTTGACGATCCGGGCCGAGACCTGCAGCCCATCGCCGCCGATGCCCATCAGGCAAACCGCATCGAATTCGGAGCAGCCTTGCTGCGTGAACGAGCCGTAGGTAGCCGTGCCCAGGATCTTCTCCTTGGGAAGCACCTGGCAGACCCCCTTGAGCAACTCCGCCTTGGACGCTCGGTCTTCAAAGCACTCGGACATGATGACGGCCGTGAGCGGAGTGTCGCCCATCGCTTCCTTGAGCGCCGTGGCCGCCGCCTTCCCTGCGGCCGCCGGGTCCCCCTGTTCGTCCTCAATCATCGCCACCCTGAAGACTGCGTCCGCGGCCGTCGCGGCGACCGCAGAACCCAGCAGCAGCGAGGCGGCCACCATTGCCGCCGCCAACCAGTTCTTCCCATTTTTGCCTGACATAACATCTCCTTTCATGGCGGCAGGGCCGCCAGCCGGTACGAGCTGCCGCTCGGCTGCCAGTGGCTCGCTCCCGTTGGTCGCGAATCTCTGGCGAAGCCACATGGTCTTCCCCTCCGGCGAGCAGGGGCGGCAGGGCCGCCTGCCGGTACGAGCTGCCGCTCGGCTGCCAGTGGCTCGCTCCCGTTGGTCGCGAATTTTGGGGAAGCCACATGGTCTTCGCCTCCGGTGAGCAGGGGCGGCAGGGCCGCCTGCCGGTACGAGCTGCCGCTCGGCTGCCAGTGGCTCGCTCCCGTTGGTCGCGAATTTTGGGGAAGCCACATGGTCTTCGCCTCCGGTGAGCAGGGGCGGCAGGGCCGCCTGCCGGTACGAGCTGCCGCTCGGCTGCCAGTGG